>JAILGF010000021.1 GCA_024696945.1 Lachnospiraceae bacterium | reverse complement strand
TAAAACATGTAAATGGTCTAATTGATTTATATACTCATCCGGTATCTTTCTTGAAGAGTCCTCCGATAGACGGTTATTCTCTTTATATTCCTTAAAAGCAGCCAGCCCCTTACCTGATAATTCCACGATCACGTTTTCAAGTTTCTGTGCCCTTGCTTCTGTCTTTTCTAATTGTTCCTGTTTCTTTTCCACATTGCCGCCACGGGCTCCGTCCTGCCTGATCTCCGACTTTAGGATTTTTGTTTCACCTTTCACCTGTGCTCTGGCTTTCCCCTGTGCTTTTACCTGCGTCATAGCTGAATCAGCAGACAGGATCGCCTGCATGCTTCCGCCTGCGGACGGCTGGCTGTTCTGCCTGTTTCCTCCGAGCATATCCTCCATGGTAGATGTGCTTCTTTGAAGGTTCTCTTTTCTCTGTTCTATCTGATGCTGGCGTAACTGATTTTGGAGCTCATTTATCTGCTCCTGGATTTCCTTACGTTTTTCCATTTTTGCTTCAGGTGACATATCCTTATTTGAACCAAGTTCCTGCATCTGCTTTTGAGCATTTGCTATCTGACTCTGAAGATTCTTACTCGTTGCATCAGAACCCATATCCATCATAAAAGATTTTGAAGCATAGTTCTGTCCGCTTATTCCGTTTATTGTCATAATATCATCCTGCCTTTCATTCTGAGGATTTAGAGGCAAAATAATCCTCAAAAAGCTTATTAGCCGCATCCATGGTTTCGCTGCATATGCCCGGAAGCTTCTTCCCCCACGCTCCGGTTGCCTGTTTAAAACCTTTTTCCATAGCCGCCTGCATTTTCTTCATGTTCTCAACATCATCTCCTGCAAGGGCGCTTGCAAAGTCAAATAGTCTTTGAGATGTCTGTTTTACACCCCAGTATCCATCCTCTCCGATATCCTTCTGAGCCTGCAGCCTGGTTGCAGGATCAACTTTTACATTTCCGCTCGCCAGGAATTTCCATATATCATCTCCATTAGCTTTACCATAAAGACCTGCCTGCTTTGAAAGGGATTTCTCGACTATCGATACCAGTTGTTTCTGCCTTGCCTCTGCATCAGCTTTCATTTGCTCTACAACTGAAGGTTTTGAGTAACCTGCCTTTTTTGTTTTTGGATCCGATTTTTCATAAACCGCAGGCTTATTGGTACTTGTGCTGTATGCCTGCTCTCCGGGATCTGTCTTTTCCGTATCCTTGTTTGTTACTGTCTGATCGCGGGATGTGTTCTCCTTAACATCATATCCCTTTGTGTTGTAACCTGCAGTTACATTTGTGTTTTCAATCTTTAATGCCATTTTTATACCTCCGTGTATTTTGTGTGTGATTTGAATATTATCTTCTGTTCTTTATATCGGACAACATTTGTTATCTGTTAACATCTATTTATAAATATTTATTTACAGCTGTTAATCATTAACATTTGTTAACCGATATAAAATATGAAAGCATAGTATATTTATGCTTATCTTTTAAGAAAGGAGGAAAAAATTATGATATCATCGATCAGAGGTTATGGAAATGATTACAACTCATATAGTTATTATAATCGGTACAACTCCTATAGGAATTATAATAACTATGGATCGGTCTCATCTCTTTTCGGGACAAATGCTATGAGCGGAGCTTTCAGCGTATCGGATTATTCTCTGATAAGAAGCGGAGCGTATAAGAAATTGATGAAGGCATACTATTCTCAGGACAGATCCGGCAATGTAAGCAATTTGGTAAAAAACAACCAGCCTGCTTCACTGCTGACTGCCCAGGATGCCGCATCCATGAGTAATTCCATCAAGGATGTAATGAAGACTTCTCTTTGGGAAAAGAAGTCCGTTACCGAAAAAGATGAATCCGGCAATGAGACTGTCAAGCTGGACTATGACCGTGAGGCTATCGGCAAGGCATTGCAGAAATTCACTGAGGACTACAATAAGACCGTGGATGCTGCCGGTAACTCAAACTCCATGTCTGTACTGAGAAACGGTGCATGGCTTACCAAAAGCACAGCGGTTAACTCCAAATTGCTGTCAAAAGCAGGGATAACCGTAGGTCTCGACAATAAGCTTTCATTTGATCAGGAGAAATTGAATTCAGCTGATATTTCTTCAGTAAAATCACTTTTCACAGGTTATGGTTCCTATGCTTCGCAACTTCTTTCCAGATCAAATGCTATCGCCAGCACTACTGCTCCCAGTTCTTACAACCGGAATGGCAGCTATTCTTATCTGAACAATCTAAACTCAAGTTTTAGTGTCTGGATGTAGCAGCAATCTAAAGGGGCTGTCGCACTAAGTGCGGCAGTCTTTTTCTTCAAACGAAATCCGACCATTCATCAAATTTTTCATATAAAATTAAAGACCCGGGCTTTTAAAAGTCCGGGCTTTATTGTAAAATAATGGTATGCGAACTCCAT
>JAILGF010000068.1 GCA_024696945.1 Lachnospiraceae bacterium | reverse complement strand
TGCCGGCACCCTGTATTCCTTCAATAAAATAATTCATTTTTCACCCTTTGTACCTTTAGTTTATCTTTAATCTTCAACCGGATGAAGTCCGGTCTCTGTCAATCTGTATATCTTATCGCAGACCTCATCCAGATACTTTCTATCATGAGAAACGCTGATTACAGTTCCCGGAAATTCCTTGAGCATTTTACGTATCACAGGTCCCGAGAGAGGTGAAAAGTTACGTGTAGGCTCATCCAGTATCAGTACATTGGCGCCTGACATACTAAGCTTTAGGAGTAATACCTTAGCTTTCTGACCGCCTGAAAGTTCCCTTATCGGATGATCCATCTCATCTGCCGTATACTTTAATGCACCAAGATATGTACGTATCCGGGTTCTCTCTTCTTTTTCTCCAGAACTATCCAGATAGTCCACCGGTGTCTCATTAAGGTCCAAAAGTACTTCATAATTCTGAGGCATATACTGAGCTTTTAAATCCGGCCTTGCAATTAAATCTTCAGCTATCTTTGAAAGCAGCGTGGTTTTTCCACAGCCATTAGTCCCGACTATTGCTATCTTCTCGGAACCGCGGATTTTTAGTTCAAGATCCTTAGCAAGTACCCTGCAACCATCACTTGTCTTTAGCTCCGAGCTCTCATATTCCAGTACCCACTTTCCCGAAGGTATGCTGCTGTCTTTATCTCCCAGCTTAAAGAAGATTGCTTCCTCCTGCTCGGGCATCTCGGTCATCTGTTCATCCAGTCTTTCAAAACGCTTACCCATAGCCTTTACAGTGTGCATTTTGTCCTTTAGGTTTTTCCCAACGGAAGGGTCCTGTCTGGATACAGCTCCCTGTGCATGCTCAACCTTTTGTAAAAGGCGTCGGTACTTTGCTTCGCGTATCTCCTTTTCCTTTCGGTCAGTAATAGCCATCTGTTCCTGCTTATTAAAGTTATTCAGCCTTTCTTCCACATACTGCCTGTACGGAATATTTGCCACAGTGTGTCTGCACATAGTTTTCCTACGGATCTGCTCAAAATGTATCACGCGATTTGCAGTATTTTCTATCAAGGTTTCGTCATGAGATATGAAAAGTACCGCATGATCCCATGAGTTTATAAGCTTTTCCATAAGTTCTAAGGTCTCGATATCGATGTCATTTGATGGTTCGTCAAGCAGCAATATGGTCGGATCATCTATAAGGATCCGCATCATCTGAGCCTTTACTATCTCTCCTCCCGAAAGAGTCTGCATCGTCTGTTCCCTGTAGTAAAACTCCGTTTCAACATGGAAATCATTAGCAAGCTTTGACATCTCCTTAGGAGTCTTATCAAGGAATCCTGACGCTTCCATAAAATACTCACATATGGTTTTGCCCTTTTCCTGCTCCGGAAGCTCCTGAGGCAGATATCCGAGCCTCTCACCGATTATTACTTTTTCTCCGGAATACTCAATATAATCCTCTACCAGCTCCGGATCATATATCCACTTCATAAGCGTGGATTTTCCGTTTCCCTCCTCGCCTATCATAACAGCTCTGTCCCCATCATTTAAAACAAGCGAGAAACCGTCTAAAATGGTTCTTAAATCCTTTTTATGTGTTAATGTTACATTTTTTATCTGAAACATATACATTCCCCCTTCCAAACTCCCGGGGTATTATTCAATCCGAGGTGACAATAAGAACCGTCCCCAATGTCACCTGTGATTGAATATAAAAATACCCCGATACCTTCCGGTATCAGGGTATAATAATTCTTGATCATCTTCAGGCCATAGTAAACCTATAGCGTATGACTTAAAACTATTAATATACACCGCCCCAGGAGGTAATGCTTTTGATATTCTTTTTTATAATTTTTCTAATGATAATAATCATTACTGTTACCTCCCTTTCTGGAACTTTTTCTTTCATAAATTTGTCAAAAGCATCTTCATTTCTAAATCGATACACATCAGATACAATCGACATTTTTGATTATACTAATTTTTTAATTAATTGTCAACATATTTTTTCAAAATTCAAATTTAAATTCCAATCTACCTGCCAGTTCTTGAACCCATTTTTACTCATTAATGTAATTCATCACGTCTGCAGATTTCTCAATTTCGTTCGGGATGACAATAAACCGTTACTTTTCTATCATATGTCAAACAAACTCATTTGCTCATATTTTTCCGGAAACTCATTCATATATTTAAAGCACTCGTCCGGTGTTGACATCATTCCGTTTTTCTTACAGATACAGTAAAAAACCTTATACAGATTATCAGTATTGGGACTTGGAATCTCGTAGGCATTTCCAAATTCCCGGATATATCTTGCCTTTAATCCAGGGAAATGCTTATCAAGAGCAGCATAGTAATATTCCCTGTCACCGTCGCGCAGTGTCAGGCCCATGCCAAAGCAGATTATACCTTTAACACCTACTCTCACACACTCATTAAGTATGGCTGTGATGTTTTCTTCCGTATCATTAATATATGGAAGGATCGGTGAAAGCCAGACTATTGTCGGTATGCCTCTCTCCTGCATTTTTCCGAGGACCTCAATACGCCTCTTAGTGTTGCATACATTGGGCTCTAGTATCTTGCAAAGCGCATCATCATATGTGGTTAGCGTCATCTGTACTACACATTTTGCTTCTTTATTTATTTCATCCAGGAGATCAATATCCCGAAGTATCCTGTCGGATTTCGTCTGGATAGCCACGCCAAATCCGTATTTTCTGATAATCTCCAGACATTTTCGGGTAAGTCCCAATTCTTCCTCGCAATGCATATATGGATCAGACATGGCTCCTGTCCCTATCATAGCCTTTTTTCTTTTGGATTTTAGCGCCTTTTCCAAAAGTTCAGGAGCATTCTGTTTTACTTCTATGTCCTCAAAAGCATGTGTGAACCGGTAGCAGAGGCTCCTGCTATCACAATATATGCACCCATGGGAACATCCTCGGTAAATATTCATACCGTAATGACCGTTACTTCCGGATAGCAATCCTTTTGCATCCACAAAATGCATTTTATTCCTCCGTCCCTGCGATTAGAATCATCCGAAAAATCATCATAAAATCCCCTTCATGAACAGAAATACTCCCAGCCCGATATGCAGGAGCAGTATCAGCGGCATTCCGATCACAAAGTAAATGTGCTTCGTTTTGTGCCTGAACATGTACATTCCAAGCAATGTTCCGAGACTTCCGCCTATAAAGCTTACCGTGAACAAAGTTGCTTCCTTTATCCTCCAAGCTCCGCGTTTCGCTTTGCTTTTATCAATCCCCATAACTGCCATACCAGCGATATTCATTATTACAAGATATGATAGTATTATAATATGTTTTAATTCCATAGTTCATACCCTTTCATATTATATTATTTATCTGCATTACAGACAAAAGAATGAATTTGGGTTCTCGCGACACATTATATCCCTTCATCTAACATTTCATTATATGCAGCATTTGCAGCCTCACTCATCTTTTTCTTTTTCCATCTGTCTATATCACTGCAGATTGCCAGCATCTCATCCACTATAAGTTCTGCAGTCCGAGGCTTTACGTAATGCAGATACGCTATCATTCTTTCCATCGCTTTAGGACTGCCCAGATTCACAGCCACTTCATTGCCAAGACTTTCCGGGAAGCCCAGTTTCTTTATTTCGGATACAAGATCCTGCTTGGTTCTAACCCATTCATCCCGTGAATCCATCTAAAAAACCTCCATCCGCAAATTATCTGTATGCCTTTACTGATAATTCGGTTATACAGATATATTCTGTTTTTGTCAATGTTTTTTTCAAACCCTGCAGAATAAAAAACCTTGACAAATTAGTTCAAATCATGGATAATCAGAAAATGTAAAACGATTAAGTAAAGGAGAGGGCTTATACATGAACGATGGGAATGCATATAATGGCTATTATAATGATAGCGATAAATGCCCGAAGTGCGGAGCAGTTAAAATGTTCAGTGCTTTAGTCTGTCCGTCATGCGGAACCAAGTATGCAGATGCAGCAAGAATGAGCAATAATCAGGGCAATACCGGGTTTATCAACCAACCTACCAACAATTTCGATCCAAACGCTTCTTTTGCGGCGTTTAAAAAATCTTTGGAACCTCAGAACGAATCCGGCACAGAAAACGGTAATAATTCTTCCCCTGAAGAAACTTCTGTTTTATCCAATATAGCAGAACTTGAAAAACCTGTTGAGCTCGACCCTATAGCCAAGAAACTTCAGGAAATGGCTCAGCAGAATAACACAGCCGGTACTGCAGGAACACCGAACCGGGGACAGTATCAGGGTTCCCCCTACCAAAGCGGTCAGCCTTATCAGGGTACTCCATATCAGGGTCAAGGCGGTGGACAGCCTTATCAGAACGGTTATCAAAACCAACCTTATCAGGGTGGTGCACCCTACCAGGGACAGCCAATGAATAACGGATATGGTGGAAGCCCCTATACATCTCCGTATTCAAGAACTCCATATACAAATATAAATACCGTGCCTGATAAGAGCAATAACAAAGCAAGCAAAATCTTTATTTTAGCGGTATTGATCATTTTGGCAGGCATGATCGGATTTGGAGTCTACAGATACTCAAATTGCGACAAAAACGATAAAGGTATCGCTTACACTACAGGCAAATCCGAATACGGTACCTATACAAACGAATGGGCAGATATAAAGATCGATGTGATGAATGACGATATCCGTGATTATACATATATGGCCTATGACAGATCATTCCAAAGTGAAGTAAATATGGGCAATTCTCTTAAGAATAAAAATGCAGATTATGAATTCAATTTCATCGGAGTAAAGGAAATGAAGGTTGGAAGCACTATCGCTCCCATTCCTTGCGCAATGATCGTCACCATTACCGATAACGGCATAGGTTCGAAAATATTCGGAGTTAAGCTTGATGATTATTTTGATGATTCTAATATCGACAACAGTATGCTACCTGCCGGCTGTTCTTTTACAAAAGAAAGCGATATGCTTTTAGGAGGACATGCCTACAAAACATACTGTGTATCGGTTCCTTATGATGATCTCTATAACATGAAAATGTATATGTGTGCCAGAGCTATAGGCAATAGGATCGTTCTGATCCATCGAGTATGTGAAAAAAAGTCTGTAAATATATAAATAATAGTGGAACTATTAGGTCTCCTAAGATAAAATATAATTATCATAGGAGGCCTATTATTATGGCAAAAGAAAAGAAACCCGTACACAAAGTTCAGATGACCGAT
>JAILGF010000066.1 GCA_024696945.1 Lachnospiraceae bacterium | reverse complement strand
TTTGAGTGGTACTTTCTACTCATTATTGTACCATACATGTATGATTTTTTCAAGTGTTTTTTCTAAAAAGATGTAGATTTTATGCGGTTTCGAGCCACTTTTTACAATCGTAAATTTTCGAATATCTGATTGAGTGTCACTCATCTCAGGAAGTTATCGAACTAAAATTTCTAAAGAACGCTTTCGGAGTGGATCCGGAAGCGTTCTTTTAAGTTGGTATATCTTATTTACTCTGTCCGTAATAAGCATTAGCACCATGCTTACGGAAATAATGCTTGTCAAGCAGACTCTGAGGTACAGGATTGATAGTGCAACCGGAGAGTGAGAGATTATGCCAAGCCATAAATGCAACTTCTTCAAGAACGATTGCATTTTCAACAGCCTTTGCGGGATTCTTGCCCCAGGTAAAAGGTCCGTGGGACTTAAGAAGTACTGCTGGAACGTCCATGGGCTTTATACCGCGTGCCTTAAATGTTTCGATAATCAATTTTCCGGTGTTGCCTTCATAGTCTTCATCGATTTCTTCCTGTGAAAGACATCTTGCGCAAGGAACGGCTCCGTAGAAGTAGTCAGCATGAGTGGTTCCCAGTGCAGGAATGTCCATTCCCTGCTGTGCCATAACGGTTGCCCAACGTGAATGGGTATGAACTATACCGCCAAGCTCCTTATATTCTCTGTAAAGAGCAAGATGTGTAGGTGTATCGGATGAAGGACGAAGATCACCTTCAACCTTATTTCCGTCAAGATCAAGAACTACCATGTCTTCAGGCTTCATGGTATCATATGAAACGCCCGAGGGTTTGATAACTACAAGTCTCTGTTCTCTGTCAATTCCGGATACATTTCCCCAAGTAAGAGTTATAAGATTGTTCTTAGGAAGGAGCAGATTGGCTTCGCAAACTTCCTTTTTTAAGGCTTCTAACATAGTTTTACCCTTCCGCAATGCGGAGTTCCTTTCATTTAAGTTTAATTCATATGCATTATATCATTAAATACGGAATAATTCCAGTACTTTCTTTAAAAATTCTATTGTATAACCAAACGTATTTTGATATAATAAATGTTTAGGAAGCTAATGGAAATATCGGTTTTAGTATAAAATATAAGGCTTTTTATATTGAAATACTTTGATTTATGGTGAAATTATGAAAAATCTTCAAATGGATAAAAAAGATAATAAAACTGAAAGCAAGTGTCCGTATTTTAAAAAGTGCGGCGGGTGCAGATATATTAATGGTAGTTATGAGGAACAGCTTAAATTAAAACAAAAGCAGGTTTCAGTTGCATTAAAAGAAATCACAGAAGCACAGAAGATTAAAATAGACGAGATTGTTGGTTCAGAACATCCTATGTATTACCGTAACAAGGTACATTCCGTGTTTTCGAGAAACGGTGAAGGGAAGATAATCAGAGGAATATACCGAGAGGACAGCCACAGGGTGGTTGATGTAAAAGGATGTCTTTTAGAGGATAAAAAGGCAGATGAGATAATAGAGGAAGTAAAGCGATTGCTGCCATCATTTAAATATAAGGTATATGATGAAGATACAAAAACCGGATGGCTGAGACACGTTCTTGTCAGGGTTGGCAGGAGTAGTTCAATAACTGATCAGGAAAAAGACAAACAAGAACAGATTATGCTTGTTCTAGTTACAGCTACGGTACCTTTCCCCGGGAAAAACAACTTTATAAAGGCTATAAGAACAAAATTTCCTGAAATAACAACAATTGTTCAGAATATAAACGATAAACGTACCAGTATGGTATTGGGTGAAAGAAATATAGTCTGCTTCGGGAAAGGGTTTATCGAGGATAAACTTTTAGGATTAAAGTTCCGAATTTCACCTAATTCATTCTATCAAGTTAATCCATATCAGACACCAAAGCTTTACAGTAAAGCATTAGAATTCGCATTATATAACACTAAAATTGAAAATAGAAAATCTAAATCACAAAATGTTATAGATAATAATTCTGAAGTTTTCAGCAAGATGATAATAGACGCATATTGCGGTACAGGTACCATAGGTATGAGTATGGCGGACAAAGTAAAAAACGTTATCGGTATTGAGTTAAACGCTTCCGCGGTAAAAGATGCCATCTCAAACGCAAAGAATAATGGCATAAAAAACATTGAATTCGTAAAAGCAGATGCTACAAAGTGGATGCAGGAATATCAAGATAAAATAAAAGAGCAGAGCAATGACTATGTATTGATCATGGATCCGCCAAGAAGCGGATCTACTGAGGAGTTTATTACGTCAGTCAATAATGCCGGAATAAAAAATATTGTTTATGTATCGTGCAACCCTGAAACACTGGCAAGGGATTTAAAAAGTTTCATCAAGAAAAAGTATTCAGTTAAAAAAATTTCTCCGTTTGATATGTTCCCTTGGACTGATCATGTGGAGACGGTAGTACTCATAAGTAAAGAACCAATGAATAAGGGGTAAAATCAATAGGCGAAATATTATATGGATTTATATATTGCTGATATTAAAAAGCTTGAAGATAGCTTGAAACTGGAAACTATACTTACATCTTTACCGAAAGAAGATTGTGATAAAATACTTAAATTCAGAAAGCTTGAAGACAGAATGCGCTGTGCTTTGGGCAGAGTCATGATACGCCGTCTTGCTGAAGAAGAGATTGGATTATGGGATATAGAAATAAAACTTTCGGAAAACGGTAAACCCTATTTTGACATTGAGAAAGCTCCGAAGTTTAACTTATCGCATTCCGGAGATCTTGTAGTGATGGCAGCCGGTAAATATGAAGTTGGAGTAGACGTTCAAAAGCATAAATCTGCAAAATGGGAAAGACTCATCAAATGTTTTAAACCGTCGGAACAGGAAATGATAAGAACAGCGGAAGATCCTGAAGCCTGCTTTTATAAAATATGGACTATTAAAGAAGCTTTTTTTAAGTTCTTAGGAATAGGAATTTCTATGTTCAAAAATGATGATTCAACAATTGACTATAGGAATAACAGGATTATTTATAAAGACAGCATTATCTATTTCAACGTAATAAATATGGCTGATTATACTATCAGTTTTTGCTCAGGAAAAAAATCGGAAGTAAATTATGCTTCATTAAAGAATTTTAGTTATAAATTATGACGAAAGAAGGGACTTACTGATGGCGAGATATATAATGGCAGACATCCACGGAGATATGGATTCTTTTAATAAAATGCTAAAAAAAATAGATTTTAAAAGCGGAGAGGATTTTCTTATCATAAACGGAGATGTATTTGACCGTGGTGAAAATGGTGTTGAGATCATGTTCATGATTATGGATATGGTCAAAAAAGGTGATGCTGTTATGCTTAAAGGAAATCATGAACTCTTTGGACAAATGTATATGGAAGGCACCTTGTCCGAGAACAATTGGATCAGATTTTTCGGTGAAAGCACTCTTAATAGCTTAAAAGAACTAAATTATGAAAAAAGATCGGAAGTACTTGAGTTTATTAAAGGATTGCCATTATATCTTGAATATGACATTCCACAGTTTGGCAAAACTGTTATAACGCATACAGGATTGATGAATGATTATATTGTGACTGATGAAATCGGAAAAATACTGGTTGTCGAATCAATAGAGTCTGCTGCTCAAAAAGATGAATACAACCTTCTTATTTCATCCGATATCCATTTTTGGAGGCATGAGCAGCTGGAAATGCTGGATAAGTATATTATATGCGGTCATGTTCCGACTTATCAGCTTGGTCAGGAATATACCGGCAAGATAATGAAAACCAGAAAGTATATAGATATTGACGCCGGAGCCGGATATAAGAGTATGGGTGGAAGGCTTAGCTGTTATTCTATTGATGATAATAAGGAATTTTATGTGTAATAAAAAAATCCCGGTTGCTTTATTGCTGCCGGGATCATTTGTTTTATATGAAATTATTTATTCTTCTCCGTTCCAGCAGTATGTACATAATTTCTCTGCAGGGATTCCGACAGCGTCAAGCATATCGTCGAGACGGTTGAAACGAAGAGTAGTAAATTTAAGCTGCTTCCTGATCTCTTCAACCATCTGAGCATACTTTTCGGAATCAGGATCAGTGTATTCCTTAAGCACTTCCTTTGAAGGATTTTCGGTTCCCTCAAGTTTAGCGATAACACGTCTTGTAATAAGGTCCATCTCTGATTTTGAACGTGAGAAGTTAAGATATTTACATCCATATACAAGAGGCGGACAAGCAGGACGGATATGAACCTCTTCGGCACCGTTGTTGTAAAGGAATTCAGTTGTCTCTCTAAGCTGTGTTCCGCGAACGATGGAATCGTCTATAAGCAGGAGCTTCTTACCCTTAATAAGGTCATGAACGGGAAGAAGCTTCATTTTTGCAATAAGATCACGCTTGCTCTGCATCGTAGGCATGAACGAACGAGGCCAGGTAGGTGTGTACTTGATAAAAGGTCTTGAGAAAGGAATTCCGGATGCATTGGAATAGCCAACTGCATGAGCTGTACCGGAATCGGGTACACCGGCAACTATGTCGGGCTTAACATTATCTCTGGAAGCTAAAGCCTTACCACAATTGTATCTCATTCTTTCTACACTGATTCCTTCATAGGAGCTGGAAGGATATCCGTAATATACCCATAAGAATGTACAAATCTTCATCTTATCACCGGCAGGCATAAGAATCTTAATGCCTTCAGGTGTTATAACATCGATTTCGCCTGGGCCTAACTGCTTTAAGTCATTATATCCGAGGTTGCGGTAAGAAAAGTCCTCAAAAGCGAGACAGTATGCATCATCCTTACGGCCGACAACAACAGGCGTCCTTCCGTATTTATCCCTTGCTGCATATATACCTTTGTCGGTAAGAAGCAGAAGAGAGAGTGAACCTTCTATAGAATCAAGCGCATATTTAATGCCCTCGATAAGATTTTCCTTCTGATTTATCAACGCTGCTACAAGCTCGGTAGCATTAATATCGCCGCCGCTCATTTCAAGGAAGTGAGAGGAGCCGTTCTCGAAAACAGTCTTAACGAGTTCATCGGTATTTCTGATAAGACTTACTGTAGTTATGGCATATGTACCATGATGAGAACGAACGATAAGGGGCTGGGGCTCATAGTCTGATACACAGCCGATTCCCATATATCCATGCATTTCATGGAAGTCCTTATCAAACTTTGTCCTGAAAGGAGAGTTCTCAATATTATGTATGGAACGGTTAAAGCCACCGTCTCCGTATACGGCAAGACCGCCACGTCTGGTGCCTAAATGTGAATGGTAGTCAGTGCCGAAAAACAGATCAAACATACAGTCTTCTTTTTTAGTTGAAACAACGCCGAAAAATCCACCCATCTTATTTACCTTACAGCAGGCATGGTGCCTATTTGTGATGTGCCTGCAGCATCACAAACGAAATTTATCAATATCACAACATGATATTTTAGCAATTTTAGTCATATATATCAAGGATTTTTTTCAAAATGAAAGTAGAAAAATTTAACTAATTGAACCAGTTTTTTAAACAAATTGCTCAAATTACCATTAAGAACAAAAAAGAACGCTTCCGACAACAATAAGGATCGGCTTGCGTTCTTTTTTAATACGCGTTACTTTTTTGTACATTTATATATTACAGATCCTTTTTGTCATAAATTTGTAATATTTGTGTCATTTTTGTTACATCTAATTTTTTTAAAAAAGAACTTGACATATCAAGAATGATGATGTATAACTGTACTAACATAATTAATACAGTTGAAAACTTCTATTTTAGATTTTATCGGAGGTACAAATGTTCGAGTGGAAGTTTAAATACAGCAGAGCTTTTATCTTTGGAATATGTTTCTTAATATTGTTCGCCTATACTATAGTGGCTTTTATACCGGAAGCAATGATCGTGAACAGTTTTGAAGATGAACCTGTAAGGATAAGATCTGTTTCGGAACTCAAAGAAAACTACCATAATCTTGTTGAGATAGAATATGAGTACGGATTCTCTGCACTTTATGCGAGAGGAAATTATTTTACACCCGATAGAGATCACGGAGTTCTAAAGCTGGCCGGCAGTAAAGATATGGTCATTTGTTCCACACCGCCATTTATAGATAATACTTTAAAGGATGGTTTCTATGTTGCCAATAATATAAATAAGATCGTGCCTAAATCAGATGGTAATACTTATGTTATAAGAGGTTATGTTGATAAAACAGAAGAATATGACCAGAAAATGCTGAAAAAGCAGATACAGGATATATATGATTCTCGTGAAATGCCAGATCCGAATGAAAGCATAAATTATGAGTTTGTAGTTCAGATCCTTAATCCGGATAAAGAGAAGGAAAGTTACAAGAAACAGATTTTTTATCTTGCTTGTATAACCGGTGTGTTCTTGCTATCACTGATCATGTTGATAAAAGAGATATATAGATATAAACATTATGGTTTAGAAGAGGAAGAGAGAGAAAGGAGAGAGCAAAATGGACGGGATGAAGATCAAGTTTGATTTTCGGACTATTAAAAGGGATGTATTAAGGCACTGGCCGATATGGGTTTTAGGCTGTGTTATATATCTTTTCTTGGTATGTTTTGCAAATATAACTATCAGAAATTACGGAACGGATATAAGCGTTGAAACAGTTAGTTCTTACTATATACTTTGGTCATTAGTTGAAACAACACAGTTCCTTGCCTTTATAATGGGGCTTGTTGCTGCAGGAGCATCATTCGGGTTCCTTACTAAAAAGAAAAAAGATTATTTTTATGAAGCTCTTCCGTTTAACAGGTTAAGCTTATTTGTAAACAGATTCATATTCGGACTGATACTGTGTTTGATACCATGCATCTTTACGGTGCTTATTGAATTCATACAGATGCCGGTATCCGGATTCTTCCTGATATTTGAATGGTTCATCTTTGCATTTTGTCTGTACCTGTTCTGGTATTCGTTTGCGGTATTATTCTTTGTTGTTTGCGGAAGGATCGTTATGGCAGGCTTTTGCTATTTTGGATTTTCTTTTGCAGGCTTGCTTATTTCATTTGTTTTAGATATTTATAATGAGGTATGCTTTATCGGTTACAGCTTCGGTTCGGGTTTTCTGTATTCAATCTTTGGAATAGCTTCACCTCTTGAATATACATTCAGTATCGGCTTGGATTCATTAAGTGATCTTATGAAACAAGAATTAAAATGGCATCTGATCAATTCTGATTCGATCAAAACAGTTCTTGTTATATTATTTGCCGGGATTTTGTTATTAATAGGCTCACTTATTTTGTTTAGAAAAAGGAAATCAGAGAAAACAGGAGATAATGTTGTTTTCAAGACAATGAAAACAATATTCTCATATGTATTTTCATTTGTTATCTCAATTTCCTTGACTTTGATCATAATGTTCATGACCATATACAATAATGATCAGATAGCTCACAGAACATCGGATAGATTAGGATTGATAATAATCCTTTGTATTGTTGGCTTCATTACTTTTATTGTTTCAATAATGATCGTAGAAAAAAAGTTCAAGATCTTTAATGCATCAAATATGCTAAAGACTGTTATATTTACAGTAGTTCTCGGCCTGCTTGGTATTGCATATCTTCATGATGCATTCAATATTGAACACTATGTACCTGAACTAAACAAAATTATTTATGTAAACATTAATACTACTGAAAAACTGTTTACGGGAAAGAATGATTTTCAGTCAATACACGATGAAACAGTTAAAGAAAAAATAACTGAGATACACGAACTGATACTTGATAATATGGATGAACTTGAAAAGTATTCTTACGGAACTACCTCAAACAGCTTCGGATTTGCTGGCAGTCTTGTAGATCTGAGGGAAGCCGGCGTAAAAACGGATTATTATATGTTCAATATGACATATCATTTAAAAAATGATGAATCGATAACGAGAAGATATAAGATAATAAAAGGATCCGCATTGGATACAAAGATTAAAGAGTATATTGAGAAAAATGAGCAGCTTTTCAAAGAAGCTTTAAAAATTGATAAAGAACAGCAAGTATATTACGATTAAAGAAAGGAGGGGTTCGATTGATAAATATTAATTACAGGGATCCGCGCCCAGTGTATGAACAGGTTGTTGATGGATTCAAAAAGCTGATCATTACCGGAATTATAAAAAAGGATGAAAAGATGCCCTCCGTTAGAGAACTTGCTTCCCAATATGCAATAAATCCCAATACAATACAGAGGGCATACAGGGACTTGGAAACACAGGGATACATTTATTCTGTACCTGGAAAGGGGTCATTTGCAGTGGATGTAAAAGAAGTATCTGAAAAGCATTTATCTGAAATATATGAAAGACTTGACGCAATACTTTCGGATTTTGATGTTGCCGGAGAATCAAGGAAGAACGTAGCAAATTACGTTCTAAATGAAGGAAAAATTGAAAGCGTATAGAATTAAATCAGTATTTTGTCATTCTAAGTGAAGCGAAGAATCTTTTTAACTAAATTGATAAGTAGATACAGAAGGGAGAATTTCCGTGATAAAAGTAGAGAACGTAACAAAAACATTTGATGGCTTTAAAGCTTTGGATGAACTAAATCTGCATGTTGTGAAAGGCTCGGTATACGGACTTGTGGGACCGAACGGTGCCGGAAAGTCAACAATAATCAGACATCTTACCGGTATATACAGACAGGACTCGGGTAATATCACAATAGACGGACAAAATGTCTATGACAATGCTGAAATCAAGGCAAGAATTTCTTATATTCCCGACGATCTGTATTTCTTCCTCAACTCTGATATGGATGATATGGCAAAATTCTACAGTGGAATATATAAGAATTTCAATATGGAAAGATATAACAAGCTGCTGACGGTGATTACTTCAATCGACAGAAAGAAGACTATAAGGAAAATGTCAAAGGGAATGCAAAAGCAGGCTGCATTTGTTCTTGCAATGTGTCAGATGAGTGATGTAATGATCCTTGATGAGCCGGTTGACGGACTTGATCCGGTTATGCGCCGCCAGATATGGAGCCTTCTTATGCAGGACGTAACAGAACGGAAGGTAACGGTTCTTGTTTCTTCACATAACCTGCGCGAATTGGAGGATGTATGTGATACCGTCGGTATAATGAACAAAGGCAAGATGCTTCTTGAGCGTTCATTGTTTGAAATGCAGGAGGGGATTACCAAGCTTCAGGTTGCCTTTAAGGAAGATAGTATTCCTCAGATTACCGAAGATTCTATTGAAGGTTTTAAGCTCTTAAGCAATACAAAGAACGGTAGTGTATATACATTGATAGTTAAATGTCCTGAGGAAGAGATCAAAACAAAGCTTTCGGCATATGAACCTCTGCTTCTTGATACCGTTCCGCTGACACTCGAAGAAATATTTATCCACGAGCTTGGAGGTGAACATTATGGAATCAAAGAAATTATCCTTTAATTGGAGGATGATCAAACGAGATATATTAAGGAATTGGCCTATATGGGGTGCAACAACGGCAATATTTCTGTTGACCATAACCGGTACCTTAGGATTGTTTACCTATTATGATAAAACAGAACGTCAGGTAATTAAAGAAGTAATTTCCTGGCTTTTGATGGTTTCAAGTTTTGCATCGATAGTACTAGGACTTTTTGTTGCTTTGGCGGCGTTTGGATATCTTGGGAGTAAAAAGAAACATTATTTCTATGAATTCCTTCCGATGAACAGGATAAGCCTGTTTACAACAAGATTTCTTTTTGGATTTATAGTAATGATGATACCTTGTATTATTATCTACCTTGTAGAACTTATCCAGATATTTTCCACTACCGGTTATTTCATAATTGGCTCAATGACTGCATGGCTTGCAATTATGGCTGTTCAAAATCTGTTCTGGTTCGCATTCGGGACCTTATTTGTTGTTTTATGCGGAAGAAGACTTATGGCAGGTATACTATACGCAGCATTCGCATTTGTAGGTATATTGATCGAATATACAATAGCCATTTATAATTCTTTTATGTTTATCGGATACGGAAGATCATTTTCTACAAATGATGTTCTGGATATCGGAATATTTTCTCCGATTGAATATATATTCAGTAATAAATTGTATTATGGAACCTATTCGTATATTAATGATGGAGACTACGTTAATATAGATGGTATTTTCGGAACCGGAAAGCTGATCGTAGTTCTAATTTCAGCCTTAGTATTGATTGCGGCAAGTCTTGTCCTTTACAGAAAGCGTGAATGTGAAAGAACCGAGGATAATATAGTTTTTAAAATTTTCAAACCTGTTCTTTCGTCTTTATTCACAATATTTTTTACGATTGAGATGACTTTGCTTATGGTAGGGATCTTTGCATCACAGGCTGAAGGCTTTTCTCATGTACCGGTATATCGGATTTTTATAATAGTATTGATCATTATATTTGGATATATCGGTTACATGATATCATGTATGATAATTGAGAAGTCTTTTAAGGTCTTTAAGAAGAACTTTATAAAAGCATCAATTGTTACCGGCGCAATGATCATATTTATGATCCTCTACATGCATGATATATTTGGATTTGAAACAAAAGTACCGGATATTGATGACATTACGACATGTTATGTTTCAGGAGATCAATACCAAAGTGAAAGATATTATTCGGAAACACAGATGTCAAAAGATGATATACAGAAGGTAATCGAACTACATAATATAATTCTTGGCCATCTTGATGAGGTAATTGAATTTAATAACGAAAAAAATGGTATTGGATATTTATTCCGAGAGGCTTCGGTTGTAATAAGAGGGGTAGAATATCGTGATAGCAATGGTAAAAAGCTGGATATCGGAGACAGAATCTTTATAGACTACAATCTTAAAAACGGGAACAATGTTTATAGAGATTATTATATCATCCCCGAAGGCTCTCTGTACGAAGAGTTAAAAGCCTATATAAACAAGTATCCGGACTTTTTCTTGCCCGGTGATGCAGATGTCCAATATTATTTTGATTGATCTAAAATAATAAATCTATACAAGCCAACGAGGTTAATCCCGTTGGCTTTTTTATCTTCTTGACATGGTAGGAAGAAATAGTTAAAATATCACTTAAGAGCAAGGGAAATTGGTTAAAGTATTATACATTTTCAGGAGAAGGCCATGACTAAAAAGAAGCTGATAATTATTATTGTTATCGTACTGGTTCTTGCTGCATTTCTTATCCCTATACCTAACCGTTACAAAGACGGAGGAACGGTAGAGTATAAGGCATTATTGTATTCATATACCAAATACCATGCGTTAAGCATAAATAAAAATGAAAACGGTGAATATGAAGAGGGCTTCGATGTGGGATCGGAGTTGAAAATCCTATGGTTCACCGTTTACAAAGATACTCATTTTGAAAAAGATTCTGATTCAAATACCTTGATCGACAATTCTGGTAAAGAAATTACAAATGTTCCTACGAATGAATCTACTCCAACAACAAAACCTATACCTACACCTGTACAGATAACTAAGGATCTTCCCATACTTCAAAGTGGTAAGACCCTGTCTTTTGATACACTTCCGGTAGTGGACGGGGCAAAGGCCCTTGAGCCATTTTATGATGCAGTGTTTGCTGAACTGCTAGGGATTTCCGTGGATGATGCAAAATCCCTTATATGGTGTAATAATACTCCTGATGCGTACAAAAATCTTACATATGGCAAAGCTGACATGATATTCTGTGCATTACCTTCAAAAGATCAGATTGAGGAAGCTGAAGAAAACGGAGTTGAGTTTGAATATCATAACATTTTGAGCGGTGGCTTCGTATTCTTCGTTAATAAGGATAATCCTGTGGATAGTGTTAGCCAGGAAGAACTTAAGGGCATCGTAAGTGGTAAGATAACGAACTGGAAGGAGCTTGGCGGCGAGGACGAACCGATAGTCCTTTTCCAAAGGAATGAAGGTTCGGGAAGCCAGACCGGCCTGTACAGGTATGTACTGCCGAAGGAAAAAGTAATGGCTCCCAGCATAGAACAGACAGTAAGTGACATGGAAGGCGTTGTTGACCGTGTTTCTGATTATGACAACGGACGTGGTGCCATATCTTATTCATATTACTACTATGTGGCAAATATGTATACCAGCGACCAGATCAAACTGCTGGGTATCGACTATGTAATTCCAAGTGATGAAACCATATCGAAGGGCGAGTATCCATTCTTAAATTGCTCCCAGGTAATCACTAGGAAGGACCTGCCTAAAGACAGTATAGTATGGGACATAATAGCATACATACAAGGTGAGAACGGGGCACGTATTGCTCGTGAAAACGGATATGTACCATACCTTGCGATAGATGGCGATTCCGGTACGGTTTCCTTAAATTCTGATGAAGCGTTGGAAAAAGGGGATGAACTTCGTGCAAGGCTTTTAGCTGCAGGCGAGTATTCAACCGTTGGCACGGGCAAGGAATTTAATGAAAAAATTATTAAGGATCAGGAATACGGAATTGAAAGACGTCATCCGGATATTTTAGAATATGTTGATAAGGCTGACAATGTAAGTATTCTTCATGTAAAAGGCTTAAAGGATAAACAGGTAGAAAAGAAAATAAACGATCGAATAGATGAGTTTGTCGAAATAATCCTTGACCCGGCATATTATCCGGAGCGCTCAGGGATTATTCCGTTTTTAAATGAGCATGGCCACGGTGAAAGAGAGATAGATTATAGTGTTTATTACAGCAAGAACCACATCCTTTCATTGGATATATTTGTAACATTCAGGTGGGTCGAACCGGTTGTTTTAAAATGGTTTACCGATTTGCCTGATATTAATGATGATGGCAGGATTACGGATGATGACATTTATCAATATTTATATGATCATGGCAAATTGGACACGATTCGTGGAGTTGATGCTTATACTGGTCAAGGCCTTCATAGTTCTTCTTATGAGGAGAAGACGTATTTTAACAACGTCTGGGATTTTCGCGAATGTATTACTCAAAATTTTAATCTTGAAACAGGAGAAGAAATCATGCTTTCCGACCTGTTCACTGAAGGAAGCGATTATCTTGATTTGGTAAATAATGCATATCTTAACCAAGTTGTCAAATACTATCATACTTTTGACGATTACTATTTGGATGAGAATGGAAGGGAGAAGGAAGGGTGGAGTTATGATCCGGAATTAGAGTATGATGGCGGCTTGTTGTTTACCGGAATGGACCCTAAAACGAATTTTTTAATATATGAGAATGAGTATATCGAATTATATGATAACGAAGGCAATAGTTTTTTCATGGAACTGGATTTGCCAGTCTATAATATGGTTGAATTCTCAGATATTTTTGAAGACATTGAAGATAAGAATGTGATATGTCTTGATGAAAAAAGGTACTATACATGGTACAGCACAAGATATGATTCTGAATTATATGAGCCTGTAGGTACCTTTTATATGGATACAAACGGAGTGAACGACATCAATGTGGAAGTAGTGAATCTTCAGAAGGAGTATGAAACCGAAATCTTGAGCCTTCTTCCGAAAAATCATTTGACGGATTTGGCAAAAACCGCTTTGACAAGGTCAAGGATAAAGTTCTTTGAAGGTGATTACTGTCATATGTATCCATATGAGATTTATGTTTTGCCAAATGATTATATTTCAGTAAAGTGGTGTATTGAAATCTGGAGGGAAGAAGAGGAATAATATGATACGAAATACATATATTATAACCAATGGATTAAGGACGGAAAGGACGTACCACCATCAGAACTGATTGATATTTCTACAAAGGAAATGATAAAAATTCTTTTACTAAAGATTAATAATTGGAGTTATGGGCTTGAAGGTATAAGGCTTAAAGATGAGGATGCGGACCGAGCCGCTGAAATTCTTTCCTGGCACTTAATATCTTGGGATGTGGACAACAATTATGCACCGGTATTCGACTTCCTGCAAGAAGGTACTGAAAGTTATCCATATGATCTTGAACCTGTGGATGAAGTACGTACGGTCATTTTATGGGAAACAGAAAAAGTCAATCTGCCCAAGGAAGTCTATTATTGTGTAAAGGACAGTAATTTTTGGGACTTTAATAGATGGGATATAGCCCATATGAATGACTATTACGAACACTTTAAAATATATGACGGATATGATTTCTGATACTCCTGAAATATTGCTATTTCAAATGCTTTATGATAATATTGTATATTATAGTTTTAAGGTTAAAAGTACAATACAAGATATACACAGAGGCCATGGCAGGCGGGTCAACGATGTGCAAGCATGCCTGACGTAAAGATATATAGAATGAAAAAAGCGAATACCGTTGGTTTATTATATTTTATTATACATTTTCTTATTGAGATTACGTCGTACTATGTTGTATTTTCATATTATGACAGTGAGTATATTGTCTTGTTTGCCCTTGTTTATGATGCTCTGGCGTTTGTACCCGAGGGTTTATATGGAATTATCAACGATATCGGTATCAAAATTGATTATGATATTGTTGGTGGATTGATTGCCTTTGCTGCTGTCGTTATGATGTTTTTTGGCTTGCCGCCTGTGCTGATAGTAGTTACGGTTGCCGCCGGAAATGGCATGATACATGTGCAAGGCGCTGAGATGACTCTTCGTACTTCAAGCGGAAAGATGTTTCCGAGTGCATTATTTGTATCGGGCGGAGCTTTTGGGGTGGCTTTAGGAAGGATTCTTGCCCTAAGTAAAATCCCTATTTGGATTGTTTTGCTCACTCATCTTTTGATGATAGTACCAATCATCCTTGTAAGGCTTCAAAAAATCAAGTTGGATTTTGGGGAACTAAAGGAATTCGAATACGCAAATCCAAAGAGAAAAGCGGCCATTGTAATTTTTCTTGCCACCTTTGTAGTAATTGTAAGGTCATATATGGGATATGTTATCCCTGCAGAGTGGAATGACAACTCATATCTGTCTATAATCCTTCTTTTTTCATCTATGGCAATAGGAAAGGCCGTAGGGGGATTACTGATAGATACGATTGGTATGTGGCGCACTATCCTGATAAGTACATTTGGTTCATTGCCATTTCTGATAATCGGAAATACCATTATATCCTTATCACTTATAGGGTTGTTGTTATTCAGTATGACTATGGCAGTAGCCTTAGGGTTAATTGTCTCAGTTATGAATAACTATCCGGGTGTAGGATTCGGTTTTACTACCATTGGGTTGTTTTTGGGAGCTTTGATAAGCGCGTTTATAATTCCGGAAAGCTTTTTTGAAAAGAGTATTTTAGTTGCCATATTGACCGTTATCAGTTTTGTTTTCTTAATATATATTTCAAGGAAGGAAGAAAAACTCAAATTATGAAGATACTTATAAAATTCTTTGATAAATTTTTAGATGTTGCGCCTGTAAGTGTTATTGATATTCCATTAGGAATATTTTTGCTTGCCTTTTTAACCATTATATGCTTCTCAGTATTTATTATTTTGCTGATTGTTGCGATAGTACAATGGAGAAATTATAAGGCGCAAAAGGGAAAGAAAAGCAAGTTTGTTATAGCGCTCTCTATTTCAATCTTTTTTGCCTTACTCTTTATTTTGGGATGCCTTTTGGTGATACCTGAATTAACCTGGTATCTGTAAGATGTATTTGTTTTTATTTTATGAGGCCAAAAATTGATTTTAATTGAAGCTTTAGCTCTTACGCTCGTAATAGAGCTTACAATTGCTCTGATACTAAAAGTCAGGAATAAATACGACATATTGTTTATTGCACTGATCAACTGTGTTACAAATCCGTTGATAAATGTGATTTACACAGGGATCCTATTGTTCTTTAGAATTGAAGCTTATTCTTTAATAAGTTATGTCGTGGTATTTGTTCTTGAAATAGTAGTATGGCTTACTGAAGCCTTGTTTTTTAAGAAAATGCTTGAATACAAAAGAATGCCGGGGATGCTGCTGTCTCTGATACTTAATGCTTCATCATTCTTTATAGGACTTATAATACTTTGATAATTCTTAGAATAATATATTAACATAACGGAAATTTGATAAATACAACGAAAAATTTTAATGAGGTTATAGAATAATGCCAAAAGTAATGGTTGGAATGTCCGGAGGTGTAGATAGTGCCGTTGCCGCATATCTGTTAAAGCAGCAGGGATATGAAGTTATCGGTGTAATGCTCAGAACTTGGGACAGTACAGTGGATGATACAATATATTCAAGCATTAACAGTTCTTTGACTGAAGCTGATGAAACAAACAATAACGTTGAGTTTGAAGTAGTCCAGAATAAGTGCTGCGAAATAGATGATGCAAGAGATACTGCACAGATGTTGGGAATAGAGTTTCATGCCTTTAATTGTGTTAAAGATTTTAAATGCCATGTTGTCGAACCTTTTGTAAAAGAATATGTTTGTGGTAGAACACCTAATCCCTGCGTTGAGTGCAACAGATTCGTTAAGTTCGAAAAGCTGTTATACTTTGCCAATGTGCTCGGCTGTGATTATATCGCTACAGGGCATTATGCTAAAAAGGTTAAACTTGAAAATGGAAGGGTAACAGTTAAACGTTCAGATGCACTTAATAAAGACCAGACTTACATGCTTTATAAACTGTCACAGGAACAGCTTGAACGTGTAATATTCCCTTTGGGTGAATTTGATAAGGCAAAGGTCCGTGAGATTGCTAAAGAAGCAGGTATTCCTGTCGCTGAAAAGAAAGATTCCCAAGAAATCTGTTTTATTCCGGATGACGATTATGCCGGATTCATATTAAGAACATATCAACAACTTAAAGATGCACATGTTTCATATAGTAAAGGCGAAGCCCCCCCTTTAGGATGCTTCGACGGTGCTTTGGAGAATACAGGTGACTTTGTTGACAAAAATGGTAAAGTAATTGGAAAGCATAAGGGGATCATTCATTATACCGTCGGTCAGCGAAAAGGCTTAGGGCTTTCTATGGGGCATCCCGTATATGTTTGTAAGCTTGTTCCAAGTGAAAACCAAGTGGTTATAGGTGATGAAGAAGACCTATTTTCAAGTATAGTAGAAATAAGTGACTTTAACTTCATGAGTATCCCTGAGCTTGAGATCGGTCAAAGCGTAAGAGGAAATATAAAAATACGTTACCACCATGCAGGTGAATGGGCCAATATAGAGCGTATTACCCAAGACAGACTTAAACTTACATTTGATAAACCCGTTAAATCCGCAACTCCCGGGCAATCAGCCGTATTTTACGATGAAGACGGATGCGTTATCGGTGGCGGTATAATAAGATCGGAGGCTATATGAAGAAAATAATATCGGTTTTTCTAACATTTGTTATGTGCTTTTGTTTATTTCAGGTAAAAGCGAAAGCTAGTATTCCTGTAACGGTAAAGGGAAGAAGTGAAGCTGATACTGTTAAGATGACACCCGGATTCTCATATTCCTTAGAATCTGTGCACGAGGTTGACGGCCGTCAAGGCATAGCATGGTATAACGGGAAGTACTATGTAAGCGGAAGCACCACACTTTCATGTTATGATAAAGACTGGAAGCTGTTACAGCAAAATCTTGATCCTTTTGAGGATTTTAATAAGGACGTAAAGGTAAACCATATCGGAGATATCGATGTGTATAACGGAGAGATATATGCCGGTGTGGAGTACTTTATGGACGGTGAAGCTTCTGATATACAGATTGCCGTTTATGATGCCGAAACTCTTAAGCTCAAAAGGACTTATCCCTTTGAAAAAGAAAGCGGCCAGACGGAATGTTCCGGAATAACGGTTGACACGGATTATAAATCCATATGGATGTGTGCATGGAATGACGGCGAAAGCGGAAGATATCTGTACAGATATGAGCTTTCAAGCGGAAAATATCTTGGAAAGTATCATCTTCAGTGTCCTCCCCAATGGATACAGGGTATAGTATATTATGATGGATGGATATATATCACTTCGGATGACGGTACAGCAGATGACGGTGAGCCCGATCATATCTACAGATGCAGGGTGGATCTTAATAAGACTTCATTCAATGTTGTATTGGAAAGAACTTTGGATGATGTAAAGCTTCAGGGCGAGATTGAGGGCATATCCGTTGACAGAACAAAAAGGCAGATGCTCATAAGCTACAACAGAGGCTCTCAGATTGTTCTTGGCATGGTCAAAGGCTTTTACGATGGTTATACAGAAGAGATCCATGAGGTTTATGCCTATGATATGGAAAGAAATTTCATGGAAATAGACTATTCACTTGATGATTACTGGGTAAGTAAGCCTGACAAAATTAAAAAGAGTGCCGATGTATTCTTTGTACTTCCTACTGTAGATTTAAAGAAAACCTATCCTGATAATGAGGATATACTTAGTATAAAGAACGCTGACAGGTTCTATAAAACCTTTAATCTTGAGAAAGGTATAGTTTGAATATGCCGCCAATGTATTTGCCCCGTTATACAGACAGATGACTATGGGAAGCTATATGGAGGAAGGCAGTCAAAGGATTATTCAGAACAGTTCATATCTTGAAACCATTGAATATGATGATATTGCGTATTCAGACGTAAAAAATGCTTTTGAGTATTATCTGGAGAACCTCAACGGTGGAAGAGGCATCGTTCTGTTCGGTTATTCACAGGGCGGCGACATGCTATTAAAGCTTTTGGCTGATTATGGTGAGGATGAAAGATTTAAGGATAAGTATATAGCAGCTTATATCATCGGGGCATCACTTACAGAGGAATATCTGACAGAGCATCCTTATCTCAAAGCTGCTAAGGGCAAAAAGGATACTGGCGTTATAGTAAGCTTTAATGCCGTAGATGCAAGGATGGAATATAACGGAATTAAAGAGATATCCATTAATCCTCTAAACTGGAAAAGCACCGGTAAAAAAGCTGATAAATCCTTAAATAAAGGATATGCGACATTTGATGTTAACGGAAATATTACCGAGGAAATATCAAATTACTGTGGGGCTTATATTGATAAGAATACCGGAAAGCTTATAGTAACCGATATTGATGGTCAGGATGCTCTTTATGAGACCGAAACAGGATTCTTTGAAAAAGGGGATTATCATTTATATGAATTAAATTTCTTCTACCAAAATCTTAGGAAGAATATTTCTACTAGGATTAAAGCATACAAAAAGAATAATAAATAATTAATAAATAATTATGAATTAAAAATCTAAAGTAAAAAGGAGAGCGTTGCTATGAAAAAATTATCAAAAATTTTTGCTGTATTGATCGTAGTTGCTATCTGTATTACAACAATTCCGAAGCAGGGAGTATATGCAAATAGTAAATCTTCCATGAGCGAAGCTGAAATTGATTCAAAAGTAAAAGAATTGGTCAGCAGCATGACCATCGAGCAGAAGCTTACCCAAATGATGATAATGAGCTTTCAGGACGATGCGGGTTATACGACAAAGCTTACATCACCGTATAAAAATCTCCTTAAAAAATATGATTTTGGCGGTATAATCCTCTATTCAAAGAATATGACCGGTATGGAACAGACGATAACCCTGATCCGTGACAGTCAGAAGGCTTCCATGAGCTCAGAAAACGGAATTCCGATGTTTGTGTGCGTTGATCAGGAGGGTGGTTGGATAAACCGCGTTTCATATGGCGTGGTAGGATCGGGGAATATGGCTCTCGGTGCTGCGGATGATACCGGTCTTACTACGGAAATAGCCTATATAATGGGACAGGAGATCAAAGCACTCGGTTTTAATATGGATTTTGCTCCTGTGGCAGATGTAAACAATAATCCCGATAACCCTGTAATCGGTATCCGTTCATTTTCCGATGACCCCGAAATGGTAGCTAAACATGTGAATGCATTTATTGCCGGACTGGCAAAAAATAATGTTTCAGCTGCTGTAAAGCATTTTCCGGGACATGGGGATGTAGGAGAGGACAGCCATACACATCTTCCTCTATCAGAGCTTACATTGGAACAGATGAGAAAATGTGAGCTGATACCTTTTATAGAAGGTATCGATTCCGGTATAGATATGATAATGACTGCACATATACAGTATCCCAATGTTGAGAAGAATACTTATGTTTCAAAGCTTGACGGAGAAAACGTATATCTTCCCGCTACACTTTCAAAAACTATAATGACAGGTCTGCTCCGTGAAGAACTTGGATATGATGGGATCATAATCACGGATTCGCTGTTAATGGATGCCATTGCAAATCATTTTGATGAGACAGATGCGGCTGTAATGGCTATAAATGCAGGTGTTGACATTCTTTTAAGACCTATTGATATATATAATGACGGAGAAGTAAATACTTTTGACCGGGTAGAGGATTACATAAACAAACTGGTTAAACGTGTTAAGTCCGGAGATATCAAGGAGGCTGAACTCGACGATTCCGTTGAGAGGATATTAAAGCTGAAATATAAGAACGGTATAATGACTGAAACCTTATCCGTTTCTAAGAAGAAACAGCTAAAACAGGCTAAGAAAGTTGTCGGTTCGGCAGAACATCGCGAAAGAGAATGGGATATAGCGACTAAAGGACTTACTCTTGTAAAGAATGAAGGTTCTATACTTCCGATTGATGGAAATAACGGAAATAAAACGCTGGTATTAATACCCACTGAATATAGACGTGACTCCGTGGAATATGCTAAAACACGTCTTGAAAAAGAAGGATTGCTGGATGCTTCAAAAGTAAGTGTGATCTGCTACGAAGACTTAAAGATAAAGAATAAAAAGCTTCAGAAAGCATTAAAGAAAGCCAAAAATGTTATAATATTATCTCAAGCTACCGCCAAAAACAATCTGATAGATCAGGTTATAGAGCAAGCCCATACCCAAAAGAACTGTAAGGTAACGTTGCTAAGCCTTAATCTTCCTTATGATGTGGCATGTTATGAAGATGCAGATGCAGTGATATGTGCTTATCATCCTTATGGAAGCGCATATGATGAGGAAGGAAACGGTCCTTTTAATTTAAATCTTGTCGCTGCTTTCTGTTCTGTATTCGGTGAATGCGTACCGGAAGGAACGCTCCCCGTAAATATTCCTAAGATTACCGTAAATGAAGATGGTACGATAGCTTATTCTAAAGAGCTTCTGTATGAAAGAGGCTACGGGATTTCATTATGCTCGGATGATCCGGATGAAACACCTTCCGTATGGGAAGAGATTATTGATGACCATACAAGCATAAATGAATACACCGACGTACAGTATGTAGTATATCTGGGTACAAATGATAAGGATACCAATGAACCTGTCTTTTCACATGAGGAAGCCAAAGAAAAAGCAAAAGAAATACTTCTTAAGCACTTCGGCGGTTATACCATAATGGAGGCAGACGGCGGCTGGATCGACGGAGATACGGTATATAAGGAATACACCTTGGTTATATTTATAAGCTATACAAATGAGGAAGATGTACATAAAGCAGCAGACGAAATGATAAAGGTATTTAATCAGAGTTCGGTCTTGATACAGACCAATCCTACTAAGAATGAATACTATGGTGGATAAGTTTACTATTTTTGATAGTATTTAAGCAATTTTTAACAACATTTTGTAAAACGTTTGTGTTATAATAAAATTTGGGTCTTACCAAAAAATCTAAACAAAAGAGAGGGTTTACACATGAAGAAACAATGGCCTTTAGACACAGCACTTTCATTTGATCCGTACTTTGGAGAACCTAACCGTGACGGAGATCAGGGGTATGAGATACTTCCCGACGGAAAAGTCCTTATCCACATCAAGGCACCCAATGCAAAAGAGGTTGTGATCGATCAATTTGGAACAATATTTAAATTTGATAAGATCAATGATGATATCTGGGAAGCTACTGTTGATCTTGGCAAGGGCTTTAAGTACTTCTTTATAAAGATTGACGGAAATGAAGTCCTTAATTCTTATCTTCCTATTGGATATGGTTGCTGCCGTCCTATGAACTTCCTTGATATTCCCGTTCCCGGAGAAGAAGACTGGGATACTCTTGAGGGTATTCCTCACGGCGGAGTTACACGTCAGTATTTCCCTTCATCAGTTACGGGCAAGCTTGAAATCTGCATGGTTTATACACCTGCAAATTATGACGCAAACAAGAAGTATCCTGTTCTTTATTTACAGCACGGCTACGGTGAGAATGAGACCGGCTGGGTATACCAGGGTCATGCGGCACGTATTGCCGATAAGTTCATTTATGAAGGAAAGATGGAAGAGTGCCTTATTGTTATGGCTTGCGGTATGACTCAGTTCAAAGAGCCTAAGATGGTTTTCCATGCATTTACCGATGTGCTTCTTAAGGATCTCATCCCTTATATCGAGAACAAGTACAATGTTTATACAGATAAGTGGCATCGTGCTATGGCAGGTCTTTCGATGGGAAGCTACCAGACAAGCATGGTTACCATGTCTAACCCCGATATGTTCAGTTATGTCGGAGTTTTCTCAGGTTTCATGAGTTTCCCCAGACCTGACGGAAGCAAGGAGCCTCATCTTGAGATTCTTGAGGATAAGGAGAAGTTCAACAGCAGCTTTAAGATATTCTATAGAGCAATGGGTACCGAAGACAACTATTTTGACAGCTTTGAGAGAGATGACAAGATGCTTGAGGGCAAAGGACTGAATATAATCAGAGAGCTCTTCCCCGGACATCATGACTGGAGTGTATGGAGAAGATGTATCCACAGCTTCTTCCCTAGACTGTTTAAGTAATTTTTATTAAGCAAAGGCAGGACTATAGCCTTAGCTAAGGAGAAAATATGAAAACTAGAACCAAAGTAATACTAATGACAATTGCCGGTATCTGTGCTGCGGCATGGACGACAATAGTTAATACTGTTGATGTCGGAATCGTTGGACCTAAGGACTGCAAGATAGGATTATCACTTATCAACAGTTCCTTCCACGACCTATGGCATTATGACGATACGCTTAAATATAATAAGCTGTGGTACAACATAACCCAGTACATCGGTTATTTTGCTTTGCTGGTCGCAGGAATTCTTGCAATCATTGGTCTTGTCCAGCTGATCAAGCGAAAGAAGTTTACGAAGGTTGATAAATGTATCATCTCAGCAGGTTTTCTATATGCCTTGACCATCGGACTGTATGTATTCTTCGAAATTGTGATCATCAACTACAGACCGATAATAATGCCGGACGAAACTGAACCTGCCGCATCGTTCCCTTCATCGCACACAATGCTTGTAATAATCGTACTTGGCAGCGTGATGATAATGTTAAAGAACTACATACAGAAGACAATAGTAAGATTATCGATCCAATTCCTATGTCTTATCATTATCGTAGCAATGGTCCTCGGAAGATTTATCTGCGGTGTTCACTGGTTCTCAGATGTCATAGGAGGAATTCTTTACGGAGTGTTCCTGCTTTGCGGATATGCTGTTTTTGCAAAGAATATACCGGATACAACACAGAAAATAAAAATAGATAAATAATAGGTACAAAAAAAGCCGCTGCTCAAGCAGCGGCTTTTGTATATCATCATTGCTGAGGATTGTTGTTAAAATCATTGTTGAAATTAACTTCATTGAAGTTTCCTGAATTATCCGAAGGAACGGAAGGCTGAACTTCGTTAAAGTTTCCGAAATTTTGAGGCTGTGCGTTATACTGACCCTGAGTATTACCGTATTGACCCTGAACGGAATTTGCCTGACCTACGGGATTACCGGAAGCCATGCCGTTAAATCTCGGATCTGTATTGGGATCAAATGCGTAGGGATTCTGAGGTGCCATATTGTTGTCAAAGTTAACACCGGCAGGTGCATGATAGTAACCGGGATTGCTTGCACGGAATTCTGCAAGCTTTGCCTCCTCCTTCTTTTTACCAAGAACGAAGAGTACAAGGAAGAGTACACCGAATGCGAGGAAGACACCGCTCAGAACAACCATGAGGAATATAGTTTTCTTTTCGGGAGTTGCTACATAGATATATTCCATATATCCGCCGTTAACATAATCTGTAGCGTATTTCTTTTCTTCATCCTTCATATTGGTTACAAGACCGTCAACCTTCAGAAATGATGTAGAAGGGAAGGATGAGTTATAATCTTCCCAATAATCTTCAAAAGCTGTAGTAGCACTTTCCATTTTACTGAAATCTTTTGAATTGATCTTTACGGTCAGACAATATTCTACATAATCTTCGGTCGGATCCATGTAAGGAATTAGATAGTAACGGCTGCTTTCCTTTGTACTTTCAACCTTACCGGTTTTTGTATTAGTGGTCGTGGTAGTTTCACTGATAAGATATCCGTAGCAGGCAGTAACGTCGAGAGTTACGTGATCACCGTCCTTAAGGCTCTTAGCATCGGCTATTGTTTTAACTTCGATGGGAGTTTTGAGAAATCCAAAGAAATTGCTTGCATTAATAGCAAAAAATATAACTGCGATACATACGGCAACAAGACCAAACTTCAGTTTCCAATTCATAATCATTCTCCTTTTTGTGGGTGTTATAAGATAATCCTCTGTAATACGCAAAGGAAAAATCTACATCAATTTATATACATTTTCTTTCTGGCCTGATCCTGTTTCCAAAGCTCCTTCATCTGCTTAAGATATGCAAAGCTGTCATTATTGTAACCGACTCTTGCATATTTACAACGAGATAAAACCAGATTGATAAGATTATTTATCTCAGGATCTTTCATGCGGAAAACAGGAAGACCTATTGTATTCCTTGCGGTTTCAAGCTTTAACAGCTTGGAATCTGTTACACCGTTTGTTTTATGAATGTAAACATAAATAAGAAAAACTTCGTCGGTAAAAGAAATCTGCCTTATATCTATAGCATTGGCAATGACTCTTTCGGAAAACATTACAACATTGTCCTTGTAAAGAGTGTTTGCACATAGCTCATCGGCAAGCTTAAGCATCTCGGGATATTTTTTTAAAGCAGAAGATTTCGTCGGATCGGACATGATCCTCATGTTATAAGCAGCAAGAAAGAAGCCTCCTAATGCCATAACGGCAAAAATTATGATAAGTATAAGATTACCTTCAAAATTCCCTGTAGCAATGATCAAAATAGAAATGATCAACGGCATTAATCCAAGGATAAGACCTCCGATAACACCGCCCTTGGCCGATGACCTTATTTTGCTGAGAATCTGTTCACTTCCCATTACTGCCTCCGATCAAGTTTTTATCGTATTAGATTAATTAAAACAAATAAATCGTTATATGTCAAGCAAATTATTAAGAATTTATAAAGTGTGTCATAATAATAAATAAATTGTGGTATTTGTATATAAATTGTGATATATTTTATATGGTATTTTCCCTTACGGACGCCATTTATCGTATTTTTTCCCTATGTCAGATACGGGATGGAAGGAGCGGCAGACCTATGTTTTTAAATCCTAGGATTTTCTATGATTTTTATTTCGTGGTTTCACTTATCCTGGCCGCAATCTATGTATATAAGTGGCACAAGCATTTCAGTGTCTATTTCAATCTGATATTCTTTATGGTTCCCCTGACAAATCTCGGATATGTATGGCTCTGCCGTGCACATAGCCTTAGGGAAGCATTGCTTGCCAACAAGGTAATATACATCGGTGGCTGCTTTAACATGCTTTTCATTGCTTTGGCAATCTTTATGCTCTGCCATATAAATTTGCGCAACTGGATGCGCCTTATCATGTTCCTGGGTACGCTTTTGGTGTATTCTCTTTCGCTTACTGTTGGTTTTAACGGTATATTTTATAAATCCGTCAATTTTGTCATTGATGAAAACGGGGTCGGTTACTTAACGGATAAAGTATATGGATGGGGACATTTCCTGTTTTATTCCATGATAATCGGCTACTTTGTTTTAACCTTTGCTGCTCTGGTATACAGTATTAAAAAGAAGAAACACGTTTCAAGAAAGATTATTCACTTGCTTTTCTTCTCAGAGAGCATGTCTGTTATCTTTTTTTTCGGAGGGAGGCTTCTTACCGACAGGCTGGACTTCATTCCTTTGGCATACATACTTTCTGAGATCATTTATCTCTTCATTATACATAGGATATGTCTTTATGACATTACCGAATCCGGAATAGATTCGGTGCTCGAGAAGGGTACTACAGGCTTTGTTTCAGTTGATTTTGCATATAATTATCTCGGAAGCAATTATACTGCAAGGGATATTTTCCCAGAGCTTTCAAATATTATAGTAGATACTCCCATTAGCACAAAAGAGTCAATGAAGAAATACGTCATTCCCTGGCTTGAAGAGTTCAAGAAGGATGAGAGTAAGGACAAGAATCATTATAAAAAGGGAGAGAAGGTTTATCTGGTAGATGTCAACTACCTTTTTGACGGCAAAAAGAAAAGAGGGTATCAACTTGTTATAACCGATGATACAAAGGACCAGCGCTATATAAAGCTGCTAAGTAAATTTAACAATTCCTTAAAGGATCAGGTTCAGCGTAAAACGGCTCATATCGTTGAGATGCACAACAATCTTATCATGGGCATGGCAACCATGGTTGAAAGCCGTGATAATTCCACTGGCGGGCATATAAGAAGAACGAGTGAAAACGTAAGGATAATCGTAAGTGAGATAAAGAAGGCAAAAACCTTCAATCTTTCGGAAGAGTTTTGTAAGAATCTCATAAAAGCAGCTCCAATGCACGATCTCGGGAAAATAGCCGTTGACGATCAGGTTCTTAGAAAACCGGGAAAATTTGAACCGGCTGAGTTCGAAGAGATGAAGAAGCATGCGGCCGAAGGTGCCAGAATTGTAAGAGAGATCCTTAAGAACACGGATGATGCCGATTTCAAGATAATAGCCGAGAATGTTGCTCATTATCATCATGAGAGATGGGACGGTTCGGGATATCCGGAAGGTCTCAAGGGTGATAAGATCCCTCTTGAAGCACGTATAATGGCGATAGCTGACGTATATGATGCATTGGTAAGCAAGCGTGTCTATAAGGAAAGCATGTCCTTCGAAAAGGCCGATGAGATCATTATGGAGGGTTTTGGTAAACATTTTGACAAAAAACTTGAACAGGCCTATATCGCCGCACGTCCAAGATTAGAGGCATATTACAGTAAATTTGATACTCAGAATGTGTAATGTTAAAAATAAGTATAGACAATTAAACCTTAATAGTATAAAATAGAAACGATAAGGAAAAGACAAGGAAAGTTATTACTATAAACGGGAGATGAGATATGAGTACATTAAAAGAGCTGTACGAGAAATACTTTCTGATAGGTGTGGCATGTGAAACCATTCATGAGCCTTTTATAAACAACGAGATAGGAAATAAGCAGAAGGAAGCCGTTATCTTAAGGGAATTCAACAGCATGACCTGTGCTAACGAGCTGAAACCCGCTTACAATATGGGATTTAACAGTCCCGAGGCCAAAGAGGATTATCTTCCTTTTGTTATAAATCCTAACGCAAAGCTTATGCTTGATTTTGCCAAGGATAACGGAATGAAGGTTAGAGGCCATGTTCTTGTCTGGCACAGCCAGTGCCCGAAGGAGGCATTCTGCAAGGGCTATAAGCCTGTTACCATACCTATGGATCCCGAGATCATAAAGGCAAGACCCTTTATGAAGAATCTGGAACCGCTCGATTCTGTATGCTTTGTTGACAGGGATACGATGCTTAAACGTCTTGAAAGCTATGTCAGGACTGCAATGGAGTATATGTATAAGAACGGATATGCTTCAACCATTTATGCTTGGGATGTAGTCAATGAGGCTATAGAGCTTATGGATAAACAGCCCACAGGTCTCCGAAACAGTTACTGGTACAAGATAATAGGAGACGATTTTATCTACTGGGCATTCAAATATACAAAGGAAGCGGTTGATGACTGTGCATTAAAGTATGCGGCCGATTACGGGATCACATCCGATTCTCCCGTAGAACTCAGAAAGATCAAGCCTCTTCTTTTCTATAATGATTATAATGAATTCCAGCCGGAAAAGAAGAAGGCCATTATTGATGCTCTTGAAAGAAGAACAGAAGAGCACGGAAGCATACTTGGCGAGAATCTTATCGACGGTATCGGAATGCAGGGTCACTTAAGCGACAACAATAATATCGAAGAGTATATTACAGCACTTAAGGACTACAGCAAGCTTGTTGATACGGTACATATTACAGAGCTTGACGTAAAATGCACCTGTACCAATGCTAACGAGGAGTATTATCAGGCAGTATTTTATAAGAAGCTGTTTGAGGCCCTTCTTAAAGCAAACGAGAACGGTGCAAAGCTGAAATGTGTTACATTCTGGGGACTTACCGATGACAATTCATGGATCAGGGGTGCAAATCCTTTGCTGTTCCATGGGGATCTTTCTCCAAAGAAATCATACAATGCTTTAAAATATGCCCTTACAGGCGAATCCCTCGGAGAGCCTGAAAAGATCGTTATCAATCTTTCAGACAGGTACTTTGACTTTGAACCAAAAGGAGAAGAGCCTCAGAAGCTTGAGGATTACGGCTTTAAAACAAGAGGCTTTGCACATATCGCTTTCCAGAACAAGGTTGTACACAGTGGAACTACCGCACTTGCTCATGAGATCCGCTTCGATGATTGGAGTGGCATAAGCATCAACGTATCCGATTTCATCGGACAGACTATTGAGGTAAGAGCTTGGGTTAAGAGCCCCGCTAAGAGCGTTTATATACGTGCTGACATAGAAGGACTTCCTCTTGTCGGCGAGGTTGAATGCAGCGGCGATGAATGGGTTGAATTAAAGGGAAGGTACAGAGTACCGTTCGACGTTCATTCGTGCTTCCTGTATTTTGGTACCACCGAGAAGGAAGACGGTAAATTCAGCTCATTGTATGTTGATGACGTAAGCATTAAGCTTATAGGACTTATCGAGAACTTCGAAGAGCCAAGGAATATCGCGGCCGTACGAGGTGTCGGACATCTTCCTATGCTTACAGTTACCGATTCTACTTCACTCGAGCCCGGCGGACATTCACTTCAGGTTACAAGAAGTGAAAAGGAAGCTACAGTTAAATTCAACGTTTCCGCATATATCGGTAAAAAGGTTACAATTACATCTATTGTCAAGACAGATGATGCTTTCATTACAATGGGCTTTGACGGTGTTCCGGATGGCAAGCTGATCACTAAACCCGCTCTAAAGGATGATTGGACCTATGTTTCTATCTATACGGAGCTTTCAAGTGAGCTGAAATCTGCAGAAATCTATCTTGAAACCGACGGAAATGCTGATTTCTACGTAGATAACTTTATGGTAAGCATAGATTAAAAATATTTATTAAAATTAATATTGTTAAATAAAAACTTGTATGTTATAATACAAAACAGGACGAAAAATCCAAAGGATTTTCATATTTGAAAGGAGAACAAAGTATATGGGACTTATTTCAACAGTCGTTGGCGCAGTTGGCAGTGTTGCAGGCGGCGCTATTAACGCAGGACTTGGTGCAGCAGGAAACGTGCTTGCTAATCAGTGGAAGGAATTTATCTATTGTGATTCTATTCCGGATGATACTCTTATGGTTAAGGGTAGAAAACAGGTTACAGGCAAGTCATCCAACACCAAGGGTGAGGATAACGTTATCACAAATGGTAGCGGTATCGTAGTTAATGACGGTCAGTGCATGATCATCGTAGAAAACGGAAAGGTTATTGAGGTTTGTGCTGAACCTGGTAAGTTCACATATGATACAAGCCTTGCTCCCAGTATTTTCGCAGGAAGCTTCGGACAGAGCCTTATTGATTCGTTCAAGATGTTAGGTCAGCAGTTTACATACGGCGGACAGGCTGGTAACGATCAGCGAGTTTACTACTTCAATACAAAGGTTATCATGGGCAACAAGTACGGCACACCCGCACCTGTACCTTTCAGACTTGTAGACAGCAAGATCTTCCTTGACCTTGATATCACTATCAGACTTAATGCTATTTATTCATATCGTCTGGTTGATCCGCTCCTTTTCTACACAAAGATCGCCGGCAACGTAAAGGATACCTTTAAGGCAGCTGACATTGAGCAACAGCTTAAGTCAGAGATCAGCGGCAAGCTGAATACCGCTCTTGGTAAGCTTTCCGCTATGGAGATCAGATACAACGAGCTTCCTCTTCATACCGAAGAGATGAGCGAGGCACTTAAAGAGCAGCTTCATCAGAAGTGGGTTGTTGAGAAGGGTATCGAGCTTGTAAGCTTTGATGTTAACTCAGCAAATACTACAGAAGAGAACGAGAAGCTTATCCGTGATGCTCAGGCTGAGGCTAGATATCAGCATGCAGGTCTTGCAGGCGCAGGTCTTGTTGCAGCTCAGAAGCAGGCTATGGTTGATGCAGCTAACAATCCTAACGGAGCATTAAATGGCATGATCGGTGTTGGAGCTATCACCGGCGGCTTTGGCGGCAACGGCGGAGCAAGCAATACGATCAACGCACTCTTTGCACAGCAGGCACAGCAGGATCAGATGGCAGCTCAGCAGGTAGCACAGCAGCAGGCAGCTGCTGCAGCAGCAAATACATGGAAGTGTGAATGCGGTGTTGACAATACCGGTAACTTCTGTACAGCATGTGGAAAGCCGAAGCCCGCTCCCGCAGGTGTTTGGAAGTGTGAATGCGGTGCTGAGAACACTGGCAACTTCTGTCCTACATGTGGAAAGCCGAAGCCCGCTGCACCCGTTTCAACAAAGTGGGTATGTGCTTGTGGCGCTGAGAACGAAGGCAACTTCTGTACAACATGCGGAAAGCCCCGTCCTTAATCTATAAGATCAATTTTTAAACTTTATATAGCCTCAGGAGGATTCTTGAGGCTATTTTCAAGAGTATATTTAAGGCACTATGTTAAATAGTGCCTTGATGCTGTTAAAAACATTCAATGTATTTCAGAAGGAGAAGCAAAATGGCTTTACAAGAATACAGATGCCCGTGTTGCGGCGGTTCTATAGAGTTTAACAGTTCCATCGGAAAGATGAAGTGTCCTTTCTGCGACACTGAATTTGAAATGGACGCATTAAAGGAATTGGACGAAGCCCTTAACAAAGAAGAGCCCGAGTCCATGAAGTGGGAAGGCTATGAAGGCCAGAGCTGGAGCGGAGAGGACATGAACGGTATGTCCGCTTATCACTGCAAATCCTGCGGTGCCGAGATCGTTACTGCAGAAACAACCGCAGCTTCTGCCTGCCCGTTCTGCGGAAATCCCATTGTCATGATGCAAAATTTTGCCGGTAATCTTAAACCGGATTTCATTATTCCGTTTAAACTGGATAAAAACGCTGCAAAGGAAGCACTTTCCAAGCATTTCCAGGGTAAAAAGCTTCTTCCTTCCGCATTCTCTTCCGAGAATCATATTGATGAGGTTAACGGTGTTTACGTTCCCTTCTGGCTCTTTAATTCGGGAGCGGACGCAGATATGCGTTATAAGGCAACCAAGGTACGCCGCTGGAGCGATAATGACTATGAGTACAAGGAGACAAAGTATTATACAATAGTACGTTCCGGTTCCCTTTCTTTTGAGAACATCCCTGTTGACGGTTCAAAGAAGATGGACGATGATCTTATGGATTCACTGGAGCCCTTCAATTTTGATGAGCAGAAGGAATTCATAACCGCTTATCTTTCCGGATATCTTGCTGATAAGTATGATGTTTCGGCCGACGAAAGCGTTGAAAGAGCAAATCTCCGTATCAAGAACAGTACTGCACAGACTTTCTTAAGCACAGTCAAGGGATATGATACTGTTCAGACCGAGAATGCAAATATCAGACTGAGGGACGGCTCATATAAATATGTGCTTCTTCCCATGTGGATACTTAATACAAATTGGAACGGTCAGAAGTTTATATTCGGTATGAACGGCCAGACCGGTAAATTTGTCGGTAATCTTCCTATGGATAAGGGTAAGTTCTGGAAATATTTCTTCCTGTATTTCCTGATCTCTTTTGCAGTATGCTTCGGAATAGCATATCTGATCTTAACCATGGACTGAAAAATATTGAATTAGGAGGATAAATCAATGGAAGTAGCTGAAGCTGTAGTAATTGCCATAGTCATTGCTCTGATAATCGCTTTTGTTCTTACCAGTGGTCTGCGTGCCGAGCTTAAAAGCGTACAAACCGCTACACAGGCAAATATTTATATTAAAGAAGGTAGTTTTAAGCTTTCAAACGAACAGGATATTTATGTCTGCAAAAAGGTAGACAGGACTGCTAAGCCCAAGCCTCAGCAGCAACAGGTTCAAAGGTAACAATATGACAGATAATGATAAGCTTATAGCTTATGTTGACGGAAGCTTCAACCCGGAGATAGGCAGGTATGCATATGGATGTGTACTGATCAAGCCTACCGGAGAAATTGAGGAGCTTTGCGGATCCGGGAATGATCCGGAAGCCTTGAAGCAGCGTAATGTTTCTGGTGAAATGATCGCTTCGATGCTTGCTGTAAGACATGCCCTGAAAAACGGTTATAAAGCTGTTGATATATATTATGATTACTCAGGTATCGAATGCTGGGTTACCGGAGCGTGGAAGGCCAAAAACGATCTGACACAAAAATACCGTGACTGGATGAATGATAAGGAAAACAGGTTGACAATCAGCTTTTTTAAGGTTGCGGCTCATACAAACGATAAATATAACGAGATGGCAGATAAGCTTGCAAAACGGGGGCTTACAAAAGAACCCGGTCTGCCTGATTAAACTTAGGAGGAAAAGCTTTTATGGAGAACGATGATCTTTTTGAAATCATAGAACCTTCCGAGGATAACAATGCCGATGCATCGGAAAGTGAATTTGTTCAGGATGAAAGCTTTGTAAACAGTCTTGATTTCCAAAACGGGTTTTCAGATGTATCAGATGAAGACGTCGACAACATCCTTAATTCAATGGATGATGACCTCGGACTTTTGAATGATGAAACTGCAACTGAAAATAAAGAGGAAATACCTGAAACATTTGATAAATCAGATGTTCCGGAAGAATACGAAAACCCGGATACAGATGGATTTTCAGATTCTGAAGGATCAGATAATGACGAAACATCTGTTCAGGAAGATGATGATCTTGGCGACATCGATGATGACTATGAGCAGACTATGGTCATAACGGAAGATACTGCAATACTCGGAAGTATAAGTACCAACAGTTCCCTTGATATTTTCGGAAGCATCGAAGGCGATATCTTCTGTAAAGGAAAGTTATCAATCTCAGGCAAGGTTAAGGGAAATTCCCATGCCGATGAAGTTATGATCAACGCTCAGAGAACAGAGGGTAACGTTGAATGTACGGGTGTTGTAAAAATAGGTCAGGGTTCCGTAGTTATAGGAGATATTAACGCTGGCGCAGCAGTTATAGCAGGCGCCGTTAAGGGTACTCTTGATGTAAAGGGCCCGGTTATCCTTGATTCGACTGCAGTTATTAAGGGAAATATTAAAGCTAAATCGGTACAGCTTATAAACGGTGCGGTTCTTGAAGGCTTTTGCTCTGTTGAGAATCCGCAGGTTGATGATATATTTAATTAACGGAGGATGTTTTAGATGGCTAAGTATAAGAGAATTCTTCTCAAATTCAGCGGCGAAGCACTTGCAGGTGACAAAAAACAGGGATTTGATGAAGCTACCTGTATTTCAGTTGCTGAGCAGGTCAAGAAAATCGTTGATGAAGGCGTTCAGGTAGCAGTGGTAATCGGCGGCGGTAACTTCTGGAGAGGAAGAGACAGCGAGACCATAGACAGATTTAAGGCAGATCAGATAGGAATGCTTGCTACTGTTATGAACTGCGTATATGTTTCTGAGATTTTCAGATTTGTTGGAATGAAAACCTCTATCTATACACCTTATACATTTGGGGATATCTCGGAACTGTTTACAAAGGACAGGGCAGTATCAGATCTTGAAGCAGGAAAGGTTATATTCCTTGCCGGCGGAACCGGACATCCTTACTTCTCAACCGATACAGCAACAGCCTTGAGGGCCGTAGAACTTAACTGTGACATTATCCTTATGGCAAAGAACTTTACCGGTGAGGGAATTGAAGGAGTTTACTCCGCAGATCCCGCCAAGGATCCGTCCGCAATTAAATACGATACTATTTCTTTGGAGGAAGTATTTGCAAAGAAGCTTAAGGTTATTGATACAAGTGCAACTGTTGTCTGCATGGAGAATAAGATGCCGTTGCTGATATTTAAACTAAACAGACCTAATGGGATTTACGAAAATGCTACCGGTACATGTACCGGGACTATCGTTACTGCTTAATTGTTTTTAAAAAAACTGTTGAATTAAAACTAAAGATTTGATATCATATTATATGAAATCTGAAAATAAAAAGGGAGGGTATTATGGACGAGAGAATTAAGGTTTATGAAGAAAAAATGCAGAAAACGATCGAGTTTCTTGATGAGGACTATGCTTCTATAAGAGCGGGACGTGCAAATCCCCATCTTCTTGATAAGATCAAGGTTGATTACTACGGAACTCCTTCAGGACTTAATGCTGTAGCAAACATTTCGGTTCCTGAAGCACGTATTATACAGATACAGCCTTGGGAAGCTAAGATGGTTAAGGAGATAAGTAAGGCAATTCTTGCTTCCGATCTGGGAATTACCCCCACTGATGACGGCAGGGTTATACGTCTTGTATTCCCCGAGCTTACCGAGGACAGACGTAAGGAGCTTGCAAAGGACATCAAGAAGAAAGGTGAAAATGCCAAGGTTGCCATTAGAAATGTCAGACGTGATGCTAATGAAGCAATTAAGAAACTTGGCAAGTCCGGTGAGATTTCCGAGGATGTTCAGAAGCAGATTGAAGATGAGATCAACAAGATGACCGAAAAATTCTGTGATACCTGCGATAAGAGATCCGAAGAGAAGACAAAGGAAATCATGACGGTTTAATAGGTAATAAACTAGGACACAGAGGAGTTGGTCTCTTCTGTGTCTTATACTGTATCAAAGGGGATGTTTTTCACTGCGTTTAGGAGTTTATTTTGGCTAAAAAGGAAGAAATCAAAAAAATCCCGACTCATGTTGGCATTATTATGGACGGGAACGGCCGATGGGCTAAGAAAAGACTGCTGCCGAGAGCTATGGGGCATTCTGCAGGGGCCAACAATGTTGAACCAACTTGTAAGGCTGCGTGGGATTTAGGTGTTAAATACCTTACGGTATATGCTTTTTCAACTGAAAACTGGACACGTTCCGATGATGAAGTAAGCACATTGATGAAATTACTAAAACAATATCTTATCGGTTGTAAGGAAAAGTGTTTAAGAAATAACATGCGTGTCCGTATTATAGGTGACATTTCAAGACTTTCCACAGATTTTCAGGAGACGATCAGGGACCTTGAGGATTATTCAAAACAGTTTGACGGTCTTCAGTTTCAGGTTGCACTCAATTACGGCGGAAGAGATGAAATAATCAGGGCAACCAGAAAGATCGCCGAAGAATGTAAGGCAGGAACATTAGAACCCGGTTCTATCACCGAGGAAAGCTTCAAGCGTTATCTTGATACTGCCGACATTCCCGATCCGGACCTTCTCATAAGGACCAGCGGGGAGCTAAGGATATCAAACTTCATGCTCTGGCAGCTTGCATATACCGAAATGTATTTTACGGATGTATATTGGCCGGATTTTGATAAAAAGGAGCTTGAAAAGGCTCTTGAATATTATGCTAACCGTGACAGACGTTACGGCGGACGTAAGTCTTAAATAAAATCAGTGACAGAGGACTATGAAATGGGTAAGGATATTAATAACGATAATTCGTTTATGATCAGGTTCAGAAGCTCGGTTATTCTTATGGCCGTAGCTATAGCTTCAATGGTTCTTGGCGGATATGTGCTTTTTGGAGTAATATTTCTCATATCAATGATCGGTCTTATGGAGCTCTACAGAGTTGTGGGAGTAAATAAGTCCAAAGCCGGAGCTATAGGTTATATCTTCGCAGGGATATACTTTGTATGTATATTGATATGGGATTATTTAAATATCAATTGGAATTCGCTTCCCTTCGGAAGAAGGATAATATTCAATTTTTTTGTTAATTATTTCCCGGTTGTAATAGCGTTGTTCCTTGTGGCTTTACTTGCGGTTTATGTTCTTACATTTCCTAAATTCAATTCTGAACAGATCACGATGGTATTTTTTGGATTCTTCTATGTAGCAGTGACCCTGTCATACATCCTAAAGGTAAGGGAAATGGATTGCGGTGCCTATACGGTATGGCTTATATTTATCGGTTCTTGGGGTTCTGACACAATGGCTTATCTGGTCGGACGTAAGCTCGGCAAAACCAAGATCGCACCTAAACTCAGTCCCAAGAAATCACTTGAAGGACTCATCGGTGGAATTGTCGGAGCAGCACTCATAGGTGTAATCTATGCGATCATCTTTAAGAGCAAGCTTGAAGGAACGATTTCAAATCCGATATTGATATTCGGTCTTACCGGAGCAGTCGGATCTGTAGTGTCTCAGATCGGTGACATGGCTGCCTCAGCTATCAAAAGGAACAAGAATATCAAGGATTACGGAACACTTATTCCCGGTCACGGCGGAATACTTGACAGATTCGACAGTGTAATATTCATTGCACCTATAGTTTATTATATGCTTTATTTTTCAATATAATTATTTAAAAACTACGATGTGTAGCGAAGAATCTTTCAAACATTTAATGTTTAAATAATCTAAGAAAGGAATTAAAAAATGTACGCATGTCCCAATTGTTCGGGAAATCTGAAATTTAACATTGAAAAACAGGCTCTTTATTGTGATTTTTGTAACAATGTTGTCGATCCTTATTCGGTTGTTAAGGAAAGAGATGCCGAAGAAGGCGAAAAAGTCATAAAAGAAGGAGCTGCCGGTCCCGATATAGTTTATTATGATACATGTCCCGGTTGTGGAGCTAAAAGAGAAAATGATGAGACCGTATGCTCATTCTGCGGAACCAGTCTTGCTAAGCCTGCTGAGCAGGTTCTTAAGGAGTCCGGGAAGGATCTTGAGGATTATTATGAAGTATCTTCCTTCAGATGCCCTCAGTGTGGCGGTGAGATCATAACAGAGGATACTGAAGCTGCCGCATTCTGTACTTTCTGCGGTGCCTCTACGATCCTTGACAGACGTATATCGAGAGCTAGACGTCCGCAGTTCATTATTCCTTTCAAAAAAACAAAAAAGGACTGTATGGAGAGCTATGGAAGTTTTATGAAGAGTGCTTTCTTTGCTCCTGACGAGATGAAGAGTGAAAATTGCGTTGATTCATTCCGCGGAATATATATGCCATACTGGAATTACAATACCTCAAAACATGGCAATGTTACCGTGAACGGATCAAGGGTTTATTATAGAGGAGATTATAAATATACCGAAAATCATGCATTGAGTGCAGACGTTGATATGATGTATAACAACGTTCCGTTTGATGCATCAAGCAGCTTTGCAGACAACCTGAGCAATGGTATTGCACCGTTTGATACTTCGATGCAGCAGCCTTTTACTCCTTCGTTCTTAAGCGGTTTTTATGCAGATACAAATGACGTCGATGATAATACATATCAGGCAGATGCACAGAACCTTATCGCAAAGGATGCATTCGGAAAATTTAAGAAAATTCAGGGCTTTGGCAAATACGGGCTTACTGATAATACAAATAATATTGTTAAATTTCAACCCAATATTGATAAGAAATTCCTTACAATGTTCCCGGTTTGGTTCATGAGCATCCGTTCTAAGAATAAAAAAGGCGAGGACCGTGTATCCTATACGGTTGTAAACGGTCAGACCGGTAAGGTTGCAGGTGATATACCGATTGCTGTAAATAAATATATCATCGCATCAACCGTTTTGTCTCTTATTTTATTTGTTTTACTCAACTTTGTACTTAATTTCACGATCGAGCCTAAATATTCTCTTATGATCGCAGGAGTTGTAGGTCTGGTTATGGCCGGTATTTTCTCAAGCCACGAGGACAATATCGTCAAGCGTGAATTCGGCGAGGATGATAAGGGTCTGATCTCATTAAGAAGAAAGAATGAAGCGCCTTCAAACAATATAGCAAAAAAAGAGAAAGAAAAGAAGGCTGAAATGGACAAGATGAAGGAAAAGAGCTATTTCTGGATACCTTTGGGAATAGCCGGAATAATACTTTTGATTGAATTTACGATCGGTATTGTATCCGACCTTTGGTTCTATCTTGGATCGATTGCTATAATGGGATATATCGTTTGGTGTGTTATCAGGATAGTTTCTCGTTATAACAGACTTACAACACGTAAATTACCGCAATTTAACAGAACAGGAGGTGATGACAGTGCAAAGATTTCGTAAAATAATCTGCTTATTAGTAGCATTTTTTATCACCTTGTCCGTTGCAGGCACTGTTATTTCTCCTTCTAAAGTCAAGGCTGATGAGTTTGATGAACTCTGGGATCTGATATTTGAAGATGACGATGACGAATACTATGACGATGATTATTATTACGACGATGACTACGATACTTCATCCGATAATTCAACATCTTCAAGTACAAATGCCGGTACAGGAATAGCTTATAACATAACATCGGAAAATTCGACAACTCATTACAAAGCTATGGTGTTCGATGGCGCCGGGTTGTTTTCTCAGACCGAAGCTAAGACACTTCTTAATGAGATCTATCAGTATACGGAATATGGTGATATGGTAGTCCTTACCACCAATGAGAACCCGTACGGTAATTCTGAGAGTGCTACCGATAAATACTGTGAGAATTTCTATCAGACATATAGCAGAAGTGATAACTGTGTAATTTTCATTATTGACATGAAAACCAGGTATCTGCTTGTTTATTCGGCAGGTGATGTTGTAGAAGACAATCTGACTTCTTCAAAGTGTTCAACCATTACAGATAATGTATATAGCTATGCATCTGATAAAGAATACTATCAGTGTACCTCAAAGGCTTATGAACAGATAGGCAGAGTTCTTAACGGAATGCATATTGCACAGCCCATGAAGGTTGTGAGCAATCTGTTTATTGCTTTTGTTATCGGATTTGTTATCATGTATCTTGTAGCTGTTGGCAAGTCCTCTGTTGCAAAGACGAGTGATTCTGAACTGTTGAAATTTGCCGCTGTTAACTTTAATGCAATGAACCCTACGGATACCGTTACAGGAACCACTAAGACTTATTGTCCTCGTAGTTCCGGAAGCTCCGGCGGAAGGAGCGGAGGCGGTGGAGGAGGTCATAGCCACAGCAGCGGAGGACACAGATTCTGATATTTGTGAGGTAATGCTTTGACAGGTAATTTAAAAAATCTTTGTCTGCTCGGTTCATCAGGTTCGATAGGCCGACAGACTGTTGACATTATAAAAAGACATGGCGGGTATAATATTACTTCGTTGGCTGTAAACAGCAATATTGATATACTGGAAGGCCAGATTGAAGAATTTAAGCCCAAAAAAGTCTGTGTCTATGATAAAGAAAAAGCCGGAATCCTGGCATCACATTTAAGAAGCTGTTCAACAGAGGTCCTTTCAGGAATGGAAGGACTTCTTGAAATAGCGGGGGACCCCGATAACGATCTTACCGTAACCGCAATAGTCGGAATGATCGGAATACGTCCCACACTTGCGGCTATCGAAGCCGGATGCGACGTTGCTCTGGCAAATAAGGAAACCTTGGTTACTGCCGGGCATATTATTATGAAAGCCGTTAAGGAAAATAAGATTAAGCTGCTTCCCATAGATAGTGAGCATTCCGCAATTTTCCAGTGCTTACAGGGTAAATACGGTCCTGACGGGGATTATGCATCTTGGTCGGGAAGTCCGGTTGTTGAGAAAATACTTCTGACGTGTTCGGGAGGACCGTTCAGAGGCTTAAGCTATGATGAATTAAAAACCAAGACAAGGGATGATGCTTTAAAGCATCCCAACTGGAACATGGGTAACAAGATTACCATCGATTCAGCCACACTTGTTAATAAAGCCCTTGAGGTGATGGAAGCAAAGTGGCTGTTCTCATGTGACGTTGATAAGATACAGGTGGTTATACAGCCTAAGAGCATAATCCATTCTGCAGTTCAGTTTGTTGACGGTGTGATAATGGCTCAGATGGGCGTTCCGGATATGAGGCTTCCAATACAGTATGCGCTTTATTATCCTGAAAGGCTTCCTCTTGATTGCGGAAGGCTTGATCTGTTTGATCTTCATAAAATCGAGTTTGACAAGCCTGATTACGATACGTTTAAGGGGCTTAAGCTGGGAATCGAAGCTGCAAAGACAGGTGGAAGCATATGCACTGTATTTAATGCCGCAAACGAATACGCCGTTGGTAAATTCCTTGAGAGAAAGATCGGATTTACAGAGATTTATGACATAATAGAAAAATGTATGTTAAATCACAAAAACATAGCTGAACCCACGCTTGAAGAAATACTTGAAGCTGAGAGCGAAGCAGTAGAAACTGCTGCCAAATAATAAAACAAGCAAAAGAATATAAAAATAATTCATTTGCAGAAAGACGGAATATTTATGAACACAGTAATAAGTATTATTATCGGTGTTATACTTCTATCGGTAATAATAATTTTTCATGAGCTCGGACATTTTATTGTTGCAAAAAAGAACGGAATAAAGGTAACTGAGTTCATGCTTGGAATGGGACCGAAGATTTTTAGTTTCAAGAAAGGTGAGACTCTTTATTCCTTCAGACTCCTGCTGATAGGCGGTGCCTGTCAGATGCTTGGAGAGGATTCGGATACCAAAGAGGACGGATCCTTCAATTCAAAAGGTCCCTGGGCTAAGTTTTCAACCATTATTGCAGGTCCTCTGTTTAACTTTATACTTGCATTTATGTTTGCGGCAATTATAGTTGCAATACTTGGTTATGATTCACCTACGGTTATAAATGTAAATAGCGGAAGTCCTGCTGCCACAACTGTATTTACCAATGTTGACGATCCTAACGATAAGGTTACCGGAATGCAGATAGGTGATGTTATTGACGAATACAACGATAAATCCTACAGTCTTGCCAGAGAACTTACTTATGATTTTGTTCTTGACAAAATGACCTCCGATCCTTTTGATATTGTTTTTATAAGAGACGGCAAAAAGTATAAGGGTACGATCGAACCTACAATATTCCGTAAATACCTGCTAGGTTTTTCATACGGTGCTACAGATGACGCTTGTAAGATAACCGAGGTTTCTGACGACGGTGTAATGATGAAGGAGGGTGTACGTACCGACGATATCATTAAATCAATAAACGGCACTGAGATAAGAAGCGGGAAAGAGCTTTCGGAGTATTTCTCAAATTATCCTCTTGACGGTTCTACAGTTACTATGGTTATTGAGCATAAGGGAACCGATAAAACATATAATATCGTTCCTCTTTATACAGAGAGCTGTGTATCACCCAGATACTACGATAACAGTGTAGGAATCTACTTCGATCACAATGAATCGAGAATATCTGCTAATCCTTTCCAGATACTTAAATATTCATTGTACGAGGTTAAGCTTCAGATAAGTATAACAATAAAGGCCCTCGGAAAGCTTGTTACAGGTCAGCTGAACCTTGCAAATAATGTCGGAGGTCCTGTTAGGATTGTTTCTGAACTTGACAATACCATACAGGAATCAAAAGAGGACGGCGTGCTTTATATTTTCCTTAACCTTCTGAATTTTGCAATCTTACTTTCCGCGAACCTCGGTGTAATGAACCTGCTGCCTCTTCCCGCACTTGACGGCGGAAGACTTATATTCATTATAATCGAGCTTGTCAGAGGAAAGCCTGTTCCTAAGGAGAAGGAAGGTATCGTCCATGCTATCGGTATGGTATTCTTCATGGTGCTGATGGTACTTGTATTGTTCAATGATATCCGGTATGTATTCTTTTAATTAGAAAAGCGGCAGAGCATATCCGTTGATTGAAAGTGAGGAAGCTAAATGTTTGACAGTATTTCAAGAAGACAATCCAAAGAAATCCGCATCGGTTCGGTTACAATTGGTGGGAACAACCCTATAGCGATTCAGTCTATGTGCAATACGAAAACCGAGGATGTCACATCGACAATCGCTCAGATAAACAGACTTGAGGCCGCCGGCTGCGACATTATAAGATGCGCGGTTCCTCACACAGAGGCTGCAAAAGCATTTTCCGAGATAAAAAAAGGCATACATATTCCTTTGGTTGCTGATATACATTTTGACTATAAGCTTGCTATTGAAGCCATAAAGAACGGAGCAGACAAGGTTAGGATCAACCCCGGAAACATCGGATCCTCCGATAAGGTCCACGAGGTTGTAAACGCTGCAAAGGAATACGGTATTCCTATCCGTGTTGGCGTTAACGGAGGTTCCCTTGAAAAAGAGCTTGTAGCAAAATACGGCGGGACTACCCCCGAAGCGCTTGTCGAAAGTGCTCTGAAACAGGTTGATGCTCTTGAAAAGTTTGATTTTGATAATATTGTCATCAGTATAAAGTCTTCGGACGTTATGATGTCTATAAAAGCTCATGAGCTTATTTCAAAGAAGACCGGTTATCCTCTCCATGCCGGGATTACCGAAACTGGTCTTGTTTCAAGCGGAAGCATTAAATCGGCAGTAGGAATAGGTGTGATCCTTTATGAAGGCATCGGAGACACAATAAGAGTTTCTCTTACCGGTGACCCCATAGAGGAGGTTCGTGCCGCAAAATCAATTTTGAGCAGTCTCGGTCTTAGAAAGAACGGGATCAATCTTGTTTCCTGCCCGACGTGCGGCAGGACAAATATCGATCTTATCGGACTCGCACAAAAAGTGCAGGATCTGATCGATAGTATTCAAAATAATCATAAAACTGAAGCAAAGAGTTATAAAATTGCAGTAATGGGCTGTGTTGTCAACGGTCCGGGAGAAGCAAGAGATGCAGATCTGGGCATTGCGGGCGGTAAAGGTGAAGGTCTGATATTCAAAAAGGGTGAGATCATCAAAAAGGTGCCCGAATCCGAACTGCTTTCCGAGTTTAAGGAAGAACTGCTTAAGCTTTTCTAGGATGTTCCATGCTGTAAGGGTTTTATTTAATGGGGAGTTCTAAATGCGTTTTTTTGAAGTATTTGAGGGGTTAAAAGCAGAAGAGAGACTTAAAAAAGTCTTTGAAAATATAACTATTTCCGACATAACCAGCAGCGATAGCCTTGCTAGGCTCGATGTTTATGTCGATTCGGATAAATTCATTAAGGCTGATGACAGAAGAGCTATGGAAAAGCATCTTTTCGATCAGTTTTTTGAGCCTGACAATAAAAACGTTGTCCTGCATATCAGATATCTTTCATTAGGTGAAGACAGTTTCCCGGACATCTGGAAAAAATACGGTATATATGTTGAGGATGAGCTTACATATGCTTCAGGACTGCTTGAAAGCATCTATCGTAATTCTGTTATTTCCGTAAACGGTAATGAACTTAAAATAGAATTGGATGATAATTTTATAAATCACGAGATCGAGTGTAAGCTACGGGATATTATCACACGTTTTCTTGGGGATTATTTCGGTATATCCGTAAACTTAAGCTTTTCATATAAGGAGACCGATCCTTCCGAAGTCATTGACGGTCATGAAGAATATCTCAGTGAAATGGAGAGATACTTTACCGAACGTGCTTTAAAAGCAGAAAAGGCTCAAGCCGAAGCAGAAAAAGAAGAAAAATCCGGTGATGAGCACTCAGCCGCAGAAGGCGCAGCTAAGGATAATTCCGATAAAAAATCCAAGGACAATGCCTCTAAGGAAAGCTCAAAGGGCAAGGAAGGCTTTGACAAGTCTAAATTTACGAAGAAGAAATTTGTGCCTAAGGATCCTGACGTCGTTTACGGTACCTCTGTCGATGGAGATGTTGTAGCCATTAAAGATATCCTCGACAATATGGGTGACGTGGTTATCAAGGGTATGGTACTTAGAGTTTATGACCTGATCACCACCAAGGCCGGATTCCATCTTTTTAAATTCTCTTTTACAGATTTCACGGATACCATTCTCTGCAAGTTTTTCTTAAGAAACGACGAGGATAAAGACCTTATCTGTAATACAATAAAGGAAGGCAAGTTCTTCCTTATACGTGGTATTGCGGAAACAGATAATTTCGAAGCAAGCAAGGAAACCACCATCCAAAGGATCAGAGGCGTAAAGCCCATTTCCGATTTCAGGGTCAAGAGGATGGATAACGCCGAGCATAAACGTATTGAATTACACGCTCATACACAGATGAGCGATATGGACGGTGTAATCCCGGCAGATGTACTGGTTAAAAAAGCATTTGAATGGGGCCACAGAGGAGTAGCTATAACCGATCACGGTGTAGTTCAGTCCTTCCCTATAGCAAATCATGCTCTTGAACCCAAAAAGATGAAGGATCCGGAGATGCAGAAACGCGCCAAGGAGTTTAAGATAATTTACGGGTGCGAAGGTTATCTCGTGGATGATGAGCCGGATTCAGTGACCGATGCAAAAGGGCATACTTATCATAAGCAAGCTGACGGAACATATAGCCTTGAAGATCTGAACAGGATGCCCTCATATCATATTATCTTATTGTGCAAAAACGATACCGGCAGGATCAATCTCTACAAGATGGTATCTTTAGGTCATTTAAAATACTTCGGTGGTAATTCAAGTATTAAACAGCCGAGAATACCCAAAAGTGTTTTAAAGGAAAACCGTGAAGGTATAATTATCGGATCGGCATGTGAAGCCGGAGAGCTTTACAGGGCAATAGTACATGAAAAGCCACAGGAAGAGATCAGGCGTATTGCTGATTTTTACGATTATTATGAGATTCAGCAGATCGGCAACAATGCATATCAAATTGAGGATGAAAGATTTCCCGAGATACAGAATGAAAATGACTTAAGACGTGTAAATAAACGTATCGTGGATCTTGCGGATGCCGACGGAAAGATGTGTATAGCTACCTGTGACGTGCATTTTCTTAATCCTGAGGATGAAATTTACCGTAGGATCATCATGCACTCGAAGGGATTTAAGGATGCCGATAAGCAGGCACCGCTTTATCTTCATACAACCGACGAAATGCTTGAGGAATGCAGTTATCTTGGAAAAGATAAGGCTTTTGAGGTTGTTGTCACCAATCCGAACCGTATTTTTGATATGTGTGAAAGGATAACTCCCGTAAGACCGGATAAGGCACCGCCCGTTATTCCCGATTCTGATAAGACCTTGCGTGAAATATGCGAGACAAGAGCTCATCAGATATATGGTCCCGAGCTGCCCGTACAGGTTAGCAGCCGACTTGAACACGAGCTTGATTCAATTATCAAGAACGGATTCGCGGTTATGTACATCATCGCGCAGAAGCTCGTTTGGAAATCAAACGAGGACGGATATCTGGTAGGTTCGCGTGGATCTGTCGGTTCATCCTTTGTTGCTACGATGTCAGGTATCACGGAAGTAAATCCGCTGCCTCCGCATTATTATTGTCCGGAGTGTCATTATAATGAATTCGATTCCGATATATGTAAGGAATATGTTTCAAAATCAGGATATGACCTTCCGGAAAAGGATTGTCCCGTATGTGGTCACAGACTTGTAAGAGAGGGACAGAATATACCTTTTGAAACCTTTCTCGGATTTAACGGTGACAAGGAGCCTGATATAGACCTTAACTTTTCCGGTGAATACCAGAGTAAAGCTCATGACTATACCGAAGTTATTTTCGGTGCGGGTCAGACATACAGGGCAGGTACAATGGGTGCTCTTGCAGAAAAGACAGCTTTCGGCCTTGTTTCAAAGTATTGTGAAGAACATGGTATAACATTAAGAGATGCTGAGAAAGAAAGGATCGCCAAGGGCTGTGAAGGTGTAAGACGTACAACAGGCCAGCATCCCGGAGGTATCGTAGTTCTTCCTTTGGGCGAGAATATCTATTCGTTTACTCCGATACAGCATCCTGCAAACGATATGACTACGCCTACCGTAACTACGCATTTTGAATATCATTCGATCGATCACAACCTTTTAAAGCTTGATATACTTGGACATGATGATCCTACGATGATAAGGATGCTTGAAGATCTTACCGGCATTGACGCGAAAGCCATACCGATGGATGATCCAAAGGTTATCTCTCTGTTTGATTCATGTGATGTTTTAGGCGTTAAGCCAGAACAGATCGACGGTGTAGAGCTCGGAAGTCTTGGACTGCCAGAGCTCGGAACAAACTTCGTTATCCAGATGCTTAAGGATACAAAACCAAAGAGCTTTTCAGACATGGTTAAGATCTCCGGTCTTTCCCACGGTACCGACGTATGGCTGAACAACGCTCAGTATTTCATTAAAAACGGTGATTGTACGCTTTCTACAGCCATCTGTACACGTGATGACATCATGATATATCTGATAAATATGGGCCTTGAACCCGGACATGCATTTAAGATCATGGAAAGCGTCCGAAAGGGAAAGGGACTTACTCCCGAGATGGAAGCCGAGATGACCGAGAATAACGTGCCTGCATGGTATATCGAATCATGTAAGCGTATTAAATATATGTTCCCCAAGGCTCATGCCTGCGCATATATGATAATGGCGTTCAGGATCGCTCATTTTAAGGTCTATTATCCTTTGGCATATTACTGTGCATTTTTCAGCATACGTGCTTCCGATTTTGATTATGCATTAATGTGCAAAGGCAGAGATCACCTTAAGGGAGAAATGAAAAAGCTTAACGATAAAGCAAAGGAATCCAAGCTTTCAGCTAAAGAATCCGGTATGTACGACGATATGAGACTTGTGCTTGAATTCTATGAAAGAGGCTTTGAATTTTTACCCATCGATATCTATAAAGCAAAAGCCAGGCATTTTCAGATAATCGATGGAAAACTCATGCCTTCGCTCAGTACTATCAACGGTCTCGGAGATAAGGCTGCGGAACAGATTGAGGATGCCTCATCAAGATATAAATATGTATCGAGACAGGACTTTAAGTCAAAAGCCAAAGTTGGAGATTCAATGATAGAGCTGATGTCGGACCTTGGTATTCTTGATTCACTGCCAAAGACAGATCAGATGTCGTTTGAAGATTTCTTCGGAGCAAATACCATTTAACTATAGAAAGGGGAATTTATATTTTGTCATCATTAAATATAAAAGCAAACGATTCTTCGGAATATACGGTTGTTTCACTTGAAGGAAGGATTGATTCGACCAATGCCGATCAGTTTGAAAAAGACCTTTTTGCTATAGCAGCGGCTTCACAGAAGGATGTTTCCTTTGATGCCGAAAAGCTTGAATATATTTCAAGCGCTGGACTTCGTGTTCTTCTTAAATTACAGAAGACCAAGAGTAGGCCGATTTCCGTTTTCAATGTATCCCGTGATGTTTATGATATTTTTGAAACAACCGGATTCACACAGCTGTTTGATATTAAGAAGCAATACCGTGAAATATCCGTTGACGGATGTGAGATCATCGGAAAAGGATATTATGGTACTGTATATAGATTGGATGAAGATACTGTTGTCAAGAAATATGAATCTCCCGAAGCCATCTCTATAATTGAAAATGAAAAAAGGCTTGCAAGGCTTGCATTTGTTGCCGGTATTCCCACAGCCATTTCTTTTGATATTGTAAAGATAGGTAATTCCTACGGTTCAGTATTTGAACTTCTTAAGGCAAAAACCTTCCACGATCTTATAAAAGAAAAGCCGAATGAAATCGATAGTATAATATCGGATTATACCGAGCTGATAAAAAAGGTTCACAGTATTTCAATGGAACCGGGAACGCTGCCATCCTGTAAAGAGATGTTTTTAAATAAACTTGTAAATATACGTTCCATAATCTCTGAAAAGCTTTATGAAGGAATGAAGAATTTTTACATCGAGCTCCCCGAGGATAACCATGTGGTTCATGGGGACATACAGATGAAAAACGTTATGCTCTCCGGTGATGAACCTATGCTTATAGATATGGATACCTTAAGCCAGGGACTTCCTTTATTTGATTTCGGTGGACTGTATCTTGCTTATATAGCATTTACCGAGGACGATCCTAATAACAGCATGGAATTTTTCGGTATTGATACAGAATTGTGCAACAGTATATTTAACAAGGTTTTTGACAAATATTATAAGGATATCGATGAAAGCGAACGTAAAGAGATATTAACTAAGATTAAAGTTATCGGATATACGAGCTTCCTTAATATGTTGGAATCCAGGAAGGAAGAAGAACTGGCTGCTTTACAGATTAAACACACCATTGAATACCTTGAAAGTGTTTTTTGCTGATAAAGCCCGGTGGAAGGAATAATCTTTTATGAAATTGCGTAAATGTTTTAGTTTATTAGTTATCTTTGCTTTATGTATTGTTTTAGCTGCATGTTCTAAAGAAAACGATCAGACCGGCAATGCCGATAATTCTAATATAAATACTGTAACTGAAGGAACTAAAGAAGAGAAAAATATAGTTACGGAAACAGTAACACCCGAACCGGAAAACACTACCGCGGTAACAGATATTGTAACACCCGGTCCGGAAAGCACATTAACCGGGGTATATAAAATATTTGTAACCGATACTACCGGAGCACCTGTTGAAGGAGCAACTATACAGTTCTGCTCGGATACCGAATGCAGAACCGGTAAAACTGACAGTACAGGAAAAGTTGAGTTTGATGCTAAAGCTGGGAAATATGAAGTGCATGTTCTTAAAGCACCCGAAGGATATGTAAAAGATACCGTCATATATGTAGCCGATGATTCTTTTAGTGATATAACAATTGTTCTTGAAAAAAGAACAGAATGAAAATGTTTAGAGGATATGGGAGATTAAATCGGTGAAACTTATGAAAAAAGAAAATATCATTCGTTTCCTTTTATTGGTTATTGCAGTTGCATTCATAATACTTGGTATATTTAACGGCAGTGCAAAGGCGGTTCTTACAAAGGCTGTAATAATCTGCTCGGAGTGTATCGGACTTGGATAAAATGGATAAGAAAGAAACACTTAAATCAATGAGATCCGGCAAAAGAAGGCTTATACAGGTTTATGCGGCATTGCTGTACAATGCTCATATCAGGGGCTTTATAAAGGGGAATATATATACCGGTAATACGAAGATTGCATGCGTTCCCGGTCTTAACTGTTATTCCTGCCCCGGAGCTGTAGGAGCCTGTCCTTTGGGTGCCCTTCAGAATGCATTGGCATCTTCGGGTAAAACTGCCGGATTTTATGTTTTCGGAATACTTATCCTTTACGGGCTGATATTCGGAAGGACGATATGCGGGTATCTGTGTCCTTTTGGGCTTATCCAGGAGCTCTTGTATAAGATTCCGACTCCTAAGATACGTAAAGGCAAGGTAACAAGAATTCTTTCTTATCTTAAGTATGTTATACTTGCGGTTTTTGTTTTCGGCATTACTCTATGGTTCGGTCTATATGAAAAAATGACGGTGCCCGGCTTCTGTAAGTATATATGCCCGGCCGGGACCTTGGAAGGAGCCGTAGGATTGCTTTCAAATCCCGCTAATTCCGAATACTTTGATCTGCTTGGAATTATTTTTGCACGCAAATTAATTATAATGATATTTTTAATCATACTGTGTATTTTCTGCTTTAGGGCATTCTGCAGATTTTTATGCCCTTTGGGAGCAATATACAGTCTGTTTAATCGATTCAACATTATAGGAGTGAAGGTTGATACTTCAAAATGTAATGGCTGTAATGCGTGCGTAAGGAACTGCGGAATGGACGTTCATCGAGTGGGAGACCATGAATGTATAAATTGCGGAAAATGCGTTGATATATGCAGTCAAAAGGCTATATCTGTTAAAGCCGGAAGTATTACACTTAAAGCACATTATGATGGCGAAGTTGTCGGTAAGAAAAGACAGACATTTGAAAGAATTACACAGTTTATAGCTTTGGCGGTTCTCATATTTGCACTTATCTGGTTTAATTTCCTTGATCCTTCAATAAAAAAAGAGAACGAAGCAATAGATCTTAACCAGGAAACTATTATGCAGGATAGTTCCGAAAACAATCCGGATAAAGCCGAAGCTGAGATTCCTATCGGTTATGAAGTAGGATGCAAAGTAAAGGATTTTGAAATAAAATGCATGGACGGTGAAAGTTTTTCTGTCGCCGGTTCAGTGGGTAAGCCTGTTTTCATAAATCTATGGGCTACCTATTGCGGTCCTTGTGTTAAGGAACTTCCGATTTTTGAAGAGTTCTACAATAAGCATAAGGAAGAAATAGCATTAGTTGCGGTCCACAGCAGCCTTATTGATGACGATCCTATAGAATATGTAAATGAAAGCGGTCTTAACATTCCTTTTGCGATAGATTCTGAGGATGATACTGTATGGAATGCGGTAGGAGGTTCATCTACAATACCTCAGACGATCGTACTTGATAAGAACGGAGTTGTCATCTATAATAAGCTTGGTTCAATAAATTTGGATCTGCTTGAAGCCTTATATACGCAGGCTGTAGGAGAGTAGCGTTATAGGTTATAAGACATTTTTAGATAAGTGTATTGAAAAACTTACAAATGTCTGAAAATATAGAAAATTCAAAATTTCAAAAATAATGCTTGCATTATCTTAAAAAATATGATAATATATCAATGTTGCGAAAGCGACAGTGGATATTGGCGAATTGGTCAAGCGGCTAAGACGCCGCCCTCTCACGGCGGAAACAAGGGTTCGATTCCCTTATTCGTCAGAACTCCGGTAGATTCTACCGGATTTTTTTTATGTCTTGTTACGTTACTATTCACAGCTGACCAAAACACACTCATAAACCTTCCGGCTACGCCGTAAGTCGCCGCAAAGCGGCTTATGTTTACTCGTTTGTTTTGTCCAGCTTTTACAGCATAATCTGAAAAAAAGTGGCATTGCAAGCAAGCTTACATGCCACTTTTATATCAGATTTGCCGTAAATAGTAACTTATTGTTAAAAATATACAAAATTTACTTGACATATTTGGTAAAAACATATAAAATAAATATTTGTGTGATTGTGTGATGATATTTAGTATAAAAGTTTACTTTTATGCTTTATACATACAATATGCAAATAATTAAATATTGGGAGGTGCTCCTGTGCTGTACGGAATTATAGGAGCAGTGGTCGGTTTAATTATCGGTTCACTTATTACCTACCTTTTTGCAAGCAAGAAGATTACCAAGTCCGTTAATGAACAACGTGACAAAGAGGATGCTGAAAATCTTGAAAATGCAAAAAATAAGGCTAAGGAAATAATTGACAAAGCAAAAACCGAAGCTGAGTCCGCAAAACGTGAGGCACTGGTAGAAGTCAAAGAGGAATCTCTCCGTTCCAAGAAAGAGCTTGAAAAAGAGACAAGGGACAGAAAAGCCGAACTTCAGCATTATGAGAACAGAGTACTGAAGAAGGAAGAGAACCTCGACAGAAAGACTGAAGCGTTAGAGCGCAAGGAAGCCAAGATTACTCTCAAGGAAGTTGAACTTGATAAAATCAGGCAGGAGCTTGATGAAGCTCATGTAAAGCAGGTTCAGGAACTTGAGAAAATCTCTGGATTGACCTCCGAACAAGCTAAGGAATATCTGCTTAAAACTGTTGAAGATGAAGTAAAACATGAAACCGCTGTAATGATCAAGGATCTCGAGGCAAAGGCAAAGGATGAGGCTGATAAGAAGGCTAAAGAGCTGATAATAACAGCAATCCAGAAAACCGCCGCAGATCATGTGGCTGAAGCTACAATCTCGGTAGTGCAGTTGCCCAGTGATGAAATGAAAGGAAGGATCATCGGACGTGAGGGAAGAAATATCCGTACCTTAGAAACGATGACAGGTGTAGATCTTATTATTGACGATACGCCTGAAGCTGTTGTTCTTTCCTGTTTCGATCCCGTAAGACGTGAAGTCGCAAGAATTGCTCTTGAAAGACTTATATTTGACGGACGTATTCATCCTTCAAGAATCGAAGAGATGGTTGAAAAGGCACAGAAGGAAGTTGAACAGATGATCAGGGATGAAGGTGAAGCAGCTATGCTTGAAGCAGGCGTTCACAATCTGCATCCTGAGCTTGTAAGACTTCTCGGAAAGATGAAGTTCAGAACAAGCTATGGCCAGAATGCATTAAAGCATTCCATCGAGGTTGCCATTCTTTCCGGACATCTTGCCGGAGAACTTGGCTGTGACGTCAGACTTGCCCGTCGTGCCGGACTTCTTCATGACATCGGAAAATCAGTCGATCAGGAGATGGAAGGAACCCATGTTCAGATCGGTGTTGATCTTTGTAGAAAATACAAAGAATCCGCTATTGTCATCAATGCAGTTGAAGCACATCATGGCGATGTTGAATTCCAGTCGCTCATTGCCTGTATAGTTCAGGCAGCCGATGCTATATCGGCAGCACGTCCGGGTGCAAGACGTGAAACGGTTGAAACTTACACAACAAGATTAAAACAGTTAGAAGATATTTCATCAAGCTTTAAGGGAGTCGAAAAGTCTTTCGCTATCCAGGCCGGTAGAGAAGTAAGAGTAATGGTGGTTCCTGAACAGGTTAACGATGACGATATGGTTCTTCTTGCCCGCGATATTTCGAAGAAGATCGAAAACGAGCTCGAATATCCCGGTCAGATCAAGGTCAATGTCATCAGAGAATCCAGAACCGTTGATTACGCTAAGTAATTTAATTAAACCTTCTGCATATGCAGGAGGTTTTTTTATGCACATTTCCTCTTAGTTATGAAATTTTAACGTAATTTTCATCAAATTGCATCTTTACAAATCGTAAATATTGTGAGAAAATATAGTCTGAAGTTTTATGGTAAACTAATGCAAAAGGATAAAGGCTTACCATAACAAATAAGTATAAAAAACGAAAGGAGTTTTTTAACATGACTTACACTCATGAAGTACAAACTATGTGTCCCGTAGCTAAGGGCGCAAAGCATGATCCGGCTCCTATACCTCAGGAAGGACAGTGGACCAAGGTTAAGAAGGTTGAAGAAATCAACGGCTTTACACATGGTATCGGCTGGTGTGCTCCTCAGCAGGGCGCTTGTAAGCTTACCCTTAACGTAAAGAACGGTGTTATCCAGGAAGCTCTCGTTGAGACCATCGGATGCTCAGGAATGACTCATTCAGCAGCTATGGCAGCTGAAATCCTTCCCGGCAAGACCGTTTTAGAGGCTATGAACTCTGACCTTGTTTGTGATGCTATCAACACCGCTATGAGAGAGCTTGCTCTTCAGATCATCTACGGACGTACACAGTCTGCATTCTCAGATGACGGACTTGCTATCGGTGCAGGACTTGAGGATCTTGGAAAAGGCTTAAGAAGCCAGGTTGGTACTATGTATGGTACTCTCGAGAAGGGACCTCGTTACTTAGAGATGGCAGAAGGCTACGTTACAGGTATCGCTCTTGATGAGAATGATGAGATCATCGGATACCAGTTCGTTTCCCTTGGAAAAATGACCGACTTCATCAAGAAGGGTGATGATCCCACAACAGCTTGGGAGAAGGCTAAGGGTCAGTACGGAAGAGTTGATGATGCAGTTAAGATCATCGATCCCAGAAAAGAATGATAACAGGAGGAGATAAAAATGGCATTATTTGAATCATATGAGAGAAGAATTGACCAGATCAACAAGGTCATTTCACAGTATGGCATCTCCTCTGTAGAGGAATGCGAAACCATCTGCAAGAATGCAGGTCTTGATGTTTACGCAATGGTAAAGAAGATCCAGCCTATCTGCTTTGAGAATGCTTGCTGGGCTTACACCGTTGGTGCTGCAATCGCTATCAAGAAGGGTGCTAAGCGTGCCGCTGATGCAGCTGCAGCTATAGGAGAGGGCCTTCAGGCTTTCTGTATCCCCGGTTCAGTTGCTGACCATCGTAAGGTTGGTCTTGGACATGGTAACCTTGGCAAGATGCTTCTTGAAGAAGAGACAGATTGCTTCTGCTTCTTAGCAGGTCATGAGTCATTTGCAGCAGCTGAGGGTGCTATCGGTATCGCTGAGAAGGCTAACCGCGTTCGTAAAAAGCCCCTTAGAGTTATCCTTAACGGCTTAGGAAAGGATGCAGCTCAGATTATTTCACGTATCAATGGATTTACATTCGTTGAGACTCAGATGGATTACTTCAGCGGCGAAGTTAAGGAAATCAGCCGTAAGTCATATTCTAATGGACCTCGTGCAAAGGTTAACTGCTATGGTGCAGATGACGTTACAGAGGGCGTAGCTATCATGTGGAAGGAAGGCGTTGACGTTTCCATCACCGGTAACTCAACCAACCCTACCCGTTTCCAGCATCCCGTTGCAGGTACCTACAAGAAGGAATGCAACGAGAAGGGTAAGAAGTACTTCTCAGTAGCATCAGGCGGCGGCACAGG
>JAILGF010000062.1 GCA_024696945.1 Lachnospiraceae bacterium | reverse complement strand
GGTAAAGAAAATAACCGCATTTGCAAGAATGAAAAAGGATCTGCCACAAAATCTCAAAGTTCCGGTAGCCTTGAATATGGAATTCGTCGGTAACCCCGGAACCGCAAAAACGACCGTGGCCAGGATCATGGCAGGTCTGCTCTGCGAGGTCGGGCTTCTAAAAAGTGCTGACATCGTTGAAGTCGGTAGATCTGACTTAGTAGCCAAATATGTGGGCCAGACCGCCGTCAAGGTTAAGGAAGTGTTCAGTAAAGCAGAAGGCAAGCTCCTGTTCATTGACGAAGCATATTCCCTTGTTGATTTCTGGGAAGGTGAGTTCGGCGACGAAGCAATCAATACCATAGTTCAGGAAATGGAAAACCGAAGGGATAAGACGGTTGTGGTCTTTGCAGGCTATCCTGACAAAATGGAAGACTTTTTCTCAAGAAATCCGGGTCTCAGATCCAGGGTTCCTTATAAGATTACCTTCAAAGATTATTCGGTCGAGGAACTTGTAAAGATCACCGAGCTTGAAGCGGGAAAGAGAGGCTTTACCATCAGTCTGGAGGCTTCTGAAAAGCTTAGCGGCATATACGCAACAGTAAAAGACGATCCAAACAGCGGAAACGGACGCTTTTGCAGGAACGTAGTTGAGGCCGCAATCCTAAACTATGCCACCAGGGTATATGGCATACCTGATACTGACGCCGAAGCCTGCAATACGCCTAAGGATTTCACTCTTACTAATAAAGATTTTGAGAGTGTAAGTGTGGATCTGCAGAGCAAAAATAATAAACCTATCGGATTCCGATAGGTTTATTATACTCCTGCTATGTGAACAATCTGAAAGGAATTCTTTTCTGGTTATTTAATAGTAACAGACTTCTCTTTACTAAATTTACCTTTTGCTTCCCCTGAGTATGCCCGGATCTTAATACTATATTTGCCTTTTTGAAGATTTTTTAGCTTTATGGTACGTTTAACGGTTCCGTCTTTACTTACGGTCATAAACAGACTGTATTTTTTATCTCCCGGAGCCTTAACATAGATTTCATACCCGGCTGCATGCTTTGTTTTGTTGATAGTTAGCTTTGCACCATAATTTGTTGCTTTCAATTTAATGGTAGGTTTAGAGGGAATGACAGTAGTAACTTCTTCCTCGGAATTATCAGAAAAGTTACGCTTTATGTACAATGCGGGGCGTACTCCTACCGCGCAATTATAAGAAGTTCCTTCAGCAATAATATAATCACTAACGTTCTGACCGCCATAATACATGACTGCTGTGAAATCATCTCCCGATAATTCTCCTATTGATCCGAAACCACCGCCGTATACATCAACTGCCAAGGCATTATCTTGGCATCCTCCCGGTGTACGCAACCACCAGCTGCCACATCCATCAAATTTCTTATAATACTTATCATCAGCCCACTCATACCACTTGTATGGTGTAACTCCGGCGTCGCTCCATTTAGCATACTCAGTAGGTTTACAAGCCCTTGCTTCACTTACCTGAGCCTCACGTCCCTTTTCGCTATTATCATTATCGAAATATTTTCCTGCCTCCTTTTGGCTCAGAACAAATATCTTATCTTGAGTATCGTTACCACCTACGGTTCCGGAGTAAGGGTTGTCTTCATTTTTTATTAAAGTCTTTAGAATAATGCTTTGTTCGTTATCAGTAAAAGCGGTATTTATGAACTCGTTGTTCAGCCATTTCCTAAGTGTACAGGTTTCCCATGTTACATCTTCCTGAATTAAATTGTATGGTTGGTAGTCCAGGATATATTTGCTTAAAAGAAGAACCTTATCCTTATCGATATCCAGGACTGTCCATTCAATCGGCTCAGGACCATTTAAAGAGACATTATCCTGTTCGTAATTTCCCAAAATGATAATATCTCCTTTTTTGGTATCACCTGTCACAAGCGCAGTTAAGTCTGCTTCCTGCTTAGGAGGGAACTGACTTTGGATCAGTTCTGAATCTAGTTTAACATATAAAGCCGGACGGACTGCAATATAATTATCTATGCTTACCCACTGTCCATAGGTATCAAGGCCTCCTCCTGCAGAAATAAATAATACATCATCCGGTTCGGCTCCGGGAGACCTCAGCCACCACAAGCAAGTCCTTTCTCCATCACTCGTAAAGAAATCCTCTTCGTCAGTCAGATATGCACCTTGGTCTACAGCATAAGCAGTTGGCACACATTTCTTGTTTTCATCAAAAGAGCTGTCGATGAAACCATAGTTTGGATTGCATAAATCCGTATAAGACAGAAGGAAAATAGTATCATCGGTAGAATTCCCGCCTTTGGTTCCATATTCAGGGTTATCATCGTTAACAAGGCTTGCCTTTTTTATCAGATTCTTATCATCATTTGTAAATGCCTTATTATAAAATTCATTATTCAGCCACATACGGAGAGTACATGTTTCCCAGGTTACATTTACGCAATCATTATTATACGGTTTGCAATCTAAAGCATATCTGCTCATAAGCAGCACGCTATCTGTTCCGACATCCAGCACTCGCCACTCTATGGGTTCAGATCCGTTACTCAGATTATTATCCTGCTCATAGGTTCCAAAAACCACAATGTCACCATATTTAATAGAAGTTTTTGATGAAACATCATTTTCAGAGGCTCCCCAAACAGAAGTACCTGTTATTGACATCATAAGCATAACAATTGCTGTAAGAATGCTTAACATCTTCTTAAATAATTTCATTCTATCAGTCCTCCCGTTTTTATAGTTAAACTGTTATATGAAAGTGATTGTACCATAAACATGAATATTCCGCCACTGTTTTTTAAAGAGAAGGTTCAAGTTGCATATGCAGTACTTTTATGGTATATTACTCTACAGTAAAATATAAAGGTCACTACGGAATCATAGACATAAATGGCAATTGGCTTATAGAACATAAATTTACAAGTTTTGACAATAAACCAATTTTGTAAGGTATATTAAAATTTTTAATAACGGGAGGTTTTATTATGACATTTGAGACAGATATTTTCAGCATTTTTGACAAGAAGTGGGCACTGCTTACGGCAGGCAATAAGGAGAGCTTCAACACCATGACTGTAAGCTGGGGCGGAATGGGAACAATATGGGGAAAGCCCGTGGCAACAGTATATGTCAGGACTTCAAGGTACACACATGAATTTATGGATAGGGAAGAATATTTTACTCTGAGCTTCTACCCCGAAGAATACAGAAAAACACTTGGAGTTCTTGGCTCGAAATCCGGCAGGGACATAGACAAAATGAACGGATCGGGGCTTACTGCTAAGGAACTATCAAATTCCATGACCTTCGAAGAGGCCGAAATCACAATTGTCTGCAGAAAAATGTTCATGCAGAGACTCGAGCCCTCTAATATTTCTGACTCCGATGCTGCAAAATTCTATGCCGGGGATGCCGCACATGATATGTATATCGGTGAGGTTGTGGATATAATTAGAAAATAGTTGGATAGGGAAACATTCACATGAGAAATGAAGCTGAGATCATCATACGAAATAATTATTCGATCGGACTTGTACTGGAAAAGTATAATGACGGTGACCGCTCCGAAGAAACCGTATACTTAAAAGAGAAGATCGAAGAATATACCAAGGCTATGAACGATAAGATAGGACGGCTTTATAAAGAGGTTCCGAAAGATTCCAAAGAGACTGCGATGAAATGGATATCCGAAAATGCAGGAGACGAGCTGGCTCCATATATCCGAATGATCTATCTGGGAACATATAAACCGGAGGATGTATTGAAATGCAATTGGAATCGGTATAAGACCTTAAAGGATATCGATATTAACATAACCGAAATCGATTATGCTGTGAAACTCGAAAACTGGATACAGGAATGGGAATCGGAGGCTAAAAGGATAAATAAGGCTTTAGGCAATACATCCTTAAAGATATTTGAATCACACGCACACTATAACCTGTCACTATTTGACGAGGTATATCCAAAGCTCCTTGAAATAATGCACTCGGTCGGGAGGATAGATAAGATTATCATTCCCGCGGTTGAATACGCCACAAATAAGCAGATGAAGAAACTGTTTGATTCTCCCGGATATGACTATATTTTTTACAGCTTCGGATCCCATCCCAAGTACCTTTGGAAAGAGGAAGACGAATGGACTGATGCGAGATGGGAAGAATTAAGAAGTTTGCTTAACTCTGACCCAAAATGTGTAGCAGTAGGAGAAGCCGGACTGGATTATTCGGTAGATGTGCTTGATGACCATAATAGAAATATGCAAAAGGAGTTTTTTTCAAGATTTATAAAAGAAGCAAATGCTGTCGGATTACCGGTGATAATGCATATCAGACCTGCGGATTTTGATAATAACTGTCCTTATGATGCAGATAAAGATGCAATTGAAATAATTAAAAACAACCCGATAGTCAATGGCGCTGTCGCACACTGCTTCGGAGGCAATTACGATACCGTGAAGTCATATATGAATGTCGGTGTAAAATATTTCGGAATCGGCGGACGTATAACCTACGGTGAGAAAGGATTGACGGAAGCGGTAAAGAAAATGCCTGAAGAGTCGATACTACTTGAAACGGATGCCCCATATATAAAACTAAACGGCGATCCAAAGCCGAATACTTCCTTAGCACTTTTTGATATAGCCAAGAAGATTGCAGAGATAAGAGGCTGTAGTATGGAGCATATTATTGAAACTTCATATGTTAATGGGTTGAGACTGTTTCTATAGTTTTTTGCTCTGACCGTGCACCGGTAGCTTCTTATTGGATTTTGTGCAACTGGCTAATGATACATCTGCTTTGGAGAAAAATATACGATTACGGATAGATGTGGTGAATATGTAGGCTTTCAAAATACAATAAACGGAAAGTGGAAATAAAAGGCAAGATGGAGTTGGGTCTGTTTTTAATCTTTAATACAGCGTATTATTTGTTTAGATGCAGGATTAATATGAACAATCCATTTTAAGTTGACAGACAATAGATGTAAATGATATAATTTTTATTGACAATATTAGTAAGACTGATATTAGATTTGTTTTTAAAGGAGCTTGTGCTATGGATATGGACTTAGTTGGATTATCGAAGAAAATACGTGAATGTGATATGAACACCCCTTTTGCTTTTGTGAGTTACTGCAGTAAGGATAGCATTGTTGTTTGGAATGATATTTATCACTTACAACGAGAAGGTTACAATATTTGGATCGATACGAATTTAAAAGAAACTGAAGAATCATGGAAAGATAGTGCGTTTGGAGCTATAAAAGATATTAATTGTAAATTATTCATATTCTACAATAGTAAATCTTCGATTGTTAGTAAGCCATGTCTTGAAGAATTACGTTGTAAGTGTTCGGAAGATGCTAGAAAACAACATGGGGGTAAAGAAATATCTTGGATAGTGATTGACGTAGAAAATATAGGTAAAATGCAACAAATGAGAGAGAAAGTCTTTGATGATATTGTTCGGGACTCATCTCTACCACACGATAAGAAAAATCAAATGGCAACGACATTATCAGATTTGATGGATGAATTCTTCCCAACTGAGGATAAAATTAGAATAAAAAGTAAAGATGATCCGTCGAGAAGATATGATTATTATCAGAAGATTGAGGAGAATCTTGTTGCAAATGGTATTACAAAGTCTTCATATGAAGAAATGTATATAAAGAGCATACGGATGCTTAAATCTCCAATATCATATGGAGCATCTCTTGATATAATAGACTATTGTGCAACAGAAAAAAACTATCTTCCAGCCATTCTTATGTCAGCTTTTATTTATTATACGGGAATATGCGGAATCTGTGATAAAGATAAGGCAAAAGATCAATTAGACTGGGCTACATATCAAAAAGAAAAATCAGAATGGCAAAGTTTAGCCTGTAAATTTAGAGCACAGAACAAATATGAAGAGGCTATTGCATATTATTCTGCTATAGCTATTAGTGACAACTCGTCAGAGGCTTATTTGGAAGCTTCAAAAATGTGGATGAAGATGAAAAATAATGCAAGCTTTGAATTTACAAAGAAATGTGCAGAAGAGGCGGAAAAGCTAAATAACCAAAAAGGAATAGAGTTATATACAGGGTTAAAGAAGATGTCAAGGGAAATGTTTATTGAGTTTACCCGACAAATATAATAAAAGGGAGTAAGGCTTAAATGGGAGAAAACATTAATACCATAGATATAGCAAGAATAGAACAGTTTTTGTCATATGGAAGTATCTTTATAATGGATAAAAGTAGTTTATGTTCAACGGGGTTTAAGAAATGTGTACAATCTCTTTTTTCTGTGATTCAAAAACATAGTAGTAGTTTTATAGTTCCTGCCTTTGTAAAAGATGAATTGATGCATCCGGATGGAACTGCAGCACTTATGGTATTGGACAAGCATCTCTTTTATGTATATCCTAATGTTTCAAATTATCACGATTTAATGAGAGATCTTAAGGAAAGAAGTATTACTAAAATTAATGTGTTTGTTAATGATTACGAAATCAGAGAAAGCATATTAGAAGCAGGAAAAAAATATGAAATCACTCCATATTTTTATAAAATAACTGACAATGGAGAAATAGAGATTTTCAAGATAAATGTAAAAAATATTGAGAAAATGGTAAATGCTATAGGTGAAAAGCAATCTCATGATTTGAATAATCAAGAAAATTATTATACGAGAAAAACTAATTCGGGATATGTTATAAAAGAACAGCCGGAGAGAGTGCCATTTGAAACTATCAATGTAAATACTGAGATATCTATTGGAAGCATAGTGTTTGATTCTGACGGATCAAGTTTAAAAGTGGTCAAACAAGAAATTAAGAATAATAATGCTGTTACATTTAGTACCGATAGAGTCGGAATATGGGTAAAAATATTTGATAAAAAAGCGCTTAATACATATCTTGAGGCCAAGATACAAAGAATGGTATCAAAACGGGTCAATTTTGAGGGAATATGTTGGCCGTTGGACATTGTAAAAGATTCAGAAGGACATTTTAGAGGCTATTCTTTAGAACCCTTTCAAGGAGTTCCATTACATTTATGCATATTTAAACGTGCAGGCATAGATACATTTTTCCCTAATTGGTCCAAAATAGATTTATGCGAACTAACTAATACTATTTTGAAAAAAATTGATTTTTTACATAAGAAAAATATTTTGTTCGGTTGTATTAATCCTGCGGCTATACGTATTATTGATAAAAATAAAGTATTCTTTACAGATACAGATAATTATCAAATAGATGGATTCCCGACGATGATACATAATATTAGTTTTACTGCCCCAGAATTACTCGATAAAAAAGTGTATCTTGCAACAAAGGCAAATGAAAATTTTGCAATTGCCGAATTAGTTTTTATGATGATGATGCCGGGGAAAACTCCATATGCTGTTGGAGGGGATGAAGCACCTGTCGAACAAATAAAGAAAATGATATTTCCTTATGCTAGTGGAGAAGTCCATGGAGATAAGGCATTGCCCGGAATGTGGAGATTTATGTGGAGCCATTTATCTTCATTAAAAGGTTGTTTTTACAATGTGTTTCAAAGCGGAGCGAAATATAGTAATCCTAAAGATAGAAAAGATGTCATATATTGGGAAAGTGCAATTGGACATTTTATTAAGGATTTACAAGAAACTGAAGATAAAGAATCATTAAAAATTTATCCTAAATCATTTAAAAGAGGGACAGGAGTACCTTTTTATAAATGTAATTATTGTGGAATTGAACATCCTAAATTTTATTTCAATGCTCAATATTTTGATAACTTCAGAATATGTAACAGCTGCATTGACAAAAGGTCTGATGTTTATTTTACGTGTAAAGCTTGTGGAAGAACATATTACTACACCAATAGAACGGCTTTGTTTCATAAAACAAAGAAAATGCAAGATTCTGAATGGAGAGACCAAAAATACTGTTCAGACTGTAAGAAAAAGACTATTCCATGCGTGTCATGTGAAAAAGAAACACCATATTATTATCTTAAAAATGGAAGATGTCCGGATTGCAGTAAGGAATACTTAAGTTCCACATATAAAATGATTACATGCCGGGATTGTAGAAAACAATTTGAGTTTTCAATTAAAGATCATGAGTTTTATGTCAGTAAAAGACTCAGTGAACCAGTGAGATGTCCGGAGTGCAGAGAAAGAAAAAGGAATGGGAATACAGATACTTATGGCAATGGAAGCGAAAAGCCGAAGAAAAAAGGCGGATTATTTGGCTGGTTACGTAATTAAATAGGAGAGGCATGATGGGAAGAGAAAACAATAATGCGTTTACTGCAGATTATTTTGCTCAATATGAAAGTACTATTTCAAATGGCGAAGCAAGAATTCCGATATGTTTTTGCATAGATACAAGCTCATCCATGAATTTTATCACGAATAAAGAAGGTGAGTATCGAATAATTAAAAATACTTCTCATAGTGAGGATGGAAGTACGAATGTTGTCAATGTTGAACCAATGCCTGGTGTAACTTTACATCATCGTATTGAAGAAGTTCAAAGGGTATTGAATCATATGCTGGACAGAATGAGATACGATAAAAGAATTTCAAATGCCGCGGTCGTAAGTATAGTTACGTTTGATTTATTTGCGGATTGTATTGTGGAGTTTTCTGAAGTTAGCAGAATCTCGCCTCATACAATATTTGGGATTCAAACACATGAAGATAAGACAAATGCATCTAAAGGGATAGAAATGGCTCTTGAACGTTTGGATCAATTTCAAAGGGTAAACAATATGGCAGGAAATGAGAGCTATAAACCAGTGCTTGTGTTTATGAGTGATGGAAATGTGAAAGATGATAAAGGAGCTGAAATGGCAGGCCGAGAGGTAAGAGAAAGGTCGGATTCTGGGAGATTGAATGTTATTCCTGTTGCTATTGGGGGGACTGCTGATGTTGCTTGGATGCGAAGACTATCTAAAGATGCGCATGTGTTCCGAATGGAACATGAAGAAGAATTTGATCGGGTTTTTGAAATTATTACAAGAAAGATAGCAAAAACAGCTATGGTTATATCGGTCGATGAAGATTTAAAACTGAGTGGAGAGGATGGAGAAGGATATAATTCTGAACCGGATGAAACCAGTACCAGATATGGAACGGATACTTCTGATGCAGATTTTTTGTCATTTCTTAAAAGCTTTGTAAATAGTTGAATGAAACAGGAAAGACTTGATTTTAGTCCAGCCTTTCCTATTTGCATACGTCTGGTGCAACTGGTTATGTCAAGTAGACTGTATTCAACAAGCTCATAATATTCAGTAAAAACGATATATGGTACAAATAAATCTATGAAGGAAAATGAATATGAAAATAGCTTTATTACAGATTTGTAGCAAAATATAATGCTGTAATTTTCGCCTAAAGGTCTTTATAAGTATTGAATAACCGGGTATAATTATATAAGCGAAAGATTAATTCCTGACGGCCCGTTGATATGATGGGGAAAGAGAGGACTTATTATGAAAAAGAAAAATTACATGAAAGCTTTTATTGCTGTACTGGTTTTAGTATTTGGATTAACATTATTACCGCATCGTACGCCTGCGCATGCAGCAACCGATACCGACGGTTTATGTGAACTGATCGAGGAGACAATCGATTCAGATAAGATTGATCTGAATGATCTGTCTCCTATCCTTCAAAAAGCCTATGATAAGCTTGTTTCAGGATTCAAAAAATTGGGTACCCTGAGCAAAGATATTTCGAGGGTTGTAAAGATGTATAATGCACTTGATGAAACCTCAGAGGATTATCCGGAGAAGTTGCAGGAATTCTTTAAGGAATACAATAAACTGGGACCTGTTAAAAGAAAAGTAGTTGATTTTTGTACAGGTGTTTTAAATGCAAAAGATCAGCTTCTTGCAAACGTACGCCATATTGTATTGATAGACCTTTATTCTGAAAAGCAGCTTGAAGGTCAGCTGGAAGGTTATGAAACTTACGCTTCGGAAAACGAAGCCGTTGTTAAAGCTACCGGATCAGGAAAAATAACAGCGGTAAGTGTCGGAACAACTAAGGTTGAAGCAACAAATTTCGCCGGTGAAGAGGAAACGTTCAGAATCTTCGTTAAGAAGCCCATATTGGCTTCGAAAGCAGCCGTAAAAAAGGGAAACAAGATAAGCATTACCGTATCTTCTGAATACAGCATTACAAAAGTTGTTGCCGGAAGTAATAAGATCAGTGTTGAACAGAACGGTAACGTACTTTCGATAGAAGGTAAAAAGAAAGGAACTGCTTATATCTATGTGGGAACAACGTCCGGAAAGACATTGAAATACAAGGTGAAGGTTTCTTGATAAGATTTCTATTTTGTATATCTAAAACAATTGACTAAGAAGACACAGGCAGAGCATCAGCTCTGCCTGTGTCTATGTTAATAAAGAAAATCTATACAAGACCTCTTTGCCATGCACGACGAACCAAGTTGACATTTTCGTCTTTCAGATCTTCAAGAAGTCTCTTTTTATTGTCTTCGTTCTCAAAAGAATACTCTGAGTTCTCTTCAAAAGGGTAAAACAGATCATCTGTATGACTTGAAAACTTTATGGAAAGAATCTTGTAAAGGTAGCCCGGAACCGATTATAAAAGTATTATTGCAAAAACGAGGTAAGCGTTATCGTGAGCAAAGACAAAGAAAAAGCTCTTGACATTAATCTATTTTCTAATGTAATATGAATTGATAAAGCTATAAAACATAATATGTTAAGCCCATGTAATAATATCGGAAAGAATATAATGTAGTATCTTTTTATAGAGTAGGAGAAGATTAATTATTATGAAGATGACAGTTCTTATTCAAACAGGCAATTTTTTGGCCTTTCATATAGTGATAGCATTTGTGATCGGAGTTCTCCTGTTTATAGGCGGAGTTATCTATCTCATAGCAAAAAAAGGTCTTAAAGAAGAGCATTTCGCTGTGGCAGCGGCGTTTGAATTTTTTTCGAGCTGGATAATGTATATTCCTCAGGAACTGTACAATGATATACCGGATTCAATTCCCGGTTTAAAAGTTTTAGAGGGTGTGTTTACGGCTTTGCTTAGAACCTTTAATATATATTTGGGAAATGGATACGAGAGAATGGCGTTTAAGGGATATCCCGTTTTCTCAAGTATTTATGACATTGTAATGGTTCTTGCTAATATTGCATTGCTTCTTTTTGTGGTTGGATTTATAGCTAAATTTTTGAACGGACCGTTTCAAAGAGTTAAGCTCTCGCTAAGAAAAAGAAGATATACATATGTTTTTTCTGTTACAAATGAGAAGAGCTTATCAATAGCAGAGAGCATTGCAAAAATAAGAGATACTGAAAAAAGAAAGCTGAATATTGTCTTTTCAAATTCAAATAAGGATTTGAAGGAGGATCAAAAGAAGGAAATTGATTCTTTTGGAGGGATATACGTCGATTTATCCATACTTGATATTTTTAAAAAGTTTAAATCTAAAACGAAAGGTATTGAAGTTTTTCTGTTTGGCAATGAAGAGCAGGACAATCTTTCCGAGCTCGAAAAAATCATCGAGAAGGTCGATGTTTTTAGAAGAGAAAATATTAGGGTTTATATTGAATTATCCGAGACCCCATGGAGCCTCTATGATGGTTTTTTAAAGAAGACTAGTGAGGAACAAAAGAATGAAACCGGAACTGATGATGGAATTATTTTTAATTTTGTTCGGAGTGAAGAGAACTTTGCATATAATAATCTTTTGAAAAATTCGATATTTGAAAATGCTATAAATACCGGAGAATTTAAGCAGATTAAGATATTACTTGTTGGCATGAATGAAAGAAACTTAGAAATGCTGAAAGCAATTCTTTTTTTAGGGCAGATGCCGGGGTATCGATTAAATGTTATGATAATTGATGAAGGCTGCAATAAAAAAATGCTTGAACAGAAAATACCGGAAATAATGATAGATGAAGAATACAACAGAGATGGCAATGCTATTTATTCGATTAAATATTATGAGAATGTTAATAGTTCTTCTGCGCAATTTGAAGATATAATCAAGAATCAATATCGGGATTTTACGTTCGCATTTATAAATATTGGCGATGATCTGCAGAATGTTAACATAGGTATGCGGGCAAGATCTGTTTGTTATAGGGAAAATAGAAAAGATGGCTATATAATACAGATCAATATCAAAAATGAGAACATTATAAAAGAATGGAACAAGGATCTTTTAGATAATCTTGCATTTGTAGGTTCTTTGAAAACGACATATAATTATAAATATATAACTATGTCTGATATTGAAAAAGGAACTGTTGAGATACACAAAGTAAGATATCCTAAAGGAATACCTACCTGGATTTCTTATTGTAATAATGAATACAACAGACACTCTGTATATGCCAGAACATTAAGTTTCAAATATAAAGTGGCGATAATTAATAAGCTGTATGATGACAAAAAAAGCAAAGATATTATAAGCAAAGTTAATTATTCTATTGATTTTGATAATACCAATACAACTAGGGTTAAACGTATTTTCGCTAAATATAACGAGAAAAATATTGATTTTAAGAGACCTGATAGCACCCGATTAGCTTATAATAGGTATAATATCTTAAACATTGTTATTAAAAGCGATTTTTGGAGAAAATATGAACATATGCGTTGGAATACCTACACAAGGACCATGGGGTATGTTCTGGCTCAGGATTCTGTTTTAAATGATGGAAAACTCGATAAGAAGATACGTGCAATTGCCAAAGTTCACAACGATCTTGTAGATTTTGACAGATTGCCTGAAGCCGAAAAAAAGAAAGATGCACTGGAGCTTACGCCTGAAATAGTTAGGATTTTGGAGAGCATTTAAGAAACTTAATGCTTTGAAGTCTAATTGAGACTTGAAAAATACTATAAGAAATGATACACTGTATGTGCATGGGTTCTTGCAAAAGAATCTTGAACTGCAGTGTATTTTTTAATGAAGAATTTTATGATAAGGGTTTACATAATATGGATAAGGTACTACTAAGAAAATTCTACGAAGAGAACATGTACGGTGTCCGCAGGAGCGGTGAGAAGGTCAGTTACGAGCTTTTGGGGTCAGACCCCACTCCTATAAAGCTCGGGCCGAGGAATCCATTTGAGGTTGTGGGCGGAGATTTGGTGAAGATTATTGTGGAAATTTCCGGAGATTCCGAAGAAAACAACAGAAAAACCGAATTTATAGTTCATGCCTATCTCCCTGAAAAAGACAAAGCGGCAAAGTACCCCAATGGCTCACCATTTATCATCTGCATGCACCCGATTATGCCTAAGGACTATGCCTTAGAGCAGGGATACGCCCTGTTCTTTATGGAGGGCACAAAGATCGCATCGGACGATACAGCCCATAATGGTGCGTTCTATGACCTCTATCCCTACGGAAAAAATCCTGAAGAGCAGACCGGAGCGCTGGCTGCATGGGGATGGGGAGCATCTAAGGTTCTGGATGCAATATATAACGGCCTGGGCAAGGAACTGAATCTGGACCCCGAAGCCTCAATGGTGACCGGCGTTTCACGATGGGGAAAGGCAACGGCTGTTTGTGGCGCATATGACGAAAGATTCAGGATGGTAATCCCTGCCTGCTCAGGAGCCGGAGGGTTGGCACTTTACAAGTTCCTCTCGGAAGGAAAGATTTACGATCTACGTAAAGCCGGAGGCCCTGCAGAATATACCTACGGGATGAATGAACCTCTTTCGTGCCTGCAGTCGGATGCGGAACGCGGCTGGTTCAATGACAAATTCCTTGATTACAAAACCCCTGCAGATATACCCTATGATCAGGAGAACTTACCGATACTTGCTTGTGCTAAGGACAGATACTACTTTGTTATCGCTTCATACATGGGCGAGGACTGGGTAAACGCTCCCGCCATGTGGGAGTGCTGCAAGCTAGCTCAAGTGGAGTACGCGAAGGAAGGTCTGGCAGACAATTTTGCAATCCATTTCCACAAAGAAGGCCATGCCGTTATACAGGAAGATATGGAACTTATCGTGGCATATTTTAACCACATGTATTATGGAATGGACACTGGTATTGACCTGACCGCCCTTAAAACGACACTTTTTGAAGGGCAGGAGGCCGGGGACGCCGAAGTACTCAGACTCAGGCCTTATAAGCATAAGGACAGCGAGCTGATAGCATCATGGCTAAAGGATGAGGAGGTCTTCTGGAAATGGGGCGGCGAAAGATTCGGCTCATTCCCTATAAGCGCCAAAGACATTGACGAGAAATACACGGAACATAACGGGGATTGCGAGGAATATGATAATTTCTATCCGTTTATTGCCTGCGGAAAAGAAGGCCCTGTCGGACATTTCATAATAAGATATCTTAACGGGGACCCGAATGTTTTGCGCTTGGGCTGGGTAGTGGTCGATGAGAGCAAACGCGGAAAAGGCTACGGAAAGCGTATGCTTGAGCTTGGCCTTGACTATGCCTTTAAAATGCTTAAAGCACAGAAAGTTACAATAGGCGTATTTGAAAACAATGAGCCTGCTTATAAATGCTACAAATCGCTTGGATTTAAAGAAGCGGATAAAGAGCCGAGAATTTCAACTGTTATGGGAAAAGAGTGGAAAGTAATTGAACTCGAGAAAGAGCTAGGAATTAAAAGTCCATTTTAATGTGGTCGTTGGGGTCAGACTCCCGCTAAGTCGTTGGGGTCAGACTCCCGCTAGGGGTCTGACCCCAATAGAGAGGGGGTCTGACCCCGACTAAGAAAGGAGCACACATATGCATATCACATTAACAGGAAACCTTGGAAGCGGAAAATCAACAATAGCAAAGATTATGGCTGAAAAATTCGGCTACACCATCTATTCGACGGGAAAAATTCAGAGAGAACTTGCAGAGGAAAGAGGCCTCACGGTTCTGGAAATGAACAAGCTCATGCAGACCGACCATTCATTTGACAACATCATCGATGAGAAGGTTACACAGCTGTCAAAGGAGAGCAAGGAAGAACTGTTCTTTGACTCAAGACTTGCATGGCATTTCGCAGAGAATGCATTTAAGGTTTTCCTGTCTGTAAGTATTGATGAGGCAGCTCGCCGTGTATATAACGATGACAAGCGTGGCGATGTTGAAAAATATACTTCCATAGAGGATGCAAAGGCAAATCTTATTGAGAGAGCCCACACCGAGGACATAAGATATAAGGATATCTATGCACTTGATTATTTTAACCTGAACAACTATGACTTAGTTCTCGATTCAACCTTCTCAAAGCCTGAACTGCTTGCAGAGGTACTTATAAATGAGAAGAAGAGATATGAGGAATTCCTTGTAGAAAACGGACTGCCCACCACATTCGATAAAAACAAAAAGAGTGCGAAAGAGCTTGCTGGCAAAGATATCGAAATAAGATCAAGGATCCTTCTTGCACCTGCAAGGCTTTTAGGTTCATCCGAAGGAAACACCAGGGATAACGATGAGATTTATGATTCGACTGCCGTTGTCAGAAGTGGTGCCGAGGATATAGAAGTTGTATCCGGCCTTGACCAGATAGAGAAGGCAGCAAGAGAAGGGTATGAATTTGTTTCCGTTATATATGAAAGATAATATAATTATATACAATAGTTGGCAATCCCATAAACTTAGAATTTGTCATTCTGAGCGATATCGCAGTTTGCAAAGCTTACTACGATATGACGCGAAGAATCTTGTGACATACGCCACTTTATGACAATGGATGACAAAATTGATTACTTTTGAATTCAATCACATACATTAAAAAAGACAGGTCGGTACAAAACTGACCTGTCTTTTAGAATATTATTAAGTTTCAGTCATTAAGCCACAGTTCCTTCAAGTACCTTACTATATTTCTCTTCATACTCCTTAAGATACTTCTTATAATCCTCGCTGTTAGCCTTGATATCCTTTGTATATTGGTGGCTGTCGAAGCCTTCAATCTGGCTGTGACGCTCGATAACGTGGAGCGCTACGTTCGAACAGTAAGCCGAGATACGCTCAAAACTCGTAAGACATTCAACCAGTGAAATACCACTCTGTACGGTACATTGACCGTTCTGCAGACGGCGGACATGTCGGTCCCTGATCTCCTCACTCATAGAGGAGATGACGTCACGCAGAGGTTCAACCTTACCGGCCAAGTCAGGTCTGTCCATGGTAAGCGAGCCGACGGTGGTCTTTATAACCTCATAAACCGCATCGCTCAGCAACCCGAGTTCCTTCTTAGCAATGGGAGAGAAAGCAATCTTCGCATTTCTGTTGTATTCCGCAACATCGTAGAGCTTAATGCAGTGGTCACCCATACGCTCGAAATCCATAACGGAATGAAGGATCTCCGTCGCCAGCTTCTGCTCCTCGGGGCGCAGTTGGCAGGCATTAACCTTAACCATATAATCATTCAGAACGGTTTCCGATTTGTCGAGGAACCGTTCGTTTTCATTCAGGAGTTCAATTTCCTTCTCATTGTATTCCTCATGCATATCCATCGCAATACCGTAATTCTCGATAACAGTTGTGCCCATACCGTTAATAACCTTACGGCACTGTTCGAGTGCTACTGAAGGGGTCTTTAGGAAGATGACATCGAGCATTGCAAGTTCTTGGTCGATCTTGCTCGGCTTATTGTCCTTCCTGAGAGTCTTAACCACCTTGGATACGAGACCGCACCATGGCAGGAAGAAGAGGCTGACACAGATATTATATGCAGTATTGAAATCCGCAATATTACCACGGTTCATAACTGCATCCATATTTACTATGTTAAGGGGAACAATGGCAAGATAGAACACGAGCATACCCAGGATTCCACCGACGGCGCTGATGAAGAACTGGGAAAGAGCAACCTGCTGTGCTTCCTTCTTTGTACCGATGCTGGCAAGGAATACAGGGAAAAGCTTACCGATGCTGATACCGATGACCATGGGTGCAACGATAGCCATGGTGATATTTCCGGTAGCCGCTGCAACTGCCTGAACGATACCGACAGCAGCCGATGAACTCTGGAGTATCATAGCCAGCAGAATGCCAAGTGCAAGGCCGATAAAAGGATTTGTAAACGTGGTGAAAGCCTCGTGGAAGGATTCCGAGGTCTTTAACGGATCAAGAGCAACCTCCATGGTGGTCATTCCGAAGAAAAGAATACCGAAGCCGAGCAGGATAGAGGCTGTATCATTTGCCTTTTTCTTCTTACTGATGAGCATAATGAAAGCGCCGATACCTATCATGAGAGGCGCGAACGAAGAAGGCTTGAGCATACCGAGCAGGGTGCTTCCGTTGCCGGAGACATCACCCAGACGGAGAATCTGACCGGTGATTGTGGTACCGATATTTGCGCCGAGCAGAACGGGGATGGTCTGCACCAGCTTCATGATGCCGGCATTAACGAAACCGACCAGCATAATTGTGGTTGCGGAAGAACTCTGGATAACGCCCGTTACAAGAACGCCGAAAGCAAGTCCCTTAAAACGGTTGCCCGTAAGCTTTTCAAGAGTTTTCTCAAGCTTAGCTCCGGCCAGACGCTCGAGCGAAGCTCCCAGATATTTCATTCCGTATAAAAACAGTCCTATTCCGCCGATAAGCTGTAATATATGACTCAGATCCATGATTTTTCCCTCGTTAAAGATCCTTCGTCGTCAGACGACTCCTCAGGATGACAAATAGTGATGCCCAAATCACTTCATTATATATTATAGAAGATTTTTGGAAATTTGGCAAGATATTTTGAAATCATTTTCGTAAAAAAAGATGTATTTTTGGTGAAAAAAATTTGTAATTATGTTGAAATTTAATCCGTGATTTGTTATAATTTTATCTTGTTTTGAGAGACTTTTTTAAGGAGGCGGGAAAGTGCAGAAAATAGGCTTTGACAATGACAAATACCTGAAGATGCAGTCGGAACACATTAGGGAGCGTATAGAAAGCTTCGGAGGGAAGCTGTATCTTGAATTCGGAGGAAAGCTCTTCGATGACTTCCACGCCAGCCGTGTACTTCCCGGGTTTGCTCCCGACAGTAAGATCAGGATGCTTACCCAGCTTAAGGATCAGGCAGAGATCGTTATCGCAATAAATGCGGGCGATATCGCGAAGAATAAAGTAAGAGGCGATCTCGGTATCACCTACGATGCCGATGTTTTAAGGCTTATAGATGCATTCAGAGGCTACGGTCTATACATAGGAAGCGTTGTTCTTACCCAGTATGGTTCACAGCCCAGCGCGGATGCTTTCCAGAAGAAGCTGGAGTCCTTGGGGCTTAAGGTTTACAGGCATTATTCGATCCCCGGATATCCCGCAAACATTCCGCTTATCGTAAGTGATGATGGCTACGGAAAGAACGATTATATCGAGACCGAAAGATCGCTGGTCGTAGTAACCGCACCCGGTCCCGGAAGCGGAAAGATGGCAACATGTCTTTCACAGCTCTACCATGACAACAAGCGCGGCATCAAGGCCGGTTATGCAAAATTCGAAACCTTCCCGGTATGGAACCTTCCGCTCAAGCATCCGGTAAACATTGCTTACGAGGCAGCAACCGCTGACCTTAACGACGTTAACATGATCGACCCGTTCCAGCTTGAAGCATACGGACAGATGACGGTTAACTATAACCGCGACGTCGAGGTATTCCCGGTACTGAATGCCATGTTTGAGACCATCCTCGGAAAGTCTCCTTACAAGTCACCCACTGATATGGGCGTAAACATGGTCGGAAACTGCATCATAGATGACGACGTTGTAAAAGAAGCCGCAAAGCAGGAAATCATCCGTCGCTACTACAATGCACTTGTACAGCAGCGCCAGGGAAATTGCGGTGAAGATCAGGCCATTAAGATAGAGCTTCTTATGAAGCAGGCCGGAATATCCACAGAAGACAGACCGGTCGTAAAGGCTGCACTTGATAAATACGAAGCTACAGGAGAACCTGCCGCTGCAATCGAACTTCCCGACGGAAAGGTTGTTACCGGAAAGACCAGTTCACTGCTTGGCGCATCGTCGGCAATGCTTCTTAACGCATTAAAGGTATTGGGCGGAATAGACGACAGGATCGAGCTCATCTCACCCAGCATTATAGAGCCTATACAGGATCTGAAGATAAACCATTTAGGAAACCACAATCCGCGTCTGCATACGGACGAGGTGCTTATCGCACTTTCAATCTGTGCGGTAACCGATCCACTGGCAGAGATCGCAATGCAGCAGTTAGAGAAGCTTAAGGGCTGCGAGGTACATTCAAGTGTAATCCTCGCACAGGTAGATACCAACACCTTCCGAAAGCTCGGTGTAAACCTGACATGTGAGCCTGTATATCAAAACAAGAAATTGTATCATAAATGAAGTATATAAAAGCAAAGGAGAAGAAATATGGAGAGATTTGTCGGAACAGTATCAAGAGGCGTTCGTGCACCCATCATCAAGCAGGGAGACGACATTGCACAGATCGTAATTGACAGCGTGCTTGCCGCAGCAAAGGGAGAGGGCTTCGAGCTCAGGAATCGCGATGTAGTAGCCGTAACAGAGGCAGTTGTTGCTCGTGCCATGGGCAACTATGCATCTGTTGATCAGATTGCAAAGGACATCAAGAACAAATTCGGCGAGAAGACCATCGGTGTAATATTCCCCATCCTCAGCCGTAACCGTTTTGCCATCTGCCTTAAGGGTATCGCAAGAGGTGCAAAGAAGATTGTCCTCATGCTCAGCTACCCTTCGGATGAAGTAGGAAATCACCTTATCGACCTTGATTCTCTTGACGAGAAGGGCATCAATCCTTGGACAGACGTTCTGACAGAGAAGCAGTTCCGTGATTACTTCGGAATCGTAAAGCATCCCTTCACAGGCGTTGATTATATCCAGTACTACAAGGAGCTCATCGAGAGCCAGAACTGCGAATGCGAAGTAATCCTTGCAAATGACTGCAGGACCATTCTTAAATACACCAAAGACGTACTTTGCTGCGATATCCACACAAGAGCACGTACAAAGAGATTACTCAAGGCAGCAGGCGGCGAAACAATCTTAGGACTTGATGAAATCCTTAACGCACCGGTTGACGGAAGCGGATGCAATTCCAAGTACGGCTTACTTGGAAGCAACAAGGCTACCGAAGAAACAGTTAAGCTCTTCCCTGACAACGCTCAGCCAGTTGTAGATAAGATTGCTGCTGTTTTAAAGGAGAAGACCGGAAAAGACATCGAAGTTATGATCTATGGTGATGGCGCATTCAAGGATCCCGTTGGAAAAATCTGGGAACTTGCAGACCCTGTTGTTTCGCCTTTCCATACCGCAGGCCTTATCGGACAGCCTAACGAACTTAAGTTAAAGTACTTGGCTGACAACGATTTCGCAGACCTAAAGGGCGATGAACTTAAGGCTGCCATCGAAGCACGTATCCGTGAGAAGGATGCAGACCTTGCAAAGAACAAAGACAAGTCCCTCGTAGGAGATATGGTATCCCAGGGAACCACCCCCAGAAGGCTTACCGACCTTATCGGATCCCTCTGCGACCTTACATCCGGCAGCGGTGACAAGGGAACCCCCATCATCCTTATCCAGGGCTACTTCGACAACCTGAGCAAGGGATATTGATATACAGGCAGGGGTCAGACCCCCAAGCGGGGGTCTGACCCCGATATAGTGAAGGCTATCCATATAGTAAAGATCCCGCAGGTTTTGAACCTGTGGGATCTTTTTATAACAACCTATTATATTAATATTTTATGATTACTTAATATGGTCAGTAATTCCAGAATCTTGTTTCTTTGAAAGATCCTTCGTTATCGCTCAGGATGACAATATAACTGCATATATCCCTTCTCTTGCTTTCTGCGGTCACAAGGTTCCGTCAGCTTATTTATACTCCACTGCTTACGTTACCGGTCTCGTTCCCTAGCGGGAACGGACATACAGTGGGCCCCTCCTTGTGACATAGGTCACAAGGTTCCATCACGTTATGACAATGGATGACAAAACCAATATTCTTTGTATAGCATTAATTATTTGATTTGATATTTGTATAAACCTTTCCGTTCTCCAACGGAACGCCCTTCGCTGCGAACATCTCACTTACAGAGCATATCTGGTAGCCCTGCTCAACCAGCCAGGGAACAACCTTCTTAACAGCTTCAGCGGTACTTGCGTACAGGTCGTGCATAAGGATTATGCTGCCGTCCCTCGTACTATTCTTAACCTCTTCAAAAACTGCATCCGCATCCTTGCTCTTCCAGTCAAGAGTATCAACTGACCAGTTGATGAGAGGATGTCCTGCGGCGGATTTAACCGTATCGTTAACGTTGCCGTAAGGAGGTCTTACAAGATAATCCCTTGAAAGCCCGAGAACTGCATTTATCTTATCCTGGTTTCCACCGATTTCCTTCTTTATTTCCTCAGCGGAGAGAAGCTTAAGATTTGCATGGCTCAAGGTATGGTTTGCAACCTCACAGCCCGATTCATAAACCATCTTAACCCTTTCCGGATACATATCAACGTTTTCACCAACCATAAAGAAGGTTGCATGAGCGTTATACTTTTTAAGAGTTGCCAGGATATCTTCCGTATTCTTGCTCGGACCGTCATCGAACGAAAGAGCCACAATAGGCTTATTCGGATCCAGATTATCCACATTGAACGGCTCCGGAGTAGGAGTGGGGCTCGGTGTGGGCGAAGGAGTCGGTGACGGTGTGGCTGTAGGTGTAGGAGTGGGGGAAGTTATTAAAATCTCCGATAAACTTTTACCGGAGCTCCCGTTCTTTCCTGCTTTATCATCAGAACCCGATTCGCTTTTATCCGGCTGTTTGACCGTAATGTCGGAGCTGTTATCTGACCTGTCCTTTGACAGATTATCAAGCTTTATAAAAAATACTACAAGAGTCACCACGGCCACAAGTGCTGTGACCAATAGTGCAATATTAAGGAAATTCTTTTTCATCTCCAAATAATACAGCCTATGTACGGATTAAATCATAATTCGCGCATAGACTGTAAAGCCTTTCTTACAATTGGTAACGGTCGCTTCTCTCGATAACGATCCTGGGCTTGCCGGGCTCGCCGGTGTAGCTGCTGTTGGGCTTGATGGTGTCCCTGCTCTCAACTATGCAGTTCTCGAGATAAGTGTTGTCGCCGATATGAACTCCGTTAAGGATAATGGAATTCTTGATGGTACAGTTATTGCCTATATAAACCTGCTTGAAGATAATGGAATTCTCAACCTTGCCGTTTACGATGGTACCGCTTGCAACCAGACTGTTCCTTACCTCTGCGCCCGCATTGTACTTTGCGGGAGGAAGATCATCAACCTTGGTGTAGATGTCGGGGTACTGTCTGAAGAAGTAATCCCTTATATCGTGATTTAAGAAATCCATGTTTGCATAGTAATAATCGTTAACCGATGCAATGTTTCTCCAATAAGCCGTATGCTCGTAGCAATAAACCTTCTTTACATCCTTGAAGCGGATGATGATGTCACGAACGAGATCGTAACGCTCTTCCTCATTGGCACGCTCAAGCATTTCGATAAGCTGGCGGCGTCTGAAAACATATATTCCTGCGGAAACCAAAGGATCGATACCGGTTCCGTCCGGCTTTTCGTCGAAGGAAATGATCCTTCCGTCCTCAACGGTTCCGATGATACCGTAGCGGCTGGTGTCCTCGCATTTACCGAGACGCTTGCAGACAACGGTAATGTCAGCCTTCTTCTCGATATGCTGTTCAAGAACCTTGTTGAAATCAAGCTTGTAAATGATATCACCCGAGGTGATCACTACATAGGGCTCATGGCTGTCACGAAGGAAATCGATGTTCTGGAAAATGGAATCCGCAGTTCCTCTGTACCAGAAACCATTGTCAGCGGTAATGGTAGGAGTGAATACGAAAAGTCCGCCCTGTTTACGTCCGAAATCCCACCACTTCGAAGAACTCATATGCTCGTTCAGTGAACGGGAATTGTACTGGGTGAGAACCGCAACCTTCTGAACCTTGGAATTCGCTAAGCTCGAAAGAGCAAAGTCAACAGCCCTGTAGCTTCCTGCCAGCGGCATTGCAGCCACAGCTCTTTTATTGGTAAGCTCCTTCATCCTCGGAGCATTACCTCCCGCAAGTACTATACCTATCGCTCTCATGCGTGCTCACCTGCCTTCCTGAGACTTTCCCCGCTGGGAAGCCAGCCTCCGTTATAATCTTCCGGAGTAGTGACACCTGAGATAACGGTGTTCTTTCCGATATGTACTCCGTCGGGAATGACGGTTTTTTCACCGAGTGTTACAAGACCGTTGCAGTAGATGTTTGGATGTTCCTTGTTGTCAGCCTCTTCACCCACACCGAGTTCGCAATTGCTTCCGACAATCGCACGTTCGGCAATGATGGCCTTGTTAACCTTCGTATTCTTTCCTATATGAGTGCCTTGCATGATGATGGAATCGGAAACAACGGCACCCTCCTCGATAACAACCTCAGGACCGATAACGGAATTGTAAACGCTTCCGTAAATCTCGGTACCTTCACCGACAATGCTGCGTGAAAGAACCGCATGCTCTCCGAGATACTGGGCTGTGCTTACATCACTCTTGGTGTAGATCTTCCAGAACTCCTCATAGAGATTGAAGTCAGGAACCAGATCGATAAGCTCCATGTTGGACTCCCAGTAAGCAGCGAGAGTTCCTACATCCTTCCAATAGCCGTTGTATTCAAATGCATAAACCGCAGCACCGTTATTGTGGCAATAAGGAATAACATGCATACCAAAGTCACAGCCGGGCTGATCCTTGAGCTTGATCAGAGCTTCTTTAAGGACCTTCCAGGTAAAAATGTAGATACCCATGGATGCAAGATTGCTTCTAGGCTTAGCGGGCTTTTCTTCGAAATCAAGCACCTTCTTATTCTCATCGGTGATAACAAGACCGAATCTGGACGCATCTTCCCAAGCTACGGGATAGGTAGCCAGCGTAATGTCTGCTTTGTTCTGCTTATGGAAATCAAGAAGGATCTCATAATCCATCTTATAGATATGATCACCGCCCAGAATAAGTACATACTCAGGGTTATAAAGCTCGATGAACTTAAGATTCTGATATATGGCGTTCGCAGTACCCGTATACCACTCGGCATCATCGCTCTTCTCGTACGGAGGAAGAATGCTTACGCCACCGATATTTCTGTCAAGGTCCCACGGTATACCTATACCGATATGAGTGTTCAGCCTCAAAGGCTGGTACTGTGTAAGGACACCGACCGTGTCTACACCTGAATTGATGCAATTGCTCAAAGGAAAGTCAATTATCCTGTATTTGCCGCCATAGCTTACGGCGGGCTTCGCCATGTCTGCTGTAAGGATACCGAGTCTTGAACCCTGTCCTCCTGCAAGAAGCATAGCTATCATTTCTTTCCGGATCAAGCAGGTCACCTCCAAATCCATTTATTTTTTTGTCTATACCCATCATAAGAAAAACGCTGTTTAAATGGGTATAATTCCCCACTTGTAATAGTACCACATCTTATTAGATTTTTCAAGTCAGAAACCCATAAAAAAACAATTAAAAATCTTTATTGACATAACCTTCAAAGAGGTAGATAATATATGAAGTCATATGTCGCAAGGAGGGGCCCAATGTGTAAGCAGTGGGAAGATGCCTTGTGACACGGCTCCACTGCGTAGCAGTGGGGTATATATAATAAGGCGACGGAACCTTATGTTTGTAGAAAGTAAAGAAGGAATAAATGCAAAATGACCATAATACTCTAAAGAAAGATGAGGATATATATCAATGCAATACATCGACTTCAACAACCCTTGCCACGTGCACTTCATAGGCATCGGCGGCATAAGCATGAGCGGCTTTGCAAAGCTTCTGCACAATAAGGGCTTTAAGGTGACTGGCTCCGATATGAAAAAAAGCGAGCTTACCGAAGAGCTTGAAAGCATAGGCATAACCTGCAAGTATTCCTGCGAGCCGGAGAATGTTCCCGAGGACTGCAATGTTGTGGTATATACGGCAGCAGTAAAGGAGGACAACGCCGAACTGGTAGAGGCAAAGCGCCGGGGACTTCCTACATTAGACCGTGCCGCGATGGTCGGAGACGTAATGCTTCATTATAAGAGGAATATATCGGTTGCCGGAACCCACGGAAAGACCACTACTACATCAATGATGAGCCTCATACTTCTTGAAGCCGGTCTCGATCCTACCGTATCCGTCGGAGGAGTGCTGAACGCAATAGGCGGGCAGTTCCGTGACGGCTCCTTAGGAAACATTGTCATCGAATCCTGCGAATACACCGATTCATTCTTAAAATTCCATCCCACACATGCAATCATAACAAATATAGAAGCGGAGCATCTCGACTACTTTAAGACTTTGGAGAACGAGAGAAATTCTTATAAGAAATTCACCGCACTGTTGCCAGAGGACGGCATTCTTACCGTTGAAAAAAGTATTCCCGACTATGAGACGCTTTTTAAGGACGTAAAATGCCCCATCATCACCTACTCGGGAAAAGACGGCTCTGCCGATTACAGTGCGTCAGACGTCAGCTACGATGAGTATGACAGGGGAAGCTTTACCTTAATGAAAGCCGGTGTACCTATCGGTAAAATTACCCTTTCCGTAGTTGGCGAGCACAACGTGAGCAATGCCACCGGAGCGGCTGCACTGGCTCTTGAACTCGGTATTCCCTTCGAGGTTATTAAGGAAGGCCTTAAGAACTATACCGGCACTGCCCGCCGTTTTGAGAAGAAGGGCGAGTACAACGGTGCGGTTATTATAGACGACTACGCACATCATCCGACCGAGATGGAGGCAACCTTAAATGCCGCATTAAAGTATCCGCATAAGACCTTATGGTGCGTTTTCCAGCCCCATACATATTCAAGGACCGTAACCTTTAAGGATGAAATATGTGCGGCTCTCGCAAAGGCAGATAAAGTTGGCCTTGTAGACATTTATGCCGCAAGGGAAAAGGACACCGGAGTCATCTCTTCAAAAATGCTTGCCGAAGAAATAAAGGAAAAATTCGGTACCCAAGTTTACTATTTTTCGAGCTTCGGGGAGGCAGAAAAATTTTTATCGGAAAATCTTCAAAGAGGTGATCTGTTAATAACAATGGGTGCCGGAAACGTTGTAAAAATAGGCGAGGACCTCTTAAGCAGATAAAGTTATCCACTTTATCAACAAAAAAAGATACACTCCCGTGGAAAGCGATTTTATCGAAAATCGCCGACTTATCAACGATATCAACAAATCCATTCGACAGAATGTTGACCATTTTTATGAGATTGCATAATCCATTCTTTGTGCTATAATGTCAACTGTTTAAAAGATTGAAAAAGAGGCACCTACTATGGATCAGAGCATAACCTTATCCTACGGCTCGAGATCGAGCTCGACCGTAGTTTCAAATATTTTTGTGGACAGATATATGACCGATGCCAGAGGAAGCGATGTAAAGGTTTACATCTACCTCTTAAGATGTCTTCAGGACCCTTCGACTCCCGTATCCATCGAGTCCATAGCGGACGCACTGGACGAGACCGAGAAGGACATCCGCACAGCTTTAAGGTATTGGGACAAACAGCACGTTCTTTCGGTACGCTGTACAAGGGACGGCAAGATAAAGAGCATCCGTCTTTACGACCTTGATGAAGAGGCAGAGGACGAGGTTGAGGCTGCAGCAGAGGAAGAGGAGTCCAACATCACGCTTCTTCCCAGCGTAAAGGCTGCAAAGAAAGCACCCAAGCCCGTAATTAAGGAAGAACCTGCCTACGAAGAGAAGCCCATTGTCAAGCCCAACTACACGATGACCATGATCCATTCTTTCAGGGAAAACTATCCCGAGTTTGACAGATTGGTTGATTATGTGGAGAGTGCTGCGGGAAAAACACTTACAACAAAGAATCTCCAGACCATTTCCTTCATTTTTGAGGAGCTCAGCTTCCCTACGGAGCTTATCCGCTTCCTGTATGATTACAGCATAGGAAAAGGAAAATTCGGAGACGCATATATCGAAAAGGTTGCGCGCGATTGGCACGAAAAAGGAATAAAGACCGTAAAGGCAGCCGAAATGGAGGTTGCGGAATTCTCCGATACTTCAAAGGCCTCCGGAAGAACACGCGCAAAGAGCAAGGTACAGGATTATCCCCAGAGGGTATACAGTGATGCCGATTATCTTGCATTTGAAAAAAAGAAACTTGGAATAAAGTAAAGGGCACGGTATTATATGAAATTAAGCAACTACCAGTACGATGTACTGATGCAGCAGTTTGACAACAAAAGAATACGTGCCCGCTTCGAGCTGGACAGAAGGATGGAAGAGGTATATTCAAAGATCCCCGAGATAAAGGAGATCGATGATTCCGTCGCTTCTGTTTCTGTTTCTGCGGGCAGATCGGCCCTCATGGGGGACGATAGCGCCTTAAAAGAACTTGAAAATACCATAAAAGAGCTTACCCGGAAAAAAGAAGAGCTGCTTGTATCGGCCGGGTATCCGTCCGATTATCTGACGGAAAAACACGAATGCAGCAAGTGCGGTGATACAGGTTTCATAGGCAGTGAGCCCTGTGAATGCTTCAAGGCCGCCGAAACCCGACTGCTTCTTAAAGAATCCGATATGAAGGATATGATCGTAAAAGAGAATTTCTCATCCTTCAATGAGGAGCTTTATTCAGACAATATCGAGGATTACGACAGGGAGCTCAGATGCACTCCCCGCGAAAATATCCGTTCGGTTCGTGAGAAGATCAATGCATTCATACAGAACTTCGACACGGAACACAAAAATCTCCTGATATATGGAAATACCGGGCTCGGAAAGACCTTCCTTTCCAACTGTATAGCCTGTGAGATATTAAAGGCAAAGCATACCGTTATGTACTATACGACCTTTGCCCTTTTTGACATGCTATCAAAGTATATCAAATTGGAAAACGGATACAAGGACTATAGTCCTTACAGGGACAGCGTTGTAACCTGCGAGCTGCTGATAATCGATGACCTGGGGTCTGAGCTTACCAACAGCTTCACCGAGACACAGCTGTATTCCATTGTAAACGAAAGGCTTATCAAGGGTCTGTCAACCGTTATTTCATCTAACCTCTCCCCGAGAATGCTGCATGAAAGATATGGGGAGCGGCTGTTTTCACGTTTCATGAAGGATTACGAATTCATTAAGCTGATAGGCAGCGACATCAGAACAAAAATTTAAGGAGGCTTTTTATGTCAACCCAAAATGAATTCTTAGAGACCATTCCCGTCGGAAAACTCGGGATCATCGCTATGAGGAGCTCTGCGGAACTCGGAAAAAAGGTCAATGATTATCTTGTATCTTGGAGAGGCTTAAGAGACAACGAGCACACCTCGACAATAGCATTTTCGGGCTATCAGAGGGACACCTTCCTCATCGACTCAGTGTGTCCCAGGTTCGGAACAGGTGAAGGCAAGGGCGTTATCAACGAATCGGTAAGAGGCTACGACCTCTACATCATCATCGATGTTACGAACTACAGTCTTGAGTATACCGTAAGAGGCCAGAAGAATCACATGTCTCCCGACGATCATTTCCAGGACTTAAAGAGGATCATCGGAGCTGCCGGCGGAAAAGCAAGAAGGATAACGGTCATCATGCCTTATCTTTATGAAAGCCGCCAGGACAAGCGTACCGCACGCGAATCCCTCGACTGCGCAATGGCACTCGAAGAGCTCTACAGCATGGGAGTTGACAGCGTTATAACCTTCGACGCGCATGAGCCCAAGGTTCAGAACGCTATCCCGATAAAGACCTTTGAGACCATCAAGCCCACCTATCAGTTCATAAAGGCACTGCTCATGAATGTGCCCGACATAAAGATGACTCCCGACAAGATGATGATCGTGAGCCCCGATGAAGGCGCAATGGGACGTTCCATCTATTTCGGAACCGTCCTCGGACTTGATATAGGAATGTTCTACAAGAGAAGGGATTACACAAAGGTTGTCAATGGAAGAAACCCCATAGTAGCACATGAGTATCTCGGAGCCGATCTTAAGGGAAAGGACGTTATAATCCTCGACGATATGATCTCCTCAGGCGACAGTATGCTCGAAGTAGGAACCGAGCTTAAGAAACGCGGCGCCGGAAAAATCTTCTTCTGCGCGACCTTCGGTCTCTTTACCGACGGCCTCGCAAGATTCGATAAGGCTTATGAGGATGGTATTTTCGACAGAGTGGTTACGACCAACCTCATCTACCAGACTCCTGAGCTCCTTGAGAGAGAATATTACATCAGTGCCGATATGAGTAAGTACATCGCGCTCATAATCGATACCTTAAACCATGACTTCTCGATCAGCGAGTTCCTTGATCCTACCGACAGGATACATAAGATCATAGAGAAGTACAATAATCCCCAAAAAGAAGAGAAGAAGGCCGCTCCTAAGAAAGCTAAAACATCTAAGGCAGCTAAAGCAGCAAAGACAACTAAGACAGCAAAAACAGCCACAAAGGCAACTAAAACCACAAAGAAAAATAAATGACTATATACAAAAGTCGATAGTCTTTGTCATCCATTGTCATAAGGTGTCAGCTGAAAGCTGACGGAACCTTGTGACCTTAGAACGAAGTGAAGGATCTTTAAAGTAAATATTTACAAAAAATAATAAAAAAATAGTCAAAAAACCGGGAACCGGCCGTGAGCCTCCTTCGTCTAATCATCAGAAAGGATGTAAGGAGGTTCATTTTTATGATAAGATCAAAGCTTTTAAGAAAACTGATAATAATAACTTTATGTATGGTATTGGTGCTTGTCGGCTGTTCAAGCGCGGATAAATCCGAAGCCATGAAAACTGGTGACACAGGAGAGAAATACTCAACAAGTGCATTACCCGGCGGCTCGGGAAGCACAAGTGCGGCAGATTCCGTGGGAACCACTTCAGTACCCGCTAGTGTTAAGGAAGGCTCAGACACTGAAGCAGCATATGCACCTGCAATTGCAACAGAAAGCTATTCGGATTCAGGCAGTGCAAGGGACTACTCCGCTATGTCCGGCCTTATCGGTGAAGAGTCGATATCATTTAAGACCGAAGCATCCGGCGATGCGGAGATTTATACAAGCGTTGCCGACGATTACGACACCGACTGCATCGAGGTTGACCCTATAGAACCCTATGAACCCATTTTAACACCTATGCCGGCACAGATCTCAGCCGGAATGCTTACTGCAGGCGAGTGGAACGACAACAAGAACTTTGACTTTTTGAAGAGCTTAATAGCTGACGGACAGAACTATCGATATTCTGATTTCTTTACAAACTGGAGCCTTTCACCGTTCTCAAGGCTTGTTATCTGCTGCAAGTGTGGCGATACACCCGTACAGAACGCAAAGGTAACCGTATATGACATGAACGGAAATGCTATCTGGGCAGGTGTTACCGATTATGAAGGAAACGCTTACGCATATTATGCACTTACGGATGCTGCATCGAACCCGCTTCCTTCAAGTATTAAGGCTGAATACAACAGCTACGTAAAGGAACAGCCCGTAATGAAGGATGACCTTCGTGACACTGCAGTTACATACGTAGAATTTGATTCCATCCAGCAGTTACCCAAGACACTTGACCTTATGTTCACCGTTGATACCACAGGTTCAATGGGAGATGAGATATACTACCTTCAGAAGGAGCTTGAGAACGTTATCAAGCGAGTACAGAACGACTCAGAAAACATCCCTGTAAGACTCAGTGTAAACTTCTACCGCGATCTCGGTGACGAATACGTTGTTCGCCCTTATGAATTCAGTACCGACATCAACACCCAGCTTGCATATCTCAACAAGGAATACGCAGCAGGCGGCGGAGATTTTGAGGAAGCGGTTGAAAAAGCACTTGATTCATCAGTAAATGACCACTCTTGGGACGAGAACAGCATTAAGCTCATGTTCTTAGTACTTGACGCTCCGCCTCACAACACAAAAGAAAACAAGGAGATTCTTCTTGAAACCATAACAAAGGCTTCTGAAATGGGAATCCGCATAATCCCCGTTGCATCCAGCGGAATAGATAAGGACACCGAGTTCCTGCTCAGAGCATTTGCAATGGCAACCGGCGGAACATACACCTTCCTTACCGATGACAGCGGTATCGGCGGATCACACCTCGAGCCCACCGTAGGTGAATATACTGTAGAACATCTTAATGACCTTCTTGTCAGACTTATTGAGCAGTACATTGGGTGATATACAAAGTCATTAAGTTAATGTCATCCTGAACGAAGTGAAGGATCTTTAAGCCTTATGGTATAAGATCCTTCGCTAACGCTCAGGATGACATAAAACAGGCCATGCTTCACAGCGTGGCCTGTTTTTATGTTCTAGCCTTCCCCTTGAGGGGAAGGTGGCTGCGAAGCAGCCGGATGAGGTGTAATGAATTTCATTAATTACTACAATATAGGTAGAATAAAAAAAATACTTGATTAATATCTTGAAAAGTTGTAAACTATAATTTTAGATTGGGATATCTGGTTTTGCAGAGAAAGAGACCGCGTGACGCCTGACGCGTTTATTATTATCTAGGAGAATAATTTTAAGGAGAATAAATTCATGATCGATCTAAAATTCTTACGTGAAAACCCCGAAGTAGTTAAACAGAACATCAGAAACAAGTTCCAGGACCAGAAGCTGCCCTTAGTAGACGAGGTTATCGAGCTTGATTCACAGCGCCGTGCAACCCAGCAGCAGGCAGATGACTTAAAGCAGAAGAGAAATACCATTTCTAAGCAGATCGGTGCTCTTATGGCACAGGGCAAGAAGGAAGAAGCGGAAGAGGCTAAAAAAGAGGTAGCAGCATTCGGAGACGAGCTTGCAGCACTCGAGAAAAAGCAGACAGAGCTTGAAGAAGAAGTAAAGAAGAGAATGATGGTCATCCCGAACATCATCGATCCTTCGGTTCCCATAGGAAAGGATGACAGCGAAAACGTTGAGATCCAGAGATTTGGCGAACCCAAGGTTCCTGATTTCGAGATACCTTACCATACAGAGATCATGGAGAAGCTTCACGGCATCGACCTTGACGCTGCACGTAGAGTTGCAGGAAATGGCTTCTACTATCTTATGGGCGACATCGCACGCCTTCATTCAGCAGTTATCGCTTATGCAAGGGATTTCATGATAGACAGGGGCTTCACCTACTGCGTACCTCCTTTCATGATCAGAAGCGAGGTAGTTACCGGCGTAATGAGCTTCGCAGAGATGGATGCCATGATGTATAAGATCGAGGGTGAGGACCTTTACCTCATCGGTACCAGTGAGCATTCAATGATAGGAAAATACATCGACCAGCTTGTTCAGGAGGACACACTTCCTCATACACTTACCAGTTATTCACCCTGCTTCCGTAAGGAAAAGGGCGCACACGGCATAGAGGAAAGAGGCGTTTACCGTATCCATCAGTTCGAAAAGCAGGAGATGATAGTCATCTGTAAGCCCGAGGACAGCATGATCTGGTATGACAAGCTCTGGAAGAACACCGTAGACCTCTTCAGATCGCTCGACATCCCCGTTCGTCAGCTCGAGTGCTGTTCGGGAGACCTGGCAGACCTTAAGGTTAAATCTTGCGACGTAGAAGCATGGTCACCGAGACAGAAGAAGTATTTCGAGGTAGGTTCATGCTCGAACTTGGGAGACGCTCAGGCAAGAAGACTTAGAATCAGAGTAGTCGGCGAGAACGGCAAGTACTTCGCACATACCCTTAATAACACGGTTGTTGCACCTCCCAGAATGCTTATCGCATTCCTTGAGAACAACCTTAATGCCGACGGTTCGGTCAATATCCCTGAGGTATTAAGACCTTACATGGGTGGAAAAAGCAAAATTGAGCCTTAAATAGTTCTGCAAATACAAAACGGAGTCAGCTCATGAAAATAGTCATTTTATTGTATACCAAAAACGGTGTGGATTATCTCGGAGAGCAGCTTCAGAGTCTCTTGAAACAGGATATGTCCGAAAAGGCTGAGATAAAGATATTCGTACGCGATGACGGCTCGACCGATATGACGAAGGAAATCCTCGACCGCTACCAGCGTGAGGAAAAACTGACCTTCTACGAGGGCGAGGCCATAGGTAAGACCAAGAGCTTCTGGGAGCTTCTCGAAAAGGCTGAAGAGGCCGATTATTACGCTTTCTGCGAACAGGATGACGTATGGTTCCCTGAAAAGCTTTCCAGAGCCATAAAGTACCTCGAGACAAAATCCATTATCGAGGGCGAGGACGTTGACGTTGCTGTAAGTCCGCTCCTCTACATGAGCGACTACACCGTAACGAATGCCAAGTTGAAGCCTGTAAAGTTCACACGGAACAAGACAACGAAATATGCCGACTTTGAGCATTCGCTCCTATACAGCACTATGCCGGGGAGCACCTATGTTTTCAATGCCTCCGCTCGTGAACTGATGCTCAGGTACGACGTAAACCGCTACTTTGACGGGAACTACGACGATCTTGCCAGAAACATCATCTACATCGTCGGTCAGGTAATAAGGGACAGGGTTCCCACAATGTATTTAAGAAAGAACCCGGCAGACCCCTTCTATGACAATTACTTTGGCGGTTTTTTCGGTGCGATAAAGCAGTATCTGGCACATTTCTCCGGCAAGAACGCAAATTCCAGGAGCAAGCTTGCAAAAGGGCTTATGGAAACCTTCGGAGCCGGAATGGAGGATTCCGATGCGCTTGAGGCTCTAAAGCAGGTAGCTAAATACGATGAGGATTCCGTTGAAAAGGAAAGACTGCTCGCAAACCCCAAGTTTGTTACCGGCAGCTTCAACGACAAGCTCTTTAAAATGGCAGTCAATTCGAATAAATTATAATCAGAAAGGTATGACAAATGACAGAAATAGACAAGAATGTCCTACAAGAGATAGAACAGAACAAGAAGGTCGAAGTTGTCGTTAAGCGTGATAGCTCGACACACGGTGAATTCGATCTTGTCCGCGTTTTCTCCAATATGGGCAAAAAAAGAAGGATTTTTGTTTGTATCATCCTTGCCTGTATGCTTATAGGCCTTGCAACACCGTTACTCATGGCAGAGCTGAAAGACAGGGGAGAGAAGGTATCCGTATTGCTAAATATGGTCTACCCCGCAGCGAAAAAACAGCTTGCACCGGACGGATCAGAGCTGGACATAAATTATATCAAGTCTTCATATATTCTTCAGAAGGCACTTAAGATGACTCATCTCTCCGAAAACATTCCCATCAGCGCATTGGAGAGAAACATAAATATTGAAAGCTTGCTTACGGAAGAGACCAGACAGAAGCTTGAAGTGGCTGAAAAGGTTATCCAGGAAACAAAGAAGGATTATGAACAGGTTCTTGAAGTAGATTACCAATATGAAGGAAAATATATCATAACCATCTCAAACGGCTTTTCAACCGATCCTGAAGCGAGAAACAAGACATACCTTGAAAGCAGTGAGATGTCTGCCCTTATTAACAATATTGCGGAAGCATACATTGACTATTTTTATGAAACATATATGGATATGATGCTTCCCGACAATACCCTCGGATCCATCAACAATGAGGAGCTTGACTATATTGAGCGTCTCGATGAGATTGTTAACCTTCTTGATTCCTTATCCACGTATTGTACCGAAACCGTTAAGTCCCAGTATCTTTCATCACGCTCAAGGCTTGACGGAATGACCTTCCAGGATATTGCGGATTGCATTAAGCTGATCCGTGATATAGACGTGGATTATCTGTATGCATATGTATTCTATAATAATATTGCCAAAGATAAGAAATCAATGGTTACCAAATACAGTTATCAGCTAAAGAATACCGAACGTGAGCTGAATGTTGTCAACGGAAATATCGCTTATAATTCACAGCTGATAAGTGAATATAAAAATGATAAGATAAACATTTCTTCAAACGATCAGGAAGTTATGCAGGAAAGTCTTGCGGTAACCGACTATTATAACAACCTGATCATGGATCAGTCGGAAAACTATAAAAAGAAAGCAAGTCTCGGTGAGAAGATTGCAAATCTCAACGATAAAATAGCCGGTTTTAAGACCACCACAAGTTCACAGACACAGATAGAATACGTCGAGAATGAACTTAAGAGTCTTGTTGAAACCTGTACAACACTGTATAATCTTACAGAGGATCATGCAAACGAGATCCTTGAGAGTGACTCCTACAAAAACTCATTTATTAATTATATAGGCGCTCAGCTGTCCAAAGATTCTTTCTTTAATTCGACAAATATAAAGAATGCTATCATCGGATTACTGGCCGGCGCATTCTTGGGAGCTCTTATCTGGGGCACAGACGGAATTATCGAGGAATTTAAGAAAAATTCATCATCAAAGAACGCTTTGAAAGAAGGGGAGGCAAAGGCATGAATAAAAAAGAAACAAATGTTAAAGCTCCTTCCGCTTCAGAGCGTCCCGTAAAGAAAAATAAGAGGTTTACGCTTTATCTGAGTCTGCTGATCGTAGCATGTATAATCGGCTTTGTTATGGCGCTTATCAAATTCTTCGGAACCGAAAAAACAAGAAGAAACACCTCCCTGACCATAGAATTTACATATGAAGGTGCTGCTCAGAACCTTACTCCCAGCGGGGAAAAGTTTTCCATAAACGATATCCTGGATGATGATATAATCGCGGAAGCGCTTTATTCACTCAATATGTCCGAAAAATATACCGTTCAGAGCATTAAAGACAGTCTGGATATAAACGGACAGTACCCCGGCGATGTTATCAACCAGATAAAGGATTTTGATTCCCTTTATGATTTCTCGGAGAGCAGGCTGATAACCATGAATGATTATTATCCGACGATATATAAGCTTAAGCTTTACGATGATTTCGATCCCACCGTTTCGGATTCACATATGAAAAAAATCGTAAAAGCCATAGCGGAAACCTACAGGAATTATTTTATCAACCGTTACAGATACACCTTTAACGTTGAAAGCTTAGACAACATGCTTAAGCTTGATAACTACGATTTTTCACAGCGAGTTAAGGCTCTTAAATACAGGATGAACCAGCTTGAAAAATATGCAGGGGAAGTTTATAAGCTGAGCACGAGTTTTAAGTACAACGGAATGAGCTTTAAAGACCTTCAGTTAAAGTGTAAGGCACTCAGAAACGATTCCTTAAGCAATGTTGAAGCTACTGTTATGATCGATGTACTTTCAATTTCTACTGTAAGACTTAAGAATCAGTATCAGTACGAGATCCAGCTCCTCGAAAACGAGAAAAAATACAAGTCGGCTTCTTTGGAAGACATCAACTCGCTTATAGAGATATATCAGACCGACGGAATTCTTTATATCCCTTCGGGAAATGACGTTGTTACGGTGGACAGCAACTCAAAATTGACTTATGAAAAACTTATCGATAAGAAAAAGTCGATACAGGCCAGAATAGTTGTTATTGATTCCGATCTTGACAGATACAGGGGATATATTTCCGATATGACTACGGCGACATACATGACTTCATCAAAGAGCGCTGCCGTTACGGAAAAAATAAATGAGATCGACGGAAAGCTAGAAGAAATTGAAAATATCTTCAAAGACATGCTTAACAGCTATAACAGCACGATCATAGACGATAATTCGGTTGTCCTTGACTCTGTAAAGGTTAACGGATCCCAATTATTATCCGGCAGCTTCATATTGATGTTTATAAAATGCGCCGGTCCTCTGTGCATGATCATGCTTGTAATATGTCTGCTCCACGCAGCACTGTTTGAGATCAAACGCTACCGCAAAAATAATTCGATCGTGAGCTCTCCGGTCGAAAAATAAAAAAGGATTATGAAAAAAAAATTCAAGATTATAAGATTTGTCTTCCTGGGGATTATTTTTGTGGCCGGCGTGATCGCTTTCCTTATCATAAACAATAAGATAGATAAGAAAAGAATAGACGCCTTCAAGACAATAAATAACAAGGGACGATACGAGATAGGTTTTGACACCTTTGCAAAAGAAGATGGGAAACTGACTATCGACGGTTGGTGTTTCAAGAAAGATCAGCCTAAAGTATTTGATCTTAAACAGAATATTTTGGTTCAGGTAGTCCTGAAGAACAAAAACGACGAAAAGGATATTTTGTTCCTTAATACAAAAAGATGCCAGCGGGATGAACTGGATAGTATGTTTCCTTCCGAGACCACAAGAAAGTATTCTGCGTTTACAGCCGAAATACGCTTAAGCAAGCTTGATCTTGATGTAAAGGATTATGATATTCTGATGTATTATAACACCAGGGACGGAAATAAAGACATCTTTGGAATAACCTCCGATTACAGCATCGTGGGAGGGGAACTTATTAAAGCCGAAGCTCCTAAAGAGACCGGAGATAACGATGAGTAACAAGAGAAAAAGACTTTTGACAGTATTATACATAACATTCACGATCTCAATGATCCTGGTATGGGGGCAGTCCTGTATCAACAAGGAAGACTCATCGGCTACAAGTGATATCGTCGTTGAAATGATAACCCCGATAGATGAACTTGAACCTGGATACCGCAGCGATACCGGCTGGACTTATGTTGAACTGAGTTCACTGGTCAGAAAACTGGCCCATGTTGCTGAATATATAGCGGTTAGCTTTCAGCTCATGTGCATTTTCCTCCTTAAAGGAAAGAAAAAATTCGTCAACTATATTAACTGCCTGTTCCTTGGAATGCTTATCGCACTTATTGATGAGACCATACAGCTGTTTTCAAACCGTGGTTCCGAGATAAGGGACATATGGATAGACTTATTAGGTGTGCTGGGCGGACTTCTGATCGCATTCCTTGCGGGAGTTATTGTGAGGAGACGCTCAAAGGTAGAAAAATGGTAATACTGCATATTGCTTCAATTGATAATAACAGATTCAACGGGGTTCCGCGTGCGGTTCCGGCGATAATAAACGCCCAAAAGGAAACCGGTGAAGCCGATATAGCCTTTTTAAACGTAAGGAATATCCGGATAGAAGGACTTGACTGTCAGCTGTTCCCCGGAAAACTGTCACTTAATGAACTGAGATATCCGTTCAACCGGCCTGATCTTGTAGTTTTCCATGAGGTTTATTATCCGCCCTTTTTGAAACTGGCCGGGGAATGCAGGAAAAACTATATCCCGTATGTGATAGTTCCTCACGGATGCCTTACCGGAGAGGCTCAGAACATTAAAAAATGGAAAAAACGTATAGGAAACGAGCTGTTATTTAAGCGGTTCGTTATAGAGTCGGAAGGCTTACAGTTTCTTTCCGCCTCAGAAAAGAAAAGGGCGGTATTTAACAAAGAGGGATTTGTCGGACCGAACGGTATCGGCTTAAAAACAGACTATAAAAGATACGACGAGCGGTCGGGCGGATCCGATAAGTCCATGGTATTTACATATATAGGACGTATAGACCCTTATATCAAGGGTCTTGACATATTGATAGAAACAGTTGCGGGGGAACAGGAATTCTTTAGAAAAAATGCCTGCTCCTTTGCGTTTTATGGGCCGGATCCCGGCGGTAAAAAACAGGAAATGGAAAAACTGGTGGAGGTTCTTAACGTAAAAGATCTTGTAAGCATATCCGGTCCTGTGGAAGAAGGAGAAAAACAGAACGTTTTGCTAAACTCTGATGTATTTTTTCAGTTTTCAAGGTCGGAAGCCCTTCCTTCGGGGATACTTGAAGCCTTGAGCTTCGGAGTGCCCTGTGCGGTTTCACATGGGACCGGGCTCGCCGGACTTATTAACACATACAATGCGGGCTGGGGAGAAACGGGAACAGAGACGCTGCCAAAGCTCTTGAAAAAAGCCGTCTGTGAAAGAAATGCATTCCCTGAGAAATCCCTGAACGCAAGAAGACTGATAAAAGAACGGTTTGAAAGAGGACGCTGCGCTCGCCGCATGATAGCAGGTTATCAAAAAATGATAGGGTACTGTAAATGATACCGAAGATTATTCACTTCTGTTGGTTCGGAAAGAAAAAAATTCCGAAGGATTTTAGAAAATATATAAAAGGCTGGAAAAAGCTCTGCCCGGACTTTGAAATAAAGGAATGGAACGAAAGCAACTTCGATCTTAAAAGATCAAGATATGCTTCGGAAGCATACAGAGCCGGGAAATGGGCATTTGTCAGCGATTATGCGAGATTCCGCATACTGTATGACTACGGCGGCATATATCTTGACACCGATGTTGAACTGGTAAAACCCTTGGATGAGCTTCTTGCCTCATGTGCCAAGGACGGGATTACGGGCTTTATGGGAATTGAAAGGCCGGAAACGGGTGATATAGCTCCCGGACTCATATGTGCCGCAGAGCCGCACAACCCGGTAATGAAAGAACTGCTCCTTGGGTATAAGGGCAGGCATTTTGATCTTGGAAACGGTGAGTATGACATGACCACCGTTGTCGAATATACAACCGGTTTAATGAAGAAAAAAGGTTTCGGAGGAAATAACCTGATCTGTGATATAGAACAGTTCAGAATTTATCCTTCGGAGTATTTTAATCCTATGGACATGAATACCGGAAAAATTACTGTTACGGAAAATACCTACAGTATCCATCATTATGCATCCAGCTGGGTGGACGGTTATTCAAGGCTCCGTGGGAAGGTTTATAAGATTATAAGGAAAAATCTGGGCGAGAAAGCAGCAACTGCGACACGCAAGCTGCTTGGCAGGTAAGGACACCTGTCTCCATAAAGCCTAAGGTACGTGTAATGAATACAGAAAACAGCCAAAACAGAATACTAACCGGCTGGAAAAAACTTCCTGTTCCGTCAAGGTCAGCCTTGATTTTTGGAATCTGCTCGTTTCTATCCTCAGGAATCTCCTTCCTGCTCATGCCGCTCTTCACAAGGCTAATGGATACAGAGCAGTACGGGATTGTTACGGACTACAATTCCTGGCATTATATCCTTGAAGTATTTGCGGTCCTGGGACTTGCATCGGTCGGATCCTTTAACGTTGGCTTAAACGAGTACAGGGAAAACAGGAACCGTTTTGTCTCCAACATGCTGATCATGGTGAATCTGTCTACTTTTGTGGTATTCGGACTCATATTTATATTTAAAGCCACTGTTTCTGAAAATCTGATACTTCCGTGGCCGTTACTGATCCTTATGGGAGTGAGCTTCATTTTCAGTCCGGCTACGACCTTTTTCCTGGCACGTAAAAGGTACGAATACGGATACATTAAAGGAGCAATTGTTTCGATAGGCTCCATGCTGGCAACCCAGGGAATTTCGATAATAGTACTGCTCATCGGTTTCTTTGCGGAACCTTCAACAATGAAAATTGCCGGGTCGGTCGCCGGAATCCTGATATTTGCGATACCGCTGTACATATATCTTCTGATGAAGGGCGGGGCAAAGCCCGACAGGAAGATGATGGGCCAGATGTTTACCTTCACACTGCCGCTCCTTCCTCACTATCTGGCACTTCATGCCATGAACGGAGCGGACAGGATAATGGTTGGTAAGCTGGCATCAACTTCTTCAGAAGCCATATACGGGGTTTCATCGGCGGTAGGACTCGCAGCGGCCACTGTCTGGACCGCAATAAACGGTTCGCTTCAGCCGTACGTATTTGAAAAAATGAACGAAAAGGATCACGTACCGATAAAACGTACGTGTACATTATTGATAGCGGGATACGGTGTGCTCTGTGTACTCATTTCTCTCATGGCACCCGAAATACTCATGATCCTGGCACCCTCCGATTACAAAGATGGATTGTCCGCCATACCTCCGATAGTCGGAATGGCGTTCTTGAATGCATTGTACAATGTATATGCATCAATAGAATTTTACCATAAGAAATCGGTCGGCATAGCCGCGGCCACCATAATCGCCGCAGCACTCAACATAGTACTTAATGCATGGCTTATCCCGATCTACGGACTTTCGGCTGCCGCATATACGACACTTATAGCAAATGGAGTGCTCACATTCTGCCACTACATAGGGTACAGAAGGTGCAGTGGAGAGAAAATATTCAACGATCTTGCATTCTTGGGCATGAGTGTTGCCTGCATAGGCTTAAGTCTGGCAGTTGAGATGATATATGATCTTGGGATAGTGAGATATGTGAGTGTAGCATTAATTGTAATTATTTCATTATTTGTTATCCGCCGTATTAAAATATTCAAGAAATGATATTTTGACCGGAAAACCTGGAAGGAGCAATATAAATGGACGAAAAAAGGTACAACACGGTAACTCCTGCCGAACTGATATGGAAGGGGCTTTCGCGCTGGTGGCTTATAATAGGCTTCACCGTACTCGGGGCCCTGGTCCTGTACAAGTACTCAAACAAGAATTATGATGCGGACTTAAAAGCCTACGAAGCGGACAACTCGGCATATCAGGCACAGCTTGATCAGTATAATGACGTGTTTGAATTCAACACCGAGTACCGTAAGGCAGCATCCGGCTCAGAATCGGACAAAGCCAAAAAAGCACAGGAACTCTTAAAATTCTGTGAGGAAAGACTTACAGCCGATCAGATATATTCCGTCGAGGATGCCTTATCGGTCAGAAGGCAGATGGCAGATGCCAATGAACTGTCGGAGACCATGGTACAATACAAGGTAAATCCATACAGCATACCGGTGATCACCCTTATATACACGGTAAGCTGTGATGTGCCGGAACAGCAGGCGACCGTAAACGGGTATTACCAGAACGCACATAATTCGTTCAGCCTTTGGAATTCTGTATTTGAAAGCATGGGCTATTCAGAAGAAGAATGGGGAAGATTTTCAGGCTGCACATTCTTCAGCTTCCTGAACGGAACCCAGTTTAGCATGACCTTATACAATGATGATATCGAGAAACTCCGTTCATCGGCCGGCAGCATAGACAGTGCCTTGCAGGCATTGAAGGATTCCGTAATAAAGAAATCCGGAATGAGCCACAAGCTGGTTCAGGTTGAAGCAAACATCTATACGAAGACGGATACAAATATTGCGACACAGCAGAATACGGTTAGGCAGTGGATCGTCGATTATACAAACAGGATCAACTCTTTTAAAAACGTATTCAATCTGGCAACAAACGTCATACAGTACAATTACTACGAGGCAAGAGTAAACCTCGAGGACGGCGGAAACGGATATATCACCGTAAAAGACAGGACAAAGCCCAAGCCTGACGATGAAGCCGCTCATATGCCGAAGGATCCCAAGATCATGGCACTTGTAGGAGCAGCTGCAGGTTTCTGCCTGGGATTTGTGGTACTCCTCCTGCTCATGATATTCGGCGGGAGACTTCAGAAGCCGGAAGAACTTGAAAAACTTTATGATCTCAAGGTGGCCGGTGCCATACACACAGATACCTTTGAGCTGCCATTTGAAAAACTCATAAAATACCTTAAATCCAGACGGCTTGGCTCCTTTAATACACAGAAGAATATACAGCTTGCAGCATTAAAAATAAAGTCGATCTGTGTGGCAAAGGGGGAAAACGAAATAGTATTAGCCGGTAACGCGGTTTCAAAATTCAACCGCTCCGTAGTGGAAAGCCTAAGGAAAGAGCTTGAAAACTGCAACATCAAGGTGACCGCCTCAGGCAACATCTTGAGTTCTCCCTCAACCTTCTCGGCAGTACTTAACACAGGAAATGTTATATTCGTAGAGCGTGAGACATTCTCGTCATATAAGAACATAGAGAGAGAGCTCTTGATGACAAACGGGTGTGAAGTGGACGTTTTGGGAGCAGTGTGCATTTATTAGATGTAAAAATTACCAAAAAAAACAGGCTTACAACCTGTTTTTTTTACGTCCGAATTATAACAAATACTTGCAAATTTAAATCCGACAGTGTATAATGATGTGATACAAAGGGTAGTATGCCCTCATTGTTTTTTTGCACTGCTACTTGGTACCTAAAGGAAACATAGGGTAGAGGTAGAATTCGCTGTTTTATTTGCAACAATGATATCTGACGAGAAGAAAAAGTTAATGCTTGAGTATGATTGTTCTTTCTTAACTAAAATGGTATCAGTTAAGGAAGAACTAAAAATGTTTAGATGCAAACGTAATGTTGATAGTTGTATGTAGTTACCATAGGAGATATGAAAATGAAATACGAATTAAAATATGGACTTTTCAGGTACGTGGTATTCTTAATATCAAACATAATATGCATACTATCAGCATATGCAATGAGTTCATGGACTTATTTGGTTTATTTTGACAGGAATCCGGATGCGTTTGGTACTAGCGAAGGTCGTTTAATAGCGATAGTAATGGTGACTATAGATTTTTTTGTGGCTATTGTATTTAGAACACTGAAAAGGGTTCTTAGACGAAGAAAAAGATATGAGCTGCTCGAAAGCATAAAACATGTGGGGATAAGTTTTTCTATACTGGCCATAGTCCTTTTCCTATTGGGAGAAGGCACATGGTATTCCAGAGTTACTGTGTGTATAGCATATGGCATTGACTTTTTCCTTATAGCCGGCTCACATACTGTGCTTAAGATAATATTCAGAAAGTTTCATCATAAGTCTGAAAATCCGACTGCCATAATGGTGTCTACAGATATGCTGGCATATGAGGGGATTAAAGAACTCAGAAAGATAGGAATTGAAGTCAAATATGTTCTGATTCTTAAAAATGTAAACAGAAAAACTATAGCCGATGTTCCTATTATAAACAGTCTTGATGAACTTCTAGCCATTATGTGCTGGAAGTGGGTGGATCAGGTACGCTTCTGCGGACAGGATGATGTGAACTTAATTGAAGCTATAAACCGTGCTTGCAGGTATATGAGGATACCTGTATATATGGCATCAACAGATAAATCCTTTGAATACGAAATTGTTAAGATAAGGACTGCATTACAAAAAGATGATCAAAATACCGGTCTTTCTTTCTTCGAGGGTGAACATGACATACCATTCAGAATATCAAGACTCTACACGATTTATGAGAAAGAACAGGAACATCAAAAAGGGTTCCATGCACATAAGAAGAGTTGGCATCTTTTATTCTGTCCATATGGAGTTATAGATGTCATAGTAGATACCGGACAGGACAGAAAGACAATATCGCTCACTGATCCGTCAATAGGATTGATACTTCATCCGAGCGTGTGGCGCGAGATATATTGGCGTAAGCCCGGAAGTGTGCTGTGTGTAGCAGCATCAGGACATTACGATGCAGATAAACTGAAGGATGATTATGCTGAGTATCAAAAGTTCCTTCAGGATAAGGAGTGGTCTGCATTTGTTGAGTCGGTTGAGATAACGGGAGAAGACATGTTATGAATGAATACTATGCTGGAGTAAAAATGTTGACTTTCCCTAAGATGAACAATGGAGGTTTCATAGAAGTAGAAGGTTTGAAAGATGTGCCATTTGAAATAAAAAGGATTTTTTACATCTTTGGAAAAGGAAATGTTGGAACTGTCAGGGGAAAGCACTCAAACCGTAAGTCAGAATTTGTTCTATACAATATTAAAGGGAAAAGCAAAGTAAAGACCATAGATGAAGACAGAAACGAAGTTGTATATGAACTAAACGAACCTAATCAAGGTATATACTTACCTAAGATGGTTTGGAAAGAAATGTATGACTTTACAGAGGATTCGGTGCTTATGGTACTTACGAATGAATATTATGATTCAGGTGAATACATCAGAAATTTTGATGACTTTGTAACTGAGATGAAAAAATTGGGAGAAAAATAAAGATATTATGACTGTAAATTCTGTTGTCCTGAAAAGAACATTTGAACTTCATAAGGAAGAGTATGAGCAGGCTGCTCTTAGGGCTCTTAATTCGGGATGGTATATACTCGGCAAGGAAATGGAAACCTTCGAAAAGCAGCTGGCAGAACATCTTGGTGTAAAGCATTGCGTGGCATTAAATTCCGGAACAGATGCTCTAATACTTGCTGTGCGTTCACTTGGAATAAAAGAGGGTGATGAAGTCATTGTGCCTGCTAATGCATACATAGCTTCTGTGATAGGCATAACTGAAAATGGAGCCACGCCTGTATTTGTTGATGCTGACGAATATATGGAGATAGATGTAGACAAAATAGAAGAGAAAATAACAGAAAAAACGAAAGCAATACTTCCGGTTCATTTGTATGGTCAGTGCAGTTGTATGGATAAGATAAAGGAAATAGCAGATAAGTATGGACTTTATGTGATTGAAGACTGTGCTCAGTGTCTCGGTTCAAAGTATGATGGAAAGTATGCAGGTACATTTGGGGCAATCGGGTGTTTGAGTTTTTATCCTACAAAACCTTTGGGAGCGTTTGGGGATGCAGGAGCTATTATCACGAATGATGATGAAGTAGCAGAAAGAGTAAGATTGCTTCGAAATTATGGATCAAAGGTAAAATACCACAATGAGATAAATGGTGTGAATAGCCGTATGGATGAAGTACAGGCAGCTATGCTTCAGGTAGGGCTTAAGTATCTTGATGAGATGACAAAAGAGCGTCAGAAACAAGCGAGGTTATATACATATAAGATAACAAATAAAAAGGTGCATATACCTGCTATACATGAAAAGGTTGATCATGTATATCATCTTTTCCCTGTGTTGGTGGAGGACAGAGAAAATTTCCAGAATTATCTGAAAGATAACGGTGTTAATACGCAAGTACACTATCCGATTCCACCTTATGTAGCAGAATGTTATAAGGATTGGGGATATAAATGGAATGATTTTCCGAATGCAGGGAAATATGCAAATCAGGAAGTGTCATTGCCAATATATGCTGGAATGCCGGATGAAGAAATACAATATGTAATTGATGTGATTAATGCATATTGAGGAGGGGATTTAAATGCATAACCACGATAGCAAGATTAAGAACTTCCTTCGTGGAATTGTTAAACGCATAAATAAACGTAAATATGATTCATATGTAAATACAATTAAAGAAAGAAGTAAAAATCTTCCTGATTTTACTTTGTTCACAAGTGATTGTATGGCAGGGCTTATTTATCATACGATGGGTAGACAGTTCCTTTCTCCTACAATAAATATGAGTATCAAAGATGAAGATTTTCTAAAACTGCTAATGGATTTGCAATATTACTTTAGCCAGGAAATAAGATTTGTTGATAGTCAATATTATCCTATTGGATATATTGGGGAAGATGAAAAAAAAGTGACGATTAATTTCGAACATTATAAAACTAATCAGGAAGCAAGTCAAAAATGGAATGAAAGAAAAACTAGAATTATTGAGAATGTATTTGTTGTAATTGCAGATCAAGATTTTCCTGATAAGCAAATCGACACCTTTAAGCATTTGGGACAGTTTCTTCCTATAAAGAGGAAAATTATGTTCACGTGGAATAAGGAAAGAGCTGATAATAAAGAAATATTTTATGTGAAAAATTACGGAAGAGATAGGATTAAAAAGTGGAGCAGATTAAGAAAGGATGGATTTAGGGATTATGAAATCTTTTTTGATTATGTTGCTTGGTTAAATATGGAGGATAATTTTATTTTAGATCAATAGTTTGAAATTCTGATTTTGAGAATATGGTATGTTGATATTGTGACCATATCATTATAAATGATAATTGGAGTGTAAGATTTAGAATGAATAAGAAAAAATATTTAGGAAATATTAGCTTGATCTCAGATGAAGAGGCTTCCATGGCTGAGATGCTAAAAAAATGAATTTAAGTCATGCAAATGATATCTAGAAGAAGGTAAAACTTCGAAATTCTTTTTATGTCAAATATGGAAAAAGATTCATTGATATAATTTTGTCTTCAGTTGCCTGTATTATTACTTTACCTATAAATCTAATTTTTCGTTGTGTACATTAATTGACGTAGGTCTACCAATTTTCTATAAGCAAAGCAGATGTGGAAAGGATGGAAAATAATTTATTCTTGTGAAATTTCGAAATATGAATAACAAAACAGACAAAAATGGCAAACTGCTTCTGGCTACACAGAGGATTACTGACTTTGGACGGATTATGAGAAAATACTCTTCAGATGAGCTCTTGAATTTTTGGTCAGTTTTAAAAGGAGATATGTCACTGATCGGACCACGCCCATTACCTATGTTTTTTTATGATAGGAGCGACCGACATAAAATGAGAACAGCTATAAGGCCGGGTTTGGAATATTCACGGGTTATTACATTTAACAATCCGGATTTGTGTAATTATCATAAACGGTTTGAAAATGATATTTGGTACGTTTAGCATATTAGCTTTATCACAGATGTTAAGATGTGTATTATGCTAGTAAAAATGGTAGTTGATTTTAGAAATCGAGATAATAGGGCAAAAAGCAATGAAGCTTCGTATTTTGTTGGGTATGATGAAAAAGGGTTTGCATTGCGCATGAATACAGCATCTAAAAGATATATAAATTTGGACAATTAAGAAAGTATGAGGCTATAAGATGGACTTACAGATTGTAAAATATACGGATTCTCTTGAAAGTAAATGGGATAATTTTGTAAATAAAGAAAGCGTGAATGGAACATTCCTTCAAACAAGAAATTTTCTTAATTATCATCCTATAGGTAGATTTGAGGATTCATCTATTCTTATTATGAATGGGCCTAATATTGTAGCTGTTATACCTGCTAGTAGAAAAAATATTGATGGTAAGTTGACATTTTGTTCTCATATGGGAAGCACATTTGGAGGTATGGTGCTATCAAGGTCTGCATATAATGTTTCAAACTTAGAAAAAATATTTCCGTTGTTAGATAGATTTTTGATTGATGAAGGATATCAGAAAGTAATAATGAAAGCAACATCGGATATTTTTTCTGATAAACGCATGGCTTTATTAGACTATGAATTTTTCCGTTATGGATACAATCAGTATAATGAGATAGCTTTTTTCTTAAAATGCAACAATTTACCTGAGGATGGCATGTCTATGATGTCAGCCTCTAGGAGAAGAGACTACAAATATTCATTGAAGAATGATTTTAGAATTGAATGTTTAAAAACGGATGAACAGGTAAAAGAATTTTACATGATTCTTGAAGAAAATCTTAAAAAGTTTGATACAGTTCCTGTGCATAGTGTTGAAGAGCTTTTAGATTTTAAAAATCATAGGCTTTCTGACTTGGTTCGCTTTTATGGAGTATTTGAGGAGAATAGATTAGTAGCAGGAACGATGCTTTTTGATTTTAATCATAAAGTGTTACATACACAATATTTAGCTTGTCTTCCTGAATATAACAGTAAATTCGCGATGAATTATATGGATTATAATTTAATTATGATAGCAAAGAATGAAGGATTTGATATTTTTTCATTTGGGACTAGTACTGGTAATCATGGCAAAGAATTAAATTTAGGCTTAGCGCTTTATAAAGAAGGATTTGGATGTGACTATAGCGTTAACCGAACATATTATAAGATGGTTTGAAATATGTTTGTTACCATTTTAATAAATTGTAAATTATAATGACAATGATTATATTTGAAGTGGTTTCTATTTGAATGTTGTTTTAATGCATGCTTAGGTAAACGATAGAATGATTATCAAAGTTTAATAAAGGAAATCGGAGTATAAAATCCTATATTGGCGCTTTATAAAGATTGGTATCCAGAAGAATAAATCGTATGCAATGGGGCTGGAGAATTCCGGTATCTTGTAAGCCTGACACAGACACTAAAGGAATACGTTTTTTTTATATTTATATCTTGATGATATTTATAGTTTTAGAACTAATCATGAGTGAAGAATGCGTTATAGGAGCCAGTTGAGTTGGAGATGAAATTATACATGAGCAATTTGGATATGTAGAAATTCAAGATTTATGTTAGACTTTCAAATTGATATTTTTTGTATATCCAGATGCCTTTCATTAATAGAAATAGATATATGTACAAAACATACTGAAGACTATGAAGGTAAAAGCAGTTATGAGATACTTAAAAAATTGTACGAAAAAGGAATGGTATTAATTTAGTAATTGTAGTTTTGTTTTTTATGTTGATATTTAGAGTTCTGACGAATAATATGTTTAAAGTTAACAATGGGCAATAAAAATCACAATAATTGAGGGGAAAAGATGAAAAATCAAAAAACGCTTGGGAATGATAACCTAATTCAAAATGATGAGGAAGTAATTTCAGAATACTTGAAGAAAAATAATTTGAATATGGTTAATAAAAATTCAGTAAAGGTTAATCCTAAAAATACAATATATACTAGATATATAAAAAGATTCTTAGATTTATTGATTTCTATACCAGCCTTTATCCTTTTCCTTCCATTGAATTGTATAATTGGAATATGTACTTTTTTTGATGTTGGACGCCCGATTTTTTATAAACAAACCAGAGTTGGAAAAAACGGAAAAAACTTTGTGATAATAAAGTTCAGAAATATGAATGAGAAAAAAGATTCTAATGGAAAACTTCTTCCTCCGAGTGAACGAGTTACAAAATTTGGTAAATTTATTAGAAAACTGTCGTTAGATGAGCTCCTAAACTTTTATTCAGTCATAAAAGGAGATATGTCAATTATTGGGCCACGACCTTTACCAGTTACATTTGTTTCGAGAATGAGCGGTAGGCATAGAAAACGGGATAGTGTAAGACCAGGGCTTGAATGCCCAAGAATTATATATGAAAATCCCAATATTAGTCAGTATCAAAATCAATTTGAAAATGATATTTGGTATGTAGAAAATGTTAGTTTGATTACAGACATTAGGATGATAGTTCTTCTTATAAAAATGACGATTAATTTTAAAAAACGTAATAAAGCGGCTGGAGGTGCAAGTTATTTTGTCGGATATGATGAGAATGGAAATGCTACATCAGTAACCCAATTTTTAAAGGATCATCCGTCCTTTTTTGAAACAAATAAAGAGTAAAGGAGCTTAGATGAGTAGTTTTATGAATAGTGAAAATAAATCAGCTATTGTACTTGGAGGTATTTCAAACCATATTCCTCTGATAAAAAAACTCAATGACAGAGGTTATCATACGATCCTAATAGATTACTTAGATAATCCTCCTGCAAAAATCTACGCTGATGAACATATTAAAGTTAGTACATTTGATTTCAAAAGCATACAGGAAATAGCTGTTGAAAGAAAGGCAGAATTAATTATCAATTGCTGTTTGGAACATTTAAACAAAGGAATTTGCAAAATTGCCGAAAATATTGGGTTAACGGCACCTTATTCATATGATATAGCAATCAGTATTTCTGATAAGGAAATAATGAAATCTAAAATGATCCATGGACAAATTCCAACAACAAAATTTTTCTGTGTCAGCCGACCTGAAGATATAGATATACTAAATCTTGAATATCCTGTTTTTGTTAAACCTGCTGAGGGATCGGGTTCTAATGCTGTGACACATGCGTTTAGTAAGTCAGAAGCCGTAGAGGCTATAAGTAAAGCAATTGAAAAATATCCTAAAAGCAAAGTGATTATCGAAGAAGAAGCTCTAGGGAAAGAGTATAATGTTTATTGTTTCCCAAAGAATGGAAAAGCAAATGTCCTAATGATAACAAGAAGATATACAGATAATGATTCTGAGGATCATGTAACAAAATGTATTGGAACGCTTGGCCCAGCGATATTACCACAAGACATAATAGATAGGATTAATGAAATTGCAGATAAAATAGTCTCAGAGTTTAAATTGGATAATGTTCCAATGTTTATACAGATGATGGTTAATGGCGATGAAATGAATGTTATTGAATTCGCAGGAAGAATGGCCGGAGGATTTAGTGATAGGGCAATTTTAGAGACGACGGGGTTTGATCTTTATGAGGCTACGATTAATTCCTTTTTAGGAATCCCTAACAACGTTGATTTTCATAAACCGGATAGTTTTATTACGGTTTCAGGTGTTTATGCACGAGATTGTATTTTTGATAGAGTAAGCGGATATGAAACTCTTTTGGAGGAAAAAGTTTTAGTCGATATTATGATTACTCGTCAACCAGGGACAAAGATATCAGAAAGTTCCTCAAATGGGAGTAAAGTTGCTTTTGTGATTATGAAAGCAGATAGTATAGATAATCTTGTTGATAATATATTAAGAGTTTTTGAAAGTATAGATGTTATTGATATAAATGGGGATTCGAAAATTAAGCGTAAACTTAGAATCACAAAAGAAATGATAGAGGGATAATTTTATCATTAAAAAAGGATATGTTTGTTATGAAAGAGAAGTTGTTAACTATTTCAATTGCAGCATACAATGTCGAACAGTATATAGAACAATGCTTACAATCTATAGTAGCGTGTAAATACATTGATGACATTGAAGTTTTTGTTATTGATGACGGGGGAACTGACAAAACAGCAGAAGTAGCTGAAAAGTATAGTTCAATGTTTCAGAACTCTATTAATATAGTGAGAAAATCGAATGGAGGATATGGTTCTACTGTTAATTATAGCATTTTACATGCAAGGGGAAAATATTTTAAATTACTTGATGGAGATGATTGGTTCAATACAAATGGATTAGAAGAGCTGATAAAACAATTAAAAAACAATGACTATGATATGGTATTGTCAAATGTGCTAAAAGGTCCTTCTGAAGATAATTTATCTCTTATTGATTATGTTGGAGAAAATATAGATTCATGTAAATCTGGAGAGCTTAGTTCTATAGTAGGCCATTGGGGAATCACATTTAAGACAAATATACTAAGAAAATCGAAACTAAATCTTCCTGAGCATTGCTTGTATACTGATAAGTTGTATTCAACTATTCCATTTTTTTATGTAAAAACTATAGGTTTATGTAATAACAGTGTATACTGTTATAGAACTGGAAGAGATGGGCAGAGTATAAGCCGTGATTCACGTATTAATCATTTTAGTGAATATATCAAAGTATGTAAGTTACTTTTTAAATTCGTTGAAAATTCTGATTGCATGGAAAAATCATATGTATTTAGACGTGTCATAAATGGGTATCATCTTGCCATAAAAACGCTGTTACTCTTAAAAATCTGTGCTAAAAATAGAAAATTAATAATAAAGTTTGAAAAAAAGTGTAAAGAAGAAACACCTAGAGTATATTATGCTGCAAGTGAGGCTAATACAAAAACTGGGAAAATTCTTAAATGGTTAAGAAAATCGAAGTATTGTTTATATTACGCATTTGCATTAGTACCTAAAAGCAGAATTGATTTTTGATTGATGATTTTATAAAGACTCATATATAATTTTGGTGAGGGAAAGAAATGGGATTATCTTCAGATATAGCTCGAGAACTAAGTGAAATAGATAATCTAGGAGCTCAAGATATAGACCAGTTAAAAAAACTGATTATAGATTTTTTTGCAGCAGCTTATGCAGGATATAAAGAGAATAAGGAATTCAACAAGTCGGTCGAGAAAGTTATTCTTTATCAAGATGGAATAGGGGAAAGCACGGTTCTTTTCCATGGGAAAAAGTATCCAGCAAGAATTGCAGCGTTTATGAATTCGGTATTTGGACATGGGGCTGAACTTGATGATGGGAACAAGAAGGCTGCAGGGCATGCAGGGGTGCATATTATCCCTGCAGTTTTTGCTTTGGCTGAAAAAATACATAGTACAAATAACGATGTTTTGAATGCTTTGGCTACTGGTTATGAGGCTTTTATACGATTATCATCAGCGGTTCAACCGGGAATTGTAAAACGAGGATTTCATTCGACAGGTATGGCTGGAACTCTAGCATGTGCAGCAGCATGTGCTAGACTTTATCATCTTAATGCGCAAGGGATAGAGGACTCAATAGGACTAGCTACGACTATGACGGGAGGTTTGTTATCTTATGGAGATTCTCGACCATATATTAAACCGTTGAACCCAGGAAAAGCAGCGGAAAACGGACTTTTAGCCGCTATGCTCGCTAACGAAGGGGTACAGGGGCCTATAGAATCTTTGGAAGGTCCCAATGGCTGGTTCCATGCTGTAACTGATATTGTAGATGAAAGATATTTAAAAAGTTCTAATCATTTGTTGGTGCATGATTGTTATTTTAAATTATATCCGTCATGTAGGCATACTCATTGCGGAATTGATGCTGCTATAGCCCTTAACCATAAAATTCATAACAGACAAATAAAGAAAGTTATGGTATATATTTATCCTAATGCTATTAAATTAGCAGGAATTCGTTTACCTAAAAATCAAGATGAAACTAAGTTCTCTATTCAATATACTTTAGCCTGTGCTATTTTAAAAGGGAAGTACGGAATTGAAGATATGGATGTATCTAAAATATCAACTGATATAGTAGAATTAATTGACAAAACTATTCTTTTTCCAGATGAAACTATGGAGAGTAGAGATAAAGGGATTAGAGGGGCTAAAGTTAAAGTAGTCTTAGCAGATGGAGAGATTTTGGAAGAAGAAGTTATGGTTCCCAAAGGAGATCCTGAAAATCCATTGACAAAAGATGATATTGTTGAAAAGTTGAGCATATGTGCAAAAGGACAAAATGCACATGATGATATTATGAAAATTGTAAGTGCAATTGAACATATCGATGGAAATGGAAACTTCTATAATCCTATGCAGCTGACGGGGGAAATTAATGAGTAAAGTTAGACTTATCCTTGGTACGATGACGTTTGGAGAAAGTGTTTTTGCACCGGATGTTTATGATTTCGTAAATGAGTTTTTGAATCATGGTGGAGAAGAACTTGATACTGCCTATGTATATAATGATGGAAATTGTGAGAGATTATTGGGAGCTGTGTTACCTAACCTCTCATACTCTTATAAGATAGCTACAAAGGTTAATCCAAGAATAACTGGAAAGTTGGATGCTGAAGCAGCATATTTACAGTTAAATGAAAGTTTGGATAGGTTAAGGCTTCCTAAGGTCGATACTGTTTTTTTGCATTTTCCAGATCCTGATACTCCTGTTGAAACTGTTCTCTCTGCAATGAATGATCTTTATGGACATGGAAAATTTGTTGAGCTTGGTCTTTCAAATTTCCCTGCGTGGATGGTGGCTGATGTATGGCATATATGCGATAAACATGGCTGGGTAAAGCCAACTGTTTATGAAGGAATATATAATCCGTTGACTAGAAAAGCAGAAGTAGAGTTGAATGCTTGTCTTGATAACTTTGGCATACGTTTTTATGCATATAACCCTATGTGTGGAGGATTGCTTACCGGAAGATATGGGAGTTTTGAAGATGCTCCAACAGATGGCAGGTTTACTCATCGCCCGAATTACCAGGGCAGATATTGGAAGAAGAGCTTTTTTGATGCTGTAGATATGATAAAGGTGGCATCTGAGGAACAGGGGATTACCTGTATAGAGGCTACTTATAGGTGGCTGGCTTATCATTCCATGTTAAATGGAGAGAGAGGAGATGCTATAATAATCGGAGCATCAAAACTTACCCATTTAATCCAGAATATGGAGTCTGTATGTGCTGGTCCACTACCGAATGATTTGGTAAATGTATTTGAAGAAGCATGGAGTGTTACTAAGAATGATTCACCGGAATATTTCACGCTTTATAAAGGTAAGGGTTCTGTTGGAGGCGAAAATAAATAGATGTTAGATCAAAGAAAAGTATTTGGAGTATTAGAAAAGAATGGCATAAGTTTTTTTACCGGTGTTCCTGACTCATATCTTAATGGCTTCTGCAACTATGCTTTAGATAATCTTTCGAATAGAAATATTATAGTGGCGAATGAAGGAAACGCTGTGGCTATAGCGGCAGGGCACTACTTTGCATCTAAAGAAATTCCTTTAGTTTATATGCAAAACAGCGGCTTAGGGAATACCATTAATCCTCTGGCTTCTTTGACTGATATTAACGTATATGCAGTACCTATGTTACTACTTATTGGATGGCGCGGACAGGGAAACACAGAGCCGAACCATCCACAGCATAAATTACAGGGAGAGATTACTCCGGGTCTATTAAAGTTAATGCACATTCCTTATGAGATCCTTTCTGATTCGGATGACGAGTTTGAACGTGTGATAGAGAAGGCAGTAGCATTTTGTAAAAGGGAGAGGAAACTTTTTGGACTTATAGTTCCGAAGGGTGTAATGGCAGATCCTGATAAGCCTAATAATGTGGATGACACATATCCAATGAGTCGTGAGGAGGCAATGGAAGTAGTGCTCGATCAGATGCCTGATGATACTGTTTATTCAGCCACTACAGGACGTGCTACCAGAGAGCTTTTCTTTTTAAGGGAGAAAAGAAATGAAGGAAAAGAAAATGATTTCCTAAATGTTGGTTCTATGGGTCATGCAAGTTCGGTTGCCTTAGGCATAGCCTTAGAGAAAAAAGACAGGCATGTGGTAGTCCTGGATGGGGATTCTGCAACTATTATGCATATGGGTGCATTGACTATGGCTAGTAAACTTGATGTACCGAATTTTATGCATATTGTTTTAAATAATGGTGCACATGAATCTGTAGGAGGTCAGCCATCAGCAGGTCATCTTTTGAACTTTACCAAGATAGCTGAAGCTTGTGGTTATAAAACTATCGGTAAAGCAGTCGAGAGCAAGGAAGAATTGATTTGTGCAATAAAAGAATTAAAGGACTGTGGTAAAGCTTCTTTTATTGATTGCAGAATTCACAAAGGGCTTAGCAGAAAGCTCCCTCCCATAATATTTGACCATAGGGAAGCGATAGACAGCCTTATAGATAACCTGAATAAGAGACAATGACTATAAAAAAGATAAGATTATTGTGATTGGAGGAGATATAATATGAACAGTATGGAAAAAACAAGGGATTTTTTAAAATCTGTAGGATTACCGGGTGGAGATGCATATGATCTTCCAACCTCAAATAAGAGATTTGCCGATGGCGGCCAGTATCGTTTTGAGGTCCCAGGGATTCAGGGACCAAAGGTTATGCAGGCATTACTGGATGCCATGGAAAGTTATGGGCTGTACCTTCATCGTGTAACTCAGACTCAGGGGATAATGAGGCTTACTGATGATGAAATAGGGAAGATGGTCGAGCTTGCAAAGAAATATGAGACAGATCTTATATTGGCTATCGGTCCTCGTGCTACCACGGATACATCTGCATCAGTAAATACAGAGGAAGGTGTCAGAATGGGATACAGGCTTCGTGG
>JAILGF010000027.1 GCA_024696945.1 Lachnospiraceae bacterium | reverse complement strand
GGTATACATCGAGGAAATCAAGGTAATTGCCATGCCCATCCTCGGCAAGTGCCGTGTTCTCATGCACGCTGTTCCCGTCCATGACCCATCTGTGCAGGGCGTCCCTTTCCTGCCTGCTCATTTCTGTATTTTTTTCGTATTCATGCAGTTCTTCCAAAAGGAATCGCTGCCTATCGTTTTCTATATTCATTTTTACACTGTTCCTTTCTGGTTTTTAACACTTAGTTTTGACCCTTTGACACGGTAGCTTTCTCCTGTTATACTGAGTACGTGGCAGTGGTACAGCAGCCTGTCCAGTATGGCTGTTGCCGCAAGCTGTCCCGTGAATACCTCATCCCATCTTCCCATGGGAAGGTTGGTGGTGATTATGAGAGAGCTTTTTTCATATCTTTGCCGTATGATCTGGAAGAAAAGGCTCTCTCTTTCTTTGTCCATCTTTATATATGAGAGTTCATCGATTATAAGCAGCTCTACCTTGTTTATGCCTTCCAGCGTTTCATGGAGGTTTCCTTCGAGCATCGAGTCGTAAAGCCTGTCAACAAGTTCCTTTGCGTTCACGAACATCACTTTCCTGCCGGCCGTGCAGGCATTGCGCCCTATCCCTGTGGCTATCATGCTTTTCCCGACTCCCGGCGGCCCGATTATTATGATGTTTTCGTGCCTGTCAAGGAATCCGAGCCTTCCCAGCTCCTCGATCCTGTCCTTTTCCAGCGACGGGTTGAAACCATAGTCTATGTCACTGAGGGCGGCAGATGTTTCAAAACCTGCCCTGTTCAGGAGCTTTTCAGTCCTGCGGCTGTCCTTGCCGTTTTCCTCCATCTGCAGGAGCCGTATAAGGAAATCCTTGTACCCGAGGGATTCCTGTTCAGCTTCATTTATCAGGTCCATGTATCCTGACCGCATATCCACGAGCTTGAACTGTTTCATCTTTTTCTCGATGTAGGCATTATCTAAAGCTGTTCCTTCAGGCATCACGCACCTCCTTCAGGTATTCTTCATAATAGCTGCATTCCCTTGTCAGTGGATCAGCCTGCCCGGAAGCTTCAGCTTTTATCGATACCTCTGGCAGTGTGCACGATGACTGAGATATATCCCTGCCGTTATACTCCTTCAGCATCTGCCTGAAAGACTTTATGTCCATCCTGCATTCATCTATGGCTTTCCCGATGAAATAGTCTAGGACTGCGTCGGAATACAACTCCTGGAGCTCCATTATCTTCCTTGCATGATGTGTCGGCTGGTCGAATTTAGTGCCAGCAGCATCAAGATATCTTGCTCCGTTGCTGAAACGCTCCGTGAAATCCCTTCTTACCTGTGGGATCGATGTTGAGACTTTCTTTGCGATAGGCTCATAGTGTTCTGCATCTATCCTTACAAGATGTTTGCCATCCTGAGCCTCGCAGCTTAAGACCTTGTTCCCGTTACGGTCGTAAACCATTATCCAGAACCCGTAGACCATCCTTAAAAAAGCTCACTGTTTTTCGATTGTATATCCGGATTCTTATCATATATGTGATGGCTTAATATGTAATATGCTGGAAAAAGTTAATGACAATACATCGTTTGAGCTTCGCAGAACAGGCTGAAGATGAACAGCTACAGGATATGATAGGGAAGAAATTGAGAAACTTATATAGAAGATAACACGAAGGGGAACGAAAATGTGCCTTTAGTGGAAGAAAATGTTATAATTGGGTAATTAGGTAATGAATATTTCTTGACTTTACTATGGGGAGTTGCTATACTAAAATATGTATAACTTTTGTTAATAAGAGAATATTAGCAATAATGATTTAATTATATCTAGGGTTAAAGGGTATGAAGGCAGTATAGATGAATGGTCTCATACAGAAAATTACGTGATTTGGTTAGCTCTTTAAGAAAGGTAAAACGGCAAAACTAAAGCAGCTGAATCAATTAAGAAACTCTTTATACGAGAAAGATATAATTGGCTTTTATAGAGAATATGTTGGCGTATATGAATAATGGTTGGATTATGGGAGAAAAAGCATAGTTCTGAGTAAGATACTTGTATGTGGCAAGGACTTGCATATAATAATACTCAAGGCATAGAAAAGAATTGGAGGAAGACATGATGAAAGGCATTATTCTTGCGGGCGGTAGTGGAACACGTTTATACCCATTGACTCTGGTGACTTCAAAACAGTTGCTACCGGTTTATAACAAGCCGATGATCTATTATCCGCTTTCCACTCTCATGTTGGCGAGGATTAAAGATATCCTTATCATCAGTACTCCTGAGGATACTCCGAGGATTGAGCAGCTGCTGGGTGATGGAAGTGCTTTCGGTCTTTCACTGTCATATGCAGTACAGGAGAAACCGGAGGGATTGGCTCAGGCGTTTATCATTGGTAAGGATTTCATCGGGGACGACTCCTGTGCCATGGTCTTAGGTGACAATATTTTCTATGGAAATGGTTTAGGGCACAAGCTGATGGCGGCCAGGAAGACGGCTGAGGAGGGTTCGGCATGTGTTTTTGGATATTATGTAGAAGATCCGGAACGTTTCGGTATCATGGAGTTCACGCGTCATGATAGGGATGCTGATGATGGCGCTGTAAAGATTACTAGAGTGGAAGAGAAACCGGCTAACCCGAAGAGCAATTATGCTATTGCTGGGCTATATTTTTATCCGTCAGGCGTGAGTGCGAAGGCTGAACAGGTGAAACCTTCAGTCAGAGGGGAACTGGAGATTACTACTTTGAACGAGATGTACCTAGAAGAAGATAGGCTTCAAGGACAGTTGCTTGGACGTGGCTTCACATGGATGGATGCGGGGACATTTTACTCATTAAGGAAGGCGACCAATTTCGTATGTATGATAGAACAGTATCAAGGCATGACTATTTCTGCTCCGGAGGAGATTGCTTACCGTTTCGGGTGGATTGATGAAGTGAAGCTGAAAGAGTCAGCTTTAAAGTACGGGAAGAGCCCCTATGGAGAGCATCTGATGGCGGTTCTGGAAGGAAAAATCGTTCTGTAAAGTGACAGTGGGGACGGTTCTTTTTGTCACCTAAACAAGGTGCCAAAGAGAACCGTCCCCACTCTGTCATTGCAGAAAGTTTTGTTTAAAGTTTTCTCAGTACCTGAATGGCCTTATCCTTTACGATGACCTCACAGTGCTCCTTGATATAGTCGATGTCGAGCGGACCCGAATGATCCATGGTAACGTATTCTGAAATTATATTGCAGATTTTATTGAACTGCTCCGGAGTATGCTCCGACATGGCAACAACCAGATAGTAGGTGCCGTCTGACTCATTCTTGTACAGGGTATTCTCACCCTTGTAGCTTTTATAGATGACCTTGGCGAGACGGATAACCTCATCCAGCGAAGCGAATCGGTAAACCTTGCAGACGGTTTCCATGGAAATTTCGAGATGCTTCGTATTCCCGTTGAATATCTTGGAAGCCATGGGATCGGTAAGCAGCTTATTCAGCTGTTCCATGCAGCCTAAGATCTCATCGGCATACACCCTTTCCTCGGGAGAGATAATGGGATCGGACTCATCGGGAATGGCAGTAAAGTGCGAAAAGCGGGTATCCAGCTCCTCGGGATTCTCAACCTTGGTAACGAGAAGCACCAGGCAGTCGGGAGACACCGGGATCGCTTCTATCATAAGGGGAGTATCCTCAACCTCAAAGTTACATTCCACAAAAGCCTTCTTACAGATCTCGACAAACAGTTCCCTGACTTTTTCGCTTCCGTATGCAAGCTCACTGATCTTCAGTTGCCTTGCACACAGGTCTTCTTTGGTCAATGTGCACTTGATCTGATTATCGTTTATACGCTCGATCTTCATGTAACTTCCCCCCCCTTCTTTATACAAAAAGACAGTCTAATCTGTTTTGTATGTGAAGTATAATTCTTTTCATCTTAGAAGTCAATAAAAAGTTGATTAAAATTTTACCGAGGGCTTGATTTTTATCCACATATATGATATGATACATATGGTTTTGGATAGCTTGCGGAAAGGAGGACGAACGGCCGAAACAGTTAAATACAGTATCGTTTCACAACTCGCATGCCACAGCGACTGCAAAGTATGGCTTGCTGAGCACAACAGCCTCAAAGTGAAGCGCATCATTAAGGGCATTCTTAAAAAATCACGGTTTCATGACCGGCTGATAAAGGAAGCCCATCTCTTAAAAAATCTAAACCATCCCAATATTCCCAAGATCTACGATCTTGATGAGGATGATGAATACACTTTCATCATAGAGGAATATATAGAGGGTGGATCTTTAAAAAGCCTTTGCGGAAAAAGGCTTTTGTCGGAGAAAGAAATAATTCATTTCATGCTCCAGTTCAGTAATATAATCAGTTACCTGCATTCTCTGCCCAAGAGCCTGCTTTATCTCGATATCAAACCCGAAAACATCATTATACATAACGGGTCTTGTTTTCTTATCGATTTCGGAAGTGCGGCCGAGGAAGGAGATGAAACCGGACCTATATTCGGGACCTTACTGTACTCTGCCCCGGAACAATCGGAAGGCGGACACATATCAAAAGCCGCAGACATATATTCGTTAGGGAGGCTCCTTGAATATATGCTTGCAAACGGAAGTGTGTCCAAAAAGACCGAAAAAGCCTTAAAAGCAGTAGTGGGACGCTGTACGAGCAGGCTTCCCGTAAGACGTTTCGGCTCAGTGGGTCAACTGACAGTCAGACTAAAGGAAATTGACAGGCAAGCAGGAAGTTTTTCAAAGAAACCGTTGAAAATCACATTTGCGGGGGCAGTGCCCAATGCAGGAACCACATATATCGCCCTGCTTTTTTCGGCATATGTGAAATGCATGGGAAGGGCCTGCGTTTACCTCGAAATGAACACATCCGAGGCATGGTATGCCATGACGGCCTTAAAAAACAATGACCGAGCACTGGCCGGGCTCGAGATATTAAGCCGGAAATTCAGCGAAAACAGGGATCTTCCGGACTGTGATGTAATATACGATTACGGCACATTAAAAGAAGATATGGCCGGGGAATTCTACGAGGCGGATTTTACGTTCATCGTGACAGGAAACAGGTGCTGGGAACAGGATGAAATAAAACGATCAAGGGCATTGTCGAGAAGATGTAAGAATAAGCTGTTCCTTATAAATCTCACTCAAAACGTGGACGATACAATCGCCTCCGTACTTGAACCGGGCTCATATCTGGCCGTGCCGTATATCGCAAAAACATCCGACATATTTAAGGACACGGAGGTAAAGTCCGTACTTGATGAAATGATGGTACGGGCAGGCTGCTATGATCTTCGGACATCGTAAAGCATTAAAAAGCAATGGAATAAACGGCAGACGCATAGGAATACTGGGACTCGCTCCCAGAGTAGGTACAACTCATATTGCGATTGCCGCGTGCAATTACTTAAGTGAATATGAAAAGAAAAGGGTCATTCTTTTGGAGGAGAGCAGGCATAACGACATCGGAGCTCTTGTAACGGGTTTCGGGGCCAAGGAACCGGGAAAACCGTATGAATTTCACAGGGTTACATACATTCCCTCACAAAGCATCGGAAACAGGGAGGCTTTAATGGACCTTGATTCCGACTGTACGGTTTCAGACCTGGGATGTAATTTCAAACAGGGCCTGTCCCGCATCCTGCTCTGTGACATAAAGATCCTCGTCGGAACGGACGGAATCTGGCGGGAGAACGAATATGACAAGCTGGAGGATATCCGTGGGACCTCTCCTTATTTAAACAGCTGGAGGCTTTTCATAAACTTGGGTAACGTGCGAAAACTTAAGGAGAAGGACAGGTTTGGGATAACCGCCTGCTGCTTCCCCTTTGAACCTGACCCGGTATATCCGGGAGAAGAAACCGTAAACTTTTTAAGGGAGGCGATATATGGATAGATCCGGTTTAAAATAGAAAATAACAGCGAAAAACAAAAAAACAGAAACAAAAAACAGCAAAAAACGAAAAAAGTGTATAACGGAAAAATATTCACATAATAATATTTTGAATTTACTCGTCAAGATGCTAATTTATCACATGTTTATAGTAAGCGGAGGCTCCTTTTGGGGCCTCCGCTCTTTAAAATCCTATGGACTTATTTCGCATATTATGATAAAATATAATATTAAGGTAATAAGCACAACAGGAGAAACCAACATGTATTATTTTATAGTAAATCCGGGCTCTCAGACCGGGAAGGCCAAGACACTGTGGGCCGACCTGGAAGCGAGGCTTAAAAGCTCCGATATAGATTATAAGGTTTATTTTACGAAAAAAAAGAATGATGCGGAAATCTTTGCCCGACGAATATGCGAGGAGCATCCCGAAATGAAGAGGATCGTTATAGCCGGAGGAGACGGAACCGCAAATGAAGCAATTAACGGACTTACCGGGTATGACAGCTTCATAATGGGATATATTCCTATGGGATCCAGCAACGATCTTGCAAGAGGACTGGGTATCCCGCAGGAACCCATCAGTGTAATAGAAAACACCATCCATCCCAGACGCTTTATCAGGGTTGATCACGGTATTGTTATCTCGGAGGACGGAAGCATAGTAAGAAAATTCGGCGTAAGCTCCGGCATGGGCTATGATGCCGATATATGTGAAAAAGCCCTTAATTCAAAGCTTAAAAAGCTTTTGAACAGGTTCGGGCTCGGAAAGCTGGTTTATTATCTTATCGGGTTTGCACTGATATTTACAAATAAGCCCGCCAAAGCGGTGATAACCATTGACGGGACCAGAAAGATCAGATGCAACAGGCTTATCTTCGCCGCAAACATGAATACCAGATATGAGGGCGGCGGAATGCCGATGGCTCCTGACGCGAACCCGTTTGACGGAAAGATCACGGTCTGTATAGTTCATGATATATCAAGGCTTACTCACTTAAGACTCATGCCGACTATCATAAAGGGAAAGCACATCAGGCATAAGAATATCGATCAGATAACCGCAAAGACCATTGAGATCGAAACCGATAAACCCATGACCATACATACCGACGGTGAGATAGCCGGTAAGAGTGATCATGCAACGTTCTCTTGCTTCCCCGATAAGGTGAGAATGATCATCTGAAAAGAATCGTTACGGTTTTTTTACTGTAGTGGGTGATACTCCGAAGCGTTTCTTGAAAAGCTTGCTAAAATGGTAGGCATCGTCATAACCTACCTTATCGGCAATCTCCCTGACGTTCAGGTCGGGAGATGTTTCCAAGAGCTCCTTTGCTTTATCAAGCCTTATGTTTATCAGGTACCTTATGGGGGTATCTCCCGTAACCATCTTGAAGATCTTTGAAATATAGAAGGGGCTTACATACATATTTTCGGAGATAAGCTCCAGCGATATCTTCTCGGAATAGTGCTCCTCAAAATACAGGATGATCTCTTCAACAATCCTGTTCTTATTGATGGATTCGAAGGCAACATGGCCGCCGGGCTCGCCCGGAAGCTGCTCGTCGCGGAGTACCGCCAGCATATACTGCATGAGATAGGACTGCATCATATAATAGCGGCCGATCTTATAAACGTCGTTCTCGGCACTCATTGAAGTACAGAGACGCATAAGCTTCTGCTTAAGTTCAGGTCCTGTCTTATAAACCGGAAGCCTGCTCAGCATGAAGTGATTAGGTTCCATGCCTGTCAGACAGAAGTCCGATACACCTATGAAGAACTCATAGGTAGGGGTGTTCTTGTTGGCTACAAAGGCCTGATGGTAGCAGCCGGGGTTGAACACCAAAAGGTCACCTTCCTCGACATCATAAAAGGTTCCGTCAATCTTATAACGTCCCTTTCCTGACATGATGAAAGCGAGCTCCACGTGCTCGTGACAATGATATCTCTCTTCATCTTTGGTCCTTATACCCTTCCAGGTATATAAAAAAGTAGGATTGAAATCATAAGCGATGACGCTGTCGGTTTTCTGCATTTTCGGGTACCTCGCTGCTTTTTTTTAATTATATAATAATTACAAGAAAAACTCAAAACATTTTTTAATTTTGGTAAAAATCTTCTCTTGACTTTTGTAAGGATTTATACTAAAATCGATGCAAATGAAAGACTTTGATGGAGACAGTAGTGTATAACGGAAGCTCACAGTGAGTCCGTGGCAGTGGAAAACGGATACAAGTACCTATGCATGAAGATCACTCCGGAGTCGTATCGTCGATGCTTGAAATCAATCAGAGTTTAGATTTTTGATCGTAAATTTCGGGAGTAGATGGTACCGGGTTCCCCCGTTACAGGGATCGGCATGAAGCTACATGACAGCGAGTGCTTACAAAATAGGTGGTTAATAATACAGCGGCTGTATTCCTGTTTTGGAGTAGAGCCGCTTATTTGTTTAGAAGGAGGAAAAAAGATTATGTTTAAAAAAGTAACCACCGACATGAACTTCGTTGAGCGTGAAAAAGAAGTTGAGAAGTTCTGGAAAGACGAAGATATCTTTAAAAAGAGCATGAAGCTCCGTGAAGGCTGCCCGACATACACCTTCTACGACGGACCGCCTACAGCAAACGGTAAGCCCCACATCGGACACGTGCTTACCCGTGTTATAAAGGACATGATCCCCAGATACCAGACCATGAAGGGAAAAATGGTTCCCCGTAAGGCCGGCTGGGACACACACGGACTTCCCGTTGAGCTTGAGGTAGAGAAGCTCCTTGGACTTAACGGTAAGGACCAGATAGAGCAATACGGCATGGAGCCCTTCATCAAGAAGTGCAAGGAATCCGTATGGAAGTATAAAGGAATGTGGGAGGATTTCTCAGGTACCGTTGGTTTCTGGGCCGATATGGAGAATCCTTACGTCACCTATGATGATAATTTTATCGAGTCCGAATGGTGGGCTTTGAAAGAAATATGGAACAAAGGCCTGCTTTACAAGGGCTTTAAGATCGTTCCTTACTGTCCCCGCTGCGGAACCCCGCTTTCAAGCGCAGAAGTTTCCCAGGGATACAAGACCGTTAAGGAGCGTTCTGCAGTAGTAAGGTTTAAGTGCGTGGGTGAGGATGCTTGGTTCCTCGCATGGACCACAACGCCCTGGACACTTCCTTCGAACGTTGCACTCTGTGTTAACCCCGATGATACTTATGTTAAGGTTAAGTGCGTAGACGGTTATACATACTACATGGCAGAGGCACTGCTCGATACCGTGCTTGCAAAGGCTAAGCCCGCAGATGGCGCTGAGCTTGTGGAAGGTGCAAAGCCCTATGAGGTACTTGAAACCTTTACCGGTAAGGATCTTGAGCGCAAGGAATATGAGCCTCTCTTTGATTGCGCCAAGAAAGTGGCTGACAAGCAGGGCAAGAAGGGCTTCTACGTAACCTGCGATAATTACGTTACAATGTCGGACGGTACCGGAATCGTTCACATAGCTCCGGCATTCGGTGAGGACGATGCAAACGTCGGCAGGAACTATGACCTTCCTTTCGTACAGCTGGTTAACGGCAAAGGCGAGATGACTGAGGATGCACCTGCGGCAGGTCTCTTCGTAAAGAAGGCTGACCCCGAGATATTAAAGCTCTTGGACGCAGAAGGCAAGCTCTTCGATGCTCCCAAGTTCGAGCACGAGTACCCTCACTGCTGGAGATGTGACACCCCTCTTATCTACTATGCAAGAGAGTCATGGTACATCAAGGAAACAGCGGTACGCGACAATCTTATAAAGAACAACAACACAGTTAACTGGATCCCTGAATCCATAGGAAAGGGACGTTTCGGAAACTGGCTGGAGAATATACAGGACTGGGCTATATCCCGTAACAGATACTGGGGCACACCCCTTAACATCTGGGAGTGTGAATGCGGTCACTTGGAGTGCATAGGCTCACGCGCAGAGCTGGCAGAGAGAAGCGGCAACCCCGAGAATGCAAAGGTTGAGCTCCACAGACCTTATATAGATAACGTAACCTTTACCTGCCCTGATTGCGGCAAGGTAATGCACAGGGTTCCCGAGGTTATAGATTGCTGGTTCGATTCAGGTGCAATGCCTTTTGCTCAGCATCATTATCCCTTCGAGAACAAGGAACTCTTTGAGTCACAGTTCCCGGCAGATTTCATCTCCGAAGCTGTTGACCAGACCAGAGGCTGGTTCCATTCACTGATGGCTGAATCGACACTTCTGTTTGACAAAAGTCCTTACAAGAATGTAGTTGTTTTAGGTCTTGTTCAGGATGAGAACGGTCAGAAGATGAGTAAGTCCAAGGGCAATGCGGTAGATCCCTTCGATGCTCTTGAGAAATTCGGTGCGGACGCTATCCGTTGGTATTTCTACATCAATTCGGCACCGTGGCTGCCCAACCGTTTCCACGACAAGGCAGTTACCGAAGGACAGAGAAAGTTCATGGGGACCCTTTGGAATACATACGCATTCTTCGTTCTTTACGCAAATATAGATAATTTTGATCCTACAAAATATACTTTGGAGTACGATAAGCTTCCGGTTATGGATAAATGGCTTCTTTCAAAGCTTAATTCCACGGTAAAGGAGACCGATGACAATCTGGCTAACTACCGTATACCAGAGGCTGCAAAGAGCCTTCTCGGTTTTGTGGATGAGATGAGCAACTGGTACGTACGCCGCTGCCGTGAGCGTTTCTGGGCAAAAGGCATGGAGCAGGATAAGATAAATGCATACATGACTCTTTATACAGCGCTTGTTACCATCTCAAAGGCAGCAGCTCCGATGATACCATTCATGACAGAGGATATCTACAGGAACCTGGTTTGCAGTGTAGATGCAACAGCTCCCGAGAGCATACATCTCTGTGATTATCCTGTATGCGATGAGTCTAAGGTAGATAAAGAGCTCGAGAAGAACATGGAGCTTGTATTAGAGGCGGTTGTTATAGGCCGTGCCTGCAGAAACGAGGCAAATACCAAGCAGCGCCAGCCACTTGCAAAGATGTATGTAAAGTCGAACAACGTTCTCAGCGACTTCTATCAGGATATCATAAAGGATGAGCTGAACGTAAAGGCTATAGAGTTTACGGATGATGTTTCAAACTTTACCAATTATACCTTTAAGCCTCAGCTGAAGACCTTAGGACGCAGATTTGGTGCCAGACTCAATGCATTAAAGGAAGTATTGGCTAACCTTGACGGTTCGAAGGCTTTCGCAGAGCTTAACGAAAAGGGCAGCATCACCGTAGAAGTAACAGGTGAGTCAGAGGTTCTTGAAAAGGACGATCTCCTCGTAGAGGCAGCAAAGCGTGAGGGCTTCGTTTCCGGCGAGGATAACGGCATCACCGTTGTACTTGATACAAACCTCACACCCGAGCTTATAGAAGAGGGCTTCGTAAGAGAGCTTATCAGCAAGGTTCAGACCATGCGTAAGGATGCGGGCTTTGAGGTTATGGACAGGATCACCGTTTATGTTTCCGGCAACGACAAGATAAAGGAAGTTGCGGAAAAGAATGCCGAAACAATAAAGAAGGTTGTATTGGCGGACGAAATCGTGTATAATACTACCGATGGTTCCGTTAAGGACTGGAACCTTAACGGTGAGGATGTTACCTTGGGAGTTAAGAGGAACTAAGTCTTCCCTCAAGGGGACTAAAAGAAGCCAAGGCTTCTCCTTGAGGAGAAGCTGTCTGCGAAGCAGACTGATGAGGTGTAAATAAAAACAGAAGGAGAATACCATGAAACTTAACAAGAAGGAATTCAAGGCCAGTGTAGAGAACTACTTAATGACTCTCTACCGCAAGGCACCCGATGAGGCTACCAAGCAGCAGATGTTCCAGGCTGTTTCCTATGCCATCAAGGAATATGTAGTTGATGATTGGTTTGAGACACATAAGGAGTTTGAAAGAAAGGACGGTAAGGTAGTATACTACATGTCCATGGAGTTCCTTATGGGACGTGCACTCGGAAATATCCTTATCAACTTAAAGGCAAACAAAGAGGTTGCGGCAGTTCTTGACGAGCTGGGCTTCGATCTTAATGCCATTGAGGATGAAGAGCCGGATCCCGCACTCGGAAACGGAGGTCTCGGAAGACTTGCAGCCTGCTTCCTTGATTCCCTTGCAACCCTCGGATATCCCGCATGCGGATGCGGTATCCGTTACAAGTACGGTATGTTCAAGCAGAAGATCGAGAACGGCTTCCAGGTTGAGGTTCCCGATAACTGGCTTAAGGAAGGCTATCCCTTCGAAATGTGCGATCAGGATAATTCTCAGATCGTTAAATTCGGCGGTTATGTCCGCATGATCCGCAAGGATGATGGCAGGGAGTATTTCATCCAGGAGGGCTACAGCTCAGTAGAGGCAGTTCCTTACGATATCCCCGTTGTAGGCTACAACAACCACTTCGTAAATACCTTACGTATCTGGGATGCAAGAGCCATCGATACATTCCAGCTTGACTCCTTTGACAAGGGCGATTACCATAAGGCTGTTGAGCAGCAGAACCTTGCAAATACCATCGTTGAGGTCCTTTATCCTAACGACAACCATTATGCAGGCAAAGAGCTGAGACTTAAGCAGCAGTACTTCTTCGTATCAGCTTCCGTTCAGCTTGCCATAAAGAAATATTTAGAGCATCATGACGATATAAAGAAGCTGCCCGAGAAGGTGTGCTTCCAGCTGAACGATACCCATCCTTCAGTAACCGTGGCAGAGCTTATGCGTATCCTTATGGATGAGCATTATCTTACATGGGATGAGGCATGGGACATCACAACAAGGGCTTGTGCATATACAAACCACACAATCATGAGCGAAGCACTCGAGAAGTGGCCTTTAGAGCTCTTCTCAAGACTCCTTCCCAGAATCTACCAGATAGTTGAAGAGATTAACCGTCGTTTCATCCGTGAAATACAGGTAAAGTATCCCGGAGATTACAAGAAGATCGAGAAAATGGCCATCGTTTATGACGGACAGGTACGTATGGCTAACCTTGCCATCGTCGGCGGCTTCTCTGTAAACGGTGTTGCACGTCTTCACACCGAGATATTAAAGAACCAGTCTTTAAAGGAATTCGCCGATTACTTCCCCGGCAAATTCAACAACAAGACAAACGGTATCACACAGCGTCGTTTTCTTCTTCACGGAAATCCTCTTCTTGCTGATTGGGTTACCGAAAAGATCGGCGCAGACTGGATCACCAACCTTTCAAAGATGGACAAGCTGAGCATTTACGCAGATGATGAGAAGGCACAGCATGAGTTCATGAACATCAAATATAAGAACAAGGTACGCCTTGCCCAGTACATCTTAGAGCATAACGGAATAGAGGTTGATCCCCGCTCGATCTTCGATATACAGGTTAAGCGTCTGCATGAGTACAAGCGTCAGTTGCTTAACATCATGCATGTTATGTATCTGTATAATGAGCTTAAGAGCAATCCCGATATGGACTTTTATCCCAGGACCTTCATCTTTGGAGCAAAGGCTTCAGCAGGTTACCGCAGGGCTAAAGCAATCATCAAGCTCATCAACAGTGTGGCAAACGTAGTTAACAACGATCCCACCATCAGAGGTAGGATCAAGGTTGTATTCATCGAGAATTACCGAGTATCGAACGCAGAGATGATCTTTGCCGCATCCGATGTTTCGGAGCAGATATCTACTGCTTCCAAGGAAGCATCCGGAACAGGTAACATGAAGTTCATGCTGAACGGTGCGATCACCTTGGGAACCATGGACGGTGCAAACGTAGAGATTGTTCAGGAGGTTGGCGAGGAGAATGCTGTTATATTCGGTCTTTCTGCTGATGAAGTAATTAACTACGAAAATAACGGCGGATATAATCCTAAGGAGATCTACAATACCGATACAGAGCTCCGTATGGTTATGACGCAGATGATCAACGGCTACTATTCACCTCAGAATACCGAGCTCTTTAGGGAAATCTACAATTCACTGTTAGAGCAGAACGGCGGAGAGAGAGCAGATCAGTACTTCATCTTAAAGGATTTCCGTTCATATGCCGATGCTCAGAAGAGAATAGAGGCTATGTACAGGGATGAGGCACGCTGGGCTAAGTCAGCAATACTGAATGTTGCAAAGTGCGGCAAGTTCTCATCAGACAGAACAATAGAGGAGTATGTTCAGGATATCTGGCACCTTGAGAAATTAACCATAAAACCCGGCAAATAAAGAAAAGACATGGGGGACGATTAATGACAATAAGTGAGAGAATCTTTGAAAAAATAGAAGAATTAAAGATCACACAGAAGAGATTCTGTGAGCTTACCGGCATCAAGCAGACCACTGTAAGCGAGTGGAAGAAGAAAAAGACCAATCCTTCCGCCGATAAGATAATGGTGATCTGTTCGGTACTCAGCGTTACACCCGAATGGCTTCTGTCGGGAACCGAGGTCAACAGCAGCCGCAGGAATCAGGTGGACTGGTTTGTAATCGACAGGGAAAGCGAACTCGGAAGCATCGTTATAGAGTACAACAGAATGAACCAAAATATGAGGGGCAGGCTTGTCGGATATATCGATGCACTAAAAGAACAAAAGAAATAATATGGAAAACAAAATGAGAATTCTTTGTACCGGTGTCTGCGGCCAGCTTGGACACGATGTAGTGAACGAACTTATCGGAAGAGGCTGTGAGGTTACAGGCACCGATATACGTCTGGTATACAGCGGGATAGAGGACGGTTCGGCGGTGACGTCGGCACCGTATATTAGCCTTGACATCACGGACAAGGACGCTGTATCGGACGTCATCGGTAATTTAAAGCCCGATGTGATAATCCACTGTGCTGGATGGACAGATGTAGACGGAGCGGAAGCTCCTGAAAACAGGGATATCGTTTGTAAGATAAATACCTACGGTACGGAAAATATCGCATTGGCAGCCAAAGCCGTCGATGCAAAGATGATACATATTTCCACAGATTACGTGTTTAGCGGCAAGGGGATAAGACCCTGGGAACCTGACGATAAGGATTACGGACCACTGAACTGGTACGGACAGACTAAACTGGAAGCAGAACTTGCGGTTTCACGCATTCTGGAAAAATACTTTATTGTACGTATTGCATGGGCCTTCGGTCTTAACGGAAAAAACTTCATCAAGACCATGATAAACGTCGGAAAGACACACGATACGGTAAGAGTGGTGAATGACCAGATAGGCACACCGACATATACCCTGGATCTTGCCTGCCTGCTAGCCGATATGGCCGGATCGGATAAATACGGCTATTATCATGCGACCAACGAAGGCGGATACATTTCATGGTATGATTTCTGCTGTGAATTCTACAGGCAGTATGGATTAACGACCAAGGTCCTTCCTGTGACCACCGCAGAATACGGATTAAGTGTGGCAGCAAGACCGTTCAACTCGAGACTCGACAGGAAAAAGCTTGTTGAAGCAGGCTTTGAACCGCTTCCCGATTGGAAGGATGCGGTATCGAGATATCTTAAGGAGGCTGAGCTGTAATGAAAGGAATTGTACTTGCAGGGATATAAGAGATACTGAAAAAATTAGACCTCACGGCATACGTGAGGTCAGTTTTTTATCAGCCGTATCCGGTAAAGAATACATATGCGCCTAAGTATCCGTAATCATCATCGGTTTCAGAATATATCGGATCTCCGTTATAATATTCGGGATAAATATCTATGAGGGATATATCGTTATCACCGGAATACATCCTGTCAAGCATATTCAGCTTGTACTCCCAGATGGTCTCTTCAGGCCAGTTGGTCGTATCATAGCTCTTTCTTATGTAATCGAAATAGGTATGCAGCTTTGCGCGGAGATGCTCATTACTAAAATAATCCGTTCCGGAGTATCTCATTAGGTACTCGAAAAGCCTTGCCCGGTCTTCTGAAGCTGTGGTAAGCGAATAGGTATCGATGAACCAGTAATCGCTGTCATTGCCGTAATCGTAGGTGTATTTCGAGAAAGGACTTACGACATTATAATCATCCATGTAATAAAATCCTTCGGGGTTATTACTGTTCCATACTTCTTCAAAATCGAATTCTCCGGTTTTGTCACCGCAATATTCAACCTTTTTGTCAAGCCAGTGGGAGATTTCATGGATAATGTTCCTCCTCATATCCCCGTAATAGCTTATATCAAGTGCCAAATATCTTTCGTACCCGTCAAATCCGGCAAGAGCGATGGCAGTGTCTATTCCGTACGAATCCTTCTTCGTAAATCCGCCGCACAGGTATATGCCTATGGTCCTTATGCCGCCAAAACGGAGTTGACTGAATATATCCTCGGGGTACATCGAGAATACTTCATCCAGGATATGCAGGGTTTCCATAGCTCTTGCGTAGTTTCCGGAATAAGTGAGGGTGTAATTATGCTCGGTAGCGAATATCTCGGTTCCGACATATATGAAAATACCGTATTTTTCCTCGAGTTCCTTCCTATAATCGTCAAGATACTTCGGTATATAGTCGTATCTTATCAGCTGAGTACCCTCACCCTGATAATCATCGTTTACATAATCCCAGGCATAACAATAGACATCTTTAAGGATTGCTCCCGAGATCAGGATAAATCCGTCCTTGGTGTCAATGGCTAAGGCAGGATCCTGAACAACGGGATCTTCGAGACATAGCGTACAGTTCGAAACAGCCTCGCCGGTATCCATATCATAACAGGTCAGGAGCATTATACTTGTACTGCTCTGAGTAAGATAATCGTAGGTTATTACACGACGTCTGTCCCAGTCGACAAAAGGAGAGTTTACCTCATTAATCGAATTGATGTCCAGACTGCTTTTTAAAAGCTCCTCCGGAAGGCTCTCTCCGGTGTTTAGCAGATAGAAGGAGTCCTCAGGAACATCGCCGGTACTGTACAGGCTTGCGCTTGAAGTATCAAGGCCAGCTAAAAACAGTTCTTTTTTATCGGGTGATACGAAACAGGAACAATCATCCAGCCAATCGTCGAGATGAAGAAGCTCTTTCGTTTTAAGATCCAAAAGGTAGTACTCGTAGTAGCCGGATCTTCTGGAATAGGCGTATATCTTCAGATACTTCCCATCGGGCGTTTCCTTAATGGGATGTGCATCATAAAATATCGAATCGGTCAACAGCTCTTTTTCCTTGCCGGTAGAAGTTTCGCATTCGTAAAGCGTCTTGTTCCTGATATAGTAGATCCTGCTGTAGTCGTCGCTTACCGAATAGATGGGAGTTTCGGACTCAAGAGGAACCTCAAAGCTGTAGAGCTTCTTCAGATCCTTATCCAGGAAAGTCATATATTTGGAATTATCGATCACCACTATATACTTCCCGGGAATAACCTCATAATCGTACCTGAGCGGATTCACTTCTTCAAGGTCGAGAACCGTGCTTTTATCGTTTTCAATATCATAGGATATTATCCTGGGAGGAGTGGAAATACCTTGGTTAAAGAAATAAACAATCCTGCTGTTAAAATAATTTACGTTTAAGAAATAGCCTTCGAGTTCCTGTTCGGGAACCGTGTAAAGTCCGGGCTCATCGGTCTCCGAAATGATATCCGTAAACTCCGGGATCGGAGTGGGAGTCGGTGTCGGAGAAGGAGTGGGTGACGGTGTTGCCGTCGGAGTATGCGTAGGCTTGGGCATGTTGCTCGGAGCTGCGGACGGGGTTAGTGTCGCGGAAATCCCGTTATTATCCGTGATACCTCTCTCATCACTGCTCGAACAAGCTACAAACAGTCCCAGACAGGCTACCGTTAATATGATCCATAATATAGTTTTCTTCATACTGTCAATAATTTCCTTGAATTTAGATAAATAGGGCATTTAGCCGCGGTATATAGAAGCTTCGACCTTATCGGCAGCCTCTTTCCCGAGCAGTCTTTCGGTAACCGCCAGCCCAAAGGTTACGGCCGAGCCCATCGACTTTCCGGTAACAATATTGCCGTCGATAACCGCACCTGTATTCACGAGAGTGGCACCTATTAGCTTCTCTTCATTGCCCGGGAAGCATGTAGCCTTCTTGCCGTTAAGCAGTCCGTTAAGACCGAGAACCGACGGAGCGGCACATATGGCTGCCACCACCTTGCCTGCTTCGTTATATGCTTTAATAAGCCTTACCACATCTGCACTTGCAGCCAGATTCTTCGTTCCGGGCATCCCACCCGGAAGAATAACACAATCCCCATCCGTGAGCTCATCAGCCGTTACATTAACCCCTAACGCCAGATCCGCCTTAACCCTGATGCTATGTGAGCCGCATACAAAGGCGTCATTGGGGTCAGACCCCCGCGAGGAGTCAATGGGGTCAGACTCCCGCAAGGGGTCTGACCCCATTAACGTTACCTTCACTAGCTTAACCTCCACCCCCGCTCTTATCAATATATCCGCGGTAGTGAGCGCCTCAACCTCTTCAAATCCATCTGCTAAAAAAATATATGCTTTCATCTGTTTTAACTCCTTATCCTAGGGGTCAGACTCCCTTTAGGGGTCTGACCCCGTTTACTAATCACATACTTGGTTTCTTTCCCGTATCGGAAAGCATTTCATCAATCTTAAAATCTATAAGCAGCTTTATCCCAAACGAAAGCACGGAATAAAGACGCAGTCTCATGGCCCAGGCGAATCCACCGATAAATAAACGGTACAGTGCCGAAGGAATCCCTTGCAGGTTCCTTATATCGGAAAGCAGTTTGAAGCTTTCACGTGACAGATCATCCTTGCCGTATTCGGTCAAAAGAAGCTTAACCTGCTTCCTGGATTTACCGGAATGGCGGTATTCCATCTTGCTGTCGAAGAAACAGCCGAAGAAAATGGTATACGCGATCATTTTCTGCCAGGTCATCGGTATAGGCTTATCCTTAAAGAAATCCTTCAGGTGCCGGGCAATATCCAGCCAGATATGGTGTGGATTGTGCCGGTAGGTAAAGGAAATCGACAGGGGGTTATGCCTGTGAACGTATACCTCATATTTTAAGAAGGAATACCTTGCATTGCAGGCTGCGGCCTGTAGATTAAACAGCTTATCCTCCGCGTATCTCGAATCGGTAAACTTAAGTCCGTTCTTTTTTATAAAATCCGCCTTGTAGAGTTTGGCCCATACATAGGACAGAACATCGATCGAAAAGAATCCGGTAAACAGGAAATTCATCCCGGACTGCGGATATTTACTGAACGCTCTGTGCGAGGTAGCATGAAGGAGCTTCCCGTTCCATAGACGGCAGAAATTACCGACGCATATATCCGCATCGGAAGAAACAATCTTCTTTACCAGGAGCCTCAAAACCTCCTTGCCGGGAAGAAAATCGTCCGCATCGATAAACATGATGAGGTCTCCTTTGGCCTTGCTGAGTCCAAAATTTCTTGCGGTGCCGATGGAAGCGGAAGAGATGTTAAAAGTGTGCACGAAATCAAAGCGTTCCTCATATTCGCGGCATACCTTGAGACTGTCATCGGTAGATCCGTTATTAATGAGAAGCACCTCAAATCTGTCGTAATCCTGAGTGGAAATGCTCTTTAAGCATTCCGGAAGGAAAGGCATCGCATTATATATTGGTATGATTATCGATACTGTGTTTTTCATGCTGATCAGGTCCTTTTTTCAAATTGACATTTGTCCGGCAGTATGCTTTCAAATGCCTGGATCAGTTCGTTCCTTACGCGTTCATATTCGATAGTATCTTCATTTTCTCCGTCATTGAGACAGATATCCTGATATTTCTGTTTCCTAATTATGTTGTATATCTTCTCGTTGTCGTTGCTTAACTGACAGTAGTAAGAATACTTGTAATTATTTCTGGGTACCATGTTCCCCTTAAGCAGCGGCCAGCTTCTGAAAAGAATCTGCGAGATATCGGTTTTACTTCTGAAATGACTTTGCGCACTGGCTTCAAGAGTCTCTTTTTCAAGGCTCCATATTTCTTCATAGCTGCTTTTAAGCATGGGTGAAGGATTATGGGTAAAAAGGACGCTTGTGAAATGCGGGTAAAAAAACTCAGATGCATTGTACAATTTGTATTTCAGGGGGTATTTCCATGAAAAATAATGCCAAAAATGTTTCTTCATTCCTTCGAGCTTATTGAAATGCCTTGCGGTAACAACACTGTTGTTAAGCTTCATATACCCCCACATGGGATAAGAGTATGCACATATCGGCTCGAAGGAAAGCATGTCACATACTTTGCCGTCCTTGAAAAAGTCCTCCCTTTTTCTGGGACTTATGCAAAAATGGTCATCGTTGAAGTATACGAAATGCTCGGCGAGATCTTCGATATTCTGGAAGAACATTTCCAAAACGCCGCTGTTAAAGCATGGAAGGAACTGTTTGGGAATATAGTCCTCATGCCTTACTATGTGTAGTTTGGGGCAGGAAGTATCCAGCCATTCCGGCATGTGCCCCCAGGTTACAAAGTGGACCTTTCTTACCCAAGGCATAAATTTGTCGATGCCCCTGAACCAATATTTGAAAATTCCCCAATCGCGGTAGCGCATGCTGAAGTCCTTTTCTGCGTCTCCGAAACGGCATTCCTTGTATACCTTCTGCCATGCGGGATCGTTACCGTCGACCCAGAGGACTACAGCGTCTATATCATAATTGTCATTGTTTGATGCCATATGTATATTACCTCATTTGAATTTTCGGATTATCCCCATTATCAGCTTGAAGACACGTTTAAATTCCTTGGTCCTGCAGTATACGGGGATGAAAACTGTTAAAGGAATTGCCGTGCATATGATCAGCTTCAAGGCCAGACCGCCGATACCGTCAATGGTTACTAACCCGCATACATAGAAGGATAAGAATCCTGCGAGCACTGTAAATATAAGGTAGTGAAGAAGCTTGAGCAGATATCTTTTATGGCTGTACTCCTTGAAGTATTCGTTGAAGAGATAGTATGATCCCCAAACGGTCCTTATAAGTCCCATGGTTATTATGGTGGAGATCATGACGCCCTTCACACCGATGAGTTTAACCAGGATAATGTTCATCCCTAAGTTAAGGATGCCCTCCAAAAACGGACGTATCCTGTCATGTGCCCAGATTCCCGCAGCTTCACGGTAAGCCATGAACACCTCACTTGAAAGTATCGCATAGGTATATACTGCAAATGTTCCTGCTGTCACCGGATCGAACATTAATTTTTCTCCCACCCAGATGTTGATAAAGGGCTGGTTAAGGCAAAGTATACAGATTGAAGCCCAACTGAGCAGCATTCCGAATCCGAACTGGAAAACCCCAAAGTCTTCGTAGTTTTTCTTGGTACTTTCACAGACCATTGAATTTCCTATGCTTGACGTTGCACTTCGTGTTAGGATTTTCATAAACATCATTACGGCATTTGCTATAACGAAATAATTGTTATATTGGCCCAGGATATCCAGCCCTAAGAAGCTTGAAACGATAATACTGTCAAAGGAATTGCTCAATACATAGCACAACCTGTTTATCGACATGCCGACGACCCTTGAAAAGATGGATTTTTTTTCGACCGCCGTTATATTGCCGGAGCATTTATACTGGGGATACAGTTTGCGCGAAAATATCCATACCAGAAGGCTGTTTATGATCGTATACACGGGCAGCAGCAAGCAGAAGAGGTAATAATTCATGGTTGTGACCAGGATTATTATTTTGGATATATTGAGCGCAATCTCAATAAGTATGTTGATCTTTTCGGTAACGTCTTTTCGCTGGTGTGCCTCTATAAGTGCGGATCTGTAGGCAAACATGAAATATGTTATAACACAGTTGAAAAGGCTTATGATAAAAAGAATGTAAATATTTAAGCCGTTAGGCACATCACCATCTATTAAGTACGGAAGTATCGGTATACATAAAAGCCCGCATCCCAATATCACACACCCGATTATCAGATAGACCCTTCTGTAAAGCGCCAGTAATGCGGATACCTTTTCGGTATTTCCTTCAGCTATAGGCTTGTACATGCTGAACACCATGGCCGATCCGAATCCCAGCTCAGAGAGAGTAAGGACCTGGAGAATGGAGGCGAACAGCATATTGAGTCCGAGGTAATCGACACCGAGTGTTTTGATGATTATTGAATTTATAACAAAAGGGAATGCAAGGTTTATTATCCTGAATATGGTGCTGGTCACCATGATCCTTGTGGTGTTTTTTATTCTGCTATCACTCATTTTGATTGTTATAAGTCCTTATTAGGTCTCTTTCATGCTTTAATCCTAGTCTAAGCTTGAAAAGAGTTCCTCCCATTCGTCCAGGATGGTTTCTTTTCCGAATCTTTTGATCATTTTGCCTGCATTCTGTCCCATGACGCGTCTTTTTTCACTGTCGCAGATCATAAGGTCCATTTTGCGGGCAAGAGCCCTTATGTCGTTAGGGGGAGCGAGATAACCGTTTGTACCGTCTTCGATTACCTCTGAGACCCCTGCTTTACAGGCGAAGGCCACTGCAGGGAGATAGTAAGCCATGGCTTCCAAAAGGACCATTACAAAGCCTTCGTTTCTGGAGGAAAGAACCAGGAATGCAGCGTTCTTGTAGTATGGGGTTACGTCCTCAACCATTCCGACAAATTCGACGTTCTTTAATCCAAGCGTTATTGCTTCAGCCTTTAGGTTGTCCTCTTCCTCACCGCCCGCAACTATCTGCAGTTTCCAGTCAGGGTGCTTTTTCTCAACAGGCTTCCAGCTTTTCAGGAGCATGTCATAACCCTTTATTCTGGTAAGACGCCCCACTGCCAGAACTGTTTTGTCTTCGTTGGTTTTTTCGAATACTTCTTCGAAGGGGGTGGGGTTGTAAATGCGCCTGATCCTACATTTTAATTTCATATTGCTCTGATAATACCCCTTGTCCTCATCCGACAGTACTATCAGGCATTCCGAGAAACGGCTGACGATGAACCTTGCCACCTTTCTTAAATTGTGATTGACCGGGAATTTAGTATAATAATTGAAGTGTTCCCAGGAAATCCAATGAGTTTTCGAAAATCTGAGCTTCAGAAGCCCCGAATAGAAGCAAAGGATTATATCAACATCTACAAGAAAGTCCGGCTTTTCTTCCTTCATAAACCGGCACAGGGTTTTTAAGTTTGAAATAATATTTGTCTGCAGGCCCTTTGAACCTACCCAGCGAATCTTTATCCTTTCATCCAGTTCGAAAAAAGAAGATCCGCTTCCGGTAAGACTGAAAATGACTATCTCGTAACCTCTTTCGACAAGTCCGTTGGCAATAAGAGAAAGAACCCTTTCGGTTCCTCCGCTTCTGCTAATATCTCCGCTAAAAAAAACTATCTTCATATATCTCTTCCTTTTTACTTCATTCCCTTTTTAAATCTTCTGAAATCTCCGAGTGCTTTAAAGCCTATTTTGATAATCCTTGGAATATTCACCGAATTTTTACCTGCTCTTCTCGGCTTAAAGGATATCTCCTTAAAGAGAGTGCGCTCCTTGTAATACGAGAAAAACGTGGTCATCATTATGTTCGGAAGGTTGTAATCCTTGTCAAAGCGGGAGAGGTATTTTTCGACCACGCTCGCCTTCATAAGCCTGAACGGTGCGTTTGCATCCGGAACCTTGACCTTGAAATAGAGCCTTAAAAGAAAACAGACAACCTTCTCAGTAAACGATCTGAACTTTCCGTCCCCTCTTTCAGTTCGGTTACCGAATACTCCGTCAAAATCCCTTCGTTCTTCCCAAAATGCACTAAATTCCTTGGGATTCGTCTGCCCGTCGGAATCGGTCTGGAAGATGTAGTCGGCACCGTTTTTTATGGCATAATCATAAAGCGCGATAACCTTCGGCCCGTGCTGGCGGTCCGTTTTTTCAAGTATTTCCAGCTGCGGATGCGTTTTCTGGAACCTAAGAAGAATGTTGTGAGTTGCATCCTGGCTCCCCGCATCAGCCACCACAAGTCTTGATTCGGGGCTTTTGCCCTCTAAGATGCCGTACCAAGAATCTATAACGCCTAAAATGTTTGCTTCCTCATTGTAAGCAGGCATAACAATATATAATGTGTCCATAAAGTACTCCTGTATTGTATCACAGTCCCTTCCTGTTTCACCTGATTTTTGCAAACAGGAGTATACAGGAACTTCGACATAAATAATTACTCTATATTATAATACATTTGATAAAAATATTCAATTAATATATGGAATTTTCTGTAAAAAAATGATAGAATAAATCATGAACGAAAACCATGAACGAAGTGCCGGAAAAATAAGTTAACGCCTATACAGATCGGAGATATAGATGAAGCGAAACAATCTGTTTGTTACAAAAAGAATATGTAGTTCCCTGTACCTGCTTCCTGTGGGGCAGATGATCGCCGATTTCGGACGTGGGATAAAAATGAACGAGACAGCGTTGTATGTCTGGGAACAGCTTGAAAACGACATTTCTCTTAATGATCTTTTAGCAAGATGCAATTCTTTTTTTGAAGCTGAAAATGACGCTGAAAAAGAGCTCGTGAAAAAGGATGTTACTGAACTTCTGAGCTTATTCAAAGATCGCGGAATGATAGAAGGCAGCAGAAATATATTCAGATGTTCGTGCAGCATATGTCAGAACAACGGGCCGTTACCTTCGCCTGAATTTGAGGACATTGCAATAGACAGCATTATGCCTGGCGACGTAATTGATATAAATTTTGTAGAACCATATGAAAAGCTTGTGGTAGGCGGGCTTGGAGTTTTAATATATGGAGACAGAAATTACATCAGCAGCCTCTTTGACATATTCAGCTGTGAAGATGAGGAAACATCGGTCTTCCGGGACTACATGAAGATTGCTATTATAAATATCGATTCTTTTGATAGGAATATTCAGGATGACGGATATTATGATGAAACTAAGGAGATAGGGGACGTTCCTGTGTCGCCGGAGAGCAAATCAGGAAACGCGGAAACATTCAGATACGAAAGTTCCGAAAGGGACGAGACCGGAATAGTAATCATTCACAACAACGAAGTGACGGTCCTTGAATATAGTAACCGATACATTTTATTTTTTAATGGACTTGACGGCATACAGGAACTTCATCTTTCAAAGGACGGCGGAGAGGTCGTGGTATATTGCACTTCACCTAATGATGAACTAAAGGAAAACCTCTTTTATGCCCTTCGTATACCTTTCCTGATATACGCTCTGCAGAAGGGGAGAGTAATGCTTCATTCCTGCTCGATACTGTATAACGAGAAGCTCTGGGCTTTTTCGGCTCCGTCCGGTACCGGGAAATCAACACATTGCGGGCTGTGGAATAAATTATACGGAACACCCGTGATAAACGGCGATCTGAATCTCATAGGGATGGAAAACGGAGTACCATATGTATACGGCACTCCTTGGTGTGGAACCTCCGGGATAGCTGACACAAAAAAATATAAACTGGGCGGAATTGTTTTACTGAAACAGGGACCTAAAAACCGTCTGGAGACGCTTTCAAACGAGCATAAAATTCTTCTGGTACAGCAGAGACTTGTAACGTCTGTCTGGGACGAGAACATGCTTGATGAAACCTTAAGTATAGTTTCGCAGATTGTTTCAGACATCTATGTTAAACGTTATTACTGTACCAAAGAGGATGATGCCGCAACATTTCTTAATGCAGATATAAACCGGTGTGTACCGTAGGGAACGCAGACTATGTAGGAATAAACTAGACAGCACTGAGAAAGAAGACGGCGTGAAGACAGGAGACGGCACGGAGATAGGAATCACACCGTAGACAGAGGGCTCGAAGACAGGGGAACCATTATGACAGAACAGGAAAAACCACAACAGGAAAAAAAGGACATAGAAGCTCTCCTCCGTGAAGGCACGCCTGTCGGTTTTTATCCACAGGGTAACAGTATGCACCCGACAATAGTACAGGGAAGGGACAGCGTTATAGTTGAACCGCTTGACGGAAAAAAAATAAAGAGGGGCCAGGTGTTGCTCTTCAGAAGACCGATGGACGCACCGGTATTACCGGGCAAGCTGATACTTCACCGGGTCTGGAAGGTAAAAAAAGACGGAATATACATGGTGGGTGACAATGAGAGGCAGGTAGAAGGTCCTATAGACAGCTCGTGTTTTCTGGGGATTATGGTTGAACTTAAGAGAAAAGGAAAAACAATTAAGGCATCAAATCTCTTTTACAGATTTCTGACCGGTTTCTGGCTCTTTTTGCGCCCGGTAAGATTTGTAATTGCAAAGCCGTTCAGGATTTTTAAAAAATAGGAGTAAGTATGGCAAAACTATTATTTATCGATGACGACACCGAAGTATTGAACATCAACATGAAATACATGAAAAAAGCCGGTTTCGAGGTATTCGGAAGCGACAAGCCGCTTGGCGGGATAAAGCTTGCAAAGGAAAAGGTACCCGATTGCATAATACTTGATGTAATGATGCCGGACATGAACGGTTATGAGGTATGTAAGAGGATCCGTGAATTTTCAGATGCACCGGTGATATTCCTAACAGGGCGCGGTTCAGAGGATGATAAGCTGAAAGGCCTTATGCTCGGTGGCGACGATTATATAGTTAAGCCATACAGCCTGAAAGAGCTTGAGGCTAGGATCACTGTAATACTAAGACGCATGAAAAGAATAATGGAGGCTCCTAAACAGGACTCAAATATCCTCGAATTCGGAAAGGTCCGGCTTGATAGGCGCGAGCATAAGGTCACCTATGATGAAGAGGAGATAAGCCTCACCAACAGGGAATATGAAGCACTTGTGTTCCTGATCGATAACCCGGACAGAACGGTCACTTTCGAGGAAATAGGAAAAAAACTGTTCGGCCAGTATCTTGAAACTGACAGGCAGACAATCATGGTCATAGTCAGCCGCCTGAGAAAGAAAATGAAGATCAGTGAACAATTTTCGAATATGATAGAAACCGTCTGGTCAAAGGGATACAAGTTTATTTCGGGAAATATCGATAAATAACGCATTATATAAGGAATTTAGCAATGACTTCAAAGAAATTCATATCACCGGAGATTGAAAACAATACCATAGAGGAGCTTTCAAAGCAGCTTCTAAAGGCCAATACCGAACTGAAAAAACTCCAGGAGGAACGTGAGATGATGTTTGCAAACATCTCCCATGACCTCCGTGCTCCCATGACCGCCATAAGGAGCGCGGTGGACCTAGCTTTGTCAGAGGACAGAAACACTGTTACTGTCGATGAACTGCGTTCAACCTTGGAGCTGATAGACAGAAGATCAAAAACCTTGGAATCCCTTGTTAACGATATGTATTATCTGTACAGGGTCTCCAATGTTGCCGAAGAATTTAAATACGAGGAGATAGAAGCGGCTCCGTTTTTGGAGGAATTTTTCTATGATCTGACTCTTGAAGATAAATATGACGGTTTTGATCTTTCGCTTGAACAGGAATCGGGGTTAAGCTGCAAAATAAAGATTGATGTTCAGAAAATTGTAAGGGTACTTGACAACCTGTTCTCAAATGCCGCAAAGTATGCCGGAAAGGGTTCGAAAATAGTCCTGCGCGCCGGAATTGAAAACGGAATGCTGAAGGTTTCCGTCATCGATAACGGAAAAGGGATTCCGAAAGACAAACTCCCCTACATATTTTTCAGAACCTATACCGTGTCGGACGCAAGAACACCTGCTGACACAGAATCCGGCTCCGGACTCGGACTGGCAATCGCAAAGTCGATAATTGAAAAACATGGTGGCTCGATCGAATGTAAAAGTACCGAAGGCGAAGGAACGGAATTCGCTTTTTATATTCCGGCTATTCTGTAAAGCTATTAAGTTAGTGTCATTCTGAGCGAAGCGAAGAATCTTTAACCATTATGCTATAAGATTCTTTACTAACGCTTTATAGTTACAAGGTTCCGTCACCTTATGATAATGGATGACAAACAGAACATAATTTAATAACAGCCCCAGATTTCTGGGACTGTTTGTTTTTACTCAAAGAGAAATTATATTGTTTGATACTCAGTTCAAGGACTTGGTAGTTATCTTCTTATCCTCTATCATAATTTGTGAGGTACAGAACTTAAGTATGCTCTTCCTGTGCGTTATTATCAGACAGGACGGTCTCGGAGTCAGCCTTTCAAGTCCGCCTATAACCTTTTGCTCAGTAGCTTCGTCGAGAGCTGAGGTTGCCTCATCAAATATCAGGAAGGGAGCTTTTTTAATAAATGCTCTTGCTATTGCGATTCTCTGGGCCTGACCTTCGGAAATGCCAAAGCCCTTCTCACCGATCACGGTATCAACTCCGTTCGAAAGCTCACTTATGAAATCATAAGCCGATGCAAGCTTTAAAGCTTCCTCTATTTCGGCATCCGTAGCATCATGCTTTCCGGCAAGTATGTTTTCTCTTATTGTTCCGCTGAAAAGTGTATTTCCCTGCGGAACATAAGCTGTATACTTTCTTATTCCCGCTGAACCGGGAGTTTCCTCACCCTTAGTGTTATAGTAAGAAATGCTTCCTTCAGTCGGTTTAACAAATGACATTACCAGCCTGATAAGGGTTGTCTTTCCTATACCGGATTCGCCCATAACCGCGGTCGATTCACCGGGGGCGATGTTAAACGAAACATCCTCGAGGACAGTGTCCTTATCATATGCAAAGGTAAGATGCTCTGCCTTTACTCCGAGAAGTGTTGTATCTATGTTGACCTCCAGCTTTTCCTCGGGAGGTATCTCTGAAAGCTCCATAATTCTTTCTGCGGAAGTGAAGAGCGATACGATTTTAGGTATCTGATGTGCCAGATTAACAATGGGCGCTTGTACCCTGTTTACCAGAGCCAGGAATACGGACATAGTTCCGTATGTGATGGATTTACTGGATATCAGGAATGCACCGTATGTGAAAGCGGACAGATAACCGATCTGGAATGCAAGACCTATGGTAGTTGTTCCCAAGAGTCCGAATTTCGAACGTCTGAATACCCACTTAAATCTTTCCTTCCTAAGCTCGGTCAGTTTATCTACCGAGTAATCCTCGTTTGTAAACGCCTTTACTATAAGCAGGTTCGCGAGGCTTTCCTGAAGGAAAGAGTGGTAAGCCGACTCAGATTCCTGCACCTTTTTCTGAAGAACCTTGAGCCTTCTTGCAAACAGCCATGAAACACCGACCGATACAGGTGCAACGATCAATGCCAGTATTGCAAGGAAATGTGAATAGTAGAAGAGAGTGAAGAACACAAGGATAAGCTCAATACAAAGCTGGAGGATACTCGGAATTGTATTGATAACGCCGTCTGCAACGTTTCCGGCATCCGATGTAAGCCTTGTAACAATATCGCCCGAGTGATATCTGTTTACGGTGTGCCAGGAAGCACGGATTATCTTGTCGTAAACATCCTTCCTGATACCGAAAGAGACCTTTTCGTTTACCAGGGTTGAAAGCAATGAGCCGGCCGCCGAGACGATCTGTATTCCGAGCATGAAAACAATATACAGGATAATGATACCTGTAATGCCTAAACTCTCTGATGCGTTGTCGATAATACGTTTGGAAAGGATTACGGTATAAAGGGATGCTCCGGATATTGCAAGATCAAAAAGGAGCATCAGTATTATCCTAAACTTGTATTCCTTTACGTATTGAAATACCCATTTTAACGGGCGCCGGTATTTTTTTAATATTCCCATATCAGATAATATCCGCTTTCTTCAGCTTCTCTAAAAATTCAAAAACAGAGCGCTCACATTCTTCACGGGAGACGTCATATTCATTTAGGAGTCTCTCGATGATCTCGTTTACGGTTATCTCGGTAGTCAGCATATCCCAGATATCATTACCTACCCCTTTTATTATATAATACTTCCCGGTATTGAAATCCAGCATGGCCTTCTCACCGTTTAGAACGGTAACGTCGATATTCCTTTTGAAGGTTACTTTACTGTTTTTGTCCATTTGTCCACCTCAATATATTTCTTGTAGTTCCTTAGATAACACCCCAGTGTGTTGAGCAGAGCTGCCGTATTAAGCGTCGGTTTTTCATTATTATATTCTTTTTCTTTTATTTCTTCAATAAGTTTCTCGATTTTCTGTCTTTCGAGGTATTCATCAAGCTCTTTGGCATTTAGATTAGCGTAAAGGCTGTCCTTTATCTCGTCCCAGTATTTATTTGACCTGAAGGTAAAATCCGAAGCCTGAACGCCGAAAAAGAACAGATTGTCAAGGACTTCATCGCACACGATGCCTTTGAGATAATCCCTCACGGCCCTTCTTTCCTTACCGTTCCTAACAAAACAGTCAACCGGAAGTCCCATACACAGCTCGATAACATCCTTAGTCATAGTCGGGTCAAGGGATATCGCACCGGTAAAAAGGCTCTGACAGGTATAGTGGTATGCCATATGCTGTATCTGGAGAGGCCTGAATACAAAACCCTTCCATTCACGCCAGGTATCCGCATCTCCGCCGCCCGTTCTTGAAAAGTGCTTGTTAAGCATTTTGTCGAGCTTATATCTGTCCTTGAACTCAGGCTTGATAAAATTCGGAGTATCGATTTTTTTAAATTTATTTATCTTCGATGAAAAATAGAATTTCAGAAGCCTCGGTTTGCTGACACCGTACAGCCTGCAAAAAGCGGATGCTTCGCGGAAGGAACGTATAAAATGCAACTGACGGTTCTTCTGACAGACATAGCTTGTAATATTTCCGTACGAAATGGTGGAATTCCCGGTACCACCGTTAAAAACGATCGATATACCGTCGTTTTTTATTTCTTCATCTATTGAATAAAAATAGCATGAATTAATGATGGGCTTTACCGGCTGCGCAAAGCGCTTTATATATTTTTCGGGATCGCTAAACGGTGTGTGATCCCCGCTTGTGATAAACTTACATTCGATATTCGGATATTTTTTCTTGTGGTACAGAACTGCCTCGGTTTCGTTTTCCCTATGGAGAACAGAGGTGTCAAACTTATAATCGGAACAGGGAACCTGCGTATAGGAATATAATTTGGTATCGCTTTTTGCAAGCTCCATTGCCGCAACCGAAGCCACTGCCGAAGAATCAAGTCCGCCGCTTAAAAGCACGCCATACCTGTTTCTTGCCCGGAGCATTCTTTTTACGGAATTGATAAAGGTATTTCTAAACAACTTTCCATATTCCTCGTCAGAGGACAGCTTGATCTTTTTGATGTTCTTCCTGGGATCCCAGTAAACAACATTATCAATATTAACGGGATCCGTGCCACTACCGGTATCCGGAAGAGAAATCTTTATATAATGCCCCGGCTCAACACGGTATACACCCTTATAAGCACTTTTCCCGGGCCGCTTTTCGGTATCCGGTGTAAAATCCATGTATGACGCACACAGCCATTCCTCGTCTATGGCCAGTTTTTCCTCCATAAGAGCGGAGATGACGTGCAAAGTGGTGGAGTAATACAGCATGCCGTCGGTGACGGAATATGCGATATGCCTGCAGGAAACATAGTCCGTGACAATGTATACGCAGTGTTCCCTTTTATCCCGGATAACAATGGAATAAGCCCCGTTGAGAATATTTACAAAGTCTATCCCGTAATGCATATATACAAGGAACGCAAGCTCGCAATCACCTTTTGAAGATATTTCCGAGGGTGTAAGTTCCGTATCCCTTGCAAGCTTTTCGATAAGCTCCTTCCTGTTGTAAAGGAATATGTCAGCATTGAAAATGACGTTTTTTTCATCATCGGTTATGGGAGAAACATCATTAACGGCCTCATTGGTGAAATACTGATGGGAGCATGAGAAGAACAGACCGGGTTCCGAATAGGTATCGGTCCTGTCCGTACGGAAGTTTGAAGATACTTCTTCAATTAAACTGATCTTATGCTCCGGTATCTCTTTTCCGGAAAAATCAATGATTCCGGCTATCGCTGACATGCTTCCTCCAGATATTTCTCTATAATATCGCAGATCCGGGCTACGGTTTCCTTAGCCTTAGGTCTCTTGATCATAATAACTCTTACGGCTCCCGCCATACGCAGGCATTCAGCCTTTACTTTATTCGGAAAGCCCTTTATCGAATAGAAGGGCGCCATGAATAAAGAATCAAGGATCACCGAGACCTTCTTGATACCTGAAATTTCTTCGTGTTCAACTTCCGCTGTGTCGCCGACACGGATGACAAAAAGTACTGAAAGCGGTTTCGGAACGGTATCGAAATTATTCTTATCTATAAGGGCGTATTTGTCCTTTCTTTCGTCAATGTAAAGCAATTCATTTTTATTATAGGATGAATCGGCCACATCGGTACACATTTTCTGAAGCGGCAGGGAAGGGTGGATCATGTATCCGTCATCGGACGAGACAAAAGCTATATCATCCGAAAAGCATCCGCAGCCTCTTTTTAACATTGAAAGTGCCGTGATAGATTTGCCTGCGCCGCTTTCGCCGGATATCATAAAGGCAATGTCCTTATAGCTTAATGCGGAGCAGTGTATCCCCAGCTTGTTCCTCTGGAAAAACAGATAGCACATGCACCAGCCGATAATATATGCCGAAAGCTCGGCCTTTGAGGCGGTATTTAGAGGAGAGACATAGATCATTTTCCCGTCCTCTATCAAAAATGAGCCGATATCGGTCCTGAACCATATCCTTTCATATGAAGAGATCATCGTATTGTCCCGGATATCCTCAAATTCCGGTAGGAAATGGTCGCTGATCCTTATTTTAACGTCCGGAACGTGATATCCCGCAAGCTCCAGCTCGGGAGCATCATACAGCTCCGTTTCCGACTCAAAATACAGGCCGTGCATGTAATAATAAAAAAACATCGGATAAAACCTTTCATTTATGTTAGAATTCTTGAAACCTAAAAAAATGTGTGTTAGTATACATACATGTTAAGACAGGAGTCAAAGCAAAATATTTATACGGAGGAAGATAATATGAAGTCATGGGAAACACCCGATATGATCACTCTTGATGTTGATCAGACAGCAGAGAGCGGACCTATTTCTGCAAATACTGACCTGTATGTTTATTCAAATGCAGATCGTACAACCTACATTATGTACCATCCCAGTGGAATCGAGGGAGAGGCACCTCAGCAGAAGACAGACCTTACCATTGATCAGTGGAAGAAGGAGAACGGATATTGATCCGCTAACGTATTCAACTATCAAGAAATCTGCAGGTTCATCAGAACCTGCTTTTTTCATGTTCTAAACTTACTTACCACTGCGTATTTATTAAGGTCCTCATTCCCACCGGTAACGATGTGATTTCCCCATCTGAGCCACGCATGTGCCAGCATTTTTCCGGTTTCGTCCTGACGGACACCCATATAAAGCGTGCAACTTAGCTTTTTCTTTTTTAAGAGCTTACGTGCTACCAATGCCCTCACAAGGCACTTGCTTTCCCACTTAGTGTTATTGCAGACGCATATTACGGCCCTGGAAACCTTATCCACATAGGGAATGAAATCCTCCGGCGCCTCGAAACCGCTTTCCTCTTTTTCGGTGCCCCAATGCTTCTTCAGCCGCTTGGGCTTTAGCAGAGCCAGCTGCAGTCTGTAGAAAGCCGAATAGAAAAAAGCCTTTACCACCATAAAGAAACACTTATTGTCACGGGTGTACTCTATGGTCCTGAAAAGCAGACATTTCTGCTTTTTCTGTTCGTTGGCTCTTTCTTCTTCGGGCACGGGACACAGACTCCTTTCGTGTATCGTTTTACTAAAATCATTTCCATTCTATCATAAATGATAAATATTTACAAGTAACTAAAAGTTAGATTTTATTTTCTTTGTATTTATATGTGAAAATATTAAAAAATTATTAAAATTATTAGTAATAAAGTACTTGCCGATGACTGAAAAAAATGCTATAATTATTTTTGGGATATAAGGGAATTTATGCCCTTTTGCAGTCTTGGCCGGGCTGCGTTATACCCTACTAGCGGCCTGCAGGAGGTATATATGAGATATATCATTACAGGTAAGAATCTTGATGTTACCGAGGGCATGAAGAATGCCATTTATGAGAAGATAGGAAAGCTTGAGAAATATTTCAAGCCCGAAACCGAAGTACGTGTTACGTTCAGCGTCCAGAAAAAGGACAGGCATAAGGTTGAAGTAACCATCCCCATCAGAGGAACCGTCATCCGCGCGGAAGAGGAAAGCACAGACATGTATGTATCGATAGATCTGGTAGAAGAGATCATCGAAAGACAGATAAAGAAATTCAAGAACAAAATCATAGATTCAAAGCAGGGAAATTACGGACTGAGTGAAGCCTTCACAACCGAAACTCCCATCGAGGAAGAGGAGATCGTTATAACGAGGCAGAAGAAGTTCCCCATGAAGCCCATGGATCCCGAGGAAGCCTGCATAGAGATGGAGCTCTCGGGACACAGCTTCTTCGTATTCAGGAATTCGGAGACGGAACAGGTAAATGTAGTTTACAAGAGGAAAGGAAATACATACGGTCTTATTGAACCCGAGTATTGATGGGAGATATTATGATTCCGAGTATACTTTTGGCACTGACGGTCATTATCGTGATGATAGACGTCTTGGTAGGCATCCATCGCGGCTTTGGCTACAGTGTGGTGAGGCTTCTTATATGGATCATCGGCTCCGTGATATGTGCACTTATAGCACGGTCCGTAACGGTCTGGTTATTGCTTAAGATAGCCAAGGTTCCGAACATGAATATGTTTGCCTTTGACGTGTTCGGCTCCCTGTTCAGGGAGAATACTTCACCGATAGGAACACACCTTACGGGAACCATAGTTTCCTTTGCAGTACCCGTAGTTTTTATAGGACTTTTCATTGTATCAAAGTTTATAACCTGGCTTATCTACTGTCTGGTAAAGGTGCTTATAAAGAATGCCGCAAGACGTGCCGAAGCACACAATGCAGCGGTGGATGCGGTTAAAGCCATCAGAGCCTCCGAGATGGAAGAAGCCGAAAAAGCAAACGATCAGCCCATACCTCAGCCCTCATTCCACGAGGAAGAAAAGTCGGACTTCGGAACCTTTGGGATCTATCCTAAGGAAGAGCCCGCAGCGGAACCCGAAGCACTTGCGGATGAGGTTGTTGCACAGGCTACCGAGAACATTACGTCTGAGGCAGCGGAAACAGAGAGCGAAGGCGACGGCTTTGAAGCCATAGCGGCTTCCGGTGCGGACGGTTTTGAAAGCCTTGCAAAGAGCATGAGGCTCGACGAGGTTGACTCGCCGGCTCCGGTAAAGCAGAAGAAACTCAGAAGGCGTCATTCGATCTCAATGCTCATCATAAAGAAATCCGTTCTTTCAAGCGTTTTGGGCGGAATCCTGGGACTGTTTATTTCACTTTACGCAGGTGCCATAATCTATTCTCCCATATGCGAGATATCACGCATCATCAAAGAGGAACAGGCTACCGAAGCAGTGGTAAACCTCTTTGCCACGACTACCGACGTTGAGATGGAAGAGCTCATCACAAACGCATTCAGCAGGGATTCAAAAAAGATCCTTCGTACGGCCCGTGATTTCAGCATCACAAGCGACCTGAGCATCCGCTCGGAGGATTTCGTTGAAGCGATCAATGCCGATGATGAATCGGTGGTTTACTACATATATAAATATACCGGAGCTACCGGTGTTGCTTCCCTGATATACAACAGCCTTACTCCTATAGATGTAAAGGAAATAGGACTTGATAACAAGGGGATAGATACCTACAACTTCCCCGATACCTTAAGGTGTTACATGGGCCTTATGGATCCGGCCGACAAGATGATGAACCTGCTCTGCTCGGGCAATGGATTTAATGAGGATCTTTTAGACGGTATAGATAAATTCTTTGATTTTATCCTGAAGGAAAAGGGAAAGGGTGAGATACTCTTACCGGCAGAAAAGACAGCACTCGTAAATGCGCTGGTAAACAGGATTAATGAGAAACTTGTTGAGGTTCCCGGTGCCGAAGGCAACGGTATATCGATACCCTATTTTGAGAACTACGCTGAAGCAAGGCAAGGCTTAAAGGACACCTTTGAGTTTGTAAAAAGATTTATAAGAGCAGGTATTTTCAATTAATAAAATCTGTTAACCCATATACAGAACAATAGGTAACCCATATACAGAACAATAGGTAACCCGTATACAGAACAATAGGTAACCCATATACAGAACAATAGGTAACCCATATACAACAAGTGCCCCCGGTTGATACCGGGGGCACTTGTTATTTAAACTTATGGTATAGCTGACATAGCCTTCCCCTTGAGGGGAAGGTGGCTGCGAAGCAGCCGGATGAGGTGTTACCTCCATATTGACAATGCATCAGTCATCTTCTAGATACCCGCATCCGATCTTAATCTCAGAACCGCTAAATTCAATATGACACTCGAAACGGTCATCATTGAGAGCCATGTACCAGACAGTTCCGTCAGAATTTCCTTCATCCTCAACGTAGATATACCCCTTCTTCTTAACATCCTCTATGTAGGAAAGCGCATCGCTTTCGGTTACGCCTGTTAAGACAATGCTTGTATACATGGTGGCATCGGAAGCGGTTTCGGAGGAAACATAGGTACCTTTTGAAAACTTAGGCATGTACTGGAGCATAGTGGTTGAAAACAGAGTATCAGTCTTATTGTCTTCACCGGTATCCGGATCATTAAAGCCCGAGCCGAGAGTCAAGATACCATCACTATAATTCAGTTTTACCTCCCACGACTTTTCATTGGTGGCCGTATAAGAAATACTGCTGTCCGAGATCTTTTCAACGCTTACATTGTTATAACCGGCAGATTTAAGCGTACTTATATAGGACTTAACATCGTCCGGTAAAACCTCAATAAAAGTAGCATAATCATATGTCCCTGCATAATTAATTCCGGCAAGCTTACCCGAAGGAAACTCAGGAAGCCAAACGAGAAACGTCTTCTCCCAATGCTCCTTCCTGTCAAGCCCCTCTTTGGGGTCAGACCCCACTGTAGGTGTAGGTGCATCCGTGGGGTCAGACCCCTCCTTAACGGGGTCAGACCCCATAGGTGTAGTAGTGATATTTTCACTCTTAATGGGGTCAGACCCCATAGGTGTAGTAGTGACATTTTCACTTTTAACGGGGTCATCATCATGTGGGGTCTGACCCCCGCTCACTACGGGGGCAGACCCCGCATTAGGTGCAGCTGTGGCATTCGCTGTGGGGTCAGACCCCATTACAGCTTCGGTTGGATTGTCAAACGGTGTATCCTTTTTGAAATCCTTGTCACATCCGACGGTACCCAATATCAATAATCCTGCAAGCAACACTACTGCCGGTTTTAAGGCAGTCCTCTTTAAATCTGTCTTATCGTTTTTCTTCATATATTATAATCTTTCTTATCTTTGTAGTTGTGTTGTGGTATATTTTGCAACGAAGCAATTGCATAATCATCGGTACATAACCGGGAGTTATCACCGATGTATAATATATGATACTACCAAACGACTTTAATTGCAAGGCATAATTGTATACCATAACCCCAAGCCATTATCACCCGATATAAATACGTCTTGCATAAATCAGAGCTTTATAGTAGAATTATCCTTGCTTGTTACCGGGAAAACACAGAAAGGCGTTTTCAAGGTGACATTGACAAACCATTAACTTTAGAATCTTCATCAATAAGGAAAAGGACATGGAAGAGATCAGAAAATACTGTGCGTTCATAAGCTACCGTCACAAGGAGCTTGACAAAAGCATTGCAAAAAAAATACATTCAAAGATAGAACACTACACCGTACCGAAGGAAATGCGTAAAAGCTGGGGTGGAAAGAAGCTCGGCAAGGTCTTCAGGGATGAGGAAGAGCTTCCCGTATCGAGCAACCTCTCAGACAGCATTTATCTTGCACTTGATAACAGCGACTATCTTATAGTTATCTGTACTCCGGACACCCCGGAGTCGCTTTGGGTTGAACGTGAGATCAATTATTTCATAGAAAAGCACGGTCGGGATCACGTGGTAGCGGTCCTTGCAAACGGAACGCCCGAAACCTCTTTCCCTAAGCCGCTTACCACTGTCGTTGACGAAAACGGTAACGAAATAGGAACAGTTGAGCCGCTGGCTGCAAACCTTACAGGCGTGGACCACAAGCACAGCACCGGAAGGCTGAACAAAGAGGTAGTACGTCTTTACGCCGCCATCATGGGCTGTCCCTTCGATTCCCTCTGGCAGCGTGAAAAAAGGCAGAGACTCCACAGAATACTTGCATTAGTCAGCGTGTTGGCAGCGGCTGCCATCGTTTACGGTGTTTCAATCTATGTAAAGAATATCAAGATCGAAAAGCAAAAGGATGAGATAGAACAGAAAGCGGAACAGATTGAGAATCAGAAGAACCAGATCCAGGACAAGATGATCCAGCTGGAGCAGAAGAAAAATGAGATAGAACAAAAAAAGAATGAAATAGAACAACAGAAAAACGAGATAGAAAAGAAAAACGAGGAAATCACTGCTCAGAACAGCGAGCTGGTGAAACAAGAAGCGGAAGCACTTATCAAGAAGGGCGAGCTCCTATATGAAAGAGGCGAGATAAGAGGAGCGGTACAGGCTGCCCTTGAAGCAGTAGCCTCTCCCGAGGGAAGGGAGTCTTATGCGGATGAAGCCGAACACCTCCTCTCAAGTGCACTTGGCGCTGCGCATTACGATAACAAGATGAAGACTGTAGCTGTTGCCGAGCAGGAAAGCGAAATAGAAGAGGTCCGTCTTATAAAGAATGACAGCTGTGCGGTCACACTTGATGTGATCGGCGATATCCGCTGCTTCAGCACCGTTGACGGAAGCCTTGTATGGAGGAATAAGTCCTCCGGTACCTTCCACCGGTATGTTACAAACAGGGAAAGACTTGTTGAGGTTCCCGAGTACGGCCTTCTCCTCTGTATATCGGAAGACTTGATCTGTGCTTTTTCCGAGAATACAGGCGAAAAGGTATGGTATTATGCACTCAAAGACACCATGTGCGTGGATTTTTATGCACTGTCCAAGGAACGCTCACGTATTGCTCTTATCGAGATATCTGAAAGCGCATCCTTCTTAGATACCGACTATAACATTACCCTCCTTAATACTAAGGACGGTTCTGTTGAAAAAAAGATCCCTGTCGGGGATAAGTTCAAAAACCTTGGCGTTAAAAGTGCGGGCTCATATTCGGGAGCTTTTTCCGATGACGGAAAAACACTTTACGGACTCGTATATTACAGCGATCTTTTCTTTGATTATAAGGGCTTTTGTATTTTCAGCGTCGACATAAAGAGCGGAGAGATCAGCATCCTAAAAGAAGGGGAATATGCAGAATCCCAGAGCAGCATAAATTACTGCCCGTTCGTTATAGGAATGGAATATTGCAAGGAACAGGATTCTGTTATCATAGTACACTATGACTCCGAGCAAAAACAGATTCTTATCGATGAGCTTTCTACCGAGAGCGGAACCGTGGAAACCATATATAATATAGATTATACCCTTCCCGGAAGAGAAGCAAACGGATCATATGCTTCCTTCTTCGAAAGAAAAGGGGATGTGCTGTACTTTTCGTGTCAGGAGCTTTGCATAGCCTATGGCATCAACAATAAAAGAATACTCTTCCCGGATGCGGACAATAACGGAAAATACCTTTCCGCATCTCCGGGAAATATATTTGAATTTACCTCATTTGACGACGAATACCGGGAATTTGCATTCCTGAACGATGAAGGAAGGCTGTACATATATCCCGCAACGGGAGGCTACATCATAGCGGATTTCGGAGATAAAAGAGTACTGCTCCATATTGATATTTCAAAGGATTACGCATATAGCAGGACGGGGGGCTACGGATTCGAAATGAATGAGGCCACAGAGCTTGTGGTATGTGCTGTTGAGCCGAAAAAGATGTATATACTAAAACCCGATAAGGATCCGGAATATGAAAACACCGACTGGTATGATACAAGCGTAAAGGGAGTTTATTCGGGATCGCTGACAAAACTGAAATATGACGGAGACGGAAAGTTCGTACTCTGGGAAGCCTCTGAACAGGACAAGGCTTCGGTATCTGTTCTGGATGCATTTACGGGATCAAAACAGAAAATCGAGATAGATACAACGGATACGGACAGCACGGCACATGCCACCAATATGCTGTCAGAATCCCTGCTCTGGTCGGATAAGAAACATATCACATATGCTATCATGGGCCTGGATATGGGTATATATAACCTGGAAAAAGGACAGCGCGAGTCGGTATTCGAGAGAGATTACAGCTATGCCGCAAGCTTTACGAAGCTTAATGACGGCCGGGTACTCCATGCAGGGATATGTGAAACTCCGAACAGCCTTCTTTCGGATCGTAATTTTGAAGTATGCTACAGAATAGATGACGGGGAGATAGTTCATGTTGAAAATACAACCGGGAAACAGCTTGTTTCCGGTGCCGTATTTTCTAAGACGGGCTTTATCAAGGCAACAAAAACGGGCAGGATCTATGTTGCACTTTATTCGGACAATGAAAACATGGTCGATTCCTTCCTTATAATAAATACCGAGGATGGCAGCAGCAAAACAATAAGCCTTGAAGGCTCAGTCATATTCTATTATGACAATTCGACGTTAAGCGACATAAACGATATCAGCTTTAAGATGGATTACTCGGATGAGACCTCCGACTTCTGCATCATGAGCCGGGACGGGGCAGCGGAACAGGAGAGCACCTTCAGGCTGTATGACTATAAGTCGGGAGAAGTTAAAAAAATCTTTACGGTGCCTCATGATATAAGGAACATTACCTCCGTAAAGTTGATAAAGGACGATGAATTTGCCGCCGTCTGGACAAAAGACAAAATGCTTTACATATATGAGATCTCGACGGGTGAGAACAGATATGGCGGATTTATGGCATATGAAAAGATAACGTCCGCTACCGAAGTTGAACTTTTTATTGCAGAGGATCCGGAAAGAAAACGCATATTTTTCTATACAACCAACGGAGCGGCTAAATGCCTGAGTACGGAAACCTGGAAATTGCGTTCGGAATTCTTCGGCTTCTCGGCCTTCTGTCCCGAGACCAATGAGATATACAGATTAAAGAACTGGTATATGGATTTCATAGAGGAAGATGACGACGTGATCAAGGTTAAGGCTTACACCCTTGACGACCTGATCGAAAAAGGCAAGGCATTGCTTAATGGTGATAATTATTAATATTTTTGCAAAATTATAAATTTTTATTGACAAATAAAAAAGAAGTGGCTATAATTTGCCTTGTTCATTTTTAAAGAATATAAGAAGGAATCCGAAACATGAAACATATCAGCCTCGCAAACCTATTTTTACTCCTACTCTTACCCCAAGAAATTGAGTAAGGTCGGTTTGTGATGCGCAAAATGAATTTGTTATTTTTGGTGAGCGGCACAGATTGATCTGGGCCGCTTTTTTTAGTAAATGCCACAGTCATCCTGAGCGTAAGCGAAGGATCTTTTACACGAAAGGATAATAACATGAAGATCAGTTTCTCAACCATCGGAACCCCGGATTTTGACTGGGTGGACATCTACTCTATGGCCAAGGACTTAAGCTTTGACGGGATCGAGATCCGCGGAATAGGCGACGAAATCTCAGCGGTAAACGCAAAAGTATTCAGTCCTTCAAAGATCGAAGCAACAAAGAAAAAACTAAAGGAACTCCGCCTGGAGATCCCCTGTCTTGATACCGGCTGCATCCTAAAGGAAGAAGAAAACCGCGAGGCAGTTATCAAGGAGGTTTCCGATTACATAGAGCTGGCGGATAAACTGAATACCCCTTATATAAGACTCCTTGCGGATAAGGACCCCGAGCCCGTAGCCGATGTTGATGACGTATATGTGATCGACGTCTTAAAAGAGCTTGCCGATGTAGCTGAAAAATATGAGAATATCACACTGCTTGTCGAGACAAATGGTGTATATTCAGACACCATGCGTTTAAAGCGTCTTATAGAAAAGGTCGAAAGCCCTAAGGTAGCAGTACTCTGGGATGTTCATCATCCTTACAGATATATGGAGGAATCCCCCGAGGAAACCATAAAGAACATCGGCCAGTACATAAAGCATGTCCATATAAAGGACAGCGTTATGGTAAACGGCAAGCCTAAGTACAAGCTTATGGGACAAGGCGATATGCCCTTAAGAAGCATCTTTGCTTCACTTGCAGAGATCGGTTATTCGGGCTACGCTTCACTTGAATGGGTTAAGCGTTGGGACAAGGACCTTCAGAATGCAGGTATAGCCTTCCCTCAGTTTGCCCATTATATGGCAGAGTACCGTCAGGAAAAGCAGGAGCTTCTTCAGGACAACAAGGCACACACCGGAAAATACGTATGGCCCAAGGAGCATCTGATCGATGAAACATTCCCCGACGTGCTTGACCGTATGTGTAAGGAATTCCCTGACCAGTACGCATTTAGGTACACAGAACTGGACTATACCAGAACCTACATAGAATTCAGGAACGATGTTGACACCTTCGCCCGCTCGCTTATCGCCATGGGTGTAAGGAAGGGCGACCATGTGGCCATCTGGGCTACAAACGTGCCCCAGTGGTATATCACCTTCTGGGCTACCACCAAGATCGGCGCCGTACTTGTTACAGTTAATACCGCATACCGCGTACATGAAATAGAGTACCTCTTGAGGCAGTCCGACACACATACGCTTGTCATGATCGAGAAATTTAAGGATATCGATTATGTTGAGATAATAAACGAGCTCTGTCCGGAATTAAAGGATTCAAAGCCCGGAAACCTCAATGCGGAAAAGCTTCCGGTACTGAAGAACGTAGTTGTAGCGGGCGAAAAGCATCCCGGCTGCTATACATGGGAGGAAGCGGTAGCGCTTTCGGATACCGTATCCCAGAAGGAAGTAGAGTTCCGCCGTCGTTTCATCAATAAGCATGACGTAGCAAACATGCAGTACACCTCGGGTACCACAGGCTTCCCTAAAGGTGTAATGCTTACCCATTATAATGTAGTAAATAACGGCAAGTGCATCGGTGACGGTATGGATCTGTCAACTGCTGACAGGATGATGATTCAGGTGCCCATGTTCCACTGCTTCGGCATGGTACTGGCAATGACCGCTTCGATGACGCACGGAACCACCATGTGCCCCATAACCGCATTCTCGCCCAGAAAGGGCTTGGACTGTATCAACAGAGAGAAGATTACGGCATTCCACGGTGTTCCCACCATGTTCATAGCAATGCTCGGGCATGAGAACTTCGACAAGACAGACTTCTCGCATATGCGTACCGGTATCATGGCCGGAAGCCCCTGCCCCATCAAGGTAATGCAGGAGGTTGTCGATAAGATGAACATGAGCGAGATCGTCATCGTTTACGGACAGACCGAGGCATCTCCCGGATGTACCATGAGCAAGACGACCGATCCCCTTGAGGTCAGAGTTAATACCGTAGGCGGACCTTTCTACGGAGTTGAATGTAAGATAGTTGATCCCGAAACGGGCGCAGACCTTCCCGATAATGTGGACGGAGAATTCGTAGCCCGCGGCTATAATATAATGAAGGGATACTACAAGATGCCCGAGGCAACCGCTGCGGCAATAGACGAAAACGGCTGGCTGCATACCGGCGACCTGGCACGCCGTACCCCTGAAGGCAATTTCAAGATCACGGGCCGTATCAAGGATATGATCATCCGAGGCGGCGAGAATATATATCCCAAGGAAATAGAGGAGTTCATCTATACCCATCCGAAGGTTGACGATGTACAGGTAATAGGCGTACCCGACAGGGATTACGGTGAGGAAATAATGGCCTGCGTAATCCTGAAGGAGGGTGAGACCATGACGGCCGACGAGCTCAAGGATTACGTAAGGAAGAATATGGCAAAGCATAAGATCCCGAGATATGTGGACTTCGTGGATGCATTCCCCATGAACGCCGCCGGCAAGATACTGAAATATAAGATGCGTGAGGACGCAGTCGAGAAATTCGGCCTTCAGGCCGCAAATGCAATTGTCACAGCTTAAAATTCCTTTAAGTGACGGACTCGTGTGGCCCGACCATGTAAGAATCATTATCGCTTCGCAGGGATATTTATATGCGAGCTTATTCATATCTTCACTTCGGACGCTTGCAAGCGTCCGTCCGCCCGATGCCGGACGGACTTGTGCTACGCTCAAAAACCGGTTTGGATAACCGGTTTTTGCCTTGTTACGATATGATAATCTCGCAAAATATCCGCTGCTTGCTTTGGATTCTTACATGGAACGGGCCACACGAGTCCTGTCTCTCAAATCTGATCGCTTAATCTGCATTATAAGGTTTGATAGCGTCAAATTCCTTCCCATAATCCTGCTTGAGCTTTCTCAAATCGATATCATTCTGCAGATCGAGAAAATAACGTTCTGAAACACCAAAATATTTGGATAACCGCAATGAGGTGTCTGCGGTTACCTTTCTCCTGTTATGCAGGATATCCTGTATTCTTGATACGGGTACAGAAATACTGTGCGCGAGTTTGTATGAAGATATTCCTAACGGCTTCATAAATTCTTCTAAAAGGATTTCACCGACTTCTGGCATTTTTATATTCTGATCCATATATAGCTCCTTTCTTTGCCTCTAACACTTCTTATCATGGTAATAGTATACATGAAATATGTGTACATGTCAAACAGGTATAACTTCTTTAGTTATCAATTTCATACAAAAAATCAAAAAATATCTTGACAACAGGTAATAATCTTTGTATAATGCACTTCGTACGCACTTTTTGCGGCTTTATTTTAATGCCCGGAAGTGCTTGCGACCGCGAATTGGCCGATATTAGCATCGGCAACAGTTTAAAATTCGTAAAAGGAGGAAAAATTAATGCCTACATTTAATCAGTTAGTTAGGAAAGGCAGACAGACTGTTGAGAAAAAGTCAACTGCTCCCGCACTTCAGGTAAGCTTCAACTCATTAAATAAGAAGTCATTTGATATGTCTTCACCCCAGAAGCGTGGCGTATGTACAGCAGTTAAGACTACTACACCTAAGAAGCCTAACTCAGCTCTTCGTAAGATTGCCAGAGTTCGTCTTTCAAACGGTATGGAAGTAACAAGCTATATCCCCGGTGAAGGACATAACCTTCAGGAGCATAGTGTTGTTCTTGTACGTGGAGGCCGTGTTAAGGATCTTCCCGGTACCAGATACCATATCATCCG
>JAILGF010000144.1 GCA_024696945.1 Lachnospiraceae bacterium | reverse complement strand
CTTGGCCTTTACATTCACCCATTGTTGTAAAGATCGAAGTTGTAAGACATGGTAAGGTTAGACGTGCAAAGCTTAACTACCTTCGTCAGAGAACAGGTAAGGCTGCTAAGGTTAAGGAAGTTATCCGTTAATTTCTATACCGGTTACGCTAAGTATAGGCGCGGGTGCATGACATCCGCGCCTGTTTTTGTGTGATATGAGAATGCCTGAAATGGAAGCAATAAGAACCATCTCGATTGTCAATTATAAGGGGTTATACAAAAATGGGAAATAAAACAAAACTCGGTCTCGTTATGGAAGGCGGTTCGATGCGCGGTATGTTCACCGCAGGAGTAACCGATGTCATGATGGAGAACGGAATAGAATTTGACGGTGCGATAGGGGTTTCGGCGGGAGCAGCCTTCGGCTGTAACTACAAATCGAAACAGCCCGGCCGTGCAATAAGATATAATAAAAGATTCTGTAATGATAAAAGATTTGCAAGCATCCGAAACCTTATAAAGACAGGAAACATTTTTGATACAAAGTTCTGCTACAGAACGGTACCGAACGAGCTTGATGTATTTGACAGAAAAGCCTTTAAAGAGAATCCGATGGAGTTTTATATAGTTGCTACGGATGTGGAGAAGGGCTGTGAGGTATATTACAAGCTTGAGAATGCTGATGATGAGGATCTTGACCTTATCAGAGCTTCAGCTTCAATGCCTTTATTGTCAAAGATAGTTGAAGTAGATAAAACCAAACTGCTTGACGGCGGAATAGCAGATTCCATACCTCTAAGAGGCTTTGAGAAGCTTGGATATCCGAAAAATGTTGTGATACTTACGCAGCCTTTAGGCTTTGTTAAAGAAAAAACCAAGCATATGAAGCTTATAAAGTTCAAATACCGCAAATATCCGAATTTTGTCGGAGCCTTAAAGGACAGACACATAAAATACAATGCTGAAACACTTTATGTTACACGTCAGGAGCAGGCAGGAAAAGCTTTTGTCATAAGACCGCCCGAGCCGTTGAATATAAGCGGAATAATCAGAGATCCTAATGAACTGCAAAGAGTTTATGATATCGGACGTAAGGTGATGACGGAACGGCTTGAGGAACTAAAGGATTTTATTGCAAAGGTAAGAACATGATCTAAACAATGTATCGGGGGAACGGAAGATGTCGTTAGCACTTTCTGATTTTACAAAATATTCTGATATAGTTATCCAGTGCCATGATAATCCGGATGCGGATGCACTGGCCAGTGGATTTGCCGTTAAATGGTATCTTGACAAAAAGGGAATAAAGTCAAAATTTGTTTATGGCGGAAAGAACAAAGTTCATAAGAGCAACCTTCTTCTTATGATAGAGAGGCTTGGAATTGAAACAGAACACGTTCAGGCGCTGGATAATAAACCTGAGTTACTGATCGTTGTTGACTGCCAGTACGGACAGAGCAATGTGACAAGGTTTGATGCAAAGGAAATCGCGATCATTGACCATCATCAGGTTTCGGGAGAACTCCCGGCTATGTCCGATGTAAGAAGCAGTTACGGTTCCTGTTCTACAGTAATATACGATCTGATGACCAAGGAAAATATAGATATAAACGAAGATCAGAATCTGGCAACAGCCCTGTATTATGGGCTTATGACAGATACAAACGGATTTTCGGAGATATATCATCCGTGTGACAAGGATTTAAGGGATTTTGCAAAATACAGTGTTACTGAGATTACTCTTTATAAGAATACCAATCTTTCCCAGGATGAACTGAAAATTGCCGGAGACGCACTAAAGGGGGCATCCTACAATACTGATTATTCATACGGTCTGATAGAAGCCGAACCCTGCGATCCAAATATATTGGGAATAATTTCCGATATGTTTTTGGAGGTTGACAGCATTACAACTTGTCTTGTTTACAGCATTCTTTCCTATGGTATAAAAATATCCGTAAGGAGCTGCGTAAAAGAAGCCAAGGCTTCCGAGCTTGCTTCATTTATAACCGAGGGCCTGGGCGGCGGAGGCGGTCATCTGGTAAAGGCCGGCGGATTTATGCAGAAGGAGCTTATTGAAGCACACGGAATAGGTTATAATAGGGCAGAACTGAATGCATTCATCGACGGAAGGATGAAAGAATATTTCGCTACATCAGAAATAATGCATGCCGGTGAACGTGAGGAAGACGTAAGTCAGATGACCCATTATGTGAAAAAAGAGTTTATGGTCGGATATATTAAAGCATCCGATATTGCGGAACTCGGTCACAAGGTATTCATTCGAACCTTGGAAGGAGATCTTGATATAATAATAGAGGATGACGTATATATAGTAATATATGTTGCAGGTGAGATATATCCCATAAAGCAGAAGAAATTTGAAGCTACTTATTCGGTTTCGGATGCACCGTATGTTTTCCCGGGAGAGTACGCACCTTATATTATCGATAATGTAAGCGGAAAAAGGATAGAGCTGCTTCCGTTTGCCAAGAGTGCGGTTGCGAAAAAGGGAGGCACCGGAATATATGCGAGAAAGCTCGACCACAGAGTTAAGGTTTTTACCGCATGGGATCCGGAAAAGTATTATTTGGGTAAGGTTGGAGATTACCTGTCCGTAAGGGATGATGATACGACCGATATATATATAATTAACGGGAATATATTTAATAAAACCTATGAGGAAGCATAAGGAAGAATAGGGAAGAATAGGAAGAAAAAACGAGGATTACGGTGTAATCCTCGTTTAAATTTTATATTAATCCCAACAAATATGCTTCGCATATTTGTCGCCTGGTCGAAGTGCTTCGCACATTCGACAGATGTCGCCGCATAACAATCACTGCGTGATTGCGATAGATTCCAACATGCTCACTATGTTCGCATGTCGCCTTGTCGAAGTGCTTCGCACATTCGACATACGACATATCACATAGCATTTACGATCATCTTCTGGAGTGTAGCAGCGTCTGATGAAACCTTGAGGGCTTCGGTTCTGGTTACGATTCCGTAATGAACGAGGTTAGCAAGGTCGTCGTTCATGGTATGCATACCGAGCTGCTTACCGGACTGGATCATTGAAGGAATCTGGATGGTCTTTGATTCACGAATAAGGTTTGCGATACCTGTGGTAGCAACAAGAACCTCAGTAGCAAGAACACGACCGGTGCCATCGGCTCTGGGAAGAAGCTGCTGAGTGAAGACACCACGGATAACGTTTGCAAACTGAGCACGGATCTGATTCTGACCTTCAAGAGGGCAGGCATCGATGATACGTTCAACGGTCTGAGCTGCAGATGTGGTATGCAGTGTGGAAAGAACCAAGTGACCGGTTTCTGCTGCGGTTATAGCTGCTGATATTGTTTCGAAGTCACGCATTTCACCAACGAGGATGATATCGGGGTCTTCACGGAGTGCTGAACGAAGAGCACCTGAGAAGGTTTCAACATCCTTACCAACCTCACGCTGGTGGATCATAGCTTTGTTATGAGGATAAACATACTCGATAGGATCCTCGATTGTCATGATGTGACGTGCTTCGGAATTATTAATGTAATCAACGATCGATGCAAGAGTGGTAGACTTACCGCTACCTGTAGGACCTGTAACAAGGATAAGTCCACGAGGTGTCTTAGCCAGATCATGTACAGCACTGGGAAGTCCGAGCTCCTCGAATGTAGGAATCTTGTTCTGGAAAAGACGGATGCTGGCTGCCAGATTGTTTCTCTGGTGGTAGATGTTAGCACGGATACGGTTTCCGCCGGGAAGCATAACGCCGACGTCAAGGTCCTTACCGCTGCTGACATACTTACGCTGATTTTCATCAAGAATTGAGAAGATCATTTCTCTGGATTCATCAGCTGTAGGAACATCATCGAGAATCATAAGAGTACCGAACCTTCTTATGGCAAGGTTCGTACCAACGGTGATATGAATGTCTGAGCACTCATTATCTCTGGCATACTTTACCAGCTGTTCAAAGTTCATAGCCATAGAATAAAACCCTCCTGATTTTAGCAAAAATACCTTTTTCTTTAATAAAAAAAACATTAACCTTTATTATTATATCACAAATTTTTGAAAATTTAAACTATTTTTTAGTTTTTTTTTACATTCATTTTTATTTGTATTTTCAGAAAACTTATGATATTATGATAAGAAGGGAGTAAGTACCCTTTTAATGATACTTTCTTGCATGCAGTATTAAAATGCTAAAGATGAAAGGTTTTTCTCATGAACATTGATTTTAACTACGATCTTGAATATGACCGCAAAGAATATACCGCCAGGATCGTAAAAATAATATTAAAAATCCTGCTTTGGATCATTATCCTGGCAGGTGCAATATTTGCCGGCTGGGCAGTTACCCGCTATTGTGTTGAAAAAACAAAAATGGTCGGGAAATCAATGTCCGGTACGTTAGAGGACGGAGATAACATTCTTATAAACCTTCTTAGCTATTCAGAGGAGGACGATCCGGAAAGATTTGACGTTATTGTATTTGAAAAGAACGGAAAGGAACACAGTTACTACGGAATACGTCGTGTTATCGGCCTTCCCGGTGAAAGAGTACAGATAAAAGACGGCTCAGTATATATCAACGGAGAATTGCTTGAAGAACCGATAAACGTTGAACCGATGATAGTTTCAGGTCTTGCTGAAGATGGGATAACACTTGAGGATGACGAATTCTTTGTATTGGGAGACAATAGGAACAATTCTGAGGATAGCCGCTTTACCAGTATGGGCAATGTATCAAGGGATGAGATTGTCGGCCGTGCGTGGCTTCGAACAAATCATTTCGGCATTATAAGCAAAATGAATCAGAAGTAATGATAATTGAAAGGCAAGGTACTTTAATTGGGATTTTTCAGGTTAAACGTTCCGTTTAAAGATAAGGATGCTGCTAAAAAGCTTGGAGCCAAATGGTACTCCGAGGATAAATACTGGTACTACAGCGGAGATGAACTTCCGGAAGGCTTGAGAAGATGGTATCCCCAATATTTGAGCCTTGAGAAAGATAACAGAGTGGTTGATACTGAAACCGGTGAAATTTTAGATTCTGTACCTGCGGATGAGCCTGTGACAGAAGAAAAGCCTTATAAAGCGGCAGAAGGTGACAGTTTTTCAAAATACAAAACCGTAACAGAAGTTAACAGGATGATCGCCGAAATAGTGTATGCCACAAATGAATTCAGATCCATTCTGGTGAAAGGTGAGGTAACAAATTACGACGGTAAAAAGGGAAGACATTATTATTTCGCAATTAAGGATGAAAATGCACTTCTTCCGTGTGTAATGTGGGATTCAACGGCGGTATACGCATTAAAATTCAAACTCGAAAAAGGACAGCAGGTTGCCATATCCGGAAGTCTTGAGTACTATGAGAACCAGGGGAAAAGCCAGCTTATCGTATCATCAATTGAAAATATAGGAGAAGGACAGGCCAATCTTGCCTTTATCAGGCTTAAGGCCAAGCTTGAAGCAGAAGGATTGTTTGATCAGGAACGTAAGAAGCCGATACCCAAACATCCTTCACAGGTGGGTATTATTACCTCCAAGAACGGCCAGGCAATAAAGGATATATGCAAGGTGGCCGGAAAAAGAAATCCTTACGTGCAGCTAATTTTGTATCATGTAAACGTTCAGGGCGTAAATGCGGTAAGTACGATCGTGACCGGAATAAAAACATTGGACAGGATGGGACTTGACACGATAATCGTTGGACGTGGCGGAGGGTCGGACGAAGAACTGAATTCCTACAATGATGAGCTTATAGCAAGGACGGTTGCCAAAGCAGAAACACCAATAGTTTCAGCAGTCGGGCATCAGGGTCACTGGACCTTGATAGACTTTGTGGCGGATAAGCGCGTCGCTACCCCATCCGAAGCAGCGGAGGAGACCATACCCGATGTAATGACAGACATAAAGCGTATCGAGCTTCTCGGAAAAACGATACGTGACCGGATGGCAGGAGCTATAAGAAACAGAAGACTTCAGATAGAAGCAAAGCTTTCCATGATCGAAAAGAACAGCCCTAAGAGGAAGCTTGAGGAAAAAACGGAAAAGCTTAAGCATCTGTCGGAGATGATGGATATAAACATAAAAAACAACTATAGATCATTCTCGGACAGGGTACAGATACTTACCGACGGGATAAACGGTAATATACGTATGATCTACCAAAGGACTTACGGAAGATTTGAGGTCCTTTTGGCAGAACTGAACGGATTATCACCCACTGCAAAGCTGGTCGATGGCTTCGGTTATGTAACAAAGGATAACAGACCGGTGAAGAACATAAGCGACGTAAAGACCGGAGACAACATCAATATCAGGATGCATGACGGTAATATATCTGCTAATGTTATAAAATGTCTTTCTGAGACGAATGAGAAATCATGATGAAGCTGACTACGAAGTACCCGTAAAAGGTGCGGTATTATAATGAATTATGTGAAAGGAACTCATATGAGTGACGAAAAAAAGACTTCGAAAAAAGAAAAAAAAGATGATTTCAATATAGATGAGGCGCTTGTACGTCTTGAAGAAATAAATACCAAGCTTTCCGAAAAGGATATAGCTTTAAACGAATCTATTGAACTGTATAAGGAAGGTACGATCCTTGCAGCAAAGTGTCAGGAACAGCTTAAAGGAATTGAAAAGGAACTAAAAATCTTAAATGAGTAATAATCGGAGATAGCCATGTCCAAAACAGATAATTTAAAAGGTTATGACAGATCAAATATAAACTGGTATCCCGGTCATATGGCCAAGGCCAAAAGAATGATGCAGGATAATATAAAGCTGATTGATGTTGTGGTTGAAATACTTGACGCCAGAATACCCCTAAGCAGTAAGAATCCTGACATAGATGAACTCGCCAAGGGCAAATACAGGGTTTTACTGCTTAACAAATCAGATATGGCTGACCCGGAAAAGACCGCAATCTGGAAAAAGTATTATGAAGACAAAGGCTTTTTTGTCAGCATAGTGAATTCCAAAACAGGTGCCGGAGTTAAGGCTACTACCGAAGTAATACAGAAGGCCTGTCAGGAGAAGATAGAAAGAGACCGTAAAAAGGGCATACTGGCAAGACCCTTGAGAGCAATGATTGCCGGCATTCCCAACTCAGGAAAATCCACATTCATAAATGCTTTTGCAGGAAAAGCCTGTACCAAAACCGGCAACAAGCCCGGAGTTACGATAGGAAAGCAGTGGATAAGAATAAATAAAGACGTTGAACTGCTTGACACGCCGGGAATCCTTTGGCCGAAATTTGAAGATCAACGTACGGGTCTTCATATTGCTTTCATCGGTTCAATAAATGACGACATCCTCTTCCCGGAGGATATGGCTTATGAACTGATAAAGATACTTATGAAGGAATATCCGGCAGTTCTTAAGGAAAGATATGGAATTGAGGAGACAGAGGAAGATTCTGTGTCTCCGGTTGAAGTTCTTGAAACGATCGGAAGGAAAAGAGGGTGCCTGAAAAAAGGAGCTGAAATAGATCTGCTAAAGACTTCAAAGCTCCTGATAGATGATTTCAGAACCTTAAAACTTGGGAGAATTACACTTGAGGTCCCTGATTCGCAAAATTGATGATGAGACAGTGAGGAAACACGGAAACATCCCATATCTTCGAAAGGAAGAGATTTAACAATGAACAAATCTGAAGAAAAAGAACAAAAAAGATTGGCAAAGCTTGAAGCAGAACGTGCACGGACCGAAGCAATGAAGGAATTTGAGTATAAATATGCTGAGTTCAAGCTTATCTGCGGAATAGACGAGGTTGGACGAGGACCTTTTGCGGGACCTGTAGTGGCAGGAGCAGTCATATTGCCAAAGGATGAGGAAATCCTTTATCTTAATGACTCAAAAAAGCTTTCCGAGAAGAAGAGGGAAGAACTCTATAACGTGATCATGGATAAGGCAGTGGCCGTTGGGCTGGGATATGAAAGCAATGAAGTTATAGACGAGATCAATATCAAAAAGGCCACTCACAGAGCCATGAAAAAGGCTATTGAGGATCTGAAAAATCCCAAAACGGGAGAAAAATATGTTCCGGATTTCCTTTTTGTGGATGCCGAGCATATTCCGGATGTGGATATAAAACAGATAGGAATTATCAAGGGCGACGCAAAGAGCGTTTCAATAGCTGCTGCCAGCATAATTGCTAAGGTCACGAGGGATAGGCTGATGGTAGAATATGACAGGATATATCCCGGATATGATTTTGCGTCAAATAAGGGTTACGGTACAGCGGCTCATATGGCAGCCATCAGAGAGCTTGGAATGACTCCGATCCACAGAAAAACATTTGTGCATCTGTAGGCAGGTTTTAAAAACAGAAAGTGGGTTTACATGGTAAAGAAAGTCAAAACAGCCGTAGCATTGGGCTTTGAGCCCGGAGATCAGGCGCCGAAGATCATTGCTACAGGAAAAGGATATCTGGCTGATAAGATCATCGAAGAAGCAAAAAAATCAAAGGTACCTCTGCATCACGATTCAAAGCTTGCAGAGACTTTGTCGCGCCTTGATTTCGGTGATTATATCCCGCCGGAGCTTTACGAGGCTGTTGTTGAAGTGCTCATGTTTGTTGATAAGGTTGATGCAATTAAGCAAAAGATGGATGCGCAGGGACTGTTTTGAAAAAAGGAGTTATACGGAGGATAAGGTTTATTGAACAAAAGACAGGTCGGATCGGAGCATGAACAGGAAGCGGAGGAATATCTTAAAAAGTCCGGATATAAGATCATTAAGAAAAATTTTTTCTGTAAGGCCGGTGAGATAGATATTATTGCCGAGGATGACGGATATCTCTGTTTTATCGAAGTAAAATACAGGGACAGCGCAGAAAACGGATTCCCGGAGGAAGCGGTGGACATGCGTAAGATCCGGAGAATTACAAGAAGTGCGGTTTTCTACCTGACAAGATACGGGATACCGGAGGATTTTCCGATTCGATTTGATGTGGTTTCAATACTCGGTAACGAGATTAAGGTTATAAAAAACGCATTTGATGCAGTTATGTAATAAAATGGACCGATGTTCCCTAAAAGCAGGAGTTGAGAATTGGAAAGATATTTAAATGATAATACAATACTTGTAAACGAAGAATCGGTGCCTTATATTAAATTCAGGATTTTTAAGGATATCCCTTGGCTCATATGCGGATTTTCCACAAGAAAGGGAGGAGTAAGTAAGGGTGATTGCTCCACCATGAACATGAGCTTTACGAGAGGAGACAACGAGGTCGACGTTAGGGAGAACATAAGACTGTTTTCAAAATCCGCCGGGTTTAATCCGGAAAGCATAGTTATGCCTCATCAGTGCCATACCGTAAATGTAAGGATAGTCGGTAAAGATGACAGGGGCTGCGGTGTAACAAAGCCCGGATGTACGGAAGAAATAGACGGACAGATAACTAATGAAAGTGATGTGGTCCTGTACTGCTTAGGTGCGGATTGCGTCCCTGTTTTTATTGTAGATACGGAAAAAAGAGCTGTTGCTGCGGTACATGCAGGGTGGAAGGGGACAGTTAACAATATTGTAAGCTCTGCGATAGAAAAAATGATCTCCTCATTTGGATGCAATCCCAAAAATATGAAAGCGGCTATTGGACCAAGCATCTGCGGCAGCTGCTATGAGGTAAGCGGTGATGTTGCATATCAATTTATTGAAAAATACAGAGATTTAGCTGTAGTCTGTCCTTCAGAGGATAACATAACCGCAGATCCAAACGGAAAGTTTTTCTTAAATCTCTGGGAAGCAAACAGGATCAACCTTCAAAAAGAAGGACTGGAATCTAACAATATAGAAATAAGCGGCTATTGTACAAAATGCAATCCGGATATGCTTTTCTCTCATAGATTCCATGGGGAAAGGCGCGGTGTCAATATAGGATTTATTTGTATTAAATAAGAAAAATTCAAGAATTATTATAACATTTTCATTCAGGATAAAAATGGAACGAGATAAAACTTTTAAGAAAAAAAAGAATAAAGGACATATCATCTCGAGTGTAAATCCCGGATCCATAGCCGAGGAGCTTGAACTTGAACCCGGCGATGCTGTCATAAGCATAAACGGTAAGGAAATTGAGGATATCTTCGATTACAGGTTTATGATGAATGACGAGTATATTGTGCTCGGAGTTATGAAAAAAGGTGAGACGGAACTCTGGGAATATGAGATAGAGAAGGATTACGACGAGGATCTGGGTGTTGATTTTGAATCAGGGATGATGGATGACTACAGATCCTGCAGCAATAAATGCATCTTCTGCTTTATTGACCAGCTTCCCAAAGGCATGAGACCCACATTATATTTTAAGGATGATGATGCAAGGCTTTCGTTCCTTCAGGGCAATTACGTGACTCTTACCAATATGAGCCAAAAGGATGTTGAAAGAATATGCTTTTATAAGCTCTCACCCATAAATGTTTCAATTCAGACCACGAATCCGGAGCTTCGCTGTAAAATGCTACATAACCGTTTCGCGGGAGAAGCACTGAAAAAGATAAAAATATTCTGTGATGCGGGACTTGAGATCAATGGCCAGGTCGTACTCTGCAAGGGATATAATGACGGTGCGGAGCTTGACCGTACCATGAGCGATATAGAGGAATATATTCCGAATTTTAAAAGCATGTCAATTGTACCGGTAGGGCTGACAAAGTTCAGGGAAGGACTGTGCCCGCTCACGCCTTTTACTCCCGAGGATGCGGAAAAAGTTCTTCAGCAGATAGAAAAGAAACAGCAGTATTATCTCAAAAAATATGGGACAAGGATAATCTATGCTTCAGATGAGTGGTACTTAAGAGCCGGACGTGAAATACCGTCGGAAGAGGAATATGAGGGCTTTCCACAGATAGAAAACGGAGTAGGGATGCTCCGGAGCATGATAAATGAGGTTGAAGACGAGATTTCGGAAATCAAGTCAGATCCTGAAGTTTCCACTGCTTCAGAGTTCCTCACGGACACAGTTTTCCATGTTGTAACAGGGTATGCGGCATACAAAACTATAAAAATGCTCGCAGACAGGCTTGCAGAGGAGTTTGACCTGAAATTTATCCGGGTGCACCCTATTATAAACGACTTTTTCGGACACGACATAGATGTAACCGGACTTCTTACCGGGCAGGATATAGTAAAACAGTTAAAAGAGATTTTTGAAAAAGAAACGGAAGAAGATAAGAGCCATGATTCCATGATCCTTCTTCCCTGCAGTACTTTAAAATCAGGGGAAGACATCTTCTTAGATGACATGACTCTGGAATTTTTCGAAAAGACTTTACAAAAAAAGGTTCGTATAGTAAAATCGAGTGGGTCAGCATTTGTCGGTTCATTTATGAAGGAATATGAAAGGGATTATTTCTCAAATGAACTTAATAAATATGAAATTGATTGATAACTGTGATCGAAAGGAATAGTTTGAAAATATGAGTAAACCTATAGTAGCGATAGTGGGGCGGCCTAATGTCGGTAAATCTACCCTGTTTAATGCTCTGGCCGGTGAGATGATAGCCATAGTGAAGGACTATCCGGGTGTTACCAGGGACAGGATATATGCGGACACAACCTGGCTTAATTACAGCTTCACTCTTGTTGATACGGGCGGTATTGAGCCAAAGTCGGACGATATACTGCTTAAGTCCATGAGGGAACAGGCTGAGATAGCGATAGAAACCGCTGATGTGATCATTTTCCTTGTAGATGTCCGTCAGGGACTTGTGGATTCGGATTTTAGCGTGGCAGATATGCTGAGACGTTCAAAGAAGCCGGTTGTGCTTGCAGTAAATAAGGTGGATGACTTTAAATCCATGCAGGCTGACGTATATGAGTTTTATAACCTGGGTATAGGCGAACCCATTCCGATAGCCTCCTCCGGCAAGCTCGGTTTTGGTGACCTCTTAGACGAAGTCGTTAAGCATTTCCCTGAAAATGCGGATACCGATGAAGAGGATGAAAGACCCAGGATAGCAATTGTAGGACGTCCCAATTCCGGAAAATCCTCACTTATAAACAGACTTGCCGGTGAGGAAAGATGCATTGTTTCTGATATTGCGGGAACAACAAGGGATGCCATCGATACTGAGATAAAATATGAAGGCAGGGATTATATCTTTGTCGATACCGCAGGCTTAAGGCGTAAGAGCAAGATAAAGGAAGATCTTGAAAGATATTCCATTATCCGTACGGTTGCAGCCGTTGAAAAGTCGGATGTGGTAATACTTATGATAGATGCCACTGAGGGCGTGACCGAACAGGATGCAAAGATAATCGGTATTGCCCATGAACGTGGACGCGGTATAATAATCGCCGTTAATAAGTGGGATGCCATTGAAAAGGATGACAAGACGATGTACCGCTTCAGGGATAAGATAGTCCAGGTACTCTCATTTATCCCTTATGCTGAGATATTGTTTATTTCCGCACTTACCGGACAGCGTGTGACCAAGCTTTTTGAGTCAATAGACGTGGTTCTTGAAAACCAGTCATTAAGAGTAAAGACCGGTGTCTTAAATGAGATCATGTCCGAAGCGGTAGCACTGCAGCAGCCGCCCACCGATAAGGGTAAGAGACTTAAGCTTTACTACATCACTCAGACGGGCATTAAGCCTCCGACATTTGTTATTTTCTGTAATGACAAGGAGCTTTTCCATTTCTCATATCAGAGATATATTGAAAATAAGATAAGGGAAGCTTTTGGCTTTTCGGGAACATCTTTAAAGCTGATAGTCCGCGAACGTGGAGAGAATTCAAAATGATAAAAGATGTTACGAAGAATCTTAGTATAATATAGGGGGAAAAAGATGGCTTTACAGATTGCGTTATGTATAGCGCTTGGATATCTCGTAGGAAGCTTTTCGACCGGTTATGTTATCGGTCTGATAAATCATGTTGATATCCGTGAGATGGGAAGCGGAAATGCCGGTACTACCAATGCATTCAGAACACTTGGCAAAAAGGCCGGTAGTATAACCTTTATAGGAGACTTTTTTAAAGCACTTCTGGTAGTTCTCCTTGTGAGATGGGTAATCTACAAGGATGTTGATTATGTTAAACTTTTAGAGCTTATATGCGGCTTCGGCTGTGTACTCGGACACAATTTCCCGGTGTGGCTGAAATTCCACGGCGGAAAGGGAATTGCTGTAACCGCGGGTGTGTTCGTGGCAATCGATCCTCTGATCCTTCCGTTCGGAATTCCGCTTTTTGCCATACTGGTTATAACCACAAAGTATGTATCGGTCGGTTCGCTTGCGGTTCTTACACTGTTCCCCATCTGGAATGCCTTCCGTTTTAGAGAGCTTCCGTATTATTGGGCAATAGTTGTGGTATCCTGTATGTATACGGTTATGGCATTCTTCCAGCACAGGCAGAATATCAAGCGCCTTATGAACGGCACCGAGAATAAGATAGGACAGAAGAAGCATTTGGAGCAGGAAGAAGCACCAACTGAGTCTTAAAATTAAAACATAATATGAAAGGGCAGCCTTTTAAGGCAGATAATCATCATGTCAGTAACAGTTTTAGGAAGCGGTACTTGGGGTACCGCACTAACAATCCTTTTAGCAAATAAGGGAGTAAAAGTAGTTCTCTGGTCTAAGATAGCCGCAGAGATCGAAGCTCTTGAAGCAGACAGGAAAAACATCAAGAATCTTCCCGGAGCCGTTCTTCCGGATTCCGTGGAGCTTACTCTTGATGAAAAATATGCGGTAAACGGAAGCAATCCTGAGGTGATTGTTTTTGCGGTTGCATCTCCTTACGTAAGAAATACCGCCAAGCTGGTAGCTCCTTACATTAAGGACGGACAGCTTGTAGTAAACGTGGCTAAGGGTATTGAAGAAAAAACATTGAGTACAATTCTCGATATTATCGGAGATGAGATAAAAAATGCAACACTTGCGGTTCTTTCCGGTCCTTCACATGCGGAAGAGGTAAGCAGATTGATTCCTACTACTGTTGTAGTAGCATCCAGATCAGAAGAAGCAGCAAAGAAGATCCAGGATATATTCATGACAAAGACCTTTAGGGTATATACAAGCGATGATGTTATAGGTGTTGAACTGGGCGGTTCAATAAAGAACGTTATTGCTCTTGCAGCCGGAATGTCAGACGGACTCGGCTACGGAGATAATACCAAGGCGGCTCTTATGACAAGAGGAATCGCAGAAATAAGCCGCTTAGGAAAGAAGATGGGCGCAAAGATCGAGACGCTCTGCGGCCTTTCGGGTGTGGGCGACCTGTTTGTTACGGCAACCTCACATCACTCCAGAAACTGGAACGCGGGATACCTTATCGGACAGGGGATGAGCGTAGAGGATGCGATGAAGCAGGTTAATCAGGTCGTTGAGGGTGTTTATTGTGCAAAAGCAGCAAAGGCTCTTGCCGATAAATATGAAGTGGAAATGCCCATTGTGCAGGAAGTTTATGACATTCTCTTTAACGGTCAGGACGTTCATGAGGCTGTTGGCCAGCTCTTTATGAGGGATAAGACCAACGAACATTCGGCAGTTGACTGGGATTATACGAACTAAATTATTACATGTCCAAAAGCAAAAATGTAATTATTTTGTAATAATTTATTGACAAATATGTAATTTTGTGATAGTATAACAAACTGAAGGCGGATTTTTTACAGAAAAAAAGAAAATCTTAATGAGGTTTGTATGAATAAAAAAATATGTATTAAGGCGGCTCTTGCGGTATTTGCAATCTGTCTTATAGCAACATTAAAAACAGATACAAAGGTAAATGCGGGAGTTATTACCGGTGAAAGAGCCATCGGCGGATTATCGTATTATCTTGACAAATATTACAATACGAACACCGAAGGAAATATTGCAGAGCTTTTTTCAGAGTCAGCTGAGATTCCTGAAAATGTTGCATTTGCCAACGTTAACGATTACTTGAACATAAGAAAGACACCCGGTACCGGTTCACAGGTTATCGGATACCTTCCCAAAAACGGAATGTGCGTGGTTCTTGATTCAAAGGACGGTTGGGCACATATTAAGTCGGGAAAGATAGAAGGATATGTTTCGGAAGATTATCTTATCACCGGCGAAAAGGGCATGGAGATGGCAGAGTCCCTTTCAACTCTTATGGCTACCGTTAATGCAGGCGTGGTTAATTTCCGTTCCGAGCCCGATACATCAAGTGATGACAACATCATTGCTACTGTAAGCTACGGAGAGCAGCTTCCCGTTATCGAAGAGTGTGTTATCTCAAAGGATGACAATACCGTTATCTGGGTTAAAGCATATTGTGATGATCTTGAGGGCTATATTTCAAAGGATTTTGTAGATGTAGCTTATACATGGGATAAGGCAGTTTCGCTTTCACAGGTTATCAACGGAGAATCCAAGGTTGGAGTTAACTCGTTAAGAATGTCCATTATTACCGAAGCTAAAAAACATATCGGACTTAAATACGTATGGGGCGGCAACAGCCTTACAACCGGTGCCGATTGCTCGGGCTTCTGTCTGGCAGTATACAGGGCGTGTGGTATCAGCACAAAGGATCTTCCGAGAGCTTCCTACGATATAGCGGCTTCTTCAAAGGGACGTACCGTTTCTCTTGCGAACGCACAGCCGGGTGATCTCGTTTTCTATGGCTCTTCGTCAGGAAAGGTTAATCATGTGGCTATCTATATGGGCGACGGAATGATCATCCATGAGAGCGGACGTAAGTACGGATGTAAGGTATCACCCGTTAATTACAGAACGGTTCTGAAGATAAAGAACTTTATAGATTAATGCAGAAAAAAATATGCAGCATATCCTTTACCCGGGATGTGCTGCTTTCTTTTTGTCAAAAATCTCTTTGACATATCCGGCGTAATAGGGTAAAATTAAAAGATGTATGTCCGGTTTTTTTGAGCCTAAAGGATATACCCTTTCAATCGGAAAATGAAGATTAAAAACGGAGTCATATATGGAAGTAATCATTGGTGTTGCCGCAGCACTCGTCTGCTTTTTTGCAGGCGGGATATATCTGCAGAAAAAGGCTGAAAAGAGGCTGGAGGAAAAGCTTCGCAAGGGCTTTGGTCTGGTTCCCGAAATAGAATATTCATACGAGAAGTATAAGTCCATCGGTTTTTATTCGGGAGAAATGAGTAAAAAGTTCCCTGAAAACGATGATCATACATTTATAGATGACGGCACATGGCATGACCTTGATATGGACAGGGTATATATAACCATGGATGCCACCCAGAGCTCGATAGGTGAGGAGTACCTTTACTATCTTTTAAGGACGCCTGCACTTGAAAACGAAAAGCTTGCCGACAGGGAAAAACTTATAGATTATTTCTCAAAAAACGAAGAAAAAAGACTGAACGTACAGAAGGTACTGGCAAAAGCTGGTAAGATCGATAAGGTGTCGGTTTATGAATATCTAAGCAGCCTTGAAAAGCTTGAATCTGAGGACAATTTCCCTCATATTCTGTGCATAATCCTTCTTGTAGCAGCAATAGCTTCGATATTCTTTGTTCCTTCGTTGGGAATCATTGCTACAATAGGTGTTTTCTTCTACAATGTAATCTCGTATTTTAAACGCAAGGGCAGGATAGAGAATTATTATGTGGTTGTAGCATATCTTTTAAGGACCATCGACCTTTCTCAAAAGCTCTGTGCAATAGAGGATGAAACTCTTTCAGGATATACCGGAAGAATGAAGGAGCAGATCAAGAAGTTCAAAAGTGTTACCAAGGGAGCAACACTTATCGTATCTAAGAAAAGCAACGGTGATGTTTTGGAACTGGTGCTTGATTACATGAGAATGGCCACCCATATAGATCTGATCAGATTTAACGTCATGCTTGACAAGCTCAAGAACCGTAAGGAAGATTTTGATATTATTTTCGAAACCATAGGACTTATCGATTCAATGATAGCTGTGGCATCGTTCAGAAAGCTGATGGGGGCATGGTGCAGACCGGAGCTTAAAAAGGCGGCGGGTGCAGGGAGTGTCGGAATAGACGTTGAAAACATTTATCATCCCTTGATCATTGATGCGGTAAAGAATAATTTCAAGGAGAACGGTGATGTGCTTCTTACTGGTTCAAACGCTTCGGGAAAATCGACCTTTATAAAAACGGTTGCCATCAATTCCATACTTGCACAGAGTGTAAATACGGTAATGGCGGACCGCTACAGTGCCTGCTTCTTCAAATGCATGACTTCAATGGCACTGAACGACAACCTTTCCGACGGAGAGAGCTATTACATAGTTGAAATAAAATCACTGAAACGTATATGTGACAGCTTGAACGACCGTGTACCGTTACTGATTTTTATCGATGAGGTTTTAAGAGGAACAAATACACTTGAAAGAATTGCCGCATCCTCGAGGATCCTTTCTTATATCGGACAGAGGAACTGCATGCTTTTTGCGGCAACGCATGATATAGAGCTTACTTACATACTTGAAAAGTATTTTAAGCTGTATCACTTTGAGGAAAAGGTTGAGGATGACGGAGTAACCTTCGATTATAAGCTGAAGGACGGAAGAGCCGTTACAAGAAATGCAATACTTCTTTTAAAGATGCTAGGATTTGAAAATGAAATAACAGAAAAGGCTGAGAAGGCTGCTGACAAATATATCGAGTCCGGCGAATGGGAGGAGATTTGAACAATATCAATTACGAACAGCTGACACCTGTAATGGTGCAGTACATGAAGATAAAAGATGAATATAAGGACTGCATTCTTTTTTACCGTCTCGGAGACTTCTACGAGATGTTCTTTGATGATGCCCTTTTGGTATCAAAGGAGCTGGAACTTACTCTTACGGGAAAAAGCTGCGGTTTAGAGGAGCGTGCGCCCATGTGCGGTGTGCCCTTCCATGCATCAGAGGGCTATATTACAAAGCTTGTGGAGAACGGACATAAGGTTGCCATATGCGAGCAGGTGGAGGACCCGGCCCTTGCAAAGGGACTTGTAAAACGTGAGGTTATCCGTGTTGTAACACCCGGAACAAATATTAATCCTCAGGCGCTCGATGAGAGCCGTAATAATTATCTGGCGGGCGTTTACTACTGCGACGATATGTACGGAATGGCTGCTCTTGATGTTTCTACGGGAGATTTCTTTATACAGGAGCTTGAGACACTTACAAAGATAAACGACGAGATCTACAAGCTTTCACCCGCTGAGCTGATATGTAACGAGGCATTCCTGATATCGGGGCTTGATTTTGAGACGATCAAGGAAAAGCTTAAGGTATCGGTAGGAACCGTTGGACCGGATTACTTTGATTCGGTGAAATGCGAAAAGGTTCTGGCAAATCATTTTAAAAAGAAGGACTGCTCGGAGCTCGGGATAAATATATATCCTGCCGCAAAGGCCGCTGCCGGTGCGGTTTTAAGGTATGCCCTTGAAACCCAGATGATCTCGCTCGACCACGTAACGACCATTGTTCCATATGTTTCCGGGAAATATATGATAATCGACAGCCAGACCAGAAGAAACCTGGAACTGACTGAAACAATGAGAGATAAAAACAGAGTGGGTTCTCTGCTCCATGTGCTTGACAAGACAGGAACGGCAATGGGAGCCAGAATGCTCAGAAGCTTTGTAGAACAGCCGTTACTGGAAAAGGATGAGATTGAAAAACGTCTTGATTCCATAGAGGAACTAAACAATAACGTATTTAACAGAGAAGAGATAAGGGAATACCTTAATTCCATATACGATCTTGAAAGACTTGCCGGAAGGATAAGCTATCGTAATGCCAATCCAAGGGATATGATAGCCTTTGCTTCTTCAGCAGGGTTTATTTCACCAATTAAGACCGTGCTCGGAGAGTTTAAATCTTCGCTCTTAAAAAGCCTTTATGATGAAATTGATACACTTTCTGATCTAAAGAAAGTGATAGATGAGACCATAACCGACGAGCCTCCGATAAATATCCGTGAGGGCGGGATAATAAGGGACGGTTTCAGCACAAAAATTGACGAGTTGAGATCCGCCAAGACCGAAGGAAAAAGCTGGCTTGCGGAGCTTGAAGCAAGTGAAAGGGAAAAAACGGGCATAAAGAATCTTAGGATTAAATACAGCAGGGTATTCGGGTACTGCCTTGAAGTAACCAGCATGTATAAGAACATGGTGCCCGAGAACTGGATAAGAAAGCAGACCTTAGCTCAGGCCGAACGCTATACGACTCCGGAGCTTAAAGAGCTTGAGGATAAGATACTTAATGCAGAGGACAGGCTGATGAGCCTGGAATACGAAATGTTTACCGAGCTTCGCGAAAAGGTGGCCGATAACATTGTAAGGATACAGAAAACCGCTAAGAAGATCGCTATGGTGGATTGCCTGTGCTCACTTTCTTACGTTGCTGAGAGAAACGGTTATGTAAGACCGACGCTAAACGAAAACGGAACAATCAACATAAAGGGCGGAAGACATCCGGTTGTCGAAAGAGTTCTTAAGGGAACGGATTTCGTTGCGAACGACACATATCTGAATGACTCAGAAAGCAGGATAGCAATCATCACCGGTCCCAATATGGCCGGAAAATCAACCTATATGCGTCAGACTGCGCTTATTGTACTGATGGCACAGATGGGAAGCTTTGTTCCGGCGGATTCGGCGGATATAGGACTTGTTGACAGGGTATTCACGAGAGTGGGTGCTTCCGACGATCTGGCATCCGGACAGAGTACATTCATGGTTGAAATGAATGAGGTTTCGCAGATTATGACCAATGCCACGTCAAAGAGCCTTCTTATCCTGGATGAGATCGGAAGAGGAACCAGTACGTTTGACGGACTTGCGATTGCATGGGCAGTAGTGGAATATATAGCAGATTCATCAAAAATCGGTGCAAAAACGCTTTTTGCAACCCATTATCATGAGCTCACGGAGCTTGAGGAAAGACTGGACTGTGTAAAGAACTTCAGCATTGCGGTAAAGGAGCAGGGCGAGGATATCATCTTCTTAAGAAAGATAGTAAACGGCGGAGCCGATAAGAGCTACGGAATCCAAGTCGCACGTCTTGCAGGGCTTCCTGAGGATATTTTGAAGCGTGCCAAGGAGATAGTGGAGGTGTTGAGCCTTAACGACATCAATTCGCATGATAGAAGCGAGATGATAAAGACCGGAGGTAATGTGGCAGACAAATACAGGACCGCAAAGCCTAAGAAAAAGAATGAGATGGAGATGAACCAGCTATCATTCTTTGCTGAAAGAAAGCATGACAATATCCTGGATGATATCAGGGAGCTTGACATCATGAGTTTAACTCCTATCCAGGCATTGAACAAGCTGGCTGAGCTGCAGGAAGAGCTGAGACAGTAAAATTTTATCCGGCAGAAAAGAGTTAGAAAAAGGCAGGTGGAAACATGGGAAATATCAATGTGCTTGACAAGGGTACAATAAATCAGATTGCCGCGGGCGAGGTAATAGACAGACCGGCTTCAATAATAAAGGAACTGGTTGAAAACTCGATTGATGCCGGGGCAAAGTCCGTTTCCATCGAAATAAAGGGCGGAGGCATCGACCTTATAAGGATTACCGATAACGGATCGGGAATCGCGAGGGACGATATACGTATTGCCTTTGTTAGGCATACCACGAGCAAAATAAAGACCGCCGAGGACCTTTCATGCATTACATCCCTTGGTTTCAGAGGTGAAGCACTTGCAAGTATCGCCGCCGTTGCGGATGTAGAACTTATTACCAAGACAAAGGACGATTTTTCGGGAGTGCGCTTCGTAATAGGCGGAGGAGAGGAAAAGGCATTTGAAGACGTCGGAGCTCCGGACGGAACCACATTTATCATAAGAGACGTGTTTAAATACGTGCCTGTAAGAAGAAAATTCCTTAAAAGCTCTGCAACTGAAGGGTCATATTGCAACGAAACAGTAGAGAGGATCGCACTTTCACATCCCGAAGTAAGTATTAAGTACGTTAACAACGGAAGAAACGTTCTGTTTACAAACGGAAGCGGAAAGATGAAGGACGTCATTTTCGGTATATATGGAAGGGACATTGCTTCAGCAATCATAGAGCTTGATTATACGGATTTAAGGAACATACATATTTCGGGATGTATCTGTAAGCCTGTGGTTGTAAGGAATAACAGAAATACCGAGAATTATTACGTAAACGGAAGATATATCAGAAGCCAGATCATATACAAAGCCATAGAGGATGCTTATCAGCCGTATCTTATGCAGCATAAGTATCCCTTTACGGCATTATATATAGAAATAGATCCTGCAATAATGGATGTTAATGTTCATCCCTCAAAACAGGAGGTTCGTTTTGAAAACCCTGAGGCTGTTTATCAGACGGTATATTCAGCCATTACCGATGCATTTTCAGACAAGGCTCTGATCCATAAGGCTGAAAAGGATGACTCCTACAAAAAAACCGATGAAGAACAGAAGGCAAAGTATGTGCCCGAACCGTTTGAGGTAAACAGGAGGAACAAGGAGCTCGGAACTATCCGGTTTGTGGATGAAGCAGAAGAAAGGGCTTCTAAAAAGAACGAACCCATCGGTGTAACACAGAAACAAACTTTAAATGTCGGCTTGGACAACAATAATTCAAATAACATTAATTATTATAATAAAAATGATGATAAAGAAATATCAAGACAAATACCAGATACATCAAAATTAAATAATCCTGTAGTTCAAACTCTATTACAGGAAAAACCTACAGATAAAACTGATAGAATTGAAATTGCAGTTGTAGCATCACAGCCTGCTACAGATGATGGTTATCGTATAGAAGAAACAAGAAATATCGTAGCTGTACAAGAGGAAGAAACGGAGTACCAAGTAGAGAAGACTGAGTATCAAGCAGAAAGCTACAAACAGGCAACTTTATTTGATGAGGATCACCATATATCTACAAGATCGGAATTTAATAGAGTATTCAGCACCGGGTACAGGATAGTAGGACAGATCTTTGACACATATTGGATAATAGAATCCGCAGGCAGCTGTTATATCATAGATCAGCATGCGGCCCATGAAAAAATCCTCTATGAGAAGTTTATGAAGAGCATAGGGACCGATAATTCATCTCAGCTTCTTTCGCCTCCGCTTATAATATCCCTTTCTGCTCAGGAAGAGGATACTGCGGAAAGATTCAGTGAGGAACTGGCAGGCTACGGATTTGTACTGGAGCATTTCGGAGGACATGAATACGCCCTTTCGGAAATTCCTTTGAATCTATACGGAGTTGAACCAAAGGACATGCTCCTTGAACTTCTGGATGAACTAGGAAAAGATATAAAGGGAAACGTTATAAAGGGAATAAAGGAAAAAATCGCAACCTGTGCTTGTAAGGCAGCAGTTAAGGGCAATACCGAACTGTCGGAAGCCGAAGCAAGGGAGCTTATCAAACTGCTTTTAGAAGCCGAGAATCCCTTTAACTGTCCACACGGACGCCCCATAATCATAGACGTAACAAAGCGTGAGATCGAGAAGAAATTTAAGCGTATTCTGTAAGTATTCAACTCATTTTCTGACATCCACATTTGGAAAATAGAGTCTGTAAAGAAAGTATCTGATAGAATATAGGGAAAAACATATATGGATAACAGACCACCTCTTATCATTATTACGGGACCGACAGCTGTCGGAAAAACATCTTTGTCGGTAAAGCTTGCTTTGGAGCTTTCAGGAGAGATAATATCCGCAGATTCAATGCAGGTTTACAGGGGTATGGATATAGGAACCGCAAAGATCCGCGAAGAAGAAAAGTACGGAGTACCGCATTATCTGATAGATATACTGGATCCCGATGAAGAATTTAACGTGACCATATTCAAGCAAAAAGCCGAGGAATGCATAAAGGACATCCTTTCAAGAGGCAAAATGCCGATAATAGCGGGAGGTACGGGTTTTTATATACAGTCGGTCCTGTATGACGTAGAGTTTACGGACTTTGATGAGGAAAGACGTGCCGAAATAAAAACAATGCTTGAGGATACTCTTGAAGAAAAAGGCATTGATTTCATGTATGAAAGGTTGAAAGAAGTCGATCCGGCATATGCTGAGGTTATTCATAAGAACAATACACGACGTGTGCTTCACGGACTTGAATTTAACATGCTTTCCGGCGGAAAGCTTTCAGAGCATAATGATGAACAGCGTGAACGCACAAGTCCTTACAATTTCCTTTATTGCGTACTGAACGATGACAGGGCAAAGGTTTACGGCAGGATAAACAACAGGGTTGACGACATGCTCCGTGAAGGTCTGGCTGATGAAGTTAGAGCATTACTGGCAAAGGGCTATTCAAGGGAGCTTCCGTCAATGCTTGGATTGGGATATAAGGAAATGGCCGATTATCTGAACGGAGAATGCACGTACGAGGCAGCAGTCGAACTGATAAAGCGTGACACAAGGCATTTTGCCAAGAAGCAGCTTACCTGGTTCAAACGCGAACGTGAAACCATGGAGGTTAACCGCACCCGCTTTGAAAACGACGAGCAGATGCTGAAATTCATCTTGTCGGCTGCCAAACTTAAAGGCATTATTTAAATATAAACATGGTTAAACATAATGACAATGCGAACAGTTCTATGTTTTCAAATGGGAGAAGAAATGACAACATCAGAAATATTTAAATCCTTCGGTCTTTCCGATGAAACAATCGCACTCGGAGAGAAATATGAGAAGAAACTCGAACCGAGATTCAAGGAAATAGACAAAACAGCCGAGTTCAATCAGCTAAAGGTTATAAAGGCCATGCAGGATAACAGGCTTAGCGACATACACTTTGCTTCTTCAACGGGCTACGGATACAACGACCTTGGAAGGGAAACATTAGAGAAGGTTTATGCCTCGATATTCCATACAGAGGATGCACTTGTTCGTCCGCAGATAACTTGCGGAACACATGCGTTAACGGTTGCGCTGGCCGCAAACCTGCGCCCGGGCGATGAACTTCTTTCACCCGTCGGAAAGCCTTATGATACTTTGGAAGGCGTAATCGGAATAACCGAGCAGAAGGGTTCGTTAAAGGAATACGGTATAAGCTATCGTCAGGTAGATTTAAATCCGGACGGAAGCTTTGACTATGAGGGCATTAAAAATGCTATAAATGAGAAAACAAAACTCGTTACCATACAGCGTTCAAAGGGCTATCAGACCCGTCCAACGCTTTCGGTTGAGGCTATAGGAGAGCTGATCGGATTCATAAAGAAGATAAAGCCAGAAGTTATAGTTATGGTTGACAACTGCTATGGCGAGTTCGTAGAAAAAATAGAGCCCTCGGACGTAGGAGCTGATCTTTGCGTTGGTTCCCTCATAAAGAACCCCGGCGGAGGACTAGTCGCATCGGGAGGATACATCGTAGGAAAAGCGGAGTATATTGAGAACTGTGCTTTTAGACTTACCGCTCCCGGACTCGGGAAAGAAGTAGGGGCAACGCTCGGGATAAATCAGAGTATGTTCCAGGGACTTTTCTTGGCGCCTACGGTGGTTGCTTGCGCCTTAAAGGGTGCAATTTTTGCGGCAAGAATATTTGAAGAACTTGGGTATCCGGTTATACCCAACGGAACTGAGCCCAGATTCGATATAATCCAGGCGGTAACCTTGGGTTCTGCGGAAAAGCTTATCGCTTTCTGTGGCGGAATTCAGGCAGCATCCCCTGTTGACAGCTTTGTTGTTCCCGAAGGCTGGGCAATGCCCGGATATAATAGTGATGTAATAATGGCCGCGGGCAATTTCATACAGGGTTCATCCATCGAACTGTCCGCAGACGGACCGATTACCGAACCCTATGCGGTATATTTCCAGGGCGGACTGACATGGTATCATGCCAAGCTCGGAATACTTACAGCACTTGACAGGGTACTGAAGGTACAATAAATTTATATATACATTTAATGTATTATATGCTATAATAATTATTTATGTGATAAACATGTGAGAAGCAGTCTTGGCGAGTAGGAAAGGAACATATGGATCATTATACCGTAAAGGAACTTCCCGAAAGTGAAAGACCTTATGAAAAATGTCTGAAATACGGTCCCTCGGTTTTATCGGATTCCGAGCTTTTAGCCGTTATCATCAGGACCGGGAACATAGGAGTACGTTCTACAGAGCTTGCATCAAGAATTTTATTGCTTAAGGAAAACAGATTCGGGATAAATGTATTAAACCATGTCTCGATGAAGGAATTGAGGAGTATAAAGGGCATTGGAGAGGTAAAGGCTATACAGCTTTTGGTTGTAGCAGAACTGTCCAAAAGAATGTCCATGCATATCAGGCGGGAGGGTATATCCTTCATAAAGCCTGAAGCAATTGCCGGTTTCTATATGGAGAGAATGCGTCACCTTGAAAGAGAACAGACCCTGGCAGTTTTTCTCGATATGAAACTAAAGCTTATAGAAGAAAAGGTAATATTTGAAGGTACAGTAGGGATGGCGCCGATGGAACCCAGGGAAATCCTGAGGGAAGCCCTAAAGGCCGATGCCGTAAGCTTTGTCCTGCTTCACAATCATCCTTCCGGCGATCCGACGCCGTCGAGTGCCGATATATCTGCCACAAACAGGATAAAAGAAGCGGCGGAATGTGTAGGAATCAAGCTTAGGGACCATTTGATCATAGGTGACAACAGATATATCAGCATGAAGTCGCTGGGATATTTATAAGAAAGACGGAGGTGCCGTATGGCGCGTATTTATGGTATAGATATGGGAACGAGTTCCCTAAGAATATATCAAAAGGGCGATGGGCTCATCTATAACCAGAAGAACGCAATAGCCATATTCGATAAGAAGAAGGTTATAGCCATAGGGGATGATGCCTGGAAGATGGAGGGTAAGACACCGGCGAATATCGAGGTGACATATCCTTTTAGGTCCGGTGTGCCTGCCGACATTAAAAATATGGTCACCATGCTGAACCTGATATTTGAAAATCTTGAAAGTGAACATGGAAAAATGACCGGACAGGATTTCATGATAGCAGTTCCGACGAATATCACTGAAGTTGAAAGAAGGGCATATGTCGATCTGATTTCGGAGACGATAGCAAAACCAAAGAGAATTAGGGTTGTTGACAAGCCGATCGCGGATGCTCTTGGCTGCGGAGTGGATATAAAAGAGGTTACGGGCACTATGATCGTCGATATGGGTGCCGATACCATTGAAATATCAGTAATTTCTTACGGCGGGATAGTGACGGGCAAAACACTCGATTTCGGTGGGAAGAGAATGGATGACAGCATTACGGCTGCTGTTAGGAAATACTATAATTTCATGATTGGACCTAAAACGGCGGAGCAGGTTAAGATCATGCTGGGTACTGCCGTTAAGCCCGAAGAGGAAGAGATAGAGACTAAGCAGGTTATGGGAAGAAACGTTGTCTGGGGCCTGCCCGGAAGGATAGCCTTGGATTCGATGTTTGTGTATCTGTCTCTTAAGGATATTTTTGAACTTATAGTTGATGCGGTAAGAAACATCCTGGAGCATATCCCTCCTGAGATTTCGGTGGATATCATGACTTACGGAGTTCATCTTACAGGCGGACTCTCAGGCATTAAAAAAATAAACAGACTGATAGCGGATTCTACCGGACTTCCCGTATATGTTAAGTCAAACGGGAATGAGTCGGCAGCCGTAGGCTTGGGAAAAATCATGGATGATAAAGAACTGGATATCTTGGCAGAAAGATATACCGATAATGAGATAATAGATTAAGGATTCAGAGTAATGGGACGAGATCGTAAAAAGATAAATATTACTTCCAAGCTCATTTATTCCGCCTTGCTTATGATATGTGTGGGACTGATCGTTGTATCGTATCTGTTCCCCGATGTACTTTCTCCGGTAAGAACGGCAGTGGGAGATTTCTTTACACCGATGGAGAAAGGGATAACGGCCATTGGCAGCGGAATATCCGAGAAGCTCAAGCTATTCTCGGATAAAAAGGAGCTGATCGAAGAGAATAATAAGCTGACAGAAGAGGTTAATAATCTTAAAACAGAGATACTTGAACTTGGCCAGCAGAAATCAGAAGTTAATTTCTTCCGTGAGTTGTACGGTTATGACACAATTTATCAGAACGCACAGAAGGTTGCTGCAAGAATAATCGGACGGGATCCGAACGGAGCGTGCACGGTGTTCACTGTGGATAAAGGTGCAGATGACGGGATAACTCCCGATATGAACGTTCTTGCCGGAGGCGGGCTGGTTGGAATCGTTACCGAAACCGGTAAAAACTGGTCTAAGATAAGGACTATCATTAACGATGACAGTGCAGTATCGGGCAGATTCCAGATTACATCGGATACATGTGTTGTTAAGGGAAATAAAAAAAGAATGGATGACGGTTATATAGATGTTGAGATGATCAACTTAAATGCCGAAGTCTATGATAATTATGAAGTTGTTACCTCTTATATCAGCGACAAGTACCTTCCCGGAATACTTATCGGGTATGTTACGAATGTTAGTATTGATCCGTCGGAGTTAAACAAGAGGGCCTATCTGACTCCAGTCGTTGACTTTGAACATCTTGAAGCTGTTCTGATCATTAAGGCAGTCAGGGAAAGCCTGGAAGGATTGGATGAAGAATGATATTCAAAACTATCATTATTATTTTTGAGATTATAATATCATATATACTCCAGGTGACGGTTTTTACTAACTTGAGGCTCGCCGATGTGGTTCCGGATATTCTTATGATACTTACCGCATCACTTGCCTACATTACGGGGAAAAAGACCGGTGCTCTGACAGGCTTTGCATGCGGATTCCTTTTGGACTGTACCTTCGGGCCTCTGATGGGACTGTTTGCGCTTGCCTACTCCACACTTGGATATATATGCGGATTTGCCCATAAAATATATGATTCAGAGGATTATACCCTTCCCGTTTTTCTTATAGGGGGGACGGAATTCCTATTCAATCTGTTTTATTTTGTTTGTTTTTATGTGTTGAGAGGCGATATAGATATAGGATACTATCTTATACGCTTCCTTTTCCCGAAGGTAATATATACCACCATGGTCTCAGTCATTTTGTACAGGCTTCTGAACCTCAATTTTAACCTGTTCGAGAAGATCGATGCAGCTAAAGCAAAGAGAAGGGGCGGGACCACATATGATTTTAATGATTTTGATCTGACAGAAAGAAAGAAAATCAGATAATGAGAATTTTTAAGTTATTAAAGAGTAAAATTAAACAGATACCGGGGAAGATCAGGGAAACCTTGAAGATCCGTCTTGTTTTCCTGAACATTCTTACTATTATCCTGTTTTCTGTGCTGATAATAAGGGTTTATGACCTTATGATAATAGAGACCAGTGATGATGACTACATCCCTATGAGCAATCAGCAGAAGCAGGTTCAGTCCCGCTATGTGGAAAGCGTCCGGGGGCAGATATACGACAGAAACGGAAATCTCCTGGCATACAATACCCAGAGCTATTCGGTAGTAATGACCAATTCCGGAATTCTTACAAAGAACGAGCAGAGAAATGAGATGATAGTCCGTCTCATAAATATCCTGGCAGAAAATGGTTATGAACCCGAAATGACTTTCCCCATAGAGCAGGATGAATACGGAAATCTTGTGTTTAACGTTACCGGAAACGCCGAACTGAGATTTAAAAAGAATGCTTACGGATTACAGAGGGTATCTGATCTGACCGAGGAACAGAAAAATGCTACGGCTGAAGAGGTTTTTGATTTCTTGAAAAACGGAACAAAAACCATATCCATGTACGGAATATCGGATGATTATCCCATGGACCTGGCCTTGAAGGTTATGATGTTCAGATACACGCTGTTCAATCTCTATCCACAGTATTCACAATTTACCGTGGTCAGCAATGTTGACGAAAAGACTATAGCTGCCATTATGGAGAATGCGGCCGATCTTCCCGGAGTCGAGATAAAACAGCAGACCCAGCGTGTATATAATGACAGTATATATTTTGCAAATATTTTAGGCTATGTCGGAGCTATGAACGACGATGAGGCCGAGGCAATGAATTCCGGTTACGATAATCCCATTTATTCCACTTCGGATGTTATTGGAAAGACCGGTATAGAGAAGGAATATGACTCGGTACTCCGCGGAACTAAGGGTGAACTTCAGCTGACATTAAGCTCGACAGGAAAGCTTTTAGATCAGGAGGTTAAGAAAGAACCTATAGCCGGAAATGATGTTTATCTTACCATAGACCGAGAGACTCAGATAGCCTGCTATCATATTTTGGAAAATAATATAGCCGCCATACTCATATCGAAGATAGTCAATTCTGATGATTACGGTGGAAAAGGTACTGTTGCGAATAAGATAACCATACCAATCTATGAAGTATATAATGCGTTTTTCGACAATTCTATGGTGGATATCGCACATCTGTCGGCTGAAGACGCAACACCGCTTGAACAGCAGGTATATAATGTGTTCCTTGGCAGAATGGCGCTTATTAGGGAAAGACTCGAATCGGTAATGGCATTTGAGAACGGAGAGCCCAATAATACGCTTTCTGACGAGATGGCCGGATATATCGATTACATATATCAGTATCTAAAGAAAAAGGAAGTCGTTCTTAAGGATAATGTTGATACATCAGATCCCGTATATAAAAAATATGTCGAAGGCGAGCTTCCGTTGTCTGAGCTTTTAAAGCACGGTATTAACAACGGCTGGGTTGATCTTGACCTTTTGGGGATCAAGTCCGATTACAATACCAATGAAGAGGTATATAACAGGATCCTTGAGTATGTATTTGAAGGGATAACGGATAACACTGAGTTTGAGAAGCTTGTATACAGACAGCTGATATTCCTTCATAAGATATCAGGGAGGGATTGCTGCCTCCTGCTTTATGACCAGGGCTTTTTGGAATATGACAGGAATGATTATTACAGATTGACCAATGGTAATATTTCACCATATACCTTTGTCATCGAAAAGCTCAAGAATCTTGAAATAACGCCCGGAATGCTGGCTTTGGAGCCCTGCAGCGGTTCGATAGTCATAACGGATGTTAAGACGGGCAAAATAAGAGCGATGGTCACGTATCCCACATATGACGCAAATAAACTGACAAACAAGATAGATTGGGAATATTATCAGTCGCTGCTGAATAATAAGGCAACGCCTCTGCTTAACCGCCCTACTCAGCAGATGACGGCTACAGGTTCTACATTTAAGCCGCTTATGGCTCTGGCGGGGCTTGGAGAACATATTATTACAACCTCGACTCTGATCGAGGACAAGGGTATATTTGAAGAGGTAGATCCTTCGCCTAAGTGCTGGAAATATCCGGATAACCATGGAAAGATAAATCTGACTCAGGCTATTCAGCATTCCTGTAACTACTTTTTCTATAAGGTCGGTTACGAGATGTCCTTAGATTCAAGAGGAGAGTACAGCGACAGCCAGGGTATTTCTAAGATACAGGAATATGCAAGGATGTTCGGTCTGGCAGAAAAATCGGGAGCTGAGATCCCGGAGTCAATGCCGACTATATCCTCAACAGACGCGGTACGTACCTCAATCGGATATTATCACAGCTTTGCTCCGATCCAGATATCACGTTATGTTACGGCGGTAGCCAACAAGGGTACGGTTTTTAACCTTACGCTTGTGGATAGGGTTCTGAACAAAGAAAAAAATATGGTTGTAGATAATCAGGCAACTGTGTATAATAAGATAGATATGTTCTCGAATTCGGAGTGGACCGCTGTTCAGCAGGGTATGTACAACGTGGTCAATACTTCGGCAAACTCGTTGAATACCATATATGGGGATCTCGGATTTACGGTTGCAGGAAAAACCGGTACCGCTCAGGTAAGCCTTACTCACCCCAGCCACGGTCTTTTTATCTCGTTTGCTCCGTATGAGAATCCGGAGATAAGCGTTACGGTTGTCCTGCCCAACGGATATGCTTCGGCAAATGCCGCAAAGCTGGCACGAGAGGTATATGGGCTTTACTTTAATGATGAGAACAAAGAAGCATTGCTATCAGGAGATCTGAAGACTACGACGGTTACAGATATCAATGTATCTGACTAAAGAAGATGGATGGGAAGGAAAAAACATGGCAGCATCGGTAATGATAAAGGGAACCAAGAACGGAATCACCTTGGTTCTTGACGAAAACGAAGAATATGATGTCCTAAAGGAAAAGGTAGCCAAGAAATTTGCAGAAAGTGCAAAATTCCTGGGAAACGCCAAGACAGCTCTGGCTTTTGAGGGAAAGAAGCTTTCGGAAGAGCAGAAGGATGAAATGATAAAGATCATCACGGACAATACTTCTCTCGAGATAGTCTGTCTGCTCGACAATTCCGATGAGGCTGACGAAAAGTTTGCTGCGGCTCTGCTTAAGAAAGCACAAGAGGCGCAGGCAGTCAACTCTAAGATATATAAGGGCAACCTGCGTTCCGGCCAGTCTATCGAGAGCGATAACGGGATAGTTGTACTTGGTGACGTAAATCCAGGGGCAAGCCTTATTTCAAAAGGAAACATTATTGTTCTCGGCTCTTTGAGAGGAACTGCATGGGCCGGTGTGGGCGGAAATGCGAACTGCTTCATCGTCTGCTCGGATATGATGCCTGTTCAGATTAGGATCGCCGATATAATTGCCCGTTCACCCGACAACCCGGACAGGAGTGGAGCCAAGGAAATGAGGATAGCATATCTTGAAAACGGTCAGATATGTATTTCACCGCTTTCAAAGGATATTATAAACTCACTTGTAATTTAGATTTGACAAATATTTTAAATATAGTAAAATAGTAAGTGTTGAAAAAGAGTAATTTGGAGGATTATTGAAATGGGTGAGGTAATAGTAGTAACTTCCGGTAAGGGAGGCGTAGGCAAGACAACCACCACGGCCAATGTCGGAACGGGACTCGCCAAACTTGACAAGAAGGTAGTACTTATAGATACCGATATAGGACTCCGTAACCTTGACGTTGTCATGGGACTGGAGAATAGGATAGTATATAACCTGGTTGATGTTATAGAAGGAAATTGCAAGATTAAGCAGGCACTTATAAAGGATAAGAGATATCCGAACCTTTACCTTCTTCCTTCGGCTCAGACCAGAGATAAGTCAGCTGTTAAGCCCGAAGAAATGAAGCAGCTCTGTGATCAGCTTAAGGGTGAGTTTGATTATATTATAATCGATTGCCCCGCAGGTATCGAACAGGGCTTTGAGAACGCCGTAGCCGGTGCAGACCGTGCACTTGTTGTTACAACTCCCGAGGTTTCTGCCGTTCGTGACGCTGACAGGATCATAGGACTCCTTGAGGCTCACGAGATGAAGAAAACCGATCTGATCGTTAACAGAATCCGAATGGACATGGTTAAAACAGGAGATATGATGTCTTCTGATGATGTTGTCGAGATACTTGCTGTTAATCTAATCGGTATCGTCCCCGATGATGAGGGTATCATTGTTGCAACCAATAACGGCGAACCGCTTGTAGGAAACGAATCAAAGGCCGGACAGGCATATATGAATATCTGCAGGCGTGTTACCGGAGAAGAAGTTCCCTTCCTTGATCTTGCAGCTAAGAAAGGGTTCTTCAAGAGATTGTTCGGAAAGAAGAAGTAGGAGGGGCGATATGGCATTTTGGGATTATTTTTTCAAAAAGAAATCAGATTCAGCTACCCATGCCGTTGACAGGATAAAGTTCGTCCTTCAATCAGACAGGACAGGGCTTCCTCAGGAAACACTGGAGAGGATCAAGAACGATATAATCTCCGTACTTTCAAAGTATGTCGATATTGAGACCGCCGACCTTGATTTTAATATTACAAAGGCTCCTTCAGAGAGCGGAGCAATGACACCCGCACTGTGTGCAAACATTCCCATTAAGGGCGTAAAACGCAACACACCGGCTGCACCCGCCAAGGCAGAGGCCAAGACAGATACCGCCAAAAGTACATCCGAGACTCAAAAGAGTGAAGAAAAGAAGGATGAGACTAAAAAGGATGAAGGCGAGGCAAAAAAGCCTGAAAGCAAACCTGTTATAAAGGAAGAAAAGACGGTTGACGAAAATCCTGAGCTTGGCTCGGCTCTTGACAAGACTTTTACTTTTAAAAAGGAACCTCCCAAGGAAAAGAGTGTAGAAGAGAAGAAGGATACTTCTCAAAAGTAAGATAGTATGAAGTTACTGAAAAAAATATTCCCCTTAAAGGAATATGACATAAAAAGCTTCTGCTTTCCGCTTCTTATTCTGGTTTATGTATTGGGCTTCGTAGGTGTATATCTCATCTATGTACTCGATATCTTCGAGAAACAGGCGATAAAGCAGAACCTGTATTCAAAACAGATCCTTGCCTTTGGTATCGGAATAGTTTTGATACTGTTTATTTCACTTGTTGATTACCATATAATAGCAAAGCTGTCGCCGCTTATATACCTGTTCGGAATCGGCTTGTTGCTTATATGTGCATTTGTGGATACACCGCCTATTTACGGCTGGAAGCACTATACGGCCAAAAGATGGATAAAGATCGGCGGTGATCCTTCACTGGGTATTAATAACCCGGGCTTTGAATTCCAGCCGTCGGAGATTGTAAAGATCGCACTGGTCATAACGCTTGCATGGTTTTTGTTCAAGGTACATAAGCATATTAAGAAGCTATGGGTTTTGGCTGTTGCTGCAGTTATTACGGCAATTCCGATAGGAATGATATTTACGCAGCCCGACCTTTCAACATCTGTATTGCTGTTTGTTGTTTTTGCCATTATGGTACTTATTTCGGGAGTCGCATATAAGTACATTGTTACGGCTCTTGTGATATTTGTTCCTACGGTTATCTTCCTTTTCTGGTATATACAGCAGGATTTCCAGGTACTGTTTACGGAATTCCAGCAGAACAGAGTTCTTACAATGCTTCATCCGGAAGATTATCCGGAGCTTGCTTATCAGCAGCAGAATGCTGCAAATGCCATAAAGCAGGGCGGTCTTACCGGCAAGGTTATGGAGGGAGTTGAGACAAGCCTCGCTTCAAGAAGCGTACCCGTAAGGGAGAGCGACTTTATTTTTACTTCCGTTGCGGAAGAATTTGGATTTATCGGAGCTTTGCTTGTTATCATAGGATATGCGCTTATGATCCTTTTTATAATAAGGATTGCCAGAAAAGCCAAGGATTATCTGGGAAGAATGATAGCAGTCGGTTTTGCTTCAATGCTCCTTTTCCAGATATTCATCAATATAGGAGTTGTAACGTCAATACTTCCGAATACAGGTATAGCACTACCTTTCATGAGCTCGGGGTTAAGCTCGCTGTTGGTAAATCTGGTAATGATCGGAATATTGTTGAACATCAGCCTTCAGCCTCGGGGAAAGGCTAAGGTCAGAGAAGAATCGGAACTGGGGTATATAGATATAAAGTAATTTTGGGGAAATTTGGAGGAAGGTATGAATATTGGGTTTGTGGCACATGATGCCAAAAAAATCTTAATGCAGAATTTCTGCATAGCTTATAAGGGGATATTGATCAAGCATAAGCTTTATGCTACCGCGTCTACCGGAAGGCTTATTGAAGAGGCTACATCTCTTCAGGTCCACAAATTCCTTGCAGGACATCTGGGCGGAGTACAGCAGATGGGAGCACTTATCGAGCATAATGAGCTTGATTTGCTGATTTTCCTTCAGGATCCGGAAAATCCGAAGTCACATGAGCCAAACCTGTTCAATTTAATGAAGCTTTGTGATATCCACAATATCCCTTACGCCACCAATGTCGCTACAGCCGAGCTGCTCATCAAGGCTCTGGATCGTGGAGACCTTGACTGGAGAGAGTTGTATCGAGAGTAATTTATTAGTCGATTATATGAAAATAACAACAGGAGGGAATAACATGAGAAGGAGGATATTGGCTTGCATTTTAGCCGTCAGCATGATTTTACCGGGCTGCAGTACCGTTACGCGCCGGAAAATTACATCTTCGTTCTTCATTCCCGAGCCTGAGAATATCGAGATAAACACAGAAATAGAGGATGCCGCCCTTAAGGAACAGGCAAGAGACAAGGCTGGAGAATTCCTTTATGAAGATATCTGCTTCGAAGTGGATGATGTCAGTATTGAACAAGAACTTGACATGAAGGCGGAGGCTGCCGGAGCTTTCTGCGTTACCGACAGGAGCGTTATCTATTCCAAAAACATATACAGCAAGGTTTATCCGGCCAGTACTACAAAGCTGTTGACTGCTCTTACGGCATTTAAATACGGTGACCTCAGCGCAGAATATACCGTAAAGGAAGACAACTGCGGTGTTACTACTCCAGGAGCCCAGTTATGTGGTTTTAAAACAGGAGATAAACTTACACTTGAACAGCTTCTGTATTGTCTGATGATCTATTCCGGAAATGATGCCTCAATAGCCATTGCTGAGTGCGTATGCGGAGACGTAAAGACTTTTGTTGAGAAAATGAACCAGGAAGCGGCCGCTCTCGGAGCCAAGGACACCCATATGACGAATCCCAACGGTCTTCATGAGCTTGGACATTATACAACGCCTTTTGATATCTATCTGATATTCAATGAATGCCTTAAAAACAGGCAGTTGACCGACATCATCTCCACAAAATCCTATGTTTGTGAGTTCAAGGACCTTTACGGAAGGCCAAAAACACTTGAAATGACTGCCACAAACCTGTATTTTGCAGGTAAAAAGAAGGCTCCGGAAGGAATTACGGTGCTTTCCGGTAAAACAGGCGTTACGGTTGCAGCCGGTTACTGCCTTATCATACTAAGCGAGAACGAAAATAACGGAAAACAGTACATTACATGCGTTTTTAAGAGCACGTCGTATGATGACCTTTATGCCGATATGAACCAATTGTTAAACTTGTGTAAATAATCAGAATTTACTTGCCTATTTTCTTAAAATGTTATATACTATTTATAGTGGCACATAAGATGTGTGGATAAAATCAAAATGTGCTGTAAAAAGGAGTCCGGGGACTCAAAAAAAGAAAGGGGCGATATATATGGTTCAGATCATAGCCGGAGGTAAGGGCAAAGGCAAAACCAAGATTCTTTTAGACAAGGTAAACACAAAGGTGAAGGAGAGCTCGGGTACTTTGGTTTATCTTGACAAGAATTCTAAGCATATGTACGAGCTCGACAGAAAAGTTCGTCTCATCAACGTGAACGAATACTGTGTAACAAATTACAGTGAATTTATTGGTTTCCTGTGCGGAATGATTTCACAGGATCACGACTTGGAGACTGTATATCTTGACAGCTTCTTAAGTCTTGCTTGCATCGAAAACACCGATATCGACGTAACACCGATTATTGATAAGATAGATATGATTTCAGCAAAGTTTAATGTTGACTTCGTGATCAGTATGTCGAAGGACAAGAGTCAGCTTTCTGAATCTGTAGCACAAAAGGTTATTGTAGCCTTGTAAGTAGTTTACGGGAACTGTTACAGAGCAGTTCCCTGTTTTTATGGGAGAAGGTCCCCATATGAGAGGCCTCAGCGCAAAGGCCGTTTATTAAAGGTATGAGCAACAGAAACAGACAAAGTGAGAATAGGAGCAGTAAGAAGCAGAAGAACGGGAGAATAACAAAGGTCCCGAAAAGAACGCTTCTTAACCATCTTGGTCCGGAATTTTTCGGGGCTGTTATTTTTGCTGTCATTTTTATTTACCTTATAATAAATATTCTTTTTTATGCCGGAAAGGATAAGCTTGCCATTTATGAGGTCCAGGGCGACAACATCAGTACAGAGACAAGGTTTGACGGTATTGCGCTCAGAAAAGAAAACATTATATCCTCGGATTATGCGGGATATATCAATTACTATATCCAGAACGGCAAACGTTCTGCTAAGAACGGTGTTATCTATAGTATAGATGAGGGCAGTAAGCTTTATACCGAGATACTTGATAACACCGGTATCGATCATCTTCAAGACAACGATATCAAACAGATAAAGAACGTTATATACGGTTACCTTGATGATTATTCAGGCTTCAGGTTCGATGAGGTTGCCGAATTCAAGCAGGAACTGAGCGATACGGTTTATGAACTTGTGAACGACTCCAGCATTGAGAGCATGAAGTCCATAGCAAGCGTAGGTTCTACATCGGCCTTCCATGTTAAGAGGGCGGATACCGCCGGAGTTATTTCCTATAGAAATGACAAGCTTTGCGGGCTTGACTTTGATCATGTTACTGATGACATGTTTAATAAGGGCTATGACATAGGGCAGACAAACCTCCGCTCAAAGGGATTGGTTTCGGCAGGAGAGTCCATCTGCCGTATAGTTACCGATGAAAACTGGCAGATAGCTGTCAAGGTTCCGGAAAATGTGTATATCAGTCTCCTGGAGCTTGACAAGCTGTCGGTTTATATTAACGATTATTATCTTCCCGTTGAATGCGGTCTGAAGACAATACAGCGAGGAAGCAGCTATTATGCACTTCTTTCCTTGGACAAATACATGCCCATGTACATTGACGAGAGGGTTCTTTCTGTAGAGTTTGTATCAAGTGTTGAGGGCGGACTTAAGGTTCCGCTTTCAGCCATTGCAAAAAAAGAATTCTACCTTGTACCTTTGAACATGCTTGTTGAGGATCCTCAGTATACCGGTCAGGTATTCATGAAAGAGGGTTACAGTGCGGAAACAGGAAATCCTTTGTATATCCCGATATATGCTCCCAAATATTATTCGGATGAGTATTATGCTTATGTTGATACCGAGCTTTTGAGCGAGGGAGACGTTCTGCATAATCCCGAGACCGGAGAACGTTTTAAGATCGGAGCACTTAAGAATACCATTGAGGGTGTTTATATTGTTAACAAGGGTTACTTCCAGTTTGTAAAGGTTGAACGTATCAGACAGAATGCGGAGTATGCTATAGTAAAGAAGAACACTAAAGAAGGCTTGAATCTTTACGATCATATAGCACTTGACGCAACCAAGGCTAAAGATAAGCAGATTATTTATTAATCATTCTTGACATTTTCGCAGCACGCAAAACCAGCGTGCTAAGCGCGAGGTAGATATATGCTTACAGAACAGGAAATAAGAGATAATCTAAAAGAAGTAGAAGATAAAATTGACGGGGCGGTTAAGAAGTCCGGCAGGAACAGGGAAGATGTCAAGCTTATTGCCGTTTCAAAAACAAATCCTGTTGAAGTTCTTGAGGAAGCATACAATTGCGGAGTCAGAACCTTCGGTGAGAACAGGGTTCAGGAATTAGTTGAGAAGATTGACTATTTTGAAGCAAAGGGCATTAAGGATATTGAATGGCATCTGATAGGTCATCTTCAGACTAACAAGGTTAAGTATGTTATTGGCCGTGTAGCCATGATACATTCGGTTGATTCTGAGAAACTGGCCAAGGTTATTGATGATGAATCTGCTAAAAAGGGCGTTATTACCGATATTTTGGTAGAACTCAACATCGGTGATGAGGAGAGCAAGTTCGGATTGAGCTTTGATAATGCCTTGGATTTTGTTGAAAAACTGACCGGCTATAAGAATATACGGGTGAAGGGTCTCATGTGCGTAGCTCCGTACACTGACGATCCGGAGGACAATCGAAAATATTTTTCGAAAATGAAGAAATTAAGTGTTGACATAACGGATAAAAATAAAGATAATAATAGTGTATGCGAATTGTCTATGGGAATGACGGGCGACTATGCCGTAGCCATAGAAGAGGGTGCAACTTTTATCAGGGTAGGCACCGGAATATTCGGTAAGAGATTTTATCCTGAGAAAAAATAAATGTTTTCGGTAAAAAAGAGTAATTAAGGTTGGCAGGTCTGTTTAGACTGTGCCGTTGAATAACTATAAGGAGGAGTATCATATTATGGGATTAATGGACAAGATTAAGAGCGCTTTCAATTTCGATGAAGATGACGATGAGGCTTTTGACGAGTATGAGGCCGAAGAGACCAGAAAGGCTGAACAGGCTAAAAAAGAACAGTTCAAAGCCAACAGTGTTTCTTCAAAAGGCAATTATGATGTTCCCGGCAGGAGCAGCGGTTCCTATGGATCGGGATATTCGTCAAAGAACTCTTCGAAGAATAATGCATCCGCTTATATCGACAGAGATACCAATACTAAGAGTTTAAAGATCGATCGCCCTTACGGAAGCAAGTTTATTCCGATAAGCACCACAAGAATGGGCAACGAAGTATGCATCATGAAGCCTATAAACTTCAATGATTCTCAGGATATCTGTGATGTTGTTCTTTCTTCAAGGATTGCGGTTGTAAATTTAGAGGATCTTGACCTTGCAATGGCACAGAGGATCATCGACTTCCTTTCGGGAACAATTTATGCAATAGACGGAAAGCTCTTTAACATTTCGAGCTATATTTACATCTGTGCTCCGAATAATGTAGATATTTCAGGTGATTATGCCGAAATAGCAGAGCAGACCGGTTTTGATGTTCCGATTCTGAACTGAAATGAATTCGGGATAGCAGTTTTTGTCAGTGATTCTGACATATGAGGTGTTAAAAAACTAAATAATTGGGAGATAATAAATGCTTACACCGGTTGAAATGCAGGGAAAAACATTTAAATCCGGCGGACTTGGATATGACAAGAAGGACGTAGAGGCTTTTTTCCGTGCAGTAACTAAGGACTATGAGACACTTTACCGTGAGAATATGGAACTCAAGGATAAGGTTGCTGTCCTGAATGAAGGTATACAATACTATAAATCAATAGAGAAAACTATCCAGAAGGCACTTGTCCTTGCCGAAAAAACAGCCGAAACAACTAAAGAAGCCGCAAATAAGGACGCTAAACGTATTGAGAAGGAAGCAAAGGCAAAGGCTAACATTCTCCTGGCCGATGCCAGGAACGAGCTTGAGACTCTTCACAACAGGACGATAGCCCTGTTACAGCAGTACGAGAAGTATAAAGCTCAGTTTAAAAATCTTGCCAAGGCTCAGATCGACTTGCTTGAAACCGACGCATTTTCGATCAATGTGTCAAGACTTGATGCTTTTATTACAGAAGATAATGAGGAAAAGGAAGAAAACACCAATCCTGAAGATGAGGATAAGGATGTTCATGAACTTAAGGCCGATGAAGATCCCGATAACCCCATAAAAGGCAGATTCATGGAAGATGCCGAAGAGGTTGAGTTTGATTTCTCTGACTTTGAGGAAAATGAGGATAATCAGGACAGTGATCTGCATCTGTCCGATCTTTCCGATAATTGACGGCTAAAGCCCGTACCGGTCGGTGCGGGCTTTTTTAGGTAGATGTATGACGCTATGTTGTCATCCCGAACGAAGTGAGGGATCTTTAAATGTAATTAATTGGATATGTATAACAACTCACGGAAAGGCTTAGAATTATTACAGGTTTTTGCAAATGAATAAAAAAACATGGTATATTATTTCACCGATATTGATGGCTGTGCTGGTCTTTTTAGATCAGATAACTAAATACCTGGCACGGAGAGACCTTGCGGAAAGCAGCAAGAGTATAATTAAAGGAGTATTCAGCCTTTCTCTTGTATCCAATAAAGGTGCAGCATGGGGAATGCTTCAGGGAAGAGTGGATATTCTTTCAATAGTCAGCATTGCATTGATAATCGTACTAACGATCTTTTTCTTTAGAATACCGGAAGAGAAAAAGTTTAACATAATAAGAATATTATGTATTTCGATAGTGGCAGGCGCGATCGGTAATCTTATTGACAGGTTAGGCTTTGGCTATGTTACGGATTTCCTTTACTTTGAACTGATCGATTTTCCTGTTTTCAACGTTGCAGACTGTTATATTACCGTAGCAATGCTTATATTTGTAATTCTGTTGATATTCTACTATAAGGATGACGATCTGTATTTTTTGAGTTTGCGTAAAACTAAGAAGGATAATGAAGAGCCATCCGATAAAGTAGACTCAGGTAGTGAAGAATGAAAGAAATAAAGATCATCACCGATGAAAGCTTTGAGGACATAAGAATAGACAAATTATTGGCCATTACACCGTTTTCAGGGGAGAAATCATCTGAAGGTGAGGGGATGTCCAGAAGCTTTATTAAAAAACTGATCGATAATGGTTCGATACTGGTTAACGGAAAGGCGGTAAAGGCTTCGTTTATCCCAAAGACAGGGGATGAAATCGTAATGAACCTGCCTGAAGCCATGGTGCCGGACATTGAACCTGAAAATATCCCACTTGATATAGCTTACGAGGACGATGATGTCATAGTGATCAACAAACCGAAGGGCATGGTAGTTCATCCGGCAGCCGGGAATTATTCCGGAACAGTGGTTAATGCACTGATGTTCCATTGCCGTGACAATCTGTCGGGCATAAACGGAGTTCTACGTCCGGGAATAGTCCATAGAATAGATAAGGATACCACAGGGCTTATCGTGGTTGCCAAGAATGATACTGCCCATAGGGCATTGGCAGAACAGCTTAAGGAACACTCAATGACAAGACGCTATCAAGCCATATGCATGGGTTCGTTTAAGGAATCTGAGGGAAAGATTGAAGCTGATATAGGAAGAAGCATCACAGACAGGAAGAAGATGGCAGCAAATGTCAGAAACGGAAAACCTGCGGTTACGCATTATCGTGTGCTTAAAGGACTTGAGACTCTAAAGTGTTCACATATAGAATGTGTTCTTGAAACAGGACGAACTCACCAGATAAGGGTTCATATGGCATATATAGGACACCCGCTCCTCGGTGATTTTGTATACGGACCGTTCAAGGACGGACAGAAGGTGCTTGGCACAGAGCTGCACGGACAATGCCTTCATGCCGGAGTACTAGGATTCATACATCCCACAACCGGAAAATATATGGAATTTGAAGCTCCACTACCGGATTATTTTAAGGCACTGCTTGGATAATATAGATTTTTGGGTGAAAAATGGACAGAAAAGCTTACCGGACAATCGAGATTGCTGATAGCGAAGGAGTAAGAACCTTTGTCATATGCGGTATGCCTTCGGTAGGCAAAACCACCCTTGTTCTTAACTATATAAAAAAGACATACGAAGAATTCTTGTATATAGATGCAAGATTTGACTTTGCGTTCAGGTCATTTTTTTCAGAATATACCGGGAGAGGTGATAAATTATCTCTTATTGACTTCTTTTCGGAGTATTTTAAGATATCTCAGGAATATCTGGTAAATATCCCTATTATTTTGGATGAACCATCAGAGAGTTTTCTTAAGTCGGGGCTGTTTAAGAAATACATGCAGGAACTTAAGCTGTTTATTATCGAATGTGACCGGAACAGAGTTTCTTTTCTTAAAAAAGTTGTAAAAGTGGACCTGCCGATATGCGAGATTAAGCTTTTTCCTATGAACTTTGGGGAGTTTCTTATAGCTTTAGACAAGGAATGGTACGATGAGGTAATATCCGGCCATATAATGAGCAAAAGAAGGATCCCTGATATGATTCATGAAGAACTGTCGGATCTTTTTGAAATATTTTGCTTTACCGGCGGGATGCCGGAGGTGGTAGATGAGTTCATAAAGTTCGGAAGTACGGAGAATATCAGGCAGAAGCAGGAAAAGACTGCTGCTTCCGTAGTATATCCCTTACTTAAGGAGTCGTCACAGCTGCCTGCAGAAAGTGAAATCGCTCCGTACAAAATAGAAGCGATATTGGAGGCGGTTGAGAATATCCTTAAAAAGGATAATCATAAGTTCATGTATTCGTCTATAAGGGATGGTGCTACCAAAAGGCAGTATGAACCTGCTATGGAACATCTATGTTCTACCGGGATTGTTTTTAAAGTTAGTTCGCTTTCGAAAGATGATTATAGAGCTTACCTTTCTGATATAGGCTTATATAGAGGAGAAATCGGGAAAGGGTCTTTAGAAACCCTAATTCTACAGGAAATAAGGAGTTCAGGCCTGGACGTAAAATATTGGGAGTCCGGAAAAGGAGCGTCTGTCAGTATGATCATTGAGGGAGCCTCAGGACTTGTTCCCATAGAATTAAAACAAGATAAGAGCAATATAAGGAGCGTAAAGGCCTTTTTAAAGGAGTTAGGAGCATCTTATTACTTAAGATTTGCGGAAGAAAACATAAAGGCGGAGTATGATTACATATCGGTACCGTTTTATGCTGCTTATACCATAGACAAACTATTGAAATAATCCCATTGAAATCGGGCAAATTTCAAAATTTCACTTGACAAAATCCAACTATGATTGTAGAATAGACCTTGCTCTTTTCCGTTTAAATCCGGAACGGAGAATAGAAAAGAGGGTATTCTGAAAAGGGTTAGTTAAGGAAAAGGTATGAGTGATATCAGACTTCATGAGGGTGAGATGAATGTTATGGAGCTTTTATGGTCAAACAAGCTTCTTGCCGCTAAAGATATAGCAAAGATCATAAAGGAATATGTAGGCTGGGAGAAGAATACGACCTATACGGTCATAAAGCGTCTTATAGACAAAGGTGCAATAGAGCGCCAGGAGCCCGGCTTTATGTGCAAGGCAATAGTCACCAAACAGAAGATTCAGGAGACCGAGATAAAGGCTCTTCTGGATAAGCTTTTTGGCGGTTCTTTCCCTGCGATGTTCGAGCAATACTTGAAGACTAATACACTCAAGGCCGGCGAAGTGCTGGAGATTGAGAACAAGCTGAAGAACTACAGACCGTAAGAACGGTAAAGACAATTAAACATTTTTGAGAATGCAACGCTCGAGACATATGAAATCTTGGGCGTTTTTTGTTTTTAACAAATTTTTTCTTGAATTGTGTAAACAAATGTAGTAAAATTGACGATATAAATATAGGAGACAATAGGTGGAGTATGCCCTATGATAGATAAAGGGTAACAACTAGGGCAAAAGGTGCAATTGGAAGCAGGTGGTGCTATGGGAAATAGGCTATCACAATCGAATAAGGGATTCACGCTGGTGGAATTGTGTGTCACCATAGTCATCTTTACCATCCTGGTTTCAACTGCAGTATTTGGCTTGATACAATGGCAGGAATTCTCGACTTACAGGCAACAGACAGAAAACGCAGAAGTTGTATATATGGCTGCCAGAAGCAAACTTGTAAAGCTAAAGGCAAATAATGCATTAGATGAACTGCAAATTAGTACAAAAGCGGAAAATATTACAAATAAAGTAACTTCATACGGAAGCAAAACGGTATACAGTGCAAAATGTAATAAAGCTGATTATGCAACCTATAGTTCTACGCCAAATTCATTGAATTCTTCAACCAAGCTGTTATTTGATCTTATAGAAGAATTTATCTATGACAAATCTTTATTAGATGCTTGTATATCAATAGAGTTCAATGAAGATGGCACCATACTGGCAGTTTACTATAGCGACCGATGTGATGAATTTAAATACGGAAGCGGACAAGTAAATCTAACCCAAAGAACGACAGAAAATCTAGAAGATAACATGGTAGGTTATTACGAAGCAAGCTGATTATGAGACACATAAGACACTGAGATATTGAAAGAAAGAGTACAGGGCTATTAATCGGGGGAGATTATATGATGAAAAGGAATTCAATATCATATAATATGAATAATAAAGGCTCAGCCATTATTACTGCGCTCGTAGTGAGCACAGTATTACTGGTACTGTGCCTTTCTTTGCTTTTAGTAGCCTCTTCATTGTTCTCTGCAACTGTTTCAAAAGAAGCAGACTTTCCTGACAGAGAGTATATATACTCTGTAGCAGAAGAAGTAGAAAAAGAGCTTTTAAACGTATCTTGCACTTATAAAGATGATTCTGAGATGGAAGCATTCTTCACGCAGGATAGTCATCAATTATGGGATTATATCAGAGTAAATCTTTGGCAGGGTTTCATTAAAAATGGAGATTTATATACACAATATATTTCTGAAGAAGATCGTGTATCTGGTAAAATATGGCCATATTATGATAAAGATGCATCGTCAGATAATATTCATGGGGATGCTCAATATTATTCAAGATATTTCACCCTCGATACCGGAGTAACTTCAGGAAATAAGATAGTAGTACAGATGTATTGGGAACTCCCTGACGGATGGAATGGCGATATAAATAATAAGAAAGATACAGTTCTCCATGCAGTATATAGAATGTATGGTGATAATGATGAAGTAGTATCAAAAGTAGAGAAGGTATATAAACTTGATTTGGGTATGATTGATCCTTATGCAAATTATACTGTAAATTATTATGCCATAGTCATTGAAAATGGAGAAGTGACAAATAGTGAATTGTTAGGTAAAAAGACTCTAAATGAGACACAGACTATTGGTAGTATTCCGAATTATTCCAGCTTACCATCCTCTTTATCAGGTTATAAACTTGGTTCAACATGGTATAAACTTGTGGATGGAGTTTATACAGCAGTTACAGATGAGGATCTGGAAAATGTTATTCTTTCAGATATTGAATTCTATAATATATGTGAGAGAAATACTTTTACAGTAACATTTTCATATAATTATGAGGGTGCTACTGATCCTTTTTATCAGGTTGTAGTATCAGAAGGGGCAAAGGTAACTTGTCCTAATACAGATCCAACAAGAGAGGGATACAAGTTTAAAGGCTGGTATTCAGAAAGTGCCTGTAACATTCTTTGGGATTTCGATGATTATACCATACATAATGATACAGAAATCTATGCGAATTGGAATGAGGTATATACAGTAACATTTGATCTAAAAGGTAATTTGGATGAGAATAAGTTTAAAATAACAACTTATCCCAATGTATTTAACAGTACATATACTTATTCTTTATCCGTTGAAAATGGAGATACTATTACAATGCCCTCGCCTTCTCCTGAAGCAGAGGCAAAAAAAGTTAATGGAAATAATAAAAAGGACACTGTTAATTTTACAGGCTGGAAGACAGCTAAAAATGGTGAAACAGTAACTTGGAATTTTAATGATCCAGTAGTTAGTAATCTTAATCTTACTGCATCATGGGTAGTAGGATATTATGCCCAGTTTGTTAGGAATAATGATGCTGTTCCTGTACCAGATCCATTGTTCTATAGGTCAGTTCATGGAAAGGATCATAAATTACCACAACCTAAATCCGATGATGATGATATGTCGGCGATTGTTAATGATTATTTTGTCCTTGACACTGGCAATGATAATAATCCATGGTATAATGAACCAGCTTGTTTAACCAAATTTGCGTTTGATGTAAATCATAACAACGAAGTTCACGAAATCTATGCTAAATGGAAAAGAGTAGCATATAAAACTGTATTTGATTTAAATGGTATAGGTTCATGGAATACAGAGGATATATCTTCAAATTTTGTTAGCTCAATATATGGAACTTGGTATGTTGATCAAGATAGAAAACTTGTTGGGCCGTCTGAAAAAGATAAAGCTATAATTGCTCCTAATTCGGAAGTCTTTGGAAATAATGTTATTGGGTATAAATTTGATGGGTGGAATTATACTGTAACAAAAGAAGAAGTTGTAATTTATAGCGGAAAGTGGGATTTTTCGGATCCGTTAAACTATAGTGATGATGAGAAAAAAGAAATTATCGTTACACTGACCGCAAATTGGATTCCTGAATATACTATAGAATTTTACGATTTTAATAATACAGAAACTAAAGAATATTTAAAAGTAAATGAGACTAGCCCCTTAAATGCATCAGAGGTAAATAATTACAGTCTTCTTGATAAAAGTAGTTATGTCTCAAAAGAAGGTTTTGAATTTAAAGGCTGGAGTTATACTTCTTCAGGTGAAACTATTGAAAATTTAGATGATGCTATTAGTAATGCAGATTCTAACCATGTAATAAAATTATATGCACAATGGGATAAATTATATACCGTAAATTTTCTTGACAACAAATTGGAAACAGATGACAAGGTAATAAAATGTTTTTCCCAGAAAACTGAGAATGCAATCAATGATTTGATAACAAGTAAAAACTTTTTCCCTGATGATATGGTTTCAACCATTTCGGGATATGATTTTGTTGGTTGGAATTATACAGCAGAAAGTAAAACTAATTGTTTTACAGCTAACAGTCTTTCTGCTATTGACATATCACAAGACAATGATGGTATTATAAATATCTACGTTATAAGAGATTTAATAACATATTATATCAAAGTGAATGGGTTTACACCATATATAGAGTATGATGTTGAGGATTCATTGACTTATAACCATATAAAAGATTTTTTTAAAAACGCAGTAGAATCTAAGTTAGGATATATTTTTGATCAATGGTATTATTCATTTTCTGAATCAGGAGATAAAACAATAAAAAGAAATTCTTCTGATGTAGTTTATGATATTATTGAGCATGCTGACTCAAATAATAATATATATCTTCAGGCAAATTATAGTCTGCAATCTTATGATATTAATTATGCAAATGTGCAGTATGATTCTACAACGGGGTCTTATATTGAGGTACAATATAATGACGTTGACTTACCTTCAGACAGGTTATCATCGTATACAGTAAATTCATCAGTTACATTCTCTTTGTCAGGTGCATCAAGAGATGGTTCCAACTTTTTAGGATGGGCAACTAGGAATGGAAACTCATATAATTTATTACCAATAAACGAAGGGAAGTATACTGTTACACTTCCCGTGAACAATCCGAGCACAATAACATTTTATGCTATTTGGAGCACTAAAGAATATTCTGTAACATATAGTACTTTTGGTGTTGATAAGAATTTTGAGGATTTATGTAGTGGCATTTTTGCATATAAACAGAAACTTACCCAACCGGATACAGCTTCATTAATGAATGGGGTTGAGATAGTTGGCTGGTTTAAGAATGAAGGCCTGACTGAACCTTGGAATTTTGAAACAGATATTATCACCGGTCCGGTTACTTTATATGCTAAAATGAATATTGAGGTAACCTTTAATGCTGGTGATGGAAAATTTCCTGGATTAACGGGTGATTCAGATAATATTGTTAGGATTAAAGTGTCATATAATACGATATTATCAGATAATGATCTTCCCGTAAATCCAGAACGAAATGATTATACATTTAGTGGTTGGAAACCAAATTATAAGGAATCTGCTATTTTAAGTCCTAAAGAATTTACTGCTGAATGGACTGAAGTAGGAAAATATTCAATTAGTTTTGCAAATGGTAATAGTTCACCTAACTCTAATGTTGATATTTCTTTCCTTCCAGATTCTATTAATAATGTTAGAAGAAACCAGTATATTACTGAATATCAATGTACCCCCAAAACTGATAAGGGCCATTGTGCATGGTATATAGATTTGGGATGTACTAAAAAATTTGATTTTAATAAAACATTAGAAGAAAATTTCGGTAAAGAAACATTAGACAGTTTTAATACTTTAACGCTTTATGCAAAATGGGATGTTACACCGTGGAAAGTAAGGTTTATTCTGAATAATGAAGTCCTTAAAGAAATTATATGTTCTAATAATGATACAATAACCGGGTACGATATGTCATCATATTATTCTGAGTATGGTGCTTTTGATAAATGGTTATATAATGGTGGCAGTTGGGATGGAAAAGAAACTTTCACCGTAAATAATAATATAGATTTTGTAGCTAAGTTTAAAGGGTTTAAGGTTACTTTTCATTTTGATGAGGCAGATAAAATAAGACAAGACAAATTCGGAATAATTCCATTCAGATACCATTATGTAGTTGAAAACAGTGATGATTATGATGATTTATATTATGAAAATGGACAGCAATTGTCTGTTTGTGATATGGTACCTGAGTTAGAGGTAAGAGTAACAGAAATAAAGGTTTTTGTCTGGATTGAATATGATAACAGAGAACTTGGGAAGATCCCAGTTCCTCAGTTTATCGGATTCTTTAAAGACCCTGAATATTGTATACCAGCAACTAGTTTGGATATTGTTACCGGAAATATAGATCTTTATCCGAGATGGCTTTTTGATGAAGAAATAGAGCAAATGTTACAATACGATAATCGTACAGTACCACCATTAAACGCTCAACAAGAATTTGAGTTTAATGAATGGTATGGCAAAAACGATGGTTGGCTTTCTAGCTTTTATAATGATAATAACGCTAAGGAAAGAGCAAAAAAATTATGGTACTTCTATATAAAAGGATATGGGAATGAAACTTCTTCTAATTCAACATTTGGCAAGAAAGCGTATTCTGAATCAAATTACTATTCTGCTTCATCAGAAGAAGAAATAATTGTTCATGAATCAGGAGCGCCTAATGAAGCAGAAGGGGAAACTACTACCGTTGATCCTAATGATAATCCGGAGGATGAAAACGATATCAAGTTACAGTATCCGGTAGTAGAAACGTATGTTGTTGAAAATATAACAGTTAATCCATTTAATCATGCCATTAACCCTCGTGAATTATGGACATGGAAAAAGGTTAGTTAACCAATTTGTTATCTTAGTCAATCAAAATAGTTAAACACTCTTAGAAAGGAGGCCCATATGGGAAAACTTGATAACCGAGGCAACACTATGGTAGAGATCATGGTTGGCTTTGTACTTATTTTGATCATTATAGCCTCCTTTATGCAGATCATTAAGCTTTCGTCAAATATGACTATGTATTCAGTTGATGAAAGCAAAAAGCTGGCGCAGATACAAGAAGAGTATTACACTATGGATGCCACTAATATGACTAATACCCCGATTGCAGGTGTTAATGAGTCAAAAGACGGTTATATAAATAGTATCCCTATAAAACTGGTAGAGTGTAAAGATGACGGCACTGTTAAATCGGGCGCAAAAACATTTACTCTTTATAACGCTAGGCTGATGAGATTTGATGGAGCAACTGATGCTTTCGCAGATTTTACCATGTTCCGAATGCTCTATATAAATAGGAACGAGAACTAAAACTGTAAGTCAAAAAACCAAAGCCATAAAAATATATTTGCATAAATGACAAGACAATGGTTACCATTTCATAAATGTATTAGAGAATGCATCAGATTATGAACGAAAGTGAGGTGAGACCGGTATGATAAATACAAAATCCAATATAAAACTAAATAATTCCGGCTTCACCCTGCTTGAAACCATGATATGCTTTGTATTATTAGGTATTATTATAGTGGCAGCTTCGCAGGTCATAGCGTCAAATACTGAGGTGTATTATGATGCTAAGTCTGTTAGTTACGGTATACAGATTTCACAAGCAGTAGCGACAGAAATCAGGGGTGAAATAGAAAATGCTCAGCCATACCCTTTGTTAAGATACGATAATTCTGATGATGTAAAGGCTTTCGTTGAAAAATACCCTGATGCAACAATTAATGGGTTTTGTGCAGCGCTAACAGATAAAGATTCTAATGGTAGCTATGAAACCATTGAATTTATAAACTCGGACGGTAAGCAGATAACATTAAGTTTATACAATGGTGAAGGTACAAGTAACCTACTATTTAACAAAAAAACAGAATTAGCTTATACAGATAAGTTTTCAAAGGATACATACAAACCTTCATCATCTACAACGAAGGAATTCGACTCCAAATACATAGGCATGGGCTACACTATAAAAGACATAAACTTTTCCCTTGTCGCTAAGAACCCAACGCCAGGTTTATCAGGAGCTATATGTAATTGCCCTGTTATAAAAATAGAAGTAACAGTAGTAAATGATAAGTGGGGAGAGTACACATCTACCGATTTCGCTGCACTATATAGCATGTATGACATGAATGATGCAACTGTTGTATATCAGCAGTAAAACAAAATTATATTGAGTTTTCTACAATGAATACTATAATAAGAAAGGAGCCCCCTATGACTGCTGAGGAAAATGAAATCCTGCAAAGAGACATACGAAAAGCATTATTCCGGCGCATCATGTTATATATAATTGTCATAGCGGCTCTGGTTGTAGTAGCGGTATTTGTATTCAGGCAGTTTAAGATATACTCAAACGCCCGGTTAAAGCTTAGGGAAGCAAAAAACATCAAAATAACCCTTGAGATGTTAAATACAGAGTATTATGCGGCGGGTGTGTCAATATATGACGAAAAAGCCGACGGCAACTTAAGAAAAGGCGCTTTAACATATGTTGAGAGGATCCAGGGAGAGTTAAAAGGTTCAGTAAAACTTACCGGATACAATTCCTCAAAACGTCAGATAACCGGTCTTGAATACGAAACAGAAGATTATATAGTAAGGTACAGCGTAACCGGTGATAGTGATGTTTGGCAGGTATGCCTTATAAAAGAACTGCTGTCATATGACTAAATAACATTTAACCATTTCCTTTATACTTAGTATATCAAAGGACATGGAAAGAATAAATTTAACAAGATGAAAAATATAAGAATTTGACTATAAATCAATCATAACCATAACCAGTCATTAGAAAACCATAAAACACAAGGAGATTCAAGTGACTACATATAAATACGTTGCACTAAATGAAAATGGAAAAAGGATAACCGGAAAGCTTTCCGCGAATGATGAGATAGATCTTCAGGCGAGGCTGAAAAATGAAAACCTGTACCTTGAAACAGCTACAGAGCAGGCAAGGAAAGTACTTGGCAAGAAGATCCGAGCAGACAGACTTGCTGACTATGCAAGAAATCTCGGGAAACTTATCGGCGCCGGCGTATCCCTTGTAAGAGCGCTGAGGATCATCTGTGATGATGAAACACTTAGGCAGAAAGAAAGAGCTATCTATGAGGATGTTTTAAAGCAGGTTCGTACCGGTATCAGTCTGTCGGAATCTATGCAGATGCAGGGTATGGCATTCCCGCCCATGATGATCAACATGTTCCGTTCGGCAGAAGCATCCGGTACACTCGAGGCCACAGCAAATCAGATGGCAGAGTATTACTCAAAAGAGTACAAGCTCCATAAAAAGATAAAGAGCTCCATGACCTACCCCAAAATCCTGGGTGTCCTGATGGTAGTCGTATTAGCCATCATCATGGGTTACGTAGTACCACAGTTTGAAGACCTTTTCGCACAGATGGAGTCGCTGCCTGCCTCCACAGAGATACTTCTCGGAGTCAGCAACTTCGTAAAAGACAGATGGTACCTACTGATATTATTCGGTGTCATAGGTTTTATCATATTCAAACTGCTATTTGCGGTACCATCCATTAAATACCAGAAAGATAAGCTAAAGCTAAAATTCCCGAAAATCGGGAAGCTTCAAAAGATCATATATACCGCGAGATTTTCAAGAACCTTAGCGAGCCTTTATAACGCCGGTCTTCCTATCATCTCATGTATAACAATAGCGAGAGACACCATAGGAAACAGATACTTAGAGGCACAGTTCGAGACAGTTATAAAGGATGTTCAGGCAGGACAAAACTTAAGCGACGCCTTGGCAAAGGTGGACGGCTTTGTAAAGAAGCTTGTTTCATCAGTAACGGTCGGTGAGGAAACCGGTACACTTGACGATATGCTGAACTCCGCAGCCGATCAGCTCGAGTATGACTCAGAGATGGCAGTACAGAGCATGGTATCCATGATGGAGCCTATGATCATCGTAGTACTGGCAGTTATGGTTGGATTTATCATCATATCAGTTATCCAGCCTATCTACGGATCATATGACGCTATCGCAAACTCTACAAAATAACTACAAAGTAAAAAATCAGACAAAACATATAAAATAATATAAATCAATAAAAACACTACAAAAAGTAACAGTACATAAATAAACATAAAGCAATACATAAAAACAAGGATGGAAAATGTATGAGCACAGTCATCTATTTATCCAATCAACAGATACAGATAGTAGAAGGAAAACGAGGTAAAACAGCCACTGTTAACCGCTGCTTTGATTTCTTAGCCCCTCAGGGCACCATCATAAACGGTATAGTAATGGACCCCGACGGCTTTGGATCATTCTTAAAGGGTATCTGGTCAGAGAATAAACTGTCGGTCAAGGACGTCATACTGGTCGTAAACAGTACAAAGTTCGTTGGACAGAACATGGAAATCCCCAAGATGTCCGATGATAAGACACTTGACCACATAAAGCGCGGTTTCTCAAATATCGACAGATCAGAAGAAAAGATATATGGTTTCCTCCGCCTTGAGAGCTCCCAGAAAAAGATGCAGCGTCTCTATGCAGAAAGTGTATCGCCTGACTTTGTAAAGGACTACATAGGTTTCTTCCAGAGTATAGGTATAACCCTTAAGGGCATATATTCAGGTGAAGGTAGTACCATCGGCCTCATCAACAGTACAAAGGCAAAACAGCGCAGTACCTTCATGCTGATGATAGCCGACAGCATGACGCTCACCACCATCTTATATGTAAATAAAGTATTTACCTATTATAATTCTGCAAGATGCTTCCATGACCCAGGTACAGAAGAATATGCACAGGATCTTTCTCGTTCCGTGAGCCAGATCCGCCAGTTCATGCAGGCAAACCAGTTTGAAGCAGAACTTGAAGAAATTATCCTTGCCGGTATGGATGAAAAAGATATAAATCTGTACAAGGCACATATGAGAGACTTTGGAGTTCAGACATCTGTAGAGATGTTCTCTGACTCTAAGAATATAAAAGGTCCCGGCACATCAAACGTTCAGAACCACCTGTTTGCCACAAGCGGACTCTTTGATACCGGAAACAACGGAAACTACCTTGTACGTTACCAGACAAAGAAGGTAGAAAAGAAAAACGGCAGTAGCGAAAAATACTTTATAATCCTGGCGGCAGCTCTGGTAGTATCGGTAGCAGGCTTTATAGCTTCGCTTCTTCGTACAAACCGTATAAAAAGTCAGCTGGATGAATTGGAGGATTATAATAACAGTGCTGTAGTACAGATGCAGGTTATGGAATATGATGAACTGACTGCCAGAAACAGTTTCCTTGTCCAGCAGTACCTATCCATAGCAAATATAAATGAAAACCTGGCAACGTACCCATGGGCTACGAGTGCTGTACAGCAGAAAATATTCAGGCTTGCCAACGGATATGCTTTAGTCACACTTAACAGCTGTAACGCAGACTCAGGTACCACCAACATGGATGTAAATGCTTCAAATGTACAGACTATAAACGAGTTTATATCCATCTTAAAGAAACAAAAGCTGTTCCATGACGTAACATATACCGGATACAGCTATTCGGATGTCGACCTGTACCATGTAAATGTTTCCTGTACACTTGAAGAAGCTGTAGGCAGAGGAGGAAAAGCAGATGAAGATTGAACTGACCGAACGGGACAAAAAACTGCTGACCTTCATGGGTGTATTTGTAATAGTAGTACTTATAGGATATTACCTTATCATTCCGCAGCTAAAGAAAGCAAGTGAGTATAACGACGAAATAGAAGAACAGGAAACCATCAAGGCTGTAAACGAATCAAAGATCATGCAGCTCGGTGTAGTAGAGGTAAATAACGAAGAGCTGGAAAAGCTTATAGAGGGCGCAAAGGACAACTATTATCCTATGATGGACAGTGAGCAGATAGACAGGCTTGTAACCAATACTGTTATCGAAAAGTACGGACTTACATCCTATGATCTTTCTATCGGTGAAAAAACACTTGCAGGTCTTTCTCCCTACATCTATTCGGAAAAAGCGCTTACCGGCAAAAGTGATGCACAGGAAAGAGCGTTAAATGCAGCGGCACCTGTAATAAGTGAGGATGGAATGATCCTCTTTGCCGATGCTCTTGATGGTGATTCATCAGAATCAGAGGATTCGTTTGCAAGTGATTATTCTTCAGTTGATACTACCGGTATATATGTGGTATCTATACAGTTACGTGTAGCCGGAGATATGAATAACATAACAAAGCTATTAGATGATCTTGCATTAACAGAAAAGAAACTAAGACTTGTGGATTATTCTGTAGATACTGAAGAAATAGTAATACCTCACGAGGATGGCACTGAGGAAAGATATGTATCAGACTCGCTGAACATCTCAGTAGAGCTGTATATGTGTGAAGACTAAATAAAATATAATAGGGGAAACTTATGGAACCTCGAAAATTTCAAAACATAAGAATAGGTGATGTACTTCAGGAACTTGGCTATGCCACTGATGAACAGATCCAGCAGGCGCTAGCCTACCAAAAGGAAAATAAAGGCGTACGTATGGGTGACGCCTTGATAAAGTTAGGGTTTATCACCGAAAAGCAGATGTTAAAGGCCTTAGCTGACCGCTTAAACTACAAAATGATAAACATCTCGGATATAACAGTAGATGTAGCGGCAGTTGCCCGTGTACCTAAGGCGTTAGCTGAGCAGTACTGCATGATGGGTTATGCAGAGGATGATACAACATACTCCCTCCTCGTAAACGACCCCATGAACTTCTATGGCATAGAGGATATCAGGCAGATAGTAGGTAAGGAACTGGATATAGCCCTTACCGAGAAAAGTGCTCTTGAAAACTCTATAAACTATTACTATTCAGAAGTAACGGCGAAAGAAGCAGCATCCCGTGCAGCTGCAGCATCTACATATCAGGATGTTGTAGAACTAGACCTTGATAATGCGGATGATGACACACCTATTATCAATCTGTTTAATAACCTGATAGTACACGCCTATAACTCCAACGTATCAGATATCCATATAGAGCCGTTTGAGCATGAAACACATGTACGTATGCGTCAGGACGGTGTCATCATGGACTTCATGACACTCCAAAAGGGTGTACATAACCCGCTTATAGCCCGTATAAAGATCCTTTCAGATCTGGATATAGCAGAGCGCCGTATACCACAGGACGGACACTTCCGTACAAACATAGATGGAAAGAACCTGAACGTCCGTGTTTCTGTGTTACCTACAGTATTTGGTGAGAAGGCGGTATTAAGACTTCTGGCAAGTTCTGCTACCATAGATCATTCAGGTACCTTTGGTATGAATGATTTTAACTATAACTTAGTAGCAGATATGCTCCGGTCTCCAAACGGTATCATATATGTAACAGGTCCTACCGGTTCAGGAAAGTCTACTACACTTTACATGATACTTGCAGAGCTTTCAAAGCGTGAGGTTAATATCTCCACTATAGAGGACCCCGTAGAGAAAAACTTACCAAAGCTTAACCAGACTCAGGTAAATAACCAGGCTGGACTTACTTTTGAGATAGGACTACGTGCACTCCTTCGTCAGGATCCTGATATAATAATGGTTGGTGAGACTCGTGACTCTGAAACTGCATCAATATCAGTTAGAGCAGCTATTACCGGTCACTTAGTACTTTCTACACTGCATACCAACGACGCAGCATCATCAGTACTTCGTCTGGTAGATATGGGTGTTGAGCCTTACATGATAGCTTCATCCTTGGTAGGTGTCATAGCTCAGCGACTTGTCCGTAAAGTATGTACAGCCTGCGGAGAGTGGGGCGAGATGACTGAAAACGAGGAAGCTATATGTGGCAGACATCTTCCGAGAGTTATGCATAAACGTGGATGTACACAGTGTAACAACACCGGCTACCGTGGCCGTATATCTATACACGAGATACTGCCAATTACAAAAGAGGTCAGAGTTATGGTTACTTCAGGTGCTACTACAGAGCAGTTAAAGGACTACGCATTGGCTAATCTAGGCATGAAAACGCTGAAGCAGAGTGCACTGGAGCTTGTAGAACAAGGTATTACAACGGTTGACGAACTGGCTAGAGTTTCATATTATGAGTAAAGATAATATAAATCGACTTATCTTAACTTTTTAATAACTCAAAAAATTTTTAAAATTTTTTCATTTTGCTATTATCTTTTTGCTATTTATGTCGATATATAGTATGTAAGCAACAAGGAGTAATAAATATGGTGGCGCGGGGGCTGCCAAAAAAACAAAAAAATAAAATGTTCAGGAGGACAAAGTTTATGAAGAAAATGAAAAACGACAACAAAGGTTTCACACTGGTAGAGCTCATCGTAGTTCTGGTTATCTTGGCTATCTTAGCAGCTATCCTTGTACCTGCACTGTTGGGGTATATTGATGAAGCAAAGGCTTCACAGTTAGAGTTACATGGAAAGAGCGTTTATACTGCTGCACAGGCTGTTTCAAGTGAACTTTATGGAAAGGGTGTTGTTCCTACAGATGAAACGGCTAACACCGTTGGAAACAAATCAGGAAAAGTTTATCTTAGAGACAGAATTTTTGATATTTCTGATTTGGATGAGTTTAAAGCGGATGTGGTCACAGTTACAGTTGGATTCAAAGGTACTACTAAACATGACGCTTATACAGTTAGTTATTTATTCTACTCCGAAAAAGTTGGTACTGCAGATCCTTCATGTGTTGAGTTAGTTGGTGGTTCATGGAGTACATGTACAGCAGCTTCTGTTACAACTAATACTGTTACATTTACATATACTAAAGGATCTGACGGAACTTGGACTAAGGCATAATTAAACAGTATTTAATTGACTTTTTTATGAATTTATAAAGTTTGACAACTAGAAACCCCCGTCAAGGATTACTCTTTTGATAGTCCTCGACGGGGGTGAATTTATACAGGTATGTCATTAAAACCATGTTTTCTGCTTTTCACACTTTACATATAAGGTGTTAGTGTGATATACTGTTATAAAGGCATTA
>JAILGF010000232.1 GCA_024696945.1 Lachnospiraceae bacterium | reverse complement strand
GAACTTATATCAAAATGCAATAATCCAGAGTTTAGGGAAATACTTGAAATAAGGCTGAACAATTATTTGAAAGAATAAATCGTACAAATTCCAATTTGTCAGGATGAAACGATAGTAAGTTATATCGAAAGTAAATTTCATTAATTAAAGTGAGAGATGTGCAAAAGAAAGGATTAGACATGGAACAGATTGTGAATATTAAGGAATGTCCTTTTTGTGGGGCAAATGATTTTACAGAGGCGAAAGCGAGGTTCGTATCCCCTCTTGATGATGGATTTCATGGTTCGGTACTGTATCATACTATATGTTTGAACTGTGGTTCGGTGGTTCGGAGTTATATCAAAGATATTAAGCCATTTGCTAAGAAGAAATAAGGTGGACTGGGGTCTGACCCCAAAAAGTGGAATAATGAAATATACAACAAGAAAATACCGAATAAAAATTCTTATTTCTGTATTGATTATCATTGCTGCGGGATTGGTTCTGCTATTTGTTTTGAATAACGAGACAGACAGAAATGAGAAGAAATTTGTTTATGGGATCGAAATCCCGGAATATTCCGGGAAACCCTGTGTTGCAATTAATGATAATAAGCCTTTTTTTACAGAAGATGATATGCGCACAGAATCATTTGAAACATACAGTAACCTGGATTCATTGGGAAGATGTGGCGTAGCTTTTGCAAATGTAGGCAGGGATTTGATGCCAATCGATAAAAGAGGGGAAATAGGAGAAATAAAGCCATCCGGATGGGTACAGGCTAAATATGAAGGCATCGTAGATTCGACCCCACCATATCTTTATAACAGATGTCATCTTATAGCTTATTGCTTAACTGCGGAAAATGATAACGAGAAAAATCTGATAACTGGCACAAGATATATGAATGTTGAAGGGATGATGCCTTTTGAAGAACAGGTAGCAGATTATTTGGATAAAAATGACAATCATGTACTATACCGGGTAACGCCGGTTTTCGTCGGAAGAAACCTTTTGGCAGATGGTGTACTGATAGAGGCATATTCTGTGGAGGATCATGGCAAAGGTATCTGTTTCTGCGAGTATGTTTACAATGTTCAACCGGGAATTACTATAGATTATAGAACAGGAGAAAGTTCGATTGGGGTCAGACCCCACTGAACATGGAGGAAAAATTATCTGATTACACGGATGCAGAAAAGTTTGCAGATCTTACAGACGAGGCTGTACAAAGTATCAGAGATGAACTGCCTAAGCATATTTCGGAAAAAAAGGATAAAGAGTCCGGATATAATCTTGATTATACTTTCAATATCAGAATGAAAGATCCGGAATACAATATAAAAGGTTATAGCGGAAACAGCGGTGATGAATTCAATTACCCCGGATTTGATGCATACTGGAAAGAATTGTATAAAGAGAAATTCGGTGAAGAGTTTATTTTTAAAAATATAGAGTAAAATAAATCAGGTTATATCCGTTATTAGGATACAACCTGATTTTCATATTTATAGGAGAGTTAGTAAGGTTTCCATTCCTCATGAGAAGGGCTGTTTTCTTCAAAGAACACTCGCATATCATCCAAATAAATAGCTGTAAATGCGCATCTGCAAATACCGGTAAGCCTAATCTTGATTTCTTTCCAATCGGTATAATAAATATTCTCCCAGAATACGCCGCTGTACGGGAAATTCGTACCCCATGCGATATCATAACTGAAAGCAAATGCCACATATGTTCCGTTAATATCGAAACTGAATTTACCTACCATGCCATGCACGCTTGTTTGGATGTTCAGTTGTTCCCAAGGCCCAAGAATGAAATTACCGTTAGGATCAACATCGATGATTTTTCTACCGTAGAACTTTATATCTGTTGCATAAAAGCCCCCGCCATTGTCCATACTAACTGTTTTTGTCGTATTTTTCAGTTTGCAGAACTGTTCATAACGTTCTTCATAGCTTGCTTTGTTGTAAAAAATCTTTATAACATTATCGATCAGTTCTTGTTCAGTAATATCCGATTCAGATTGGTTTGCTGATACAGAAATGCGGCCGGCGAATGATGCGAAAATAATGAGTGCCATGATTGCTGCAAATATTTTTGCTGTGAGTGTTTTGATTGCCATAGTTTTTTTCTCCTTGTAAGTTTTTGCTTGTTGTGCTTTTAATATACGCCCTGAAGCTCGGTTATTCAATATTCAGATAGATGCCGATTTGTTGCCTAAGCTACAGATGGAAGGAGATATGTAAACTAGGCTACACTTTGTATTAAAATAGTAGGTTCGCCGGCCATAAAACTTTTTGGTTTGAAAATAAAATAGTTATCTGATATAATATTCTTGATGGACAGATGCTATAAAGATCTGTTGTTACGACAAATTTAATAAAGGATATAATTGATATGGCGTTTAAGATAATAAGAAATGATATTACAAAAGTTAAAGCTGATTCGATAGTAAATACGGCAAATCCGGAACCTATCTGTGCCGGTGGAACGGATTCTGCTGTTTATAATGCTGCCGGAAAGGAGGAACTGCTTAAAGAACGTCAGAAGATCGGTAAGATGGAGGTTGGTGAAGCCAAGTCAACTCCTGCATTTAACCTGCCGGCAAAATATATAATTCACACCGTAGGACCGATATGGGATGACGGTAAGAACGGGGAGCTTGAAAACTTAAGAAAATGTTATGATAACTGTTTAAATCTGTCAGCCGAGTTAGAATGTAAGAGCATAGCTTTTCCTCTGATCTCAACCGGAGTTTATGGCTTCCCAAAAGATGAAGCCTTGAAAATAGCGGTATCTGCTTTCAGTGAGTTCCTTCTGAAAAAGGATATGGAGATCATCCTTGTTGTTTTTGATTCGGAGTCCTTTGTACTGTCAGGAAAACTGTATTCCGGAATAGATGAGTTCATTGATGAGAATTATGTTTCGGAAGTGAGAAATCTGGAATATGCAGACGAAGAAGTTTCGCTTGAAGATGACTCCTGTGATTTCGGGGAGCCGATAAGAGAACGCAGAAAATCCGAAGAAAGGTTTTTAAATAGGCTTTTCGGCATCGGAAAGAATTATGCAAAGGAATCATGTCCGAGTAATGATGAAATGCGTGTCGGTTCGGTTGCTCCCGAGAGTGCTCAAAGTCTTAAGATACATTCAGCAGCGAAGAAGCCTTCGCTTGATGACCGGGTAAAGCATCTGGGTGATACATGGCAGAAGAGCCTTCTGGATATTATTGATGAAAAAGGTTATACCGATATCGAGGTTTACAAGCGGGCCAATGTAGACAGGAAGCTGTTCTCAAAGATCAGGAGCAATCCTTCATATCAGCCTAAGAAGATCACTGCGGTAGCATTTGCATTAGCTCTTAAGTTAAACCTGGATGATACGAAGGATTTTATCGGACGTGCCGGTTATGCTTTTTCACCGAGCAGCATATTTGATCTCATCATTGAGTATTTCATAGAGCAGGAGGTTTACGATACCTATACTATAAACCTGGCTTTGTTTGACCATAAACAGCCACTTCTCGGAGAATGATGAAATTTTTAAGATGTCGCTTACGAAGCGACCATTTGCTGTAAATATTGTCATATACTGTACTCGTAACAAAGAAAAACCACATGAACTGATGTGGAAAAAGATAAAGAAAGCGAGGATACGTATATGAAGAAGGGATTAACAGAAATAGTTTTTATTCTTGACAGGAGCGGTTCGATGGCAGGTCTGGAGAAGGACACCATAGGCGGCTACAACTCCATGCTTGAAAGACAGAAAAAGGAAGAGGGCGAGACTATCATCTCGACAGTACTGTTTGATGATAAGGCAGAGGTATTGCATGACAGGAAAGATCTGTATAAGGTGAAGGCTATAACAGACAAGGATTATTATGTAAGGGGCTGTACGGCTCTTCTTGATGCAGTTGGCAGTGCGATACAGCATATCGGCAATGTACAGAAGAATACACCTGCAGATGAGAGACCTGAGAAGACAATGTTTATAATTACCACAGACGGTATGGAGAATGCCAGCAAGGAGTACACTTATTCCAAGGTAAAGAAGCTGGTTGAGGAGAAGAAAAAGAAGCACCACTGGGAGTTCATCTTCTTAGGTGCAAATATTGACGCGGTGGAAGTTGCCGGAAGGTTCGGAGTAGCAAAGAACAGGGCCGTGAGATATGAATGCGACAGTGACGGAACCAGACTAAATTTCGAGGTCATGTCCAAGATGGTTGGCTGCGCAAGAAAGTGCAAGTCAGCGGTTGAAATGGAAACGATGATGGACTGTGATGAGCTGCTTGCCCCGATCCAGGCAGACTACAAGAAAAGACATAGGGGTCTTTAATGGGGTCAGACCCCCGAAGTTGACTTAAATGATAATATTTGCTATACTTCCCTTTGTAAGAAGAATAAGTTATAATATGAAGGGAGAATTGATTTTATGAAATTCAGATATAATGCTGTGCGATCTATCGCAGTTCTTTTAGTATGTACTCTAATAGTAAACACTACAGGATGTGCATCAGATCCGACAGTAGAAGAGACTAATGTAGTTGAGCCTAATGTGGTTGAAGCCACTGAACAGATTACTCCGGAACCTGTTACACCTATACCTACGGAAATATCTTCACAACCTACTTCTAAGCCTCTGGATTTAGATTTTTTACTATCTGACGATGCATCGTTAGGTACTTGGGATGATTGGAGAAATAATCTGCAAGAAACGACATCTTCACCTACACCTGTTCCTACATCGGAGATAACGCCTACTTCCGGAGTTACGGATTCCGGAGAGATATATATGAATTCGCCAATCAGTACTGTGGAGTGCCAACCATATACCTACTGTGGAAAGGCAGGAGCATATTATGGGGATTGGAGAGGGGATCGTCCGGAGGGAAACGGATGTTTTACAGTTAGTGAGAATGAGTATTATGACGGTCAGTGGGATTGCGGTTATATAAATGGGGATGCTACCATTGTGAAACCGTGGGAAGATTATGGTTACATTGTTTATTCCGGACAGTGTACTATTGATACGATTACAGGAAACGGTTATATTCAGCTTGTTCCTGATGAAGAAAAGACAGGAGATCTCGAGATATATGGAGATTTCAATGATGAGTCATCTTTGGTTTATTATTCCTTTGATGACGAAGGCTTCTTCGATGATGTAGGATATGTATATGAAGGAGAACTTATAAGTTATCTGGATGATCTGGATAAATTGGATTATAAAATGGAAGTTTGTCTACCTAAAATGGAAAGAAGTTATTTCATTGTGGAAGACGATTATCTATATGAACCGGCTGAGTCGCCCAGTGTTGTTGAGGGAATATATGGCGGGGATGTAGATGCTGAGGGAAAGCCAAATGGATATGGGATTTTTGTCTATTCCAACAAAAAACCTAACAATTATCCTATTATGGTAAATGGAGAAAAGAAAATTGTCGATTGGAGAGATTGTAAATTGTTTATCGGTGTTTGGCAGGACGGCGTACTGACGGGCAATTATATATATGAATCACGAAGTGTTCCCGTTGATAAACAATATTTCGATGATGAGCATTCCACTTTCAAGCAATACGTATATAAAAATGGTGATAAGCTTGAAAAAACGATGACTTATGTTGATACATTTATCACTAATGTGGAAACAAGAGAAATAACTGATACACTTAAGGTTATTGAAGTTGATTATTTAGATAGGGTGCCATTTGATGATGGGATGACCAGCTATCGTGGTAGCGATGAAGTATATCGCGGTGACAGGGTTGAGTGGCAATATTATTTTAGGCATGATTTTAAAAGATGGGACGCATTATATACAAAAGGAATGTATACTAAGTCCGAAGTTTACAAGACATATTCTAAAATAGCGCCACGATTTTGGGATAAAAATGTTTACTATGATGGTTACAGGGCTTTTTATAATGAAGATCAGGAAATGATTAAATATAACAAGTATGATTGGGATCATCCTGAGGGATATACTGTGCCTAAACAGTCTCACTTAAGTTTAGGTGAGATAATACTTGGAGGCGCTGTACTTTTTATTGGCGGATTAGCGCTTTATAAGTTATTGTCAACTTCTTCAAAGGGAAAGACAACAGAGGCCTCTGAAAAGTATCTGAATGAAAAACGTGCTGAGATTCAAGCAGATGTTCAATCATACAATGAACGATTAAAGAAAGCAGATGAATTGGATAGGAAAGCAGATGAACTAGAATCACTTATTTCTTCGGCCACATATCTTTCTGAATCACAAATTTATGCTTATAAACAGGAAATTAATGAATTGCGTCGTGAGGCAAATCATACAAGGCCATCTATTTGGTAATATAGGGGTCTGACCCCATGGACAAACTATGAACAACGCCAAGCCTGGGTTTTAGGCTTGGCGTTAGTACATCCGTCATCTTATTTTTTCTGTCAGGGTTTTTATAAACTCATTATTATCGTATTTCCCCGTGAGCAGATCGTTTAAAGCGAATGCATATGTGTCAAACTCGTCAGATCTCATGCATGTGTCGCCATATAGGACGAAGGCATTAGCATTGTGAGCAAGGCGGGCTGCATCTCTCCATAATCTCATAACTTCGCTATCATCATAGTCGATATTCCATGCGGGTATTCCATTACCCTTTAAGTATTCATATTTGCTGATCAGCTTGGACAATTCAAACGCGTATGCCGCAGCTTTTTTAGCATTTGGGCTGCTTGCAGATACAGAAAACATCTCGCTTGGACCGCCGAGATACTGGCCGGCAGATGATAAGGTTTCGTCTATCACAGGGAATTCTCCGAGCTTTATTTTGCTTGAAAAATCACCATAACTCTCAAAGGTATCGCAATTCCATGTGCCGTTGATATAGAAGGCATATTCTCCATTGACAAATCCTTGAATTATGTCATCGTTATAATACCTAAAGCAATCATAACCAAAGTATCCGTCATTCAGCATGAGAAGGAATTCATCCACACTGTTTTTAAATTCCTTGTTATCAAATGTTTCGTTGCCCAAGAATATTTCTCTCAGGTTATCTGCACCCATGATTTTTTCTGCTATTGATTCGATATATTCTGAATAACACCAGGTTTCAGCCATGGAACATCCGAAAGGGGTAATCCCTTTTTTCATTAGTGCTTTACAGCAAGAGAGAAGTTCATTATAGGTTTTTGGAATATCATCATACCCTACGGATCTGAGTAAATCCATGTTTGCATACATGCAGGCAAATGTTAAAGTAGAAGGTATTCCATAGGTTTTGCCGTCATAGGTTGAATTTTGCAGCATAACTTCCGGTATATCATTTTTGTAATTGGAATAAATGTCATTAAGACAGTAAATTTTGCCTGTAGAAGAATAATCCTGAAAAAATGATCCGCCAAACGATGTGAATATGTCAGGTGACTCACCGGCTTCAATAGCAAATTTTATTTTGTATTTATAAGAATAATGTTCCGTGCTCTCAATACGAAGAGTGATACCGGGATATTTCTTTTTTAGATCAGCTATGGCCTTATCGTAAGAGTCTTTTCGGTAGTCATAGTCAACAACATTGCACCACATGGTAAGTTCTAACGTATCGGATTTACTTAAAAGAGCAGCTTCGGTCACTTTTACCTTACATGTATATGATTTTTGTTCATACTTTGCTGTGATGATAGCGGTACCGGGCTTCTTAGCAGTTACAACGCCCTTTTTACTGACCTTAGCCACCTTACTGTCAGACGAGGACCAGGTGACTGTACCGGTAGCATTCTTTAACTTCAGTTTCTTCTTTTGGCCTACTTCCAGATTACATTTACTCTTACTGAGTTTAGGTGCTGCAGCATGGACTGCAAATGAAGGCAGCACTAAAGATAAAACCAGGATAAGAATTAAAAAACTTACTTTTTTGATGTTCGCCATATGATACCTCTGCTTTCTTGGTTCGCGTGAGCTTGAGCACAAATTCCTTGGTAAGTAATATCAGTGAATATAATATACCATAAAAGCATTGCCTATGCAATAGAGGGGTCAGACCCCATGAAAAAGACTTGATTTTTTGATGGTTTTATGGTACAAAATAATAAAGAAAATAACCATTCCGACTTTCTAAAAGAAAGCACAAGAATGTTTGTTTATTTTAATAATCTAAATTCAAGGAGGATATATGATGGAAAATAATGACAGAACAATCCGTTGTGAGATCGAAATAATCAAAGTGACGTTATTACCTGTTGAAAAAGCACTTATTGTTAAGAAACTTACCGGAAAGGGTGCAGAGAACATATGGTACTGCCTTAAGGGTACCGATAAGGTTGTACTGGTAAATGCGAGTGGCAGAACTTTTGATTGGCCGGAGGGCTGTGATTATCTCTGGTCGGGTGTACGCCCTGCACTGCAATTTTTATGCAGTGATGGAGGAACTTTTGCAGAAGGCGACAGGTTCCGTATGGCAGGCCATACCTTCACTGTAGTTTCAAAGGGTTTAGCACTGTGTGACGAGCTGATCTTCCATAAGCCATTAACCCTTACAGAGGTTAAGGCTGCTGAGCTGCCTGCAGATTCACCTGAAGTAACTCCTGATGAGAAAGATAAGTTTGATTTCTGTAAGAAGTTTCCGCAGGACAACCCTTGTACTATAGAGGGAATTGACAAGATTCTTTTGCAATGGATTGAAAAGGTTAAAATCAGAGCAACTGCAACTGATCGCAAGAATATTGTTGAGATAGTAAAATAATGGGGTCAGACCCCATGAACGAACCATGAACATAAATATTGATAAACTTTTAGATACACCGTTCTGGATAATTGATATCCTGCCTCAGCGCGTGAGCAAAGAAATGGCTGATAAGTATGTTGCTCTTGAAAGAGAATTTCTGCACACGGATGAGTTGAGATCAAAGTTTTTACATTTTCTCCTAAAACTTAACAGCTATTATAGGTTTAAGGCGATTTTTTCTGATTATGAAGAGATTGATGATATCTCTGCAGTGGAACTTAAGGAGCTAGTAGGATACCGGTATATCCAGATTCTCATCGATGCTTCTCTGATAGTATCAGATCCTGATGATATGTATATGAGTTTATACAATCCGACGGATACTATGCTGGAGCTGGTAACAAAGATTGCCGGATCAGAAGGTCTGTTTATTTGGAACTAGAATGACAAGGGCGGGAGGAAACTTCTGCCCTTTTTTCAAAAATTCGTTCAAAGGAGGGGTCAGACCCCATTAACAAAAATCAGCTCCGGAAGGGGTTTTTATAGTACACCTGCTTGTAATATACTTTGATCAGCAACAAAGACAGCTGATAAGTTTTCAATGAAAAGGAGGATTGAGACTATGAAATACAATATTTGGAGACAGTGCGGAAGCAAGAAAAGATACAGAGATGAACATACAGCGAATCATTTTAGGAAGATCTTCGAAAAGGAACGCGGCAAGAAGTTGGATTATTACTGGTGCGAATATTGTAGAGGTTATCACCTGACCAGCAAGGAAAGTTACCTAGCTTTTTACTACCCGGAGTTTGCAGGCTTAGCTCAGTAGGAGCATAACTACCGGTATTAGAAAAATGCGATTGAATTATACCAAGATGAGAAATAATAAGGAAATACGACATGGATCAGAAACAGAAATTATGCATAAGAAGCCTAAGCATAGATTGGGATAAGATCAACAGGGATTTATATCTGAAAAATATACCTTCGCTCAAAGATTTGGATTATCTGGAATTCAACTGTCCGGTGACATTCTTTGTAGGAGAGAACGGAAGCGGTAAATCTACCTTGCTTGAAGGAATAGCTATTGCCTTTGGATTTAATCCTGAGGGAGGTACCAAGAACTACAGCTTCTCAACGTACAATTCACATTCGGAACTCCATGAGGCAATTAGGCTGGTTAAAGGTTTTGGTAAATCCGGATGGGGATATTTCTACAGGGCGGAAAGTTTTTATAATGTTGCCACTAAAGAGGATGAATACGGACATGAGATCGGTGGCAGACCAATGTTTTTACATCAGAAGTCCCATGGTGAAAGCTTTGTAGCAATGGCTTTAGCGAATTTTAACGGAAGCGGATTGTATATTCTCGACGAGCCTGAAGCGGCATTATCTCCGCAACGCCAGCTATCGCTCCTGTATCAGATATCTGAGTGCACTAAGCAGGGAGCCCAGTTTATCATAGCGACACATTCACCGATACTTTTAGGATTGCCCGGCGCAGAGATATTGACTTTTGACGATGGGAAAATGCATTCTTGCAGTTATGAAGAGACTGATAGCTATAAGGTGACAGAGATGTTTATTAATGAGCGAGACAGATTATTAAAGGAGTTATTAAGATGAGTAAGAAGTGCCTTTGAAGTATCTGAAGAAAAACTAAGGCAGTAAAGGAAGAAATAATTAGCACCGGAGGTTTGATATGGGATCGCAACTGAGTTTGTTTCCGGAAGAACCGGATAAGCGTGCACCGATATCTGTTACATGGAACCTTTGGCATGGATGTACACGTGTCAGTACCGGCTGCATGCATTGCTATATGTACCGGCGGGATGAAGCTGTCGGAAGGGATCCGTCTGTCATAGAAAAGACAAAAAGTTTTAATCTCCCGGTAAGTAAGCTGCGTTCGGGTGAATATAAAGGAAGATACAAGGTTCCTGCGGGATCTATGATATATACCTGCTTTTCATCTGACTTCTTTCATGCAGAAGCAGATAAATGGAGGGATGATGCTTGGAATATGATCAGGGAACGCAGCGATTGCAGATTTCTCATAATAACAAAGCGTCCCGAGAGGATTGAAAAGAACCTGCCGTTTGATTGGGATAATGGCTGGGACCATGTCACGATAGCTGTTACTGTGGAAAATCAGGAAATGGCCGATAAAAGACTTCCGATATATCTGGCAGTACCTATGAAGCATTATTCTGTGATGATAGAGCCTATGCTTTCATCGGTAGACTTGCGTAAATATCTATCGACAGGAAAGATAGAGGATGTAAATGTAGGTGGGGAGTCCGGGCCGGAGGCGAGATTGTGTGATTATAACTGGGTTCTGGATGTTCATGATCAGTGTGTGGAATTCGGTATTGGCTTCTATTATCACCAGACTGGGGCAAGACTTCTAAAGGACGGCAAAGAATATAAAATAAGTAGGGAATATCAGCACGATCAGGCTAAAAAAGCCGGACTTGACAGGTGAGTAAAGTCCGGCTTAATTCATTTATAGGCAAAATCAAGCAGTGTTTTACAAATCTTTCTGAAAGTTCAAGCACTACTGTCTTTACTGCTTGGAGATTCTTTTGTATAATATTGTAAGCTTCGGGATGATGGATTAAGCTTTATAAAGCCGGACTTTTCAGCCCGGCTTGTTTTAGTCCTATTGGTCACGGTCCGGAATATCATCAAGGCGACCATGATAAAGATAATCACTTTCACCTGCCAGATATTTCTCATAATCAATTCTTTTGGTGTAGTTCTTTTTACTACCTGCTTTTGACGTAAAAACCCAGATCATGGCAGACAGATATCCGACTTTCATTTTGTTAGTTATACCGTATAGCCGGTGATGATTAAGGGTATTTGGATTTTGACCATTAATGGTCAGAAAGCCTTCGTTTTCTGCTTGCAACAGAAAGACTTTTTGAAGACGTTCATTTCTACAGAAAATCCAGACATCGGGTTTGTCCTCGATTAATGATTTAAGTGTACGCATGTATCTGCTCCTTTTTTGTATTATTCCTAAAAAGAGCACATAAAAAAGCCCCATCGTTCCGATAGGGCTGGTAGTATCTGATTATCCCTATCGGTCAAGCATTAGCACCTTACATGAGCAGGTTGCTGTGCGGTCAACGGGCTTGTCCCTCACGCACTCTCTATAGGTGCTTTCAGTATACAGAGAAAGTTTAAAGATGTCAAGGGAATTTTTCGTGAAAAAATCATTTTTGATTTGAAAACCAAAACGGGATTTAGTATAATAGTGACTGAAATCTGTGGCAACAATGGTGCTTACAGTACGTTTTTATGACGTTAGGCTAGTTTGAGGAGGAGACCAATGAAAAATTATATTTCTGTGTTTGAAGAATCAAGGGTAACGATTGAGCGGGAAAACGACAATTCTGAGACAGTATGGTATGATATCACCGATATCGTAAAGAAACTGACGGGAGCAAAGAAATCTATCCTCGAGTATGTTTCTAAGATAGAGATGGATATTTACTGTTTTTATCCGGCAAAGGATTACGGTAAAGATAAGATGAACATTATACGTGATGAGTTCGAGAGAAGGATTAAAGTTGATGAGTACAACCGTTTCCAGTGTACTGATGAATATGGTGAAATTGCAGCTTATAATGATGCCGGTGAAATAAGGCTTACATTTAATAATGGAGCAGTTTTGGTGTCAACCAATTCGGAATGGGACGGCATTGAATTGTTGCAGGGAACTGCTGTAAAAGGAACCATTGAGGATGCTCATAATGAGCTGTTTATGGAGGAGCCGTAAGAATCAACTATTAAATCAGAGGTAAAAGAAATCCATTTAAAACATATAATCTTTCTTTATAGCGGTTTAGGATATCTTATTTTGAACCGCTATATCTTTATTTATTGCTATTCATGTGGTATAGTTTATAATAGAAATTATGTATGAACATTTTTACGGGATTGGTTTTGCGTAATGACATAGAACGGAAAGAGAGAAGATTAAAATGAAGTTACTTGGAAATATCATATGGTTCTTATTTGGCGGATTTATCGGAGCTTTGATGTGGGCGATCATCGGTTTGCTATGGTGCTGCACAGTGGTTGGTATTCCGATCGGCGTTCAGTGCTTTAAGGCAGCAGGACTGGTTCTTTGGCCTTTCGGTAAGGAAGTAGAGTATGACGGCGGAACAGTTTCGTTTCTCGTAAACATCTTATGGATTATCTTCGGCGGTTTGGAGCTGGCTATGCTTCATCTTGTGATCGGAGGAATATATTGTATTACAGTGGTTGGCATACCTTTCGGCTTGCAGCACTTCAAAATGGCAAAGCTCGCGTTTATGCCGGTTGGAGCAAGGGTAGTTTAGTTTTAGATACAAAGGGACGAATAAAGGAGATTAAGGATTATGGCTAAGAAAGAAGACAGATTTATAGTTGCACACAAGGAAGGCAGTCAGCTAACTATAGAGGGTATCCGCATGATATATGTGGATAGGGTTACCGGGGTTAATTACCTCGCACTTGTGAATGGCGGCGGAGGAACGGCGATCACACCTCTGCTTGATTCTGATGGAAGATTAGTTGTTACGAATCCGACATTACTTACTGATTGATGGAAATATTTTTCTTTATATGGTATAATAGGTGCAAAGTTGAAAGATTGATATAAGGAGGAGGTTTACCATGCCAAAGAAGAAAGAAGAAACAACAGTTAAAGACACTGCTAAAGCTACGACTAAGACCACTAAGGAAACGACTGCTAAGAAGACTGAATCTAAAACAAAAACTGCAGCTAAGACAAAACCTGCAGCTAAGACGAAAACTGCAGCTAAGGCGAAATCAGATACTAAAATAACAAATATAACAAAAATTGCAGCAGAAGAAAAGATAGCAACTGAGGAAAAGCAGGCTGCTGAAAAGAATCTGGCTTTGTCATGTCAGGAAATGATGTCTTCGATCATTGAATGGACAATGGATTCCCTAATGTACAGCAATATCTTGCTCATAAGCAAGAAACTGAAGATCAGTATGGAGGAGGCTGCCGGAATACTGGATGTAAGCGCAATCGATCTGGCTAAGATTTCACTTGTCTATGCTGCATACAGCAAAACTCCCGAAGCTGAGAAAGCAGCCGTACTTGGGAAGTATAGTGATAGGATATGAGATTATTTATTGCTTTGAATTTTGATGCGAAAACGTTAGAATCCCTTTGCAAGCTGCAGTCTCTGTTAAGGGATAATGCTGTGAAAGGAAATTACACAAAAATCCAGAACCTTCACATGACCTTGGCATTCATCGGGGAGTATGGTAATCCGGACGATGTGCTTGATGTTTTAGAGGAGGTGCAGTTCAGAACTGTACCGCTTAGTTTTTCGGATGTCTATATGCATAGGGAAATGTGCCTTCTTTCCATCGCACGTAATCCGGGATTGGAAAGCTATGTACGCAGATTAAGGAGGGCACTGGCAGAAAAAGGTATCCCGTTTGACAGGAAGAACTTTAAACCGCATATCACGCTTGTTCGCAAGGCAGTTTTAAAGAACGGCCTGCCGGACAACCTGCTGAAAGATTCAGGGTTACAAAAAACGGATGCCGATATGGTTTCACTTATGCAGTCAACCCAGGGAAAGAACGGAATGATATACACGGACCTGGGCCATATCACAGGTTAGGAGAAAATTTAATATATGAAAACATCGAGTCTGAAATATGGCTCGAAGTTTTTTATCAGATATCAACGAAACGTTTACATAACAACAATGAATTGATAATTGATTTCCTGGAATTTTGTCGCTATACTATGCTTGTAAGCTTACAAAAAAAAAGGAAACATTTAATGCGTTGCAAATGATAGAGGAGAGTGATGTGGAATGAATATTACAATAGGTGAAAACATAAAGAAATTAAGGAATCAAAAAGGCGTTACACAGGAAAGGCTGGCTGAAAGCATTGGGGTTACTCCGCAGGCTATCAGCCGTTGGGAATCCGAATCAGGATATCCGGCAATAGAGTATCTGCCTGATATTGCAAGCTTCTTTGGTATAAGTGTTGATGAGCTGCTCGGAATTAAGCTTTCGGAGCGTGAAGCAAGGCGCGAAAGCATTTATACTACTATAGAACATATAGAGGATTGTGGATATAATCCTTCAGCGATAGATCTGCTGAGGGAGGCTCATGCGGAGTTCCCGAGTGATATGAAGATAAGTCTTTCTCTGGCAACGGCGTTATGCTCTGAAATGTTTGAGGATAATCCCAATATGGCATCCCTTAGAGAAGCAGAGAAAATGCTCCGCGACCTTATAAGGCAGTCGGATGACTATGACTTCAAGTTTAAATGTATCAAAAACCTTGCTGTGCTCTATAAAGAAGTATGGAAAGATGAACAGGGCTATGCTGAACTTGTTAAAATGCTTCCGAGCATCTGGTCGTGCAGGGAAATGTTTATCACAGATTTATATAATGGGGCAAATCAGGATAAGGACGAAATCCGGGATTGTTTATTGACGCTTTCACGCTGCATGACAAATAATCTCCGTGATTATGTGGCGTATATTCTTCCTAATGAGGAAGATAAGTGGGATACTAAGATCGGTTATTTTGAACGTATAATAGACTTTTTAAAATTCATATCGGGAATAATGAATGAAGAAAAGGTGGCTGGTTTTGGTCGCAACATAGCAATGCTTTACAGGTATATGGCAACTTATTATGTTGCTCAAGGGAAAAAAGATGAGACTCTGACCAGTCTTGAAAATATGCTTTTATACCTTGAGAAGGATGTTTATGGTACATCCGATCTACAGCCTCACAATGAGGCATGGTATTTCCTGCCCTATATGGAGCATGAAAGGTATGATCCGGTACGTGAAGAAAAGAGGTTTGTTGCCATTAAAGAGAAAATGGAGAAATTGGCTAAGTGATGAAAGGTGGGGTCAGTGACCCCACCTTTTTAAAACATATTGCAATATACTGTTATTCCCATACTCTGAATTCCATAAAGGAATTCAAGATATTTGTAAGTGAAGATTATTATGGTGACCATATCATTTTTTTGCTGGTTGGGGTATTTATCAGGATTAAGATCAGGGAAAAATCTCATGAATTGATCGTCCACATAGTCATCTTCTGGGAAATTACAATATGAACAATAACCATTAAAAGGATTATACCAATTCTGATCCCCATCCCAATTAAAGGAAGAGATTATCCGCTTACATGTTTCTTCAAATCCATATGATGCAGCCATTTCACCATAAGTTGAA
>JAILGF010000225.1 GCA_024696945.1 Lachnospiraceae bacterium | reverse complement strand
TCCTCCACATAACTTTGTACCAGTGCCTGGATACCGTCTATGGTGAAGTCATCAAGTGCCTCTAACCTCGGCAGAAGATCCTTTAGAGACTCGAGCGAATTCTCCGAATTCGTCTTCATCTTCTTGTGGGTATACATCTCTATGTCGTACTCGGGCAGCTCCTCGAAGAAATCGATCTTCTCGGCGATGTCACACAATGTCTCGATACGAGTTTTTACGAGATCCGCGATCTTTTTCTTGTCATAAGGCTTGGTGATCACCTTATCGATATAAGGAAGTGCCAGCTTGTAATACTTCTCGTTGTCCATGGCCTTTAAGTACTCGCCGTTCATCCAGCGGAGTTTCACCATGTCAAATACTGAAGGAGCCTTGTTGATGTGAGTGTAATCAAAAAGCTCTATAAGCTCATCCAGTGAGAATATCTCGCGGTTATCCGGGCCGCTCCAGCCAAGGAGTGCTACGAAATTCACTATCGCCTCTGCCACAAAGCCCTGCTCGATGAGGTCCTCAAACGAAGAATGCCCGCTGCGCTTTGATAACTTCTGATGCTCCTCGTTGGTGATGAGCGGAAGATGTACATATGTGGGCTCCTCCCAGCCGAACGCCTTATACAGCCTCGTATACTTGGGAGTGGATGTGATATACTCGTTGCCTCTGACTACATGGCTTATCTTCATCAAATGGTCATCCACTACGTTAGCAAAATTGTACGTGGGGAATCCGTCAGACTTGATAAGTATCTGGTCATCCATCTCGGAGTTGTTGATCGTAACCTCTCCGTAGTTGGCATCAGTAAATGTCGTGGTGCCTTCTCTCGGTATGTTCTGCCTGATAACGAAGGGCTCTCCGGCTGCAAGTTTTGCCTCAACCTCCTCTTTGGAGAGGGATAAGCAGTGCTTGTCATAATGTGTTATGGTCTCGCCGTTAACCTCAGTCTTAAGTGTCTCAAGTCTCTCTTTTGTACAGAAACAGTAGTAAGCATCGCCCTGCTCTACAAGTTTTTTTGCATATTCCATATAAAGTCCGGACTTTACTCTCTCGCTCTGTACGTAAGGGCCGTAACCCTTATCCTTATCGGGACCCTCATCATGTATGATGCCGGCCTCCGCCAATGTCTTGTAAATAATATCTACCGAACCCTCAACCAATCTTCCCTGGTCGGTGTCCTCTATTCTTAATATAAAATCTCCTCCCGCATGCTTTGCGATCAAAAACTCGTACAAAGCGGTACGGAGATTCCCGACATGCATCTTACCCGTAGGAGAAGGTGCATATCTGCTTCTTACTCTTTCCATTTCTATTCCCTTACTGCCTTTCTTTATTTCTCAAAAGTCATTTCCATTCCGACATCATAAATATCGATAGTCAAAGTATTTCCTGAAACCGTACCTTTGGATTCTTCACCTTCAAGAGTTATGGTAACATTATTGTTATCACTTTTCCAGGATCCTTTATATTCAGCTCCGTCAAGTATTACGGTACATGCTCCGGCTGTCTTAAGCTCAATACTGGCTCCATTAGGATATGTTTCCGATGCTGATGTAGTTATGTCCCCAACCTTAACACTTTTACAGATATATTTTCCGCAATTGGGATCCGCACTGCATGCACAGAGAGACATTGCCAGAACTGCCACCATTATAAGAGCAACCGCCTTTTTAAACATTCTTTTCATTTCTTCCTCCAAGATACAACGTATATTTTTGCAGATTCTTCGCTGATACGCCCTGTATTACTTCTTGGCGAACAGTGTACCGATAATACCGCGTCCGAGTGAAGCCCCGACATTACCGCCCAGGGTCTTTCCGAATGAGCCGAAGGATGCACCGAGATTCTTTCCCACTTCTCTTCCGATGGTGCCTGTAGCTGCGGAAGCCGTTCCCTTGATAGCCTGCCGTACCGCACGGTCCTGTCTGTCCTTTTCCTTCTGTGCTTCCTTCAGAGCCTTTTCCTGAGCCTTCTGCTGCTCTTTTAAAAGCTTTTCCTGAGCCTTTTCCTGTTCCTTACGGTATTTTTCTTCAAGCTTTGCTCGTTCCTTAGCAGCTCTCTCTTCTTCTCTCTGCTGCTCTCGAGCCTGACGTTCCTCTTCCCGCTGCTGCTCCTTTGCTGCACGTTCATCGGCTTTAGCCTGTTCCTTAGCAGCTTTTTCCTCTTCCTTTTGTCTTAAGAGTTCTTCTTTTTCGGCTTGCTTTCTGGCCAGTTCTTCTTCCTTTGCACGCTGTGCTTCAAGGGCTGCTGCCTCAAAAGCTTCCTGCTGTTCGATGTTTAATCTCTGGAAGAATTCATATGCCGAATCCCTGTCGTAGGTTTCCTGATACTTGGTAAACAGCATACATGAATTGATCTGCCTCTGACGTTCGCCGTCATCTATCATTCCCATATAGCTTTGAGGAGGAAGTATCTTTGCCCTCTTTACTATTGTAGGAATACCCTTTTCATCGAGAACCGAAACAAGTGCCTCACCTGTTCCAAGCTCCTGTAAGGTCTGTAATGTGTCAAACTCAGGATTTTCCCTGAAGGATGAAGCTGCCGCCTTCAAGCCCTTCTGATCTGCCGGTGTGTAAGCACGGAGAGCATGCTGAACCTTGTTTCCAAGCTGTGCAAGTACGCCGTCGGGGATATCCTTGGGGTTCTGTGTAATAAAGTAAATGCCCACACCCTTTGAACGGATAAGCTTAACAACCTGTTCAATCTTCTCCAAAAGAGCCTTTGATGCCGAATTAAACAACATATGTGCTTCATCAAAGAAGAATACCATTCTGGGTCTTTCAAGATCTCCCACCTCGGGCAATGTCTCATATAATTCAGACATAAGCCAAAGAAGGAAGGTTGAATACATCTTGGGATGCAGGATAAGTTTCTGGCAGTCAAGTATCTGTATCATACCCTTGCCGTTATAATCCGTAGCAATCCAATCCCTTATATTAAGTGCCGGCTCTCCGATGAAAACCTCGCCGCCGTCTGTCTCAAGTGCTATAACCGCACGCATGATAGCTGCAATACTTGTTGCGGACATATTTCCGTACTGTCTGCTGTAATCCTTTGAATGCTCGCTTACAAACTGGAGCATGGAACGGAGATCCTTTGTATCTATCAGTAATAAGCCTTCGTCATCCGCAATTTTAAAGATAACGGTAAGGATATCTGTCTGGGTATCATTCAGTTCCAAAATTCTCGCCAAAAGAAGAGGACCCATTTCCGAAACGGTGGTACGGAGAGGCATGCCTTTTTCAGCATATACATCCCAGTAATTCGAAGGGAAGCTCTTAAAAGTGAAGCCGCGATCAAAAAGCCCCATTTTCTGTACGCGTTCCATAGCGCTGCCGCCTTCGACTCCGGCCTGGCACATACCCGAAAGGTCACCCTTTACGTCTGCAAGGAATACGGGTACTCCTATGTCACTGAAGGATTCCGCCATAACCTTTAAGGATACGGTCTTACCTGTACCAGTTGCACCGGCAATAAGCCCGTGGCGGTTAGCCATCTTAGGGTATATGTAAATATCTTCGTCGCCCGATCTTCCTATAAGAATTTTCCCATCACAATACATAAACTACCTCCGCTAAATAGTTAATGAACATATATATTATAATTTATACCAAAACCGAGAATAAATCAAGTAAAAAATATAAGCTGTCTGTCAATCATTTCTTACCTGTAAGATAATATACGGCCAGAGCGGTACGGTGTGACAGGTTTTCTTTTGATAGGATATTGGTTATATAATTCTTGACTGTGCCTTCGGAAATGAACAGTTTTTCTGCTATCTGTCTGTTTGAGAGTCCTTCGGCTACTGCCTTGATAATATCGAGTTCCCTTTCAGAGTACCCTGAAAGATCGAAACCAACCGAAGAACTGTCCCTCTTATCAATATCACGGTCAATAGAAGAAGCATCCTTCTGATTGATAAATGTTTCCAGGATGCTCTCATCCATAACCCCTGTTCCATGATATACGGACTTAATCATCTGCTTTAGATGATCCGGTGTGTGATTCTTGATGAGATAACCCTTGGCTCCGTTTTTTAAAGCACGCTTTACGAGATCATCATCATCGAATGTTGTTAGAATAAGTACCTTTCCCAAATCATGCTCCACTATATATTTCGTAGCTTCTATACCGTCCATTTCAGGCATCTGGATGTCCATCAGGAATATGTCGGGTTTGTTCCTTTCGGCAAGTTCTATAGCTTCCCTCCCGTTTGATGCGCATCCTATAACCTCAAAATCGTCATCCACACCAAGAATAATCTTCATGCCGTCACGCACAAAGTCGCTGTCGTCGGCAATTATTACTTTTATTTTGTCCATGTTTTCCTCCTAGCACAGGTTGATTCTCAATCTCGGGGGTGACAGTGGGGACGGTTCTCTTTGTCACCTTGGCAAGGTGACAAAGAGAACCGTCCCCACTGTCACCCAATTGGAAGCAGCATATTTACTGCAAAACCTGCTTCAGACACAAAATCCAGTGTCCCGTTTACGCTGCGTACACGGCTGCGCATACCGGATATGCCCATACCGTCTTTTATTTTCTCACAGCCCACACCGTCATCTGTTATGCTGCATCTTATAAACTTGTTCAATATGTTTATCTTTATCAGGATATTCTTACAACGGGCATATTTCATAGAATTTGATACCGCCTCAAAAGCATTGTCAAGTATTACCTCCCACAGTCGGTCCGTGATCTGAGTTACATCGCCTTCAATTTCAAGGTTTGTCTCTACCCCCTTCTGATTGCAGTCCTCACAAAGCTTATAAATCTGCAGAAGTGCTAGGTCTTTCTTTTCCGGTCTCTCTTTTCGGAGTATCGCCCTTATCTCATCCATGCCGGTACGAAGCTGATCAATGACTGCCTGTGTCATCTGCTTTGATTTTTCCGGGTCTTTGTCCATCATAAGTTTTATTGCTTCAAGTTGATATATCGAGCCGTTTATATTGTGTCCGAGTTTATCATGCAAAGCCTGTGCCAGATTCGATCTTTCTTCAAGTATCTGATTGCTTGCAGCCAACATGTTTCTCTTCAGTTCCGCCTTGGTCGCCTGCTCCCGGGTTTCCATATCACGTTTCAGGCCCTGCTCAAGTATTGTTTCTTCCTGTATCTGTTTCTTATATGATGAGACAACGAATTCCTGCTGTATATAACACCCGGTCATCATTGACAGTATAAGGAACTGTGCCAGAAAACCTATCGGGGTATCTATGAAGACCAGTCCGAGTGGCAAAAAGAAACAGTAAGCCGGAACCTTAAAGAATATAAAAGCCTCATAGATAAGGTAAAAGCCAAGCAATATAAAGCTTTTCCCACCGATCAGCATCATAGCGGTAAACAAGCCGGCACCGACTAAAAGAGCTATTATCCCTAATATATTTTTTGATAAATCGGATCGGGTATTGTCATATTCGGGGGTTTTCTCATTTGTCGCAAGTAACGACATAGCAGCAATAAAGAACGCAATAAGCAGGAGTATCAGTACAGATACTCCTGTCGTTGCTTTGTCCATCTTCAGATAACCACCTATACCGAAGCTCAGCATAAGAATTATTCTGACTATCATAAAATAGTTCTTTTTTAATTGCTCCCCCATTCGTCTACCCTTTTTACCTTAAGGCACATACTCCCTATACTGCCTATGATTATCAGATATGCTACTGTAACACATAATATCATAATCTGACCCATTTTGTCACCTATTAATATTAATTCGGTGCCGTCCAGGAACCATTTATGCGGCATGATATACGATAAAGTCTTAATGACTTCCGTTGTCCCGTCAATAGGGAAATACAATCCACTGAGCAATGCCGACATACTCCAAAGTGTGAATGCCGCTACGTTTGAACTCATTACATCTCCGATAAGCAGCCCGATCATCAAGCTCAGAGTACTGAATATTAATCCCATAAGAGATATGACCAAAAGGAAGTTAGGAATGCTCATACCCATCGATTCGACATCAATAAAGAATGTGCAGATTGCCATTATACCCGTAAGCATCAAAGTAACAAAGATCACTGCGAGTATTTTAGAGAAAAAGTACTCCGTCATGCCCATACCTGCCAGCTTGATCCTGGTAAATACACGGTCCTTCTGCTCGTTTATGCATATATGAGCCACAAATATCCCGCCAAACACATAACCTAAGGTAAGGATTGCCAGTGCATATCCCATCCTGGATTTCTGATTGGTCTGTTCCAATGTCAGAGAATTATTATCGGCAGTGGACAGGGCTACAGTCTTTTTCCCAGGAATAATACTGTCAATAACCTCTAATGCATCAAGTGTTCCGGCTGCATCCCCAAAGTGAGCTTTAAGAACTGACTCAATTTTAGTAAGTATTGTTTTTATTTCGCTCTCAAGGATGTAGGTTCTGCTGTCTTCCGAAAGTTTGTAGATGGCAAGCGCATCTTTACTTTCTGCTTTGCCAAGACTTTCCGTAAATCCAGGGCGGATACACAAGGCAGCACCCATCCTGTCATTTGATCCGTCTACTTCGAGTCTTTCTTTTATCAGTTCATCAAATTTTCCATCGTCATAATCAGGCAGGTAAACCCTGCACACCTGAAAGAGTCCGCTCTGTTGTATTTTGTTCAGCATATATTCGGAAAAAGCATCCTTTGAAGCATCATAAACCTTGATAACGCATTTGCCCTTTCCATTGAAATAGGCAACTTTTTCTTCTGCGCCGTCCAGTTCTGTAATCATTTCCGGAGCATCGCTGTCATAAAAAGAAATATAGTTTTCTTTTGTTCTTAGAATCAAAGTGGTTAAAAACGGGGTTATCAGGAGGAAAAACCAGAAGCCCTTCATCCTTATCAAAAGTTTTAAGGTTGATTTAACTAGTGCACTCACTTTATTTCTTTCCTCCTTTTCTTCTTATAGCACCTGCCAGAACTGCTATACCGGAACATACAGCAGTAATTGTACTTGAGCAGATAATACTCTTTATTACATAGTCACTTTCTCCCATGCAGGAGAGCTCCACAAGTGCTCTGTTTTCATAATAGATAGGTGAAAGATTTTTAAGGGTTTCCGAAGTTGAAGAGAATATATATGTTTCGAAACTTCCTCCGACAAATCCCCATACCCATACAAGCATGAATACAATTATGACTGTAACCACCATGTTGTCGCAGATTGCATAAACCATAAGTCCCAAAGCTGTAGCAGCCATTATCCCCAGAACTACCAACAGGGCCGAAAGTGCTATATTCCCCCAGTGCACATCAAGCAGTGCAATGGATAAAACACCATAAATTGCGAGTCCTCCGCAAGCCATCAGCACCATGGGTATGAACTTTGACAGGTATTCCTTAAAATCCGAGATGCCCGAAACCATCTGTCTTTTCTCGATGCCGTATTTTTTCTCGGCTGTGAACAGGCCTGCACCACAGACTATACAGCACCAGCTGAAATATATCATATATATTATCCCGTAATAATCGGTAGAATCCACAGCAGGTATGAAATCAGCGGTCTCAACCTTCATTTTTGAGCCAATGGTTTCATCCTTAGCATTGTTTTCTGCCACATTCTCGGATCCTGCAGCCATCAACTGCTCTGAAATTGCCAGGGACATATTCTCATAATATGCATGCAGCAGATATTCCAATATCTGACCCTCTGCTGTGTTTTCATCCGTCTTGTATACAGTGTAGCTGTCTTTTCCGAATTCCACAAAACCGGCAAGCTTATAATCTGCCACAGCCTCTTCAGCGTTTGTTCCCTCATACTCCACAAACGAAATACCTTGTCCTTCGGCTACAGACTTTAAACCATCTATATACTGATCCGTAATATCGTCATGGTTGCAGCTGTACCCCACTTTAAAAGCACCAACTTCCTCGTACTTCTCCATCATGGCCGAAAAAGCACTGATAAGCACGGCGCTTACAATTATCGGAGCCAAGGTCAGCACAAGAATGTTTATTGCATTCCTGGATATTATTTTAAAATTGTTTTTTATCAAATATCGTATCATTATTTTCACCTATTAAGATCCTTCGCATCTGCTCAGGATAACATCCACACAATTAATAATCTCTAAGCTTCTTACCCGTCAATGTCAGGAATACTTCTTCCAGAGTAATCTTTGAAGTGTCCTCAACTACCATCTTTTTTAGCTCCTCTACAGTACCGATCGCAATAATCTTGCCGTTATCCATTATCGCTATCCTGGTACAGATTGCTTCCACTTCTTCCATATAATGGCTGGTGTATATCACTGTCGCACCATTCCTGTTTGATTCCTTGATCTTCTCCATAATGAAATTTCTGGACTGTGCGTCAATACCTACTGTGGGTTCATCGAATATCAATAGGCTCGGATGATGGCCTAAAGCACATGCTATGTTCAGCCTCCTTTTCATACCTCCGGAAAATGTTTTGGCATAATCATTTTTCTTTTCTGTAAGACCAACGTATTCCAATGACTCATCTATTCTTTTCTTAAGCTCTGCCCCCTTTATCCCATACAAGGAGGTGAACAGTTCAACGTTTTCCCATGCTTTAAGTCTCCCATGTATTGCCAGATCCTGTGGTATATATCCAAGCTTAGAAAGAAGCTCTTTTCTGTTTTTCTTAAAATCCTTTCCGTAAAACTCAACGCTTCCAAGGGTGGGTCTTACTATGTCACAGATCATGTTCATTGTGGTACTTTTTCCTGCGCCGTTTGGTCCTAGCAGTCCGAAAACCTCTCCTTCCTCTATCTCGATATTCAGATTGTCGACTACCACCTTGCTGCCATACTTTTTTGTCAGATCCTTTGTTCTTAAAATCGTGCTCATTTTTTCTTTCTCTCTTTCTATGTTTATAGTATTTGAGTCGCTGCTTTATTTTCGTTCTAAGCAGAGAAGTTAAACCCAAAAAAAGTGTGCCTCGAACCGGTTCCGTTCTTTGACACACTCATTATAGACCGTGATTTTTTACTTTTGTAGTGAAAAAAGACACTTCCTGACATGACTTTAGTCACTATCGTATCTGATCATGCTTCCGAAAATATCTTTAGGAGAGCTTTGTGGGCCAAGGAAAATGCCTCAAAACCCGTTAGAGCTTTTCCCGGAATCTTACCGATCTTTTTATTGTTCCTTTCAAGCCCGGCGAACCCTGTAAAATTAAATAGATGGGGTTCCAGCGAAAAGAAACCGTCATATCCGTTTTTAAGCATATTGTGTATGATAGTACTGACGTTTCCGTCCCCAAAGCCTGCGGGAACTACATTTCCGTTATCCGCATAAGCATCCTTAACATGAACATAGAAGATATAATCCTTAAGCAGGCTATATGCTTCCAAAGTATCCTGCCCCGCCTGAACGAAATTGGCGAAATCAAAAATGGCCTTAAAGTGATCTCCTCCGAAAGCCTTCATCAGTTCAAGGCATTCGTTAGCCTTTTCACCGTAAATACCCTTTTCATTTTCATGAAGAAGCAATATATCGTTTTCGGAAGCATATTCGACAAATCTTCCGATACGTTCAAATACCTGTTCCTTTATAAACGCATTTTTTAAAGACGGAAGTTCCGATTCCTTGGCAGAGCTTTCCGGAACATAAAAACTGAACATACGAATATTACCGGTGTCCATTTTATGTGCTATCTCAACTGCACGTTTAAAATCTTCGAAATGCTTTTCAAAAGGCTCTTCTATACCTATCTTCCCCAACGGAGAGCCTATCGCTGAAAGGGATATTCCCGATGCATCCAGCTTATTCTTTATCTCCTTAACCTTTTCGTCAGAGTGAAAGATCAGGTTATTTCCGTCTACCCCGCGCATTTCCACGTAATGAATGTCGAGTTTAGTTAAGCTCTCTGTCTGTGTATTAAGATCCTGCGCTATTTCATCCGCGAATCCGGATATTTTGTATTTTTTATTCATCCTGCAAACCTCTCTTTGTTAATATGTCCCCGTGGTATCAAAAACAACTCCCGTTCCTTCTTTTTTTACAGACCCGGCACGTCTTTTATTCAGTTCCTCCAAAAACAGGTCTTCATCAAAAGGGATACTCACAGTTTTGTCAAGCCACGATGATAAAAACATCGCATTCGACAGTGTAAGCCCGTTTATTCCTTCCCTGCCCTCAGCGATAAGCTTTCCTCCGTTAAGGATCCTATCAGCAAAGGCTTTAAGTACTCCTATATGCTGCTCGTTTTTCCCATCGGTTTCTATTTCCCTGCGAGTCATTTCGGGTTTTCTGAATCCATCCGGGCATGTCCTGCAGAATTCGCGTTCGTTCTCGGAAAGCTTGTCAAATATCAGTTTATCCCCTTCGCAGACTATCTTTCCCATCTCAAAGGTCAGTTCCAAGCGGTTTGTTCCGGGTGCATCTCCTGTGCTGGTAACAAATACGCCCGTAGCTCCGCCCCCAAACTCCATGTATGCAGTCACGTCATCCTCTACCTCTATATCATGCCATTTCGCCTCATGGCAAAACGCTCTTACCTTTACAGGCATCCCGCAAAGCCATTGAAGCAGATCCAACTGATGAGGACACTGGTTTAAGAGTACGCCTCCGCCTTCTCCGTCCCATGTTGCTTTCCACCCCGCGGCATCATAATAGCTCTGGGTACGGTACCAATCGGTGATTATCCAGTTTACTCTTTTTAATTTTCCCAGTTCTTGACTACCTATCATTTCATGAAGTTTTCGATAAACGCAGTTTGTTCTCTGATTGAACATAATGGCAAATACCCTGTCACTCTTTTCAGCTACCTCGTTCATTTCCCTGACCTGTTTTGTATAAACACCCGCAGGTTTCTCACTGATGGCATGAAGCCCGTGCCTTAGTGCATAGATCACAAATTCAGGATGAAAATAATGGGGTGTGGCAATAAGTACAGCATCGCATTTTCCTGAATCTATAAGCTGTTTTCCGTCATTAAAGACCGCAATATCAGAAGGGAAATTCTCTTTAGCAAAACTCAGCCTTTTTTCGTCCGTATCTGCAACCGCGGTAAGCTTTATTTTCGGAACAAGTCCTTTTATCAGGCTGTTTGCGTGATTTGTTCCCATCCCTCCAATACCTATTATTCCAAGTCTCAGTTTATCCATAAAAAAATCCTTTCCCGATGCAATTTTGATCAACCATCATTTTGATATTGCTATTGTATTATAAAGGCAAAGGATTTGATATATACATAAAATACTAAATTTATGCAAAATTACGACTTAACATCAGGGGATTGACAAATAGGGTGGTTTTAAGGTAAAATATAGATATCTTCACCAGAATAAAACATTAGAGAAAGGCATCTGCTTATGAAAAAAACTGTAAAGAAACTTGTATCGGCAACTTTATTTGCTATGTTGGCATTTACCTTAGTCTCATTCATGGGATACAGATCCGGTCGTGCTGCAACTCAGCTTCCGGCACCCACCATTTCGGGCAAAGGCTCAACACAGTCCACCGTAACCCTTAAGTGGAAAAAGGTTTCAGGTGCTTCCGGCTATAAGATTTACAAATATAACGCCAACAAAAAGACCTATAAACTTATCAAAACCGTAAAATCAAAGAAAACGACCATCACCGAAATAAGAGGGTTAAAAAGCAACACCACATATCAATTTGCGGTTGCTGCATATGTAAAAAAAGGCAAAAAGCAGGTTGTGCAGGCAAAATCCAGCCTCATAGAGATAAAAACAAAAAAAGCTCAAAACATGAGCATCAATGATTTTTATGTTTTTGACAGTAAGGAAAAAACATATCATCTTGAAGAATACCTCGGACAGCCCATCATCATAAATCTATGGACAACATGGTGCGATCCCTGTGTACAGGAACTTCCTCATTTCGATAAATATTACAAGAAATACGGCGAGAAAATAAAATTCTTTATGATAAACCTCACAAACGACGAAGCTTATTATGATGTCACCGATCAAACCGTGATCAACTTTGTTAAAAAGCAGGGCTATTCTTTCCCTTACTATTTCGATCATGATAATAAAGCATATCTTACATATGGCGGAACGGTTATTCCCATTACCATAATCATCGATAAGAACGGAAAGATCGTTTACAACAAACCCGGTGCCATTACAGAGACAAAACTGCTTAACCTGATAAAAGAATACTGTTTATAATTTATCAAGCTAAATAATCTTTCATTATGAAAATACCGACTCTCAAGCTTTAGCCTTCGAGAGTCGGTATATTTTTATCTGTTTTTCCCAAGTATTTCCCAAAACGCAACCGCGCTTGCTGCTGCCACATTTAAGGAATCGACATTGTTATACATAGGGATTTTTACTGTATATGTACATTCTTTGATAACATCCTCCGGAAGTCCGTCTCCTTCGGTTCCGAGTACTATGGCAAGCTTTTCTGCTTCCTTCAGAGCCTTATCGCTTACCGAAACAGAGTTATCGGAAAGAGCCATTGCTGCAGTTTTAAAGCCGTAGGAATGGAGCAGCCTGATCAGTCTGCAGCCATTTTCCTCCGGTAAAGCCATTGTCCACGGAACCTGAAACACAGTTCCCATACTGACCCTGGCCGATCTTCTCGAAAACGGATTTACCGAACCGCTTGTAAGCACAACACCTTCAACTCCCAAAGCTGCTGCCGAACGTATCATCGCCCCTGCATTTGTAGGGTTCATGGTATCATATAATACGGCTATCTTTTTCTTATTCCTGCAAAAACATTCAAGCCTTTCGAGCGTTTTTCTTCTAAGCACCGCCCAAAGCCCACGGACTAAAGCGTATCCGGTAAGATCCTTTACGGTTTCGTGATCCGCAACATATACCTTTACCCTGTTATCCGGATACTTCTCTTCAATGAAGTCTATCACAGGTCTTGCTTCCTTCTCCATTCTCTGGGATTCGACAAGGAGTGATAACGGCTCATATCCTGCCTCTAAGGCACGCAGGACCACATTGGCACTTTCGGAAACAAATATCCCGATATCCGGTTCAAAATAATGGTACAGCTGGTTTTCGGACAGTTTTGTATAAACCTCCAATTCGGGATTTCGTATATCAGTCAGATGAATGAATTCCATTAAGGTATGCCTCTATATCTTCTATACTTAAATTATTTTTATTGGCTATCTGAGCCAGATCTTCATATTCAAATTTTTTGCGTACAACTCCGTAACCGGATGACACCTTGCTTCTGACCGGTCCGTATTTCGTTTCCAGTGTTTCCATGTTCCTTTCAAGAACATATCTGTTCATCTCGGTTTCCCTGATCCCGATAGTTGATGAATATTTAAACATGGTCCTGACAATATTCTCTTTATCCTTATCTGAACAGATAACATTTATTACCGTCCCCGGTCGGTTTTTCTTCATATAGACCGATTCGGTGTATACATCCCTTGCACCTGCTTCAAATATTTTCTCCATGCAGAAGCCTATCTCTTCACCGGTCATGTCATCCACGTTGCATGAAAGATGCTTTATGGTATCCGTCTTGTCCCCCGTTTCCCCAAGCATGATCCTCACACAATTTGCTGCTTCAAAGTCCTTCTTTCCCATTCCATAACCTATCTGTTCCGTTTTCATCATAGGCATTGGTCCAAAGAATGTTGCAAAATGTTTCAAAAGTGCGGCTCCGGTAGGAGTACAGAGCTCACCGAGTATGCTTCCCCCATATATCGGAACATCTTTTAAAATATAAGCTGTGGCAGGTGCCGGTACGGGAAGTATCCCATGGGCACATTTTACCTGACCCACTCCCACGTGAATAGGAGAAACTACGATGTTCTCCACAGAAAGCTTATCTAAGAGATAACAGACAGCCGATATATCCGCTATCGCATCCTTGTTTCCAACTTCATGGAAATGTATTTCGTTCACCGGACGGTCATGTGCCGTGCTTTCTGCTTCAGCAATAAGGTTATAGACTGCGATGATATCTTTCTTCACTTTTTCTGACACTTTAAGATGGTCTTTTACGATATGTTCTATATCATGCATAGATGTGTGATGATGAGTATGCTCATGATGGTGTTCATGATAATGCTCATGCTCTTCATCGTGATGGTCATGGTCAGCCTCATGGTTACCGTGATCATGCTCATGGTCATGATGGTGATGTTCATGCTCATGATCATGTAAATGAACATCCTCACTCAATTCTTCTTCACCGTCCACCAACACTCTCATATGAGTTCCAACGATACCGCATTTGACGGATTTTTCCTTTTCGAATCTGACTCCCGGTACTCCTATAGCATTTAATTCCTCAACTATTTTATCTTTGTCAGGGAAAAGTTCCAGCAATGCTGCTGTCAGCATATCCCCTGCTGCTCCCATGCTGCAATCAATGTATAAGCTCTTCATCTTATTTTTCTTACCTCCTGCCTTCTGTATCTGTGATACCACAGATTTCTCCGCTTCTATTCTCTGGATTTCATATGATTTATCATATGTGCCAGATAACCTGCTCCAAAACCATTATCGATATTAACCACTGAAACTCCGCTGGCACATGAGTTTAACATTGAAAGCAATGCTGATAATCCGTTAAACGATGCCCCATATCCGACACTTGTCGGTACCGCTATCACAGGGCAGTCAGCCAGACCGCCTATTACACTGGCTAGAGCCCCCTCCATTCCGGCTATTGCTATGATCACGCCGGCTCCCATGATATCCTCCAACCGGGAAAGAAGTCTGTGAAGTCCGGCCACACCTACGTCATAAAGCCTTAACACTTCATTTCCGAAGGTTTCGGCCGTAATGGCCGCTTCTTCTGCCACAGGTATATCACTGGTTCCGCCGGTTGCAACTACGATTTTTCCTATACCTGTTGCTTCAGGCTTTTCCCCGATGATACCTATCCGAGCTTCTTCTCTATAATCGAGCGGAAGTTCTTTTTTAATCTCTTCGGCGCTTTCCTTTGACAGTCTTGTGATAAGTATGGTCTTCTGACCGTTTTCCATCATCTTCTGAGCAATGCCCAGTATCTGTCCCGTAGTTTTGCCCGCACCGTATATAACTTCTGCTACGCCCTGGCGGATGGATCTGTGTGTGTCTACTTTGGCATACCCTATATCCTCAAAGGGCTTAAGTTTCAATCTAAGCAATGCATCGTCTACTGAAATCTCACCCTTTGCCAGTTTCTCAAGCAGTTGCCTCGTTTCATTTTCCAATTATACTACCCCCATATTTTATTAAGCTTCTTTACTTCATTCAGAATGACAATAAGAAATCTTTTCTTAAATTCAAATATACCATCTCCAAATAATACATAGGTCATTTTCGTGTAGATAAACTCAAAGATACAGTTTTAAACATTCCTTTTAATCCATTATAAATCTCTTCTTTTTTTTCTGCCACTTTCATCCATTGGTTTTCGGTTACTTCAAGTCTTGCATGTTCGTTAACAGTCCTTACCCTAAAATCCGTGAACCCCATAGAAAACAGATAATCCTCTGCTTTTTCTATTCGTTCAAGCTTTTTCCTATCTATCGGCTCATTTGCGGGTATCCTTGTTGCAAGGCATGCGTATGCAGGCTTATCCCAAGTAAACAGACCTGCTTCTTTCGAAAGTTTCCGTACAACATCCTTTGTAAGTCCGCATTCTCTGAGAGGTGACTTTACTTCAAGTTCTTGTAATGCCTTCATCCCCGGACGGTCATTTACATCATCCGATGCATTAGTACCATCTAAAAGGACTGTATATCCATCAGATGCCGCCTTTTCCTTTATGGTAGAAAAAATCAGTTGCTTACAATAGTAACACCGGTTTTCGGGATTTCGTCTTACATCTTCGCTATCAAGTACATCTACATTAATAACGCACATATCTGCTTTCAATTCTTCTGCCAGCTTTTTTGCGTCCCTGTATTCAAATTCAGGCTGGAAATCGGATTTCACATAGTATGCAGTACACCGTTTGGCATATTGTTTTGCAGCATAGAGCAGATACGAAGAGTCAACTCCACCTGAAAAGGCTATGGCTACTTCTGGATATTTTTCAAAAAACTCCTTTAAATCCATACTCTCTTGTTCCTTCCTAAGCTTAGTTTCAAGGTTCCGTCAGCCTATGACGTACATTACCCCACTGCTGACGTTACCGGTCTCGTTCCCTGACGGGAACGGACATACAATGGAGCCGTGTCACAAGGTTCCGTCACCTTCGGTGACACCTTATGACATATTACCGCAAACTTGATACATCCTATCATCTGAAATGTACATATCTACAGATAGATATTTAGCAAATATCCCGACCAGTATCCCTACAGGCATCAGTCCGTTTGACACATGTGACGCAGAGCCCTTGTGGTGAGAGTTAATCTTTTCCCTGCTCATACCGTGTGCTATTGTAAGTATTCCACCGGATTTAAGTTTCTTTACGAGCCCGGCTATAAGTCTGTCCGGATTCGGGAAATGCGGAAACGCATTGTAAACCACTATGCTGTCAAATTGCTCCTCAAAATCATATGTTTCAACATCTCCACATATGATTGATATCTTAGAGGATGTAATATCCATATTTTTTGATATAAACTTGCTTTGAGCAATTTCTACCATCTTAGGAGAAATGTCTATTGCTGTAACCGATGCCACACCTCTTGATATATAGTCAGGTATCAGCACTCCGGTACCGCAGGCTACATCCAGTATATCCTTTCCTTCCTGTACACCTGCATTATCCAATATAGTCTTTATTACATTCTCATTTCTAACCATATCAGCATCCCAATTCGGTGCCAGACGGTCAAAGAATTGTATTACTTCATTTGTATCTATCATAAAGCTCCATCTCGTTTACTTATGAATACATTTTTCTTTTATTATAACTGAGATTTGCCAATAAAACAATGGATAATGTTGCAACAATGTAAACTGATTATCTGTCTTTATCTCTGCTTCTGTAACACATTTAGATAAATTAAGTCGGTTGGCAAATTATAAAAGCATGGAGGTGACTAAAAAAAATAAGGGAGCATGTCTGTTTCCACATAGCTCCCAAAGTAAACTTTTTATACTATTTATCTTACAATGATTATCTTTCTCGGGCACTTCTCGGCGCACTTGCCGCAGCCTACGCACTTCTCGTAATCGATATGCGCAAGGTTGTTTTCTACTGTGATGGCTCCTGCCTCACACTGCTTTGCACATAAACCGCAGCCGATACATCCTGCTGTACAGAATGCTCTGGTGTCCTTGCCCTTGTCCTTAGAGTTACAGCCTACCGCATACTTTGAAGTTACGGGACGAAGCTCTATCAAGTGGTTAGGGCATGTCCTTGTACATACGCCACAGCCGGTACACTTATCTGTATCAACTACTGCCACACCGTTTACGATATGGATGGCATCAAACTTACAGACACTGACACAGCTGCCGTATCCCATACAGCCATATACACATTCCTTCTCTCCATGGCCGGGGATAAGTGCAAGCTTTCTACAATCAGCTATACCCTGATATCTGTATTTTACTGTAGTCTTATCACAGGTTCCGCTGCACTTTACATATGCTGCAAGTTTTACGGACTCTGTTGCCTCAGTTCCCATGATAGCTGCTATATCAGCATGACGTCCGCCGGGACACTGGTTGATGGCTGCATCGCCTTTTACTATGGCCTCAGCGCAGGCATCACAGCCTGCAAAGCCGCAGCCGCCACAGTTGCTTCCGGGAAGGCATTCCCTGACAAGTCCAACTCTTTCATCCGTTTCTACGGCGAATTTTTTTGCGGCTACCCCGAGGAGAAGGCCGATTATAAGACCTACGGCTCCGACTACACCGCCGGCGATCAATACACCGTTTATATTAAAGGCTAAAAATATCATTTCTTTGTCCTTTCTTAGATCAGTCCTGCGAAGCCGCAGAATGCGATTGCCATAAGACCGGCGGTAATCAACAGAATAGGTGATCCTTTAAGTACATGAGGGATATCGTTATTCTCGGTTCTCTCACGGATACCTGACATCAGCACGATTGAAATACAGAAACCTACTGAAGTTCCGAGTCCGTTTATAACGCTCTCCAAGAAATTGTAATTATTTTGAACGTTTAAGAGTGCTACACCGAGCACACAGCAGTTGGTGGTGATAAGAGGAAGATAAACACCCAATGCCTTATAAAGCGAAGGGATGAACTTCTTTAATATCATTTCTACCAGCTGAACAAGTGCTGCTATAACTGCGATGAATACGATCGTCTTCATGTATTCGAGCTCGCAGGGTATAAGTATGAAATTGTAAATCAGACTTGCTACTGCTGATGCTACTGTTACGACAAATATAACCGCACTGCCCATACCTACGGCAGTTTTTGTTTTCTTTGATACTCCGAGGAAAGGGCATATTCCAAGGAACTGGCTTAGTACTACATTATTTACCAACGCGGTACTTACTAAAAGGAGGAGCATTTCTTTCATTACTTATTACCTCCTTTTTCTACCTTATCTCCCGCAGTCTCAGGGAAAGCGTTTTTAGTATCAGCCTTTACATCAGCTTTTACTGCCTTTGCTTCATCAAGCTTCTGCTCTATACGCATACGGTTCTGGGTACAAACCTCGCCCACACACTCCGCACAGTTTCCGCCGCATGCAAGTGTTGACTGGGAAACAGGTGCGTCGCCGTTTGTTGCACTCTTAAGCTTTAACTTGTTCTGTACTGCGGTAAGAATTGCCAATACGAAGAATGCTCCGGGAGCCATTACAAAAATCGAGAAAGGCTCGTAAGCATCAGGTAATATCTGTACTCCGAATGCTGTTCCCGCGCCGATCAGCTCACGGATAAGTCCGATAACCGTAAGTGAGCAGGTAAATCCAAGTCCCATTCCTATTCCGTCAAAGATGGATGGAAGCACGGGATTCTTGCTGGCATATGCCTCTGCACGTCCTAAGATGATACAGTTTACAACGATAAGAGGAATGTAAATTCCCAAAGAATCATTTAGTGAAGGAAGGAAGCCCTTTACCAACAACTCTACTATGGTTACGAAAGAAGCTACTATTACGATAAATGCAGGCATCCTGACTTTGTCAGGGATAATCTTTCTAAGTGCAGATATCATAAGATTTGACATAACAAGTACTGCTGTGGTCGAAAGACCCATACCGAGTCCGTTAAATGCAGAAGTGGTTACTGCCAGTGTAGGACACATACCAAGCATTAAGACAAGAGTAGGATTTTCCTTTACAAGTCCGTTATACAGACGTTCTGTACATTTATTCACGTTGAAAATCCTCCTTCCTTAATCTATCGATGCTGCAACCATAAGGCCTGCATTCAGCATATTGGTAACTGCCGATGTAGTGATGGTTGCACTTGATATAGCATCTATTTCAGTGGTTCCGCTCATATTTATATTTCTTTTTGTAAGCTTGTAGCTTCCGGGCTGAACGCCTTTAAACTGATCTTTGAAATCGCTGTCCTTGTCAGGATCATCATCCTTTGCCTTCATGCCAAGTCCGGGAGTTTCGCTGATGCTTAAGAACTCGATTCCCTTTAAGGTTTCATCATCGGATACACCCATGATGATGGTTATCTGTCCGCCGTATCCCTTCTTGGAAGTCACGGTGATGATATCACCGATCTTGTTTCCGTTCTCATCAAGTGCCTGAAGCACTTCATCGATTGTTATTGTATCAAATTCTTTGTTTTTATTATTCTGATCTATAAGTGCCTGAGCCTTTGATACTTCTTCCGCAGAAGCCTCGGAGGTTTCTTTCATCTCGGCGAACACTGCCTGTGCCGCTTCGGTCTTAGCCTTTGCCTCTGCTTCTGCTATCGGGTCCTTTGTTATTTCATAAACAGCGCCTAATGCGAATGCAGCTATAATGGTTATGGCAAATAATATCAGCGCATCTTTTATCAGGGAGCTTTTCTGCTTATTCTCACTCATTTTGCAGCACCTCCCTTTTTCTTCTTAACCACACCGAATGCACGTGGCATTGTAAATTTCTCAATGAAAGGTACGAGCAGGTTACAGAAGATGATAGCGTAGGAAACACCCTCTGCAGAGTTGCCGCAGACCCTTATGATACCTGTAAGGAGTCCTAAAAGTATACCAAATACTATCTGTCCTCCCTTTGTAATAGGGCTTGTTACATAATCGGTCGCCATAAACCACGCACCGAGCATAAGTCCGCCGCCGCAGAGCTCACATGCAAGATAGTAACAGCCGTCACTCTCAAAAGCATGTCCGCCAAAGATATAAACAAATACTGCAAATGTTGCAATGTAAGCAACGGGAATTCTCAAGCTGATGATCTTCTTTACAAGAAGATATGCTGCACCGATGAGGATTGCCAGGGTGCTGGTCTCACCGATAACACCGCCTGTAAATCCAAAGAACATATCACACAGGGAAACACTTCCCGAAATACTCTGCCCTGCTTCAAGATTCTTAATAACTGCCAGAGGAGTAGCAGAAGAAAGTCCGTCGATCGAAGCTGCTCCGTCCATAAAGTGTGAACCGGACTGCGCCACTCCGAAAGCTGTCATCCTGCCTGCGAAACAGATAAGCAAAAAACATCTTGCACCAAGTGCGGGATTCATAAAGTTCTGTCCGAGTCCTCCGAACATTTCCTTTACTACCAGGATTGCGAATGCGCTGCCTACTATAGGTATCCAGAGCGGTACCGATGCAGGAAGGTTCATTCCAAGGAGAAGTCCGGTAACTAAGGCACTGCACTCATAAGGAGTGCTCTTTTTTACTACGAATTTTTTCCATAAGAACTCGCAAAGACAAGCTGATGCTACGCTTGAAAGGAGTACCAGGAACGCTTTAAATCCAAACTGGTATACTCCGAAAGCACTTGCGGGGATCAGGGCTATCGCCACATCCCTCATTATCGAGCGCGTTGTGACTCCGCTTCTCACATGGGGTGAAGCTGAGACATTGTATAAGTCTTTCATGATATTCTCCTAATAATTTTAGCTCTTACTTTTTCTTCCTGTTATCTAAGATACTTCTTCTTGTCTGCTTCAGACTCTGTGTGAGTTTTCTGCCTGCAGGACATACGAATGTACATGAACCGCACTCCATACATTCCATACCGCTGATGGCTTCAAACGATGCATCATCAAAACGTTCCGCTGCCTCCATCATCATCTGCGGTATCAGATTCTCGGGGCATGCCTCAACACATCTTCCGCAACGTATGCAAGGTCCTTCGGGAACCAGCAGCATCGGATCTTTAATAAAAGCCAAGAGTGCCGATGAGGTTTTGGTTACGGGGATATTCACATCGAAAAGTCCCATTCCCATCATTGTTCCGCCTGAAATAAGCTTTTCGGGCTTTACCTTAAATCCGCCGGCTGCTTCAAGCACCTCTGAATATTTTGTTCCGGTCTTTACATTGAAGTTCTGAGGATTTACTATCGCATCTCCCGAAACGGTAACCACTCTTCGCATAAGAGGTGTGCTCTCAGCCACTGCCATGTGTACGGAAATAACCGTATCCACATTGTTTACGATGCATCCTGCATCTGCGGGGAGCATCGAGGAATTGATCTTTCTCCCGGTTACTGCCTTTATCAGCTGACGCTCGCTGCCCTCAGGATATTTGGTCCTTACAACCTGAACTCTGATCCGGTCTTCGTTCTGTACAAGCTCGCTGATGTGCTCGATCGCCTTTGGCTTATTATCCTCTATGGCTATAACACCCTGGGCGTTATCAAAAAGCCTTAAGATAATACGTACTCCATCTACCAGTTTTTCTCCCTCTTCCATCATCATACGATAATCTGATGTAAGATAGGGCTCACATTCCGAACCGTTTACTATGATGTAATCTATTGCGTTTTCATCCTTAGGAGTAAGTTTTATATGTGTCGGGAAACCTGCACCGCCCATTCCTACGATTCCGGCTTCTTTTACGATATCCCTTATCTCCTGCTTGGAGAGCTTTGTATAGTCACGCTTTGCTCCAAGTCCTTCTATCGGAGTATATTTTTCATCATTTTCTATATAAATTGCATCCACTATGCTTCCCGAAACTGTAAGGGTCGGCTTTATGTCCTTTACGGTACCTGAAACAGATGCGGCAATAGGTACCGAAACAAATGCCGATGCTTCAGCAATCTTCTGCCCCATAAGCACGTGGTCACCTACTGCGACTATGGGCTTTGAAGGCGCACCGATATGCTGTGACATCGGATATACAAGCTCTTTCCCGGGAAGAAGCTTTACCGTGGGCTTGTCCATTGACAGCTCCTTGCCCTCGTAAGGATGTACGCCACCCTTGAATGTTCCTTTTGTCATAATGTTTTAATCCTTCCTTAAAAAATCAAGACGCACAAAATAGGCAAAGTACCCCCTTGTACCTTTGCCCCCAAACAAGCATGAATTTTACACCTATGCAATATTTTTGTCAAGCCTTTTATACAAGTTTTCCTATCCCGTTACGGCTCCGGTGTTACTATATCTTCGGATTTCCGTCCGCGTTTTTTTGTAGCGAGCTTTGCATCCTTTCCGGGTTCCAGCTGCTTCTTCTTACGACGGTTTTCACGTCTCACTACACGATTGTCCGTCTGCATCTTTCTTATAGCTTTCATGAAAAGCTTTGTGGCTTCGCTCATGATCTGTTTTGTTTCATCATCGATCTTGCCCATCGACTTCATCATATTGAAAGTAGATCTGAAGGTAAAAAGATCCTCCGTATTATCGGCTCCCGATGCCTCTACAACCTTCCAGAAGCCCTCTACCATCTTTTCCCTTTTATCCCTTTCCATGGAAACGAACCAGTTTTTGAGAGTGGCATCCACGTTACGGCTTAGGTTCTTTACATCGGTTTCACGAATAAAGTCTCCCCTCCGTATCTCCCAGGAATAAAGCGAATGCTGCCAGAATGCTACCTTTGAACTGTGAACAACGCTGTGTTTTTCAGGGTGTTCCAAAAGCATTCCCACTATTGACTGCTGCGGAACAAAGCTGAATATCCTGTCCTTTATTGATTGAAATTCTTGAGACTCCGTTCTTTCTTTTGAAAAACCCGGACCGTCCAGGCTCACAACAGCCTTTATCCTATGCTTAACCTCATCCTTCGAATAAGCCGCCGAAAACATGGCCAGATTACCGCCTTTTGAATGACCGCACACAAAAATATCTCCCGGTGCAAACGTTGAGGTATAGTCTGCGGATTCTTCCAGATATCTCAATGCTTCCTCCTGGGAAGGAACGTTTTCCAGGTAAAGCATATTAAAATCTTCCTTCCATCCGGTAAGCGTTCTGTCGGTTCCGCGGAACACAATAAGACTCTGTTTGTTCGGCAGTAGCAGTGTCATGGCGGAAAACTGTTCCTGTTTTTCTTCGTCTATTATATTTCTGAACCCGATAAGCTGTAAGCTTGTAAACCGAGGTGATACAAGCAGCTTTTGCGTCATTTCGTCATCTTCCCTGTAATGAAAGCTTCTGCCGTCTCCCTCTAAATCTTCAAGCTCCCTTACCCTGCTGATGGCATTCCACATATTTATAGGCTGAGCTGTAAAGCCTTCAGGCACTATACCATCAAACGGGAAATATGAAATGCAGCCGATGACCGCATAATCCGCCTCGCACAAAGGAAGCCTTGCGAGGCTTATATCTCCCCGCCATTCAAGATATGATATTATATTCATCTGTTATGCCTTCTTTATCTCTTTGTAAAAAAAATCCGGTCCTGCCGGACCGGACCCAAATTATCTGTCCTGTTCACATTTACTGGTGATATAATCCTTTATCTGTGATTTTTCCATTTCCAAAGGAAGACTTAACTCACTAAAAAGACAATTTTCGGCTATCCCAAAATATCTTTCGTCGAGTGCCGTAAGCTTCTTGCCGATCGTCTCACGCATTTCCTTCCTTGCGTGTATTTCTTTTATAAGCTGAACCACTTCACGAAGATCACAGTTCTGGATAACCTGCTTGTAACGTTCTTCCCTCTTTTTCTCATCTGTGATTATCAGCTTTTCAATACTCTTTATGTCATTTATGAGGCTGTTTGCCTCTTCTTTATTTAAAACACGTCTGATGGTAACTCTTTTGCCATCTACCGGTGCATAAATTCTTCCGTTTCCTGTTTTTCCCACAGGTGCTAATGTATAATATATCCTGTCATTGGATATTCCGTCCATATCAAGCGGACCGACTGACTCTACACGGCATACTCCGTCACTTCCGAAAACAACAAATTCGCCAACATCAAACATGCAATACCTCCATTTCTTCCAAGCTGTCCCAAACTATCCGTTTCTGTCGGCAAAAGCCGATACCTTGCAATGATAATTATAGCACATTCTTTAGAAAAATGTAAGTATTATTTTTTATTTCCTAAAACTTTTTTGTTATTTATCATCAGATCTTATCCTGCTTATCTCGTAAGCAAATATCCACTGCTGGATTATGCCTTTTACACCGTTGAACGCAGAGAAATCATTATCTATTATCTGTAAGTAATCCCTGTATGATAAAGCTTCCAACAGTTTTTTCCTCGGAATGTCTTCCGTTTTCAGTCTCTCCTTTAGGGATTTTTCCAATTTTATCTGTCTTTCATAAGGAACAAATTCCCTGTACAGAATATCCTTAATGTGAACATCAATGGGAAAGGCATCGGTAAAGCCTGCTCCGAAAAGGCAGATGCAATCTGCTACCTTATTGCCTATTCCTGTAAATGAGCAGAAATATTTCTTAGCTTCATCTGCGGTCATTTCCCTTATAGTTTCATCAGTCAGTCCGTCCGTAAGATATTTAACCGCTGTTTCATATATGTATCTTTCCCGATACCCCAGTGAAAGTCCTTTCAGTCCGTCCGGTCCTGCAGCGGCTATAGCTTCCGCACTCGGGAATCCATGCCAAAAATCCGGCTGAGTCCCCATATCTTCGGTAACGTGTTTCTCTCCGAATCTTTCACACAGAGCTTCTATACACTTCCTGATCGAAGGAATCTGTTTCTGCTGGGATATAATAAAAGAAATCATCATCTCCCAGACATTCTGTTTAAGAACCCTTATATCCGCTCCGTATCTGCACGCATTTTTAAGGAATTCCGCTCCCCGCATTTCATTAATTCCGGCTGATTTTCGGCAATGCTCTTCAGCAGATTTTACTATGGCACCGTAATCCCTTTTTAAATCAAAATAATCTTCCCAATACTCCTCAAACTCTTTTTGCGAACAATAAAAATCCACGTATCCGTTACCTTTTGATTCGCCGGTACGCTCACAAAGTTCAAGTCTTTTATTACCCGAAAACACAACAAAGCGGCCGTTTTCAGGCTCGTACATCCTGAAAATCTGACCACTGTTCATTATTTTTCTTAAGTTAAAATATCCAATCTCTCTTGATACCATCTTCATCTACCTCCATCTTTTTTATACCACATAGAGGCAATTACTGCAAGCAGAGAGCATAACGGCTCCATATTAAAATATAAAACTTGCAGGGATATACCGTGATTTTGATACAGTCGTCGGTATTTCCCTGCAAGCGATAATAATTATAATATGGGGCCGTGTCGTAAGGTTCCGTCACCTGCGGTGACACCTTGCGACATTAAGCATTAAACATGATCTTCTCGTCATCGAATGATCTTGCGATTCCGATGGTAAGAGCTACTGCAATAATTACTGTTCCTGCAAGTGAAGCCAGGAAGTTGGTTCCTACAAGCTCATTGTTGCAGATATCCTTGATAGCTACCGCATTTCCGTAAACAGGAATGAAGTATCTGGATATCGGAACATTCTTTCCGCTCATAAACATTGTTAGCATACCTGCTACCATAACAACGATATAAACGGGTGAGATAAGAGACGCTGCTGCCTTTGTATCCTTTGCCCTGATAGCAAGGAAGGAAATAACCGCTACGAAAAGGAATACCAGTGCAAGCATGATGGCGCCGAGCTGCAACCCCTGAACAAGGTCGAGTGATAATCCGCCGAATCCCTGTCCCATAGGGGAATTTTCTCCGCCAAGTGCACTCATGACAGGCATTGCGATCATCATAGATGCTACGTAAACTATTGCCGAAAGGCCGCTCAGGATCATCATCGCAACAACCTTACCGCCTGCAATGGATGTACGCTTAATGGGAGAAAGAAGCATGCTTGCAAGAGTTCCTCTTTCCTTTTCTCCTGCCATGGCATCTACACCGACGCTCATTGCTCCTGCAAAGAGCATGATGATGATCATATAAGGAAGCATCATGGAGATGAACTGTGATTTTGCTTTTTCTTCCTTCTCGATGATGTTCTGCTGCAGATCAAATACGTTTAAAAGGTCCAGATTTCCTACACGCTCCTGAAGAAGCATGGTCCTGTACGTGTCGAGCACGCCGGGATTTATCCCGGAACCGGCTGCAAATACCGAATATGTATTTTGTGAATAATTCTCTGTAGTATTATATGAAATGATCAGCTGAGGAATAGCATCCCCTGCATTTTTATACGAGGTAAATTTCTTCTCAAATTCAGGATCCAGATAAACTATCATCTGAGAATCGCCGTTTAATATCTCATCGCTTAACTTCTGCTCATCTGCTCTATACTCAGCTTCTGTCATGTAGGTGATATCGTTTACCGTTTCACCGTTTTCATTTTTTTCAAAGCCGCTTGCCTGAATTGCATTTTTTAATCTGGCATCTGCATTTACAATATAAACCTTGTTTACATGTTCCTCGATATCGCTGTTCATAGCGCCTATCGCAAAACCCATAAGTCCGTAAAGGGCTATCATTATGATGGCCGGAAGGATAAACATGCTGAACACCAGCTTTTTATCACCGAACACTCTTTTTAATTCCTTTTTTAAAATAATTGACATTCCACTCATTTTTTCTCTCTCCTGTGCTTATTTCTCAGTACCATATTTACTGTATAGTTTGAAGAATGCATCCTCGAGATCTTCTGCCTCATTCTTTTCAAGGATTTCCGAAAGAGTACCCTCTTCCACTTTCTTTCCGCCGATAATGACTCCGATACGATCACTAAGTTTTTCTGCCTCACTCATGATATGCGTGGAAACGATAACCGTCTTTCCCTGGTCTCTTAAATACTTAAGATAGTCGGTAACGCTTCTTGCCGTTACAATATCAAGTCCGGATGTAGGCTCATCAAAGATAACCACCTTCGGGTCATGGACAAGGCTTACTGCGATCGCTGCCTTCTGCTTCATACCGGTTGAAAGTTCTTCAATCTTTTTATTCTTGAAATCATTGATCCCGAATACATTGAAGAGCTCTTCCTGGCGTGCTACTATCTGTTCTTCGCTCATACCGTGGAGACGGCCGAAGAATTTAAACATATAGTCCGCCGAGAAATTAGGATCAAGCTTGATCTCATTGGTAAGGAAAGCAATGCTGTCCCTAACCTTCTGGCCTTCCTTTTGGGTATCAAAGCCGCAGACCTTAATGTCACCCTTGGTAGGCTTGAGCAGTGTAGCCACAGTTCGAAGAGTCGTGGTCTTTCCGGCTCCGTTAGGTCCCAAAAGTCCGAAAATCTCGCCGGGTCTTGCCTCTAAAGACAGGTTATCTACGGCTATTTTCGTATTCTTCTTTGTCTTAAGCTCCGCCATTTTCTTTGCATTGAGCTTGTAGATTTTTGTAAGTCCGTTGATCTGTATCACTTTTTTTCCCTCCTATTAAATTACCTTAAATCCTTAAGCGATTCATACAGTTCGATATCCGAGGCCGTAACCTTTATGTTGGTTTCAATGGTTTTCCCTTCGACATCCGTAAAAGAAATTGCTATTACCGTTCCCTCCTGTATGCCTTTTCTCTGCATCGCATCCAGGAACAGAGGAAATTTCGGATGGTTTGTTGTGAACTTTTCCCATGCGCCCTTTAACTTCCAAATTGCTGAAATATTCATATCTTATACCTTTATGCAGGCATGGTATCCGTCGGTGACGCGCCTGCACCCTTTCTACTTCTACCATAATAGCATCGAATTTAAAACTGTAAATCGTTTTTTGTGCGAAATAAGGATTTGTATTTCGCTCTAACTGTTTATGTGTTATATATACACCAATTACAGTTGGTTGTCAAGCACTTTTTTATATTTTTTTTATTTTTGTCGGTTTGAGGCTTATACTGATTAACGAATTTAATTACACCTCATCCGGCTGCTTCGCAGCCACCTTCTGGCTTAAACCGAAAAATATATATGTTAATGAGTATAAAAAGCACAAAATAAAAAGACATCGACGAAACGCCGATGCCTTTTCCCAATCCATCTATAGTTTTTTAGTTGTTAGCAAGTTTATTTACCATCTTAACTATCTCATCCGGCTCGAAGGGTTTAGTTACAAACTCCGAAGCGCCAAGCTTGATGGCATCTATCATTTTATTCTGCTGACCTGCGGCCGTAACCATGATCACCTTTGCTTCAGCATTTACTTCACGGATGCACTTTAATGCCTCCAGTCCATCCATGACCGGCATGGTGATATCAAGTGTAACGAGGTCAGGTCTCATCTCTTTATATTTATTTACTCCGTCCTGTCCGTCCATGGCCTCACCGACCACATCATGGCCTGCATCCTCTAAGATGCTGCGAAGTATTTTTCTCGAGGTTCTCGAATCGTCAACTATAAGTATTCTGCTCATATAACTCACCCCTTGTCCTTAAATATTGATCATGCCGTCATATGTAGATAATAACTGAAGCTCATTTCCGTCGACAAATATCGGAAGCTTAAGCATCCTGCCGCCGCTGACGGTGACATTTTCTTCCCTGTATATAGGAGGAAGCATGTCAAGGAATACCTTGGAAGAAACCTTTGTTGCAAACATTCCGTTTATACAGTTGATAAATTCGGCAACCGCATCAAGGCTGTCAAGATCAACCTTCTCAAATTCTTCCTTTGCAAATGTTCCTGCTACACGGAGAAGTCCGTCTTCTTCACCGATCAATCCGAGCGCAACTTTCGTATCCTGATTCTTTTCCCCTGCAAGGCACTGGAAAGCCACTCCCTTTGCGGGGATGGAGGAAACCCATGATGCACGTCCGATATATGCATCGCTGTCAATAAGACGGAGCAGTGTACGTACCGCAATAAGGACATGTTCTTTCTGGAGTTCATCCACGTCATTCGGAAGGAACAGCGGAACAATCCTGTCGGAATCACCTGATTTCAACGACTCCATATCTGTTAAGGTAAATGCAAGTGCCTTCTGATAGTCACTGAAAGCATTTTCAAATTCCTTTAATGTCATAAAACCGTTGTCGGTAACAGCTTGTGCAAATGTGAGGTACTGATTTCCCTGAAGTCCCAAAAGTCTTCCGACCTGATCATCAGTCAGATATCCCTTTTCAATAGCTATATCACCGAACCTTTTATCCATAACGGCCTGAAGCTTGTTAACCTCTTCAGACTGCTCGAGTGTCATGAGTTTTTCCGTTACAGCTATAAGTCCGAGCTTAACCCTGACTTTTTTCTGTGTTTCAAAGGCACGCTCAAGCTGGTCCCTTGACAGCGCACCTGTCTTTACGAGATAATTACCGAATAGTTGATTAATCATAACATACCTCCATGTGTGTTAATTCGCCGACAATAGTATATCACAAATTTTACAAAAATGGAAGCATTTTTTTGATATTTTTTGACTATTTTTACTTTTTATGGATTACTTACTTTCAGTCTCCTGTGCAGAACCGGGTTTTTCAACTTCAACTATGGCAGTTTTCTTCATAGGGATACGGCAGTTCTTGTTGCTTCCGAACTCAACAATGACAACCTCGTCCATTACATCTATAACAACTCCGTAGAATCCACTTGTGGTAAGGACACTGTCACCGATCTCAAGTGCAGCCACCATGGCATCCATCTTTTTCTGTTCTTTCTTCTGCGGTCTTAAGATAACAAAATAGAAAACAAGAGCGATGATGGCAAGATATATGATAGGTACTATCATACCGTTCAGTCCCGAAGTCTCCTGTGTTGCCGCTGCAGCATCTGCAAATACTCTAAACATTTTTTTCTCCTTCTTCTCCCATACGGAAGCCATTTATTTTATTCTTTTTATATTCACTGTATCTTCCCTCATCAATCGCATCCCTGATCTCTGCCATCAGGTTGTTATAGAAGTAAAGATTATGTGTCACCATAAATCTCATGCCGAGCATTTCACCCGCTTTAAGAAGATGTCTTATATATGCCCTCGAATGGTTTCTGCATACAGGGCATCCGCATCCTTCGTCAATGGGGCGGTCATCGGTCTCGAATTTTGCATTCATCAGATTTATCTTTCCGAAGGAAGTATATGCATGTCCGTGTCGTCCGTTTCTCGACGGATATACACAATCAAAGAAATCAACTCCGCGTTCAACCGCTTCAAGTATGTTCTCCGGCGTTCCCACGCCCATCAGATATACCGGCTTGTTTCCGGGAAGCTCGGGCACAACCGCATCCAGGATCCTGTACATCTCGGAATGCTCCTCACCAACGGCAAGTCCTCCTATGGCATATCCGGGAAGGTCAAATTCTCCGATCCGTTTAGCATGCTCTATCCTTACATCCTCGTATATCCCGCCCTGGTTTATACCAAACAGGAGCTGATGGGGATTTACGGTATCTTCTAAGGCATTAAGCTCCTTCATCTTTTTAATGCATCTCTCGAGCCATCTGGTGGTCCTGTCAACCGAATCCCTTATGTAAGCCTTTTCTGCCACGCTCGAGGGGCATTCGTCAAATGCCATTGCAATGGTGGAGCCTAGATTTGACTGGATCTGCATGCTTTCTTCGGGACCCATAAAAATCTTACGTCCATCAACATGCGAATTGAAGGAAACACCTTCTTCCTTTATTTTACGAAGCTTTGCCAGAGAAAAAACCTGGAATCCGCCGGAATCCGTAAGGATGGGTCTGTCCCAATTCATGAACTTATGCAGACCGCCGAGCTTTTTTATTACCTCATCCCCGGGACGTACATGAAGATGATAAGTATTCGAAAGCTCTATCTGTGTTCCTATTTCTTTTAAATCTTCCGTAGAAACGGCTCCCTTTATGGCTGCGGCAGTTCCCACATTCATAAATACAGGAGTCTGAACCGTTCCGTGCACGGTGATGAACTCGCCCCGTTTCGCTCTGCCGTCCTTTTTTAATATTTTAAACATTATTGCCGCCTGTTCTGTATTCGGATTTACAAAAAAAGAATCGGGGTACCCGATTCTTTTTTTACAGGGGCAGTAGGATTCGAACCCACGACCTGCGGTTTTGGAGACCGTTATTCTACCAGCTGAACTATACCCCTAGACTACGCCAGCCAGAATATAATACTACATAATCAAATGATTGTCAACAACATTTTTAAAAATCTCTGTATAAGAAATCACTGGCTACATAACCCTCGCCGTACATTCCGAATATCAGGATGATGAATATTGCCGCATAAACTATCAGCCACCTGAATACCAGGTTCTGTTCGGACAGTTTCTCCCTTACCTTAAACCTCTCCTGCATCATGCTGACCGCCCATACAACAAGAATTGAAAGGAAAACGATTACGTAATCGTAAACATCCAGCCCTGTATTGTCAAAAAGCGTTCCGTTCAGCAATACCCAGGGATCGTTGTGCGTCCAGATATGACCCAGAAGATTAAAGCCGTCCTTTAAACCGTTCGAAATAAAGAAAACTCTTCCTATACAGCATAAAATAAAGGTTCTTGTCATCTGGAACAGGCGGAAGCTGAAACAGTCCCTTTTCATCTTAAGCTTATCGCAAAGCTTGTTTATATATGGCCCCAAAGCCATTCCAAGCGCGATCAGCAGCCCGTGATACAAGCCCCATGCTATGAATTTCCATGAGGCACCGTGCCAAAAGCCCGTAACGAACCACACTACCGTTATCGGGATAATACCGGTGATAATCCTCGATGCTTCCGCACCCATGCCTTTCCTTATCTTGCGGTTTAGATTCTGGAACCAGCCGGATACGGATATCGGGAAAAATACATAATCCTTGAACCACGTTCCGAGTGAAATATGCCATCTTCTCCAGAATTCCGGTATGGTTTTCGAGAAATACGGATGGTCAAAGTTCTTTGAAAGATCTATTCCGAACATCTTTGCCACACCCGTAATAATGTCCATGCAGCCTGAAAAATCGGCATATATCTGCACGGAATAGAGAACTATGGCAAGTATAAGTTCAAATCCCCCAAAGGTTGACCAATTCCCAAGCGTCGTACTGACAATAACAGATATCCTGTCTGCGAGCACAAGCTTTTTGAACAGACCGTACAGCATCAGTTCAAAACCGAACTCAAGATTTTTAAATTCAAATTTATGCTCTCCCGAAAGCTGTGGAGCCAGATCCTTGAACCTCGCTATAGGGCCTTGCACAACCTGTGGGAAGAATGAAATAAACAGTGCGTATTTTAACGGATTCTTTTCCGCCGTAACCTTTTCCTTCTGGACATCAACTATATACCCTATTGCCTGGAAGGTATAAAAGGAAATTCCAAGAGGAAGTATTATATTAACCTCCGGCTTTTTGAATTTAAAACCAAAAAGCTTCGATAATGCCTTAATATTATCAAGTGTAAAATTGGTATACTTGCAGAAATATAAGATTCCTACAAGTATTATGACATTGAGCACAAGAAGCCTGCGCTTTTTCTTCTTGTACCTGTTTTTTATAGCGGTCTTACCCTCCTTATCAAGTCCTTCCGCCTTAAGCTCCTCCTTCTGCCTGTCGTTCTTTTTCTGCATAAACAGAGCGATCAGCCAGGTTATAAGTATCGAGGAACACAGGAATATAAAGTACCTGATGTCATAGGTCAGGTAAAAGACTATGCTTCCGAGCAGCAGTATCACCCATTGGCATTTTTTCGGAAGTATATAGTACAAAAGGAGCAGCACCGCCACAAAACCGAAATAGTTTAACGAAGTAACACTCATTTCTATCCTTTCAGAACGAATAATTATCCCTTAAAAACTGTCCGATAAATTCGGATAATTTCTTAGCTCCGAGTCTGTTTAAGTGCCCGGTATTATGGTAACAGTCATACGAAAGTCCATAGTCCTTCATACAGACAGACGCATCAAGAAAAGCCACGTTCTCATCATCAGCATAAAGCTGTCTTAAATAATTTGTCAGCGGAATAATATCCTTGGGAGTTTCTTTCTTATCCATGGAAGGTATCGACAGTATCAGTACCTTTGCACCGTGTTCTTCCGCATAATCAACTATCATCTTAAAATAGCGTTCCAGCTTCTCATCGGGGGCCTTAACCTTAGTAATCTTGGAGTAGTCCTTATCAAAGAAGCCTTTTCCGTCATCCTCGAGGCTCATATCGGTTTCGTATGGAGTATATCCTCGGCTTACCTCCATAACCTCTTCAGCCGGCTGGTTCATATACGGATACTCAGAATTAATGTCCATTATATATCGGAAATCAACAGCCTCAAGTTCTCTGTAACGCATATGGAATCTGAGCAAAGGCAGGATCAGTTCCGCCTTCTTCTTATCATTCTCTCCCAGATCAAGTGCCGCTTCAACCTTGTTCACCGAAAGCGGTAGGGAAACCAGTGCACGCTGGGCATAGGATTCCTCAAGTCTGGCACTTGCGGATACACAGATGGACGATTCAAGCACTATCAGCTTGGGGCTCTGTGTTTTAAACGCATCCACAACCCTATAGTAAACCTGGTTCGCTCTCAGTCCCTGCAGTCCGTAGTTAAACGACCTTGTTCCTGCAATCTCATCGACAACAACAGGGTTAACTCCTCTGTTTGTTCTGGAATTTCCGAAGAAGATGACATTTAAAGCGTTTCTTTCTTCCCAGTTAAAGCACCTGTACTTCCCGTAGCCCTGACCTTTCAGTTCAAATATGTCCTGAACATATGAGAACAATATAAGGAAAATACCTACGAAAAGTACCGTCTTTAAGGTGCCTTTCCAGTATTTTTTAATAAATTCTTTCATACATCCTTTAATTTTCTGTTCCTAATATAGTCTTGACGCATCTCTCAGCAGCCCTTCCGTCTTCAAGGCTGCAGTATTTCCGGTAAAATTCCTCGTACCTATCCTTGTATTTTAAAGAGATGTCATCTATATTCTTAATGGCGTCAATTACTTCTTCGGTTGTATAAAGCATGGGGCCCGGAACCTCCTGCTCCATATCCATATAAAACCCGTGGAGGATATCCCTGTACCTGTCAAGATCATAGGTATAAAAAAGCATCGGCCGTCTAAGTCCTCCGAAATCAAAGAATACGGAGGAATAATCGGTTATTAGTATATCGGATATCAGATACAGCTCGGCAATATCGTCATAACGGCTTACATTTACCGCAAACCCGCCGTACGCTGCAGTATCCACAGAATCAGCAATGAAGTAATGGGTTCTTAAAAGAACAATGTATTCATCGCCCAAAGCTTCCTTCATCTTGTCCAGTTCAAGCTTTAGTTCAAACTTATAAAGTCCCGGTCCGTAGCACTCATCATCACGCCAAGTGGGCGCATATAATATAAGTTTTTTACCCGGATCAATTCCGAGCTTTTCTTTTACCTTTACCGCCAGTTCTTTTCCTTCCTCATTATGAAGGATATCATTTCTCGGATATCCGTATTCCACGATCTTCTTTTTGTCGAACAGGAAGCAGGTATTAAAACAGCCTGTAGAAAATTCATTAGGAGAAAGAAGATAATCCCAGCCCTTTGTGGCTTTATTTATCCTCTTCTTATTGTTCGGTGCTGCCCCGAACACATCCTTCAAGTCAAATCCGAGACGTTTAAGCGGTGTTCCGTGCCAGGTCTCAAAGAAAACCTGACCGCTTCTCTTCTTAAACCACTGTGGCTGGCGGACGTTGAACACAAAGTATTTCGATGTTGCCAGATAATACATATAGTTCCTGCCGGACCGTTTTATTATCTTTCCGCCGTACGGAAGATCGACTTTTTTGTCAAGAACCCATACAAATTTGTATTTTCCGGGATAATTCTTACCTATATACTCATAAATGTACTTCGGACTGTCCGAATAGCTTTTTCCGAAGAAGGTCTCAAACATTATGACATTGTCCGATACCTTCTTTCTTTTCAGATACTGTACGTACAAATGTCGGTTCCAGGTATTTTTACCTCTGAGCCGTTTTATGAGCTTTTTATATATCAGTCTTCTTGTAATGACCCTGATGCTTTTTTCAAGGTCGCCCGCTCTTACAGCTTTAACCGCATTTCTGCGCCAGCGATCCATCTTTTTCAGGGTTTCATCCGATACACCCTGAGTAAGCTCGGTCATTTTTTTGAAGCGTTCGTTCTTCCACCTCTTAGCCTCGCTCCTTTTAACTTTTTTCAGGAAATATCCCGAACAGTAGAAGGCTATCTGATGTTCTGTGGCCCTCCTTACATAACCCTCGTCACCGGAAATCTCAAGCATCTTTTCGAAGGCTCTGGTCATCTCATCAAAGCGTCCCTCATCCTGAATCTGCGTAAGTGCCGGATGATTTACTATATCTTGATGTCTTCGCTTTATATAATGCGAAGCAAATCTTTTTCTTATGTGAAGATCTTCTTTATTAAGAAGTGCTGCAAGGAAAGGCAGATCGGAATAATACTTCATGTTCTCATCAAAGCGGAGCTGAAGTCCCTCTATGACGCTCCTTCTGATAAGCATATGAAGTATGGAGATATTACGAAACCTTTTCTTTTTATAGATCAGTCTTTTAACGGCCTTTCGTCTTGCTCTGTTATAATGCCTTACGAGCCACTGGTCTTTTTCTTCCTGTGTGTCAAAATCCTTCAGCCTGGGGAATCTGTCATATATGGAAACTTTTCCCGAAGCGCAGCTTTCTTCGTCGCCATCCTCTGGATCGTTTTCATCATCACCCATATCCTCGGATTCCCCGGATGCCATGTCCTCAGAATCCTCATCGTCATCATTGTCATCATTATCACTGTCGCTGTCGGAATCTGCATCAAAGGATGTTTCTGAATAGATATCGTCCATGCCGGCCGGAGTTCCGCCATTTTCCAGGTATTTCTGCGCGATAAGTGCTTCACGCTTTTCTATATATATAGGAAGGAACACGTCCCTACGGAAATATGTAAAGTGCTTTTTTCCGTATACCATATCTTCGTTTGTGTCGTCGGAGGTTTCAACCATGGTCCTGATTGCATCCTGGAAAATATAATCGTCCGCGTCAAGAAAGTATACAAATTCACCCCGAGCCTTGTCAAGTCCTGCGTTTCTGGTAGCTGCCACACCGCATTTCTCACCGTTTAACTCAAGTAGTTTTATATTTATTTTATCCTCAAAAGGAGCTATGAGTTTTCTTATATCTCCCTCATAATGATCGGCTATGATTATCGCCTCATAATCCGTATATTCCTGTGCGGAAAGGCTGTTAAGACAATCCGTCAGGAATTCATCGCCTTTATTGAATGGGATTATTACACTTACTCTTACAGTCCCGTAGTCTTTCACTTTGTTCTCCTCAATCGATCCAACTAATTTATACGCCTCAATCCTCTCATACGAAATGGATCACGTTTTCCTTTTTCTTCATGGGAATAGTATCCATTGCAGGATATCCCATTGCAACCGAAGCCCAAACGGTATGCTGTTCCGGAATACCGTAGCTGTCAAGCACGCTCTTTACCGGCTCCTTATCACGGATGGTCATAAGGGGGTTCAGCCATACTGAACCAATACCAAAGGAAAGTGCTGCCAGCATCATATTCTCTGCGGCACACGAAGCATCCTGGCATCCGTCAGCATTACGTTTATCATTTGACACCAAAATCAGTACCTTCGGATTCTCAAAGCCGAAGAAACCGATTTTGTTTTTCTCGGCAGTCTCCTTAGTGGCGGCCTTCAGTGCCTCAATATCCTTTTCTTTAGTAAGAACTGTAAATCTCCATGTCTGAAGATTTTTACCGCTGGGTGCGTTGTAACCACATTTTAAAATAAGATTGAGTATTTCAGGGTCTATTTCCTTATCTGTAAACTTTCTTACGCTTCTTCTTGAAAGAATATTGTCAATAACCGGATTCATAAGGGCTAGGCTGCTCCTGTTCTCCCAGAGCTTGCGAAGAGCGTTCCTGTCTATCTTTTGCATTCTGTTTCTCGGTATTTCCTGTAGTTTTACAAAAACACGCGGTATCTTGTATTTCTCCATACAAGAACCAAGATACTGCTTAAACTCGTCCTCATTGTAGGAGCTGTTTACCACCGTAAATAATACCGGCATCTGCCCGAGCATTCCTTCTGTATCCTCAGCTCCTATACAGGCACATTCATGTATACCTTTATACTGTCCGGCTAAGTTTTCAACCTCTATCGGAGAAACCTTATCTCCGCCAACATTTATAATATCATCCGCACGTCCCAGCATAAATACATATCCGTTTTTTTGATATGCCATATCACCGGTAAGTATCCAGCCGTCCCTTATGGCATCGGTTGTCTTTTCCGGTTCGTTCCAATACCCTGACATCTGCATATCACCCTTGAGCGCCATGCGTCCGGGATGCGCTTCATCGCTGTCTATAGCATTTCCTTCCGTGTCGAGGAATTTTACTTCAACCTTTCCCTTGAGAGGTATTCCCAATGCACCAATATTTTCCTCTTCCTTTACGACTTTACATACATCACAGAAAATTGCTCCGCCTGTTTCGGAGCTTCCCCATACGTTATATATGGCAACGTTTGGAAGAAGTGCCGTAATATCCCTTCTCTGTCTTATAGAAAGAGATCCTGCACCGAACTCAATGTATCTCAAACCGCCAAGTACCCTTTGGAAGTCATCCTGCATCTGTGATCTCATCACCTCATACGAAGTCGGTACACATGCCATCGACGTACAATTGTACATCGATATATTGTTTTCCGCTTCCTTTGCAAATGTGAAGCCATTCTGAAGAACTACCGTAGCACCTTTATATAGGTAAGCACGAAGAACCCTTAAGGCAAATGAATGGTTTAAGGGAAGCGGAAGAAGGATTATGTCATCCTCTCTTATTCCGATTCCATCTATTGTATTTTGAAGGATGTTATAAACAGCCTTGTAGCTAAGCATAACTCCCTTTGGTTTGGATGTAGTCCCTGTGGTAAATAAGAGCTCGGCAAGAGAGTCCTCGATAGGAATTTCGTAATTTTTGTCTTTATTACTATCATTTTCTTCATCGATCAACTCTGCCAGGCTCTTATAACTTAATATCTTAACAGTTGGATCATCATTCCTGCTTAATTTATCGGTGATCATTAAGGAACTTTCCGAATCCCTGTAGACCACAAGCATGTTTTCCTCAGTACTGCTTTTGTCAAGAAATACCGGAATTGCATGGCAGTATTCAATAGCAAGGTAAGTCACTACAAATGAAGGCTTTGAGACAGCTGAAAGGCATATCCTGTCTCCTGCTGATACTCCATGTTTTTTAAGAACAAAAGAATACCTTCTTATTCTTTCAAAAAGCTCAGAATAAGAAAGCTGTTCCTTCTTAAAAGCAACAGCGAGTTTTTCAGGCTGTTGCTCTGCTAATAATCCTATCTTTTTTACAAGCGAATCAAACACTTTATGCTCTGCCTCGTATTGTTAATATTCTTCGATTGGTACTGTATCATTCATCCTGAAGGCGTTCTACCATTTTTGCAAGACCTTCTACAGAGTTGAAATTCTCTTCGATAATTTCCTCATAAGGTATATCAATGTCATATTCCATATTTAAAGCAGATATGATGCTTACAATTGTCAATGAATCTAAAATGCCGTCATCTACCAGTGTATCAGATGCGGTAAAATCAATCTGAGGAAACTCCGATGATAAAAACTCCAATACTTTCTCTTCCATAATAAATCCTTGCCTCCTGTGCATTTTTAATCGATTTTAATACTACCACATATAAAATTAAAAGTCAAACCATAAAAAGAAGAAGGCCTCCGAAAGGAAGCCCTCTTCAATGTAAACTTACGACTTATTATTCAGAAATTACTTTCTAACAACGAGGTCGATAGCTACGGTTACTTCGAATGTACCAAGTTCAGCGTTGGTTCCAACGTACTTAGCAGACTTAACGTATGCTGAAGATCCGTCACCTGCAAATGTAGCATCAATAACTACAGCTGCGGTTACATCGTTGTTATCAAACTTAAACTTGAAGCATCCAGCAAGGTCAGCAGCTGAAGTAAGGTTATGGCCGATACCCTCGATCTTAACCTTCTCAAATGTAAGACCTGCCTGATCATCTGTTACCTTGAAGGAAGCAGAATCGATCATGTAAGGTGTAGCGAATGTTCCATCGCTGCTTGTCTTGAACTCGTAAAGGTCTACTGCGTATGTACCAGCAGCAAGCTTAATAGCTGTACCGGAAGCAGCACCTGTACCCTTAACAACGCTGGTAAATGTATTGCCAACGAAGTTAGCGTTCTGACCATTAAGAAGAACGCCGTCCTTCTTAACTGTGTAAACGAATCTAGCTGAAGTATCAACTCTATCAATAGCAGGAGCTCCTGCGAAGAAGCTTACAGCTGCACCGGATACTGCATACTTGTTGTTTGCAAGACCCTTAAGTGCGATAGTAGTTGTCTTAGCTGTTGAACCAGAGGTAAGACCGGTCTTAAGCTCTGACTCGCCCTTGATATCAAGGAGCTGTCTGTCAGCTGTTGTTGCATAACCACAATCAAGGTTAGAAATTCTGTACTTCTTGCCTTCGCAATCGAATTCGAAGATAAGAGTTGTCTTATCATCGGGTCCGTTAGGAGTAAGGTTAGCAGCCTTAAGAGTGATTTCAGCCTTGTTTCCAGGAACAGCTGCAACAGTACCCTGAACAGCACCATCAGCAACAGGACCTGTATAAGCATCAGCATAAATCTGCTTTACAGTTACGTTCTTAGCCATCTCTACGCCATACTGGTCAAGAGCAACAAGATCGAATGTGATAGCATCTTCTGCGTTAGCCATGTTAAGAGCAAGCTTAGATGCAGAAACCTTGAAGTCTGCAAGAGTTCTCTTAGGATTAACAGTAACACTTACAACACCTACAACCTGATCAGCCTGTCCAGCCTTAACACCGTAAATTACGATGTTGGTTGTGCCTTCACCTGTTGCAGAAAGCTTGTAACCACCAACTACCATGATAATTCTCTCGGATGCACTAGTAACCTTGTAACTATCATAAACGTTAGTGTTGTTGTGGATTCCAGCACCATCGATTACATCATATGTAACGTTTCCGTTTAATGTGTATCCGATAGCAACCTGAAGCTGAGTATCAGCATCGCCGTATGCGAACAGTGAATCTGTGCACTCGCCGTTAAGCTTGCCGTCTCCGCCTAAGATAGTCTTAGAACTTCCGATAACGCCCTTGAAGTCTGTTCTCTCAAATACCTTCTGAGGGATACATCTGATAACGCCGGTAGCTTCCTTAGACTGAGGAATACCTGTTGAATCATACCATGAATATGTAAGTTTAACATCATAGTTGGTGTTTTCCTTACCAAGTACAACATCAAGACCCCAGATGTTAGAAGTTGTATCTGTCTTGTCAACAAGCTCTGCTGAAATAGTACCGTTAAGGCTCTTTCCGTAAGCGCTTGTGATATCAACATCCTTGTCATTGAAAAGCTTGTACTTAAGCTGACCTGTCTTGTTTACTTCGAATTCCTGACCAGCAATGATCTCAACTCTAGCAACAGAATCAGCATTTACAGAAGCTGCTACGAAGCTTCCAACTTCCTTCTCGCCGTAGTATAAGAAATACTCTCTGCCGCCAACGAAGTCAGCCTCAAATGTAGCAACAACCTTTGTCTTGTCATCTGCAAGAACTTCAACACCCTTAACCTGTGAATCGTCAAGAAGCTTCTCCTCGCCGTTGTTAACAACCTTGGTGTAAAGCTTGAAGAGATCCTTGCTAGGGTTAGCAACGTTGGTCTCGAATGTAACAACTGCCTGGTTCAGTGAATACTGATCAACTGCAACTGCCTCATAACCAACCTTAACCTTGATTTCTACAGGGTCAACTGTAGGATTCGGGAATACTGTACTCTGGAAAGCGGTAGCCTTAAGAGTGTACTCACCAGCCTCAGCGAAGTTTACTCTGTACATAATACCAGCTTCGCCAGCCTTGATAGAAACCTTGTCGCTGTCGCACTCAAGCTTACGCTTGTCAGTGTCTATTCTGTTACCTTCATCATCCTTACGTGTAAGAGTGAAGATGTAATCAGTGTTAGCAGCGAACTTGTAGTTTGCAACATCCTCAATTTCATTTCCCTCAGCGTCCTTTACCTTTACGGGAACGGATGTAGCATTCTTCTTAACAACAATCTTGATAGAAAGAGTGGTACCACCGATATCGGTCTTGGTATCCTTATCAAGAATTGTAACGTCCACCTTAGCTGTACCAATACCCTTGGCAACAACCTTATGGCCGTCGATAGCTACAACGTTTTCATTTGAGCTTACAAGCTTTGATCTCATTGTATCTGAGTCAAAGTTAGTAATGAACTTTGAAAGAGTGTAGCTTTCTTTTGTCTTACACTTAATAACATTGCCTTCTTCATCTGTTCTGGTTCCTTGAGCTTCACCAATGTAGATGACTTTCTTATCTTTTGTAAATGCGAAATCAATAGCTGCGGAAACAGGAATTGATCCGATCACAAGAGTAAGAGCAAGTACAAGTGCAAGAGCCTTGAAGAACTTCTTCATGTGTCTTTTTCCTCCTTAAAATAGTGTGATGGTTGTTGATATGCCATATGCTGCATACTCACACATAGCAAATCATTCCAATAACGGTTAGATTGTACCACTAACTCGCAAAAAGTTCAAGTACTTTTTCCCCCCGTTAATGAAAGAAAAGCCGTTTCCAAACACCAGAATGGCTATGGAATCATTAAAACATCAGCGTTTGACACTTTTTCAACAAGTTTGTGAAATATTTGTGACATTTCACGTTTTTTCTTAATATTTGCGTAAATATACAAAAAAGTCATTTGACAAAGGTATCTCCATTAAAAGATTTCCCTAACCAAATGACATTTTTTATATAACAGACTATAAATTGTAAATCCTCTCCACTTCTTTTTCCAGTCCATCCTTCGCGCAAACCGTATCATGCAATACCGGGGCACTGATAATATCCTTGATCGCCTGTGGTATTGGAACTCCGGAAAGTTTGTTCAGTTCATCGAACAGTTCAAAATCGTCCTTCTTATCAAAGGCAGGATCTATTGAATTCAGTACCGCCCTGGTAAATTTGTAAGGACTGGCCGTCGAAGCTATTACCGTACAGGTCTCGTCCCCCGTTTCCTTCCTGTATGCGCTGTATACCGCAGCCGCAACTGCAGTATGAGTATCGATAATGTATTCTTCCTTCTTATACAAATCGGCAATGGCCTGCTCCATATCCTCGTCTTCTGCGTATCCACCGACAAATATATTAAGCTTGCTCTTCATCTCGTGAGAGATTTCATATCTGCCTTTTTCCTTAAGATCCTTCATAAATGAAGCCGTCTTGTCTCCGGATATCTCATAAATAAGTCTCTCAAGGTTTGAAGAGATTAGGATATCCATACTCGGAGAGGATGTGAGATAAAATTCCCTGTTTCTATCATAAACGCCCGTTTCAAAGAAGTCAGTTAATACTTTGTTCCTATTGGAAGCACAGATGAGCTTATGTACCGGAACTCCCATCTCATATGCATAATAAGCTGCCAGGATATTCCCGAAATTTCCGGTCGGGACTACAAAGTTAATCTCTTTCGGCATCAATCTTGAATAAGCATATACATAATATGCCACCTGGGGCACAAGCCTTCCGATATTGATCGAATTTGCGGACGAGAAACGATAGCCCTTAGCCTTCATCCTTTCGGCCAATTTTTCATCCGTAAACATTGCCTTAACGGCAGTCTGAGCATCATCAAAATTACCCTCTATGCCTATAACGTTCACATTCTTTCCGCGCTGGGTGACCATCTGTTTCTCCTGCACACGGCTGACACCGTGCTTGGGATAGAAAACAACAATACTCGTCCCCGGTACATCCGCAAAGCCTGCAAGAGCAGCTTTTCCGGTATCTCCCGATGTAGCGGTAAGAATGACTATTTCTTCCTTTGCACCGCATTTCTTTGCAGCCGTCGTCATAAGATACGGAAGGATTGAAAGAGCCATATCCTTAAAAGCAATGGTCCTTCCGTGGAAAAGTTCCAGAAAATATGCATCTCCCGCCTGAACAAGCGTTGTAATATCTTCAGTATCAAACTTTTCAGGATTATATGCCCCCTTGATGCAAGCCATAAGCTCATCTTCCGTAAAGTCGGTAAAGAAAAGCTTCATAACCTCGTATGCTACATGGGCATAATCCATCTTTGCAAGTGCTTCAAACGTTAATTTAAGCTTCGGGATCTGCTCCGGAACATATAATCCACCGTCGGGAGCTATTCCGTTTAAAATCGCCTCCGAAGCGGTAGCTGTCAGCTTGGGATTTCTTGTACTATGATATTTAATTGCCATAATGTCACCTTTCCGCAAAATTACTGCAAACTTCTTCTTTGTCATACAGTCATCAGATACGGCTCGTTAATCGGTGCCGATGTCTTATGACGAACTATATCACATATCCGTCGGGATTACAATAATTTTTTAAAACAAAAAGCAATCTCCCGCATTTTCGGAAGATTGCCTTATATAAGCTCGATATATTCCTAAAAACAATCTAAACTCAATTTTCCTTGAAGAACTCGTGGCATCCGTATTTAAGAACGAACTCCAACGAATCAAACCAAGCTGCTGCAGACTTTGAGGTTCCGGATCTCATAAAGAAGTAAAGTGCACCGTCCGAATAGTCCTCACCTTCAAGGGCTCTGGTCACAGCCTCTTTAGTCACATCATCAACAACGACTCTGTAATAAGCGCCGTTTGAAATAGGAGAAAACTGACCTTTCTCAAATACAACGCCTTCGATATCATTGGCAAACTCTTTTTTCCAATTAACACGGTTAAGAATAACGTTTACAACAAGAATCCTTCCGTAAACATCCTGATCTCCCGCCTCAGCCTCGGTAATCCTGCAAAGGATTTCAAACTCTTCGTCAGTAACGTCAATATCCATAGCCGGATTGTACTTATAAACAAGCACATCCGAATGCTCACGGTTTCCGTTGCTTGATGATTTTGCGGCATTTGCGGCCGCTTTTTTCTTCTCCTGCTCTTTCTTAAAACCATCATAGCCCTCTGAAAAAGCACCGACAAAACCCGAAACTCTCTTTCCGCAATCATTTAAAGTAAGATAAGTGATACCACCATAAAGCTTTTCTGTTAAAGAACCGATCTTTTCACTAAGCTGCTCCTTGATCTCTGCTTCCCTATCAACTGCCATAACAGGCTCCTGATCGGTTATCTCATAGGTAACCGTTCCGTTTGCCGGTGCATCAGCACTTTCCTCGGCACGTACTGTTGCAGAAGGGACAATGAAAAGAACTGCCAAAAGACTTAATATTAAACCTAAAGAAACAACTCTTCTTTTAGTCTGCATACTTTTTTACCTCACATAACTTGTATAAGGAATACAATATTTTCGGTGACGGTATCAAAGTATACTACGTTTATTACAAAATTGCAAGCATTTTTTACATAAATATTACATTTTGCTCAAAAAGTTCTTAAAACTTTTCGAGAATACTACTGATGAATAGATACTGATATAGTCAGATTTTGACAATTTTTCCACATAATTTCTTTTCCATTTCCTGTACTTATTCATTCTACTTGTGTCGTACAAAGTCATATTTTTACCAATTCCCGGATTGCCAGAATTTGTATTCTCTTCAACAGAAAATCCCAACATCTTGTTTTCTACAGCCGTATCATGAGTATGTTCCCGTTCGGCATTTATCTTCCTCCTGACAGCCTCTTCAAGAGAATCCGCAGCTTTATTGTAAGAAACTGCCGCAACAATTTCATCATCATAACAGCCGACCTTCAGGTCGGATCTGAAATGTATTTTTACCAAAAATTTTTTTCTTCCCGAAATAATTTTTTCACTCACACCGTAATATTTATTGATTATTACCAGATTTCCGAACCTAAAATCCAGTTCATCTCCGTTCTTAAATACATAATCCCGGCCGCAGATCGCGAAATTTTTCACACCAAACCTACTGAGAAGCCCGCATTGCATCCCGTAATCACTGTAAAAAATGTGTCCTCCCCTTCTTTGGAGTTTGTGATTTCTAAAGAAAAACAGCTCATCGGCATCAAATTTAAGTTCCGAATCCCTGTCCAAATAGTACACAAAATAATTTCCATATAAGTATATCGGATTTTTACAATACATTCCGGTTTTTTTCAAATTAAGAAGCATAATCCATTTATCAAATGAAATAACTCCGCCAAAATCTTTTTCTATTGTATTCCCTAAAACCGTTTCATAGTCTTCAGGAAGGTACTCCCGTTCTCCCCCCAGATAATCCTTCGCAAAACAATAAGCAGCCCCGGCAGCTTCCTCTGTATCGAAGCTGCCAAGGCTGATATGCTTATCCTTATATGTTATTGAGGCACGAAAATATATGGATCCGTCTTTCTTATTTGTTCTAAACACTCCGCTTGAACTCATTTTCCAGCCTCTTTTTTCATAAAACTAAAAAAACAACAGCAGCACTATAAGCCGGGTTATGTAATAGATGGTCATCTATCTTGACTGCCCGTTACCGGACAGCTCCTCCGGACCGTTTCCGGACCGGAACGCGACCTACCCGAAAGCACGGCGGGCAACCGTATAGCTCTCTGTTTGGTCTTGCTTCAGATGGGGTTTGCACAGCGCCTTCCGTTACCGGAAGACCGGTGGTCTCTTACACCGCCATTCCACCCTTACTATATACCCAGATCACTAAGTAATCCGTGCATGTAGCGGTATCATTTCTGTTGCACTTTCCTGGGAGTCACCTCCACCGGACGTTATCCGGCATCCTGCCCTATGAAGCCCGGACTTTCCTCAGCTTTCGCCGCGACCATCCGTGCTGCTGTCATAATAACTAACTTTTTCTCTCTATAAAATTCCTGCCAAATATTTCAAAGAAGTCACACATAACTCTCTAGCACTTGGCAGGAATAACTTTCACTTTACACCGGGAATACACTTCCGCCGACAAACTCCCTCACGATGGAGTTATGCGGTATTCCCTCACTTGAAACACCTAAGAAATATTTTAGGAACTTAAGCAGTTTATTAGCCTCCTGATATTCTGGCTCATCCTCTCCTATCTGGAAAAGCAACGGTTCAACATACTGCTTAAGAACTGCCAGTTCGTAAACAAGTGCCGAATTGAACATGCAGTCTGCCTGCTCTTGGAACGGAAAGATATTTTCCTCCTCACCGCGGCGTACCGAATACCACATTGCAATAGTACCCTTTGCCGAAGTGCCTCTGGTTCTTGCATCCCTTACGATACGTCTGATAAGTCTCGTAGTGGTAGTAGGGATTCTGTTATGTTCATCAATATTAAGCTGAGTCAACGCACTTATATAGATTTTGAACTTACTCTCTTTAGGAAGTGAATACGATAAAGCATCGTTCAGGCAATGGATACCCTCAAGCACCAGGATATCGCCCTCATTAAGCTTTAAGGTATTTCCCTTATACTCACGTTTGCCTGTCTTAAAATTAAAGGTCGGCATCTGGACCGTCTCTCCTTTAAGGAGCGCCAGCATATCCTTGTTGAAGCCCTCAACATCCATCGCACCCAGGCATTCAAAATCGTAATTACCCTTTTCATCCTTCGGGGTATCCTCACGATTCTTGAAATAATTATCAAGTGCCACCGGATGGGGCTTAAAGCCCAAGGTTCTTAACTGAACGGAAAGCCTGTGTGAAAAAGTAGTCTTACCTGAAGAAGAAGGACCGGCGATCATAACAAACTTGACACCGCCTCTCGACTGGATCTGCTGGGCGATATCACCGATGCGCTTCTCCTGAAGAGCCTCCTGTACAAGGAGCATGTCTTCAACATTTCCGTTGCATATCTGCTCATTCAGATCTCCGACACATTCAAGATCCATTATCTTCCCCCACTCATTAGCTTCATGCTGGGTTCTGAAAAGTAACGGACGATCCTCCTCTTCACATATCTTATGGGAATCCGAAGGATCGGGAGTCAGTATCAGGAAGCCTTCCTGATATAGCTTTAAGTCAAAATACTTAAGTATTCCCGTGGATGCCGGCATATATCCGTAGAAATAATCCTTATATCCATCCAGTTCGTAATAGTTCGTTGTAGAAGCACTGCGATACTTAAAAAGCTTCTCCTTGTCACGCATTCCAAGGTCCTTAAACATCTTTGCAACCTTAGCGGTCGAATCGGACTTCTTTATAATAGGAAGATTCTCCTCCGCAAGTGCCTTCATTTCGGCTCTTACCTTTGTCAGAAGATCGTTGTTTAGAGGCTTTTCTCCCGTATAATCGCAATAGATCGCGCGCCCCAAGGTATGCTCTACGGTAATCCTTTTTTTAACATCATTCCCGAGCACGTTTTCAAATGCCTTAAGCATTAGGAATATCAGGCCTCTTGTATAAGTCTCGTAACCTATTGTCTCCCCTGTGGTCACAAAGCTTACCGTGCAGTCTTCATCAATTTTCTTGCTCAATTCCTTAAGTTTACCGTTTGAAAAAACAAGGATAATATCTCCGTTAACCTTATCCTTGTAATCTTCTGCGATCTCAAGATATTTTGAGCCTTTCTCGTATTCAACCGTAACCCCGTTTACAGTAACCTTACAATTCCCCATTCATCTTCTCCCTTCAGTTATTTGTATCAAAAAACTCAAATGCCTTCTTTAGCATCTCATATTCTTTTTCAAGCTCAAGCTTCTTCAATCTGCCTCTCTCGTTCTCCGAAGCCGTAATACTCTTTAGATTACGCTCATTTTTCCTTTGCAGATTCAAAAGCAATTCCTTAAGTACCGGATTCTTCGTTTTTAAAAGGAATTCTCCGTACTCGTCAAATACTTTTGTTTCCAAAGAAACCGTACACACTTTTTCGTCTTTATTGTCTTTACGGTTATCGGAAGCCGGAACTGCTTTCATGGAATTATAAAACTTTCCGGATTCTATACACATTCTTTCTTCAATTATCCGGAATCCGCTTTCCCTCAAAAAGCGTCTGACAAGCCCTATATCCGACTGCGGCTGAAGAATAAGCTTCTTTGCGGAGACTGCTTTTTCCAGGTCTTTTTCCAATATAAGCTTAGTCAATGTTCCGCCCATTCCGGCAATCATCACGGTATCGGCTTCGCCGACTGCCAACGCTTCCAGACCGTCCGAAAGCCTCAGCTCAATCCTGTCGGCAAGTCCGTAAAGGCTTACATTTCCTTTTGCTTTCTCCAGCGGACCTTTTCGGACATCTATTGCTATAGCCCTTTCAAAGAGCCCGTTTTTTATCAGCCATATACAGGTATGAGCATGGTCGCAGCCAATGTCTGCGACCGTGCTTCCCTTATCCGCCATTCCGACAGACATCATAAGTCTGTCGGAAAGCTTGATATTATTTCTCAAATCACTGCTCAAGGAAATCCCTCAGCTTCCTGCTGCGGCTCGGATGTCTGAGCTTTCTTAAGGCCTTTGCCTCTATCTGTCTGATACGCTCTCTGGTGACATCAAATACCTTGCCGACTTCCTCCAAGGTTCTTGCTCTTCCGTCATCAAGACCGAATCTGAGTCTCAGTACTCTCTGCTCACGATCGGTAAGAGTTCCTAAGACATCGAGCAGCTGCTCCTTAAGAAGCGTGTATGCTGCAGCATCGGCAGGCATCGGAACGTTGTCATCCTGGATGAAATCGCCAAGGTGGCTGTCCTCCTCCTCACCGATAGGAGTCTCCAACGATACAGGCTCCTGGGAGATCTTCTGGATCTCTGCCACTCTCTCGATAGGCATCTTCATTTCCCTTGCAACCTCTTCCTGGGTAGGTTCGCGTCCTAACTCCTGAAGCAGAGTTCTCTGGGTACGCATCAGTCTGTTGATGGTTTCTACCATATGAACGGGAATTCTTATGGTACGTGCCTGATCGGCAATGGCTCTCGTTATTGCCTGTCTGATCCACCATGTAGCATAGGTACTGAACTTATAGCCCTTGTTGTAGTCAAACTTCTCAACGGCCTTGATAAGTCCGAGGTTACCCTCCTGGATCAGATCAAGAAACTGCATTCCGCGTCCAACGTATCTCTTGGCTATGGAAACTACAAGCCTTAAGTTTGCCTCCGCAAGACGCTTCTTTGCTGCCTCCCCTGCATCGATCTTCTTTTTTCCTTCCTTTTTAAGGGCTTCAAGCTTCTTTGTGAGCTCCTCCTTCACTTCCGGACTTTCGGGTTTGCGCAGCTTTTTCTCGATATCATGGCACTTCTGCTTGTACTCAAACCCTTCCTCGATAACTTTGGCAAGATTGATCTCCTCATCTGCGCTTAAGAGCTGAACCTTACCGATTTCCTTTAAGTACATTCTGACAGGATCCTCGATGCTCACACCTTCAGGTACCGAAAGATCGATATTCTCGATATCAATCTCTTCAGCATCGTCATCGGTAAGAAGATCGATGTTGTCCAGCAGATCGTCCTCATCGGAAATGGTCTCCCTCAGGACATCAACACCATTGTTGTCAAGGTAATCATAGATATGGTTGATCTGATCTTCGTTCAGCTCCATACCCTCGAAAAAGTCGTTTACCTCCTGGTATTCAAGTACGTTCTTCTTCTTTTTGGCCATGCTCAGGAGTTCTCTAAGCTTCTCCTGAAATTTCTGCTGTGCCGACTGTTCCATTCTCTTTGGCTTTTGCTCGTAAGGTCACTATTTTCCAAGCTTCTTGCGGAGAGTCTCGAGGCCGCTCTCTTCTTCGAGCAGGCATCTTAGCCTGTCGTTATCCTTTTTACTTATTGCCTCCGCGATCTCACGCTCAAGTCCGGATTTTTTCAGACCCCAAACGTAATCAGCAAACGCCTTCCTCCTTTCGTCCTCGCTTGTATCGTCAAAATCCCCGGATGTCATCAGTATGTCTGCCACCGTTCGGCGCTCATCTGCGTCATCAAATTTTTCGACTATTCTGGCACCCACTGTCTGTCCGGTTCTTTCGTAATCCTTAACAATATATTCAAAAATCTTTCTTTCAATCCCTTCCGGAAAATCCTCCGGCTTTAATATATCCTTTGCAGCAAGGAACATATCCTTGTCCGTTGCAAGTATATTCAATAAGATGTGCTCTGCGTTCGATCGCGCTGCTTCGGGCTTAACCTCACGGTTGCGCTTCTGCTTCTCTTTCTCAATCTCATTCTCTTCGCGTACCTTGAGCATTGCTCCGATCTCATTTACGCGCCTCTTAAGATCAGACTCATCGATATTGTATTTCTTTGCTGCTGCCAATATATGATTATGCCTTGCAAACGGGTCATCGATGCCTGCAATTGTTTCCGCGATCTTGTGATCGAATTTTGTTTTGGAATCGGGATCTTCCATATCATGGCTTGCTTCCAAAACCGCCGCTTCAAAATCAAATCCATTAACCGAACTCTCTATCCGCTTCCTGTACTCTTCGGCTCCGAGATTAAGGATAAACTCATCAGGGTCCTTGTATGGCTTCATGTCGAGTACCCTAACTGTAAGCCCCGCATTTTTAAGGATCGGGATTGCGCGGAGCGCTGCCTTCTGGCCTGCCCCGTCACTGTCATATGTAATGATCGCTTCGTCGGTATAGCTTTTTATCTTCCTGGCCTGACGTTCGGTAAGCGATGTTCCTAACGATGCCACGGCATTATTGAAACCTGCCTGATGAAGTGCGATCACATCCATGTAACCCTCGCAGAGCAGAAAGAATTTTTCCTTTGTCTTTCTTGCGAGCTGGATACCGTAAATATTCTCGCTCTTAATAAAAAGCTCAGTTTCCGGGGAATTCAGATATTTCGGAGCATTCTCAGCCTTACTCATTATCCTTCCGCCAAACGCAACCACGCGCGAACGGTAATCCATTATAGGGAAAATAACCCTGTCCCAGAATTTATCGGATGCCCCGCGCTCGCTGAAGTTAAAAAGCCCGCTTTTATACAGCTCATCATCGGAATGTCCCAGTCCTTTGAGGTGTTTATAAAGGGCATCGGAATACCGTCCCGCAAATCCGAGACCAAAATTGTTTATGGTTTCATCCGAAAGCCCTCTGTTCCTAAGATACTCATAGGCATGCTGCCCCTCAGGACATCTGAGCATCCTGTAATAAAAGGTTGCTGCTTCCTTATTGATACGGGCTATGCTTTCCTTGATATTTCTTCGTGCATCGTATTTGGGGTTATCCTCCCCCTTAGGAAGTGTGATCCCTGCTCTGTCGGCAAGGAATTCAACCGCCTCCCCAAACCCGAGGTTTTCTATTCTTTCTATAAATGTAAAAACGTTTCCACTAACACCGCAGCCAAAACACTTAAAAATCTGCATATTCCGATTCACGGAAAACGATCCGGTTTTTTCGTTGTGAAACGGACAAAGTCCGACAAAATTAGCTCCCCTTCGCCGTAACTGAACATATGTTGATACGACGTCGACTATATCATTCGAAGAGCGCACCTGTTCTATTACATCCTCATTATAATACACCCGTGCATCTCACCTTCCTAAAATCGATCAATATACCTGCCACCCCGTAGGAACCATCAGCTCGTTATACTTTGTAACCGCATACCTGTCCGTCATGCATGCAATATAATCAACTATCGCCCTTTCAATCCCCTCGGGTGCTTCCCTGTGTTCCGCAGGTACGGCATCCGTATGCTCCATATAATATGCAAACATATCAACGAGCATCTTTTCCGCCTTTTTCTCCTGGCTCTTGGCTACAGGATTGGTATATACATTCTGGAACATAAACTTTCTTAAATCCTGCATAGCCTGATAAACCATGGGAGACATTACGATATCATTTTTTCCTTCACTGTTTGAAACAATGTCATGGATCAAAGTATTCAGTCTCTCACTCAGCGAATGACCCAATATTTCGGTATATTCACCAGGAATATCGCTTTCCTCGATGATATGTCCCCTTGTTGCATCATCTATATCATGGTTAACATAAGCTATCTTATCCGAAAGCCTGACTATCTTTCCTTCCAGTGTAGCCGGGTTGCCTTCGGTCTGGTGATTTAGTATCCCGTCCTTTACCTCCCAAGTGAGGTTCATAGGCTTTCCGTTTTTTCTCTCAATAAAATCTACTACCCTAATGCTCTGGAGATGATGTTCAAATCCTCCGGGGCAAACGGTATTCAAAGCTCTTTCGCCCGCATGTCCGAAAGGAGTATGTCCAAGATCATGCCCAAGGGCTATCGCTTCAGTCAGGTCTTCGTTCAGTCTCAAAGCCTTTGCAATGGTACGTGCAATCTGTGCCACTTCCAAGGTATGTGTCATACGTGTTCTGTAATGGTCACCCATCGGGGTAAGAAATACCTGGGTCTTTCCATTGAGCCTCCTGAATGCTTTGGAGTGAATGATGCGATCCCTGTCACGCTGGAAGCAGGTACGGATATCACACTGCGGTTCATCTATCGCACGCCCCTTCGAAGCATCACTAAACATTGCATAAGGGCTAAGTATCAAATGCTCTCGTTCTTCCTGAAGTTCACGTATGCTCTTCTCCATGGACCCTCCCCATCTGATGTATTTTTCCGACTCTAATATGGCTTTCCCTTAAAGTGAAGGTTTTAATGTCTTTGAAAACTCACATCCGCAATAGTTCTGTCTATATAAGTTGTACTCTCGTGATAACTCGATGGATCTCTGGTATCCCCCATTCTTCTTAAAATCTGACGGAAGATACTTCACTCCGTATTCCTCACCAAGCTTGATCCCCAGACGGTTTAGAACCTGAGCATCCTTTAAAGGACTTATGGTAAGCGTAGTCGTAAAATAGTCATACCCACCTTTTGCAGCTTCCTCGGCTGTTTTCCTGAGGCGCAGTTCATAACACTTTATACAGCGTCTTCCACATTCCGGTTCGCTTTCAAGTCCTTTTGCTATATTGTAAAAGTAATCCGGATCATATTCACCCTCTATGAAACTCGGTTTATGTACCGTCGAAGTTTTATCTTTTATAAACACCTCATCAGTCTGACCCACGAACATCTCATCTATTAAGCGTTTTAGTTCCGCCACACGATGCCTGTACTCATTTTCGTCAGTTATATTGGGGTTATAGTAGAAGGCTGTAATCTCTGCATACTTACTCAGATACTCCATGCAATATGAACTGCAGGGCGCACAGCAGGAATGCAAAAGTATGGTCGGACACATTTCCTTATCCGACCATTTCTTAATCTCCTTTTCTAATTCTTTATGGTAGTTGACCTTATTTTCCATATATGACATTCCGCGAAACCTTGCAAACAGAAAAACTCTTATCCCAAGATTTCTTTTAGGGCTTCGTACAGTTTCTTCATCTGTGCATCGGTACCGATAGTCACCCTCAGATAATTATCAATCCTCGGCTTATCCCAATGGCGCACGAAAATACCTCTATTTCTTAAATCGGCAAAAATGTCTTTAGCCTTAACCCCTTTATGCGAAATAAATAAAAAATTTGTACTGGAATCCAAAACCTTAAATCCGAGCTTGGTCAGTTCCTCGACTGCTTTCTTACGGGTTTTAACTATCTTTGCTATGGTTGCCTTATAATACTCTTCGTCTTCTATGGCTGCAACACCCATTTCAACTGCGGGGTAATTCATTGTATAGGAATTGATCGAAAACTTTACATCGTTCATCGCCTGAATGATCTTATCGGAAGCGAATGCATATCCGATCCTCATTCCCGCCATGGATCTCGACTTTGAAAAAGTCTGAACAACCATAAGGTTTTCATACTTCTTAAGCAACGGAATAGCACTCTCCCCGCCAAAATCCACATATGCCTCATCAATAATCACTACCGAATCCGGGTTGTTCTTTATTATGAACTCAATATCCTCAAGAGGCATGGCTATCGATGTCGGAGCGTTAGGATTTGCTATTACGATGCCGCCGTTTTCCTGCAGATAATCCTCTTTGATAATCTTAAAGTCTTTATCAAGCGGCACAGTCTTATAAGGTATCCTGTATAATTCTGCCCATACATCATAGAAGGAATACGTTACATCTGGGAATAATATGGGCTTTTCGGAATTAAAACAGGTAAGGAATGCTGTAGCTAAAACATCATCCGATCCTACTCCCACAAAAATATTCTTCGGGTCAATCCCATAGTAGCCCGCTATGGCTCTTGAAAGCTTTCCCGCATCGGTAGGAGGATAAAGACGCATGTCCGTATCCTTCAGATTGCAGGCGATCTCTTCCGCACCCGGTGCTGCAGGGTAAGGGTTCTCGTTTGTATTCAACTTAATGACCTTGTTCGCATTCTTCGGCTGTTCGCCGGGAACATAAGGGGCTATTTTTCGAAGATTGTTTTCAAATCCCATGTTAATAAGTCCTTTTTCTCTATCTAAACTCCGCACTTTTATGTCATTCTGAGCGCAGCGAAGAATCTTATGATTTCAAGTTCAAAGATCCTTCGCATACGCTCAGGATGACAATATTGCTCCGTTACGCTCAGGATTTACTTCCCATACTCCTCAGCAAGCTTTTTAAACTCGGGCAATGCCCTCTTTATCATCTCATAGTCAACACAATAAGCTATTCTTACATATCCTGCACATCCAAACGTCGATCCGGGAACTATAAGAAGCCTGTGTTCCTTAGCTTTGGCAACGAAGGCCTTGTCATCGGGCTCTAAAGCCTTTACAAACAGATAAAACGCGCCCTCGGGTTTTACACACTCGTATCCGTATTCAAGGAGAGCGTTGTACAGTAGCTCCCTGTTCCTGTTATATATCTCGACATCCACCTTTGCATCAAGGCACTTAGAAACAAAAAGCTGTGCCAGTGAAGGAGCATTAACGAATCCTAATATTCTGGTAGCAACACCTGCTGCCGAGATTATGTTCTCAGAATCCTCAGCTTCATCCGGGATTACCAGATAACCTATACGATCACCCGGAAGTGAAAGCGACTTACTGAAGGAATATCCCACTATGGTATTGTTGTAGTACTTTGTAAGATAAGGTACCTCAACACCGTCAAAAGCAAGCTCTCTGTATGGCTCATCGGAAAGCAGATAAATCGGAGCACCAAATTCCTTCTGCTTCTTCTCTAAAATTGCCGCAATCTTCTTTATGGTTTCCTCAGAATAAACAACACCTGTAGGGTTATTCGGAGAATTAACGATAACAATTCTTGCCTTGTCGGTGAGTTTAGCCTCAAATTCATCAAGCTTTGGCTGGAAACTGGACGTATCAGGAGATATCTCTACAATCTTTGCATCGAAATTTGAAGCATAACTTCTATACTCGCCAAAGTACGGGCTGAATACTACCACCTCATCTCCGGGGTTGAGCAGGGATTTCATGATAACATTCATGCCGCCTGCTGCACCAACGGTCATTACTATATTCTTTGCGGCAAAATTCGTCCCAAACCTTTTATTTATATTCTTTGCAATGGCATCCCTAACCTCTTCATATCCGGGATTCAGCATATATCCGTGGATATAGTTAGGCTTGTAGCTCTCAAGCACCTCATTTATTGCGTTCTTTATCTCAATAGGCGGCTCTACAGACGGATTTCCGAGTGAGAAATCATACACATTCTCAGCTCCGTACTTCTCGGCCATCTTCTTGCCTTCCTCAAACATAGCCCTTATTGCAGAACCATTCTTCACCATATTTTCCATTTTTTTAGATATCATAATACACACCCTATGGCAACAAAAAAATATGCCGCTTCCTTTCAACAAAAATCAAAGTCATTATATCAAAGAAATCCTAAAGTGTCAAACTAAATATCCTGTAAAAATATAGGCTGCCGGGGTATTGGCAGCCCAATTCACAAGTTAACACATATCTGATTTATCTGTATTATCTGTTTTCAAAAAACTCCATCGCCGCCACTATCTGGTTATCGGCCTCCCAGCTGTCTGCATCCTCGCCGGGTTCGATATATTCCACGGTTATGTCCGGTTCTATGCCTACGCCGTGGATACATACGCCGTTCGGAGAGAAGTATCTTCCACCGGTTACCTTTACGGCGGAGCCGTCATTTGAAACGGGATAGATATTTTGGTAAACTCCCTTTCCAAAGGACTTTGTGCCTATGACCGTCGCCTTTCCGTATTCCCTCATGGTCTGAGTAAAGAGCTCAGAAGCACTGGCAGAATTGCCGTTTATAAGAATTACCACCGGCTTTGTAAATTCATCCTCGTCCTCTGTATAGCTGTGTTCCTTGGTACCATCCGTATTCTCAATATAGGCCACGAGCAGATCCTTACCCAGGAATATGTCAAGCATATCTACGGCAGAGTCATAAAGTCCGCCCGGATCGTCCCTTAAATCAACTATCAACTTCTCCATCCCCTGACTTTCAAGGTCTGCCAATGCATTCTTAAACTGTTCAGCCGTATGACCATAGAACGATGACACATAAATATATCCAACGTTACTGTCAAGCATTTCATAAGCAATGGTCTTCGGCTCTATCTTTTCCCTGGTCATGGTAAGCTCTAAGGTTTCATTTTCACGCTTTACCGTGATCACAACCTTGGTTCCGGCCTTACCTTTTACTAAAGATAAGGCATAATCTATATCAAGATTACTGACATCAGTTCCGTCTACTGCTGTAATAATATCATTCGCATGCATTCCGGCTTTTTCGGCGGGGCTTCCTTCTATAACCGATATAACCCTGATCCCGCTTTCTTCCTTGAGAATTGCGACATAGCAACCTATGCCCACATACTCACCGTCAGTTGTCTGAGTGATCGTATCAAGCTCATCTTTTGAATAATAACAGGAATACGGATCGTCCAGAGCGGCCATCATCCCATCTATAGCCCCGCGGTAAAGAACTCCCTCATCCACATCCTGATAATACTTTTCATTAATAATCTTTATGATGTTCTGCTGCTTGATCGAAAATGAGTTATAATCCCCATCCTCTTTTAAAGCACCGTCATTATTGCTCGCAGTTGTTGATGAATCCGGTTTACTTGAGTTCTTTAACGCATCATTAAAAAAAACAAAATAAACCAACACTGAAGCGGCAATAATCGATATCGTGAGAATGATCCCGTGCAGGAATCCCTTAACATATTTATCGTCCATCTGTTACTCTTAATCCTCTAAAAAAATTCCCTATTCAAGATACCCGATATAAGGATCGGGATCGATATATTCCCCGTCCTTCTGAATAGCAAAATGCAGGTGGGGTCCTGTTGATACTCCGGTCGAACCAACAAGGGCTATCTGCTGGCCCTGTTTTACATACTCACCCTCGCTTACCAATATTTTTGAACAATGGCAGTATACCGAGATAAATCCGGGCTGATGTTCCACTTTTACAAAATTTCCCGCCGAAGAATTGTATCCGACCGCATAAACCGTTCCGGCAAGAACCGAAACCATCGGCGCTCCGAATTCACCGCCTATATCCCATCCCTTGTGATAAGTGGACGCTCCGGCTGTCGGGGCCTTTCTGGGACCGAATTTCGAATAAGTCCTGTGATCTCCCGGAAGAGGCCATATCATCTTGTAAATATCGGTTTCATCCGTCAGAACAACATGATTAATTGCATCAGCATCATACCCCGATGTGGAAGAAGGCTTGGTAATATTCCCCGATTCCTGTGCCGCCTTTCTTGCTTCCTCGGCAGCCTTTCTCTGAGCCTCCTCTTCGCGCTTGCGCCTTTCCTCTTCTTCCTTTCTCTTTCTTTCCTCTTCCTCTATACGCTTCTGTTCAGCCTCAATGATCTGGTCTATCTCGACCTCTTTGCTGCTGATCTCCGACATATAATTGAAAAGGTATTCATCAGCTATTCCAAGCTGCTCTGTAAGCTTATCTATCTCGTTAGCTTTAAGCTCCATAAGTTCCGATACGGTTGACTGCTCCAGTTCTTCCGATTCCCTGATAAGACTAAGCTCATCCAGGGATGCCTCAAGCAGCGCCTCATGATCCTCAACATCCTTCTTTGCTTCCTTGTATCTGTCCAGAAGACTGTTGTCATATCTTGCAATATCCTGTGCGTACTCCACCTGATTTAAGAAATCGGAAACACTTCCGGAGTTTAATAGGAGATCTATATACGAGGTCTCGCCGTTCTCATACATGTAGGCGATCCTTTTCTTCATGGTTTCGTACTGCTCCTGCTCCCTCTCCTTTGCCTCGATCAGATCAAGCCTTGTCTGCTCCAGCTCGCCTTCCGTCTTTTCAATCTCTTGCTTTAATTCGAAAATCCTTAAGGTTATATCGTTAAGCTTAAGATCGAGCTCCTGTATATAGGTTTCGATATTTTCCTTTTCGGAAGTAAACTCCGCGATCAGAGCCTCCTGCTCCTTCTTCTTTTCCTCCAACTCCTTCTTCTGGTCCTGTGCGGCCTTCAGTTTCTCCTCGTATGCTTTTCTGGGATCGGAGGATTCGGCTCCGACTAAAGCAGACGGAAGCAAACATACCAGCTGCGCAAGTATGCTTAATATAAGGATTGTTGAAAACACTATTTTCCTAATATTTATCATAGTATCCTTCTGCTTCCCTCCGTTTCTCTCAGATTCCATCGAGCAGCTATGTCTGCCGCTGTCCGTTACACTTAAGTCTTAACTTCGATCTTCTTAAGCTGCTTCCCAAGTGTAATATTGCTTCCCAAAAAGCCAATCCCTACTCCCAAGCCTATCGACAGGGGGATCAGGACCTTCATAATGCTTCCGGAATCAACAAAATCGGTACCGGAAAGCAAAAGTGCAAAGTTGTTCTGCAGTGCATTTATGATCACGCCATAGCTGAAATTAAGAATGATCAAAGGAATGGCTGCCCCGATAAGTCCTATCAGGATACCTTCCACTATGTAAGGGATCCTTATAAAGAAATTTGTCGCTCCGATAAGCTTCATTATGGATATTTCCTGCTTTCTTATGGAAACGCCCGTGGAAATAGTTATACCTATAAGGAATACCGCAACTCCGAGAAGTATAATGATAATCGCGATTGCGAGCACTGTCAGTACTTTATTAATGCTCGTAAGGCTCTCTGACACGTCCTTCTTATTGTTAACCTTTCTTACTCCTTCAATACTCCTGATATATCGCACCAGTGATTCCTGCATTGAAATATCGTTCAGATACACTGTGTATGATGCGGAATTCTCAAGAGGATTATCATTTCCGAAGGTCTGTATAAGCTCCGGAGAAAGCTTCTCGCTCTTATACTGCTCCCAGGCTTCATCCGCCGTAGTCAGCACTATCTCCGACACCTCAGCACGATAGGTTATCTTTTCTCCTATCTCGGCAATTTCCTCATCGCTTATGCCTTCATCAAAGAAAACCGTAAAGCCCACCCTTGTTTCAGCCTTTGAGATCATTGCTCTGAAATTGGCGATAACAGCGTAAAAAACGCCAAAAAGGAACAGACATGCCGCCATCGTAGCAATAGATGCCAGCGAAAACATCCTGTTCCTGAAAATGTTTTTTAAACCTTGTCCTATTCCGTAAAAAAAGGTACTAATTTTTGACATTCGAATATCCGCCCTTTTCGTAATCGTTGGTAAGCACACCCTTGTTCAGATGCACAACTCTCTTCTGCATCATATCAACTATTTCCTTGTTGTGTGTAACAACGATAACCGTAGTGCCGCGTTTATTAACATCCTCCAGCAGTCTCATGATCTCCCATGAATTTCTCGGATCAAGATTACCGGTAGGTTCATCAGCAAGCAAAAGCATGGGGTTATTTACCAAAGCCCTTGCAAGTGCCACTCTCTGCTGTTCTCCTCCGGAAAGTTCGGAAGGGTGGGCATCAAGTCTTTCAGAAAGGCCCATAATTGAAAGTATATTCGGAACGTCCCTTTTTATCTTTTTTATGGGTGTTTCTATGACTCTCTGAGCAAATGCGACATTTTCAAATACCGTCATTTCGGGCAGGAGCCTGAAGTCCTGGAATACGATACCGATATTCCTGCGGTACTTTGCCACGGCATTTTTCTTTAATCTGGAAATGTCCTTACCCATGACATATATCTTACCGGATGTGGGACCTATTTCCTTTAGAAGGAGCTTGATAAGCGTTGATTTTCCCGAACCGCTGCTGCCGACAACAAATACAAACTCGCCCTTATTGACTATCAGGTTCAGATGCTTCAAGGCATGCATGTCATCATCATAATCCTTGCAAACATCGTCCAGTCTGATCACAGGCGGCTCGATTTCTCCGCTCAAGGCCCTTTCAAGTTCTATTTTACGCATATATGATCCTTTTTATTTACAATATCAGAAATCCGTCTTTTCCATATAGTCCATGTACTTAACGACCATAAGGGCCATCTTAAAGGTAATGGCGTCCTCAAAGGTCCTAAGATCAAGATTTGTCATCTTCTGGATTTTATCAAGACGGTAAACCAGTGTATTTCTGTGGATATACAGCTGTCTCGAAGTCTCCGATACATTCAGGTTGTTCTCAAAGAACTTGTTGATCGTAACGATAGTTTCTTCGTCGAAATCACTCGGCATCTGGCCGTCAAAGATCTCCCTGATAAACATTTTGCAAAGAGGCATGGGAAGCTGATAGATAAGCCTTCCGATACCGAGATTTGAATAGGCGATTATATTTCTCTCTGTATAGAATATCCTTCCGACATCAAGAGCCATCTTAGCTTCCTTATAAGACCTTGAAACATCCTTAAGTTCTGTGATAATGGTTCCGTAGGAAACGCGTGCCTTTGACATTGCCTCGGTATTCAGCATGTCCAATACAACCTTTCCTATTTTCTCCAGATCCTCATAGGTATCGTTTGAGCGGAGTTCCTTTACGATAATAATATTCTTCTCATCAACCGCCGTAATAAAATCCTTGGATTTGCTTCCGGTAAACATGGTTCTTACGGTCTCTAAGGCCATATTATCCTTTTCTATGCTCGTTTCAACGATAAAAACAACACGTCTTGACTCAACGTCAATGTGAAGCTTCTTTGCCCTGTTATAAATATCAACCAAAAGAAGGTTATCGAGCAACAGATTTTTTATGAAGTTATCCTTGTCGTATCTTTCCTTGTACGCTACGATAAGGCTCTGAATCTGGAATGCTGCCATCTTGCCGACCATGTACACATCGTCCGAATCACCCTTAACTACAAGAATGTACTCGAGCTGCCTATCGTCAAAAACCTTGAAATAATGTGTATTCTGAAGTGACTGGCTCTCTGCGGGCGAACCTACAAAAGCCAGGACCGATGCTTCATACTCTTCTGTCTTGCCGACCGTAGCCGCAACCGGCTTGGCTTCGGTATCCATAATGCATATATCCACTCTTGATATAGCTTTGATACCCTCAATAACATTCTGCAAAATCTGGTTTGATATCATACCCCGTTTCTACCTTTCTCATATAATAACCAAAGCACGTTTATTATTATTTCTTCTTCAGGCTTGCAAGTATTGCCTGTAATTCCATATCATCAATTTCAATATCCCCGTCTACATCTGAAAGACAGATGCTTACCTGCCATTCGCCTGTTCCGTCAGCCCACATTTCAGCCTTCTTGATACCTGCAAGAACTCCGGTATAACCCTTCCATTTCTTGCCGGCAACCTCCAGTTCAACATCCTCAACATCCTTATAGATATCCTTAGAAATAAAAACTTCGGATTCGGGAGAATAATGACCGATGTTTATATATGCATTAGAGTACAAAAGCGTAGAAGCATTATCGCCTTCTTCAGGCTCCGCCTTATAAAAACGAAGATAATTCATGGACAATGTAGTATCATCATTAAGCTCGGTGACAGGATAATTAGACCAGCCTTCGGGACATAATGCCGAGAACTGAGTGCATTCAAATACTGTTCCTTCGACTTCTTCAATAGAACTCGGACCGCATCCGAAAAGCGTGGTCATCGATAAAACCAGTGCTGCAAGTAAAGCCGCTTTCTTTAACATTTTTCTGATCCCCCTGATATAAGACTTTGAGCTGTGTAAGTGCTCAAAACCATGATTTTTCTTGAAAAATCACAATACTGCAATATATAGCATATCACACTTCCAAAAAAAAATCAACAAAAAACAAAAATCCCGGCCATTCGTTGACCGGGATCTTACTAAAATGATTATTATTAGTGTGTGATAACCTGCTCTGTTTCCTTATCGAAGATGTGAAGCTTGCTAAGGTCCATAGCAACTCTGATCTGGTCGCCGGGACGAGCGGTTGTACGAGGATTAACACGAGCGGTAATCTCGTAGTTGTCAACATCGAGATAAAGGAATACTTCAGCACCGAGAAGCTCGTATACACGAACGGTAACTTCTACGATACTCTCAGGTGAATTGCTGATGAACATTTCCTCATCCTTAATATCCTCGGGACGGATACCAAGAACAACGGTCTTTCCTTCATAGCCTGCATCGATAAGCTTCTTAGCCTTGATCTCAGGAATGGTAATGGTTGTTGAACCAAATGTAAGAGTAACCTTGTTGCCCTCACGACCAACGATGGAGTTGATGAAGTTCATCTGAGGTGATCCCATGAAACCTGCAACGAAGAGGTTGTTAGGAGCATCATAAAGATTCTGAGGAGTATCAACCTGCTGGATAACACCGTCCTTCATAACAACGATACGGGTACCAAGTGTCATAGCCTCTGTCTGGTCATGTGTAACGTAGATGATGGTGGTCTCAAGTCTCTGATGGAGCTTTGAGATCTCAATTCTCATCTGTACACGAAGCTTAGCATCAAGGTTTGAAAGAGGCTCGTCCATAAGGAATACCTTAGGATTACGAACGATAGCACGACCCATGGCA
>JAILGF010000204.1 GCA_024696945.1 Lachnospiraceae bacterium | reverse complement strand
TGCTGTATTTGTTGTCCCTAAAAATCGACTATTCAGTACTTGATACTATGATATCCATCACTACTGGCTCTGTTTTGAGATATAAAAAAATCGTCAAAGCCTTGAAAAAGCTAAAAAAAGGGCTTGACAGAATAGGAAGGTAACTATGATTATACAGGAAGAATTTATTATTCCGCCTGATATTTTAGATGGATTAGAGAAAGGTTTATATAATCGGTTTGGTGGAGTGATAAGATGGGCGACTGGCCCGAATAAAGGTGCTATAGTATGTATGTTGGAACCTATTTCATCGAATAATATGAACTCTCAACAAGTGCTGGAAGAAGCTGCGGCTAATGCTGCAACGTCAACTGTTACGCAACCAGATAGTAATACTGACAGTTCTGTTAATCATATTTTGGCTGTAATAGTCATTGTTTTTGCAATTTTATGTATAATTGGAATAGCTTATTTAGTATATCGGTTCGTCCAGCGTTCAAAATTCAAGAAAAATATGAGTATATATATTGATGCAATAAGTAAAGGAGCGTTAACTGTTGAAATAATTGATAATCTGATGAATTCTGTAAAACGAGTGAAAACAATACAAATTGATTCAAAAGATTTTATAAAGATTTTAGTTATTATTCGTGACTATACTATTAATATTGCTGAAAAAAACAATATTGAAATTGAAAACATATCAAAAGACAATATAGTTTCTCTGCCTGAGTATCTTAGTATCCAGAGAGAATTATTACAAACAGCATAGATGTACTATAAATATGTATTTTGACAATAATAAGAATTGAGAGATGTTATATTATTGTAAACACCACCACAAAATGATAGTAATCAATAAATTTTCAGAAAATTATTGACTGAAATGTTCAAATGTGTTAAAGTATAACGATACAGAAATGATCCTGTATGGAGGCATGGGCGAAGAAAGGATGATGTTATTATGCCACATGATTTCGTTTATGTACCAAAGCAGGAGTACATGCCTGTAAAGAAGCAACTTATGGAACTTATCAACCAAGTCCAAGATGAAGTTAGGGAATGCTTTACATTTTCAGTATCTTTTGTCGGTAGCAGTAATACAAAAAGAAATCTTATCACGAGAGACCGAAGATCAAATAAAGGTTTTGACTTTGATGTGAATCTCCATGTTAATGATGACGAAGAGGAATATACTGCTAAAGAAATAAGGGATAAGATAAGAGAGGCACTTAACAAGTATGGATTGAGGTATGGTTACGGCTACTGCGAGGATGAAACCAGAGTCCTAACTATAAAGAATAAGAAGATATACACTTGCAGTGTAAACTATAGTTGTGATTTTGCCATTGTTTATGACCTTAAAGACGGACGGCAACAGTATATCCACCATAACAAGGTACAAAGATCATATTCTTGGAAGTTCCTTCCAACTAGCGAGTATGAACTGAATGAGAGGATGGAGCAGATAAAGAAATGGGGCAAATGGCAGGAATTACGAGATTTGTACATTGACAAGAAAAATAGCAATACAGTGGACACAAAAAAGTCGAGGTCAATCTTAGCTGAAACTGTTAATGAAATTTATGTTAACTATAAGAGCAGACTGGGAGACTTTTGAGTAATGCTACCTATTATATAGTGTCAGCTGGCGAAGCTCGACTGCCTATGTGGCTGCTTGACTGTCTAATATTACAGGGGAAATTAGATGAACGATAGCCCAGTCATACGTCGCCTGCCTCACAGGCTGCCATCAACGATAAATAAGACAATCGTAAGGATAACGCTTGCTGTTAGATAGTAAAAACATCAAACTCCGTTCTGACCGCAATGGTTGGGACGGAGTTTTTCTTTGCCTTGGTTAATGGTTATAACTTATGTAAATATATGCAACTAATCGTCTCAAGTGTTTTATGGAGGAGTAGATGAAACAAGACATTTTCGACCTTTCCAATTTTTTAGAATATCGTGAAGGCAACCGCCTCGAAGTGAAGAAAGCTAATGGCGGTCTGCCTGTGAGTCTGTGGGAAACATACTCAGCGTTTGCAAACAGCAACGGTGGAATGATTATCCTTGGCGTGAAGGAACGCCCGGACGGGAGCTGGTATACAAAACATCTGCAGGACGAGAGAAAGCTTATAAAGGATTTCTGGGATACCATAAACAACCGTAGTAAAGTGAATATCAATCTCTTGAGGGAAGAGAATATTAAAACGTATGAACTGAACGGAGATCTGATCATAACAATATTTGTTCCGAGAGCGGACAGGACATTCAAGCCGATTTATATAAATAATGATCTGTTCGGAGGTACATTCAGAAGAAATTATGAGGGTGATTATCACTGTACCGAATCGGAAGTACGCGGCATGCTTCGCGACCAAGCAGAGAAGAGCATGGACGAAAAGATGCTGCCGGATATGGATATGTCGGTCCTAAACAGCGAGACCATAAAGAGCTTCAGATCGCGTCATCATGCGGTTAATGAGGAGCATGTCTGGCATAAACTTGGTGATAATGAGTACCTTGACAGAATCGGTGCGGCGAAGGTCGCGACAGAAGACGGGAAAATGCATCCGACTGTTGCGGGGTTGTTGATGTTTGGCGAGGAATACAAGATCCGGTATGAATTTCCAGAGTATTTTCTTGATTACCGAGAGAACCTTGATCCTACGATTCGTTGGACCGACAGACTGGAATCAAGTTCCGGCGAGTGGAGCGGGAATCTGGTTGATTTCTTCTTTCAAATGGAGCGGAAGTTACTGCGCGATCTGAAGAGGCCTTTTAAACTTGAAGGTATTACTCGGGTCGATGAAACGCCCGTCCATAAGGCGATTCGCGAGGCTCTATGTAATTGTATTGTAAATGCCGATTTTAATTTCTCAAGAGGTATTGTGATTAAAAAAGACGCCGATACGATTATTATTGAGAATCCCGGAAGCATTATTACTGGAAAAGCGCAGATGCTTAAGGGCGGTATTTCTGAGCCGAGAAACAAGACTATCATGAAGATGTTTAATCTGATAAGGGTAGGAGAACGTGCAGGCAGCGGTGTTCCGGATATCTTTAGCGTTTGGGAAGAAGAAGGATGGGTAGAGCCGCGAGTAGAAGAACAATATAAGCCAGACAGGACTACGCTTGTTTTATCGTTTGAGAAGAGGAAAAAGCAAGCGATAAAAACCGCCGATAAAAAACCGCCGATAAAAACCGCCGATAAAAAACCGCCGATAAAGACTATGGCGCAGCGAGCAGCTATATTGGAATACCTGTCAGCAGGGCAATGGGCAAAAGCTTCCGAAATCAACGAAGCTGTCGGAGTAAGTGATAGACGACTTCGAGAACTGTTGCAGGATCTGGTTGCTGGTGAACTCATTGTGACAGAGGGAGAAAACAGGTGGAGAAAATATAGGATAAGAAAATGATCCGTCCAGTCCATCCTTGCCATATGCTTCATGGAAAGCCAATAAAAGGGTGATTTATATGTCGAACGATAGCCCATACGTACATTGCAGGCTTCACAGGCTGCTATCAATGATAGGTAGGGCTATCGTTGGAATAACAGTTCCTAAAACTCTATAAAAATAACAAATCCTCACTTTGACTGAAAAGGTTGAAGTGAGGATATTTTTTTGCATTGAAAATGATAACAGGATGATGCCAGGCATAGAAAGCTGGAAAAACAGCAATCGGAGATGCTGAAATAAGGGTTAGTATTGAAGTAAACGTTGTCAAAAGGGCATGGAAGAGTTTTAGAGACCAAGTATGAACCATCTTTGAATAGAGATATTCACACAATGGCTGACTTTGTAAAGTTTCATATAGGAGATAGAAATATAAAAAAGTATACGACTATGTTGCCCCATTATTAAAAAGCAAAATCTTGTCATAAAATCTAGTAATACCTGTGAAGTCATTGACTGGAGCTCGTATGCAAAGTAGGGGTATATTGCGAAATTGATAGTATTTCTGTATGATATGTGTTATATTATTGGGAACAGATATAATGGTGTGGAACTAAATGATAAAGAGGGATAAGCATGAACATTGAGACTGAAAGACTGATACTTAGACCGTTTGAAGAAAAAGATGCAGGTGATGTGCTTGAGTATCTGGGCAATCCAGCAGTTAACTGTTTTGCATGTATGAAGCTGGCTTCTATAGAAGAAGCAAGGAAAGAGATGCAGAACAGAGCCAGGAATACAGAATATTATTTTGCAATTGTCCTTAAAGAAAATGATAAGGTTATCGGCGAGATCTTTGCTCATCCTGAAGGAGAGGATCCAGAACAACGGGATTTTGATACTTTCAGTCCGTGCTGGATGCTGAACCTGGACTATACCGGGAAAGGATATGCGTACGAAGCAGCGTATGCTTATTTTGATTATCTGTTCAGAGAAAAGGGTGCAAGGCGGATTTATGCTTATACCGAAGACTATAATCTGTCAAGCCAGCGCCTTTGTGAAAAGCTGGGAATGCGCAGGGAAGGGTTGTTTCTGGAATTTGTTTCTTTTATAAACAATCCGGACGGAACACCAAAATATGAAAATACTATGCAGTATGCAATCCTGAAAAAGGAATGGGATAAGAACAATGAAAGGAGAGAGACTATGACTTACGAGCAGATTGTTGAAAAGATAAAGAAAGCATTGGCAAAGGTAGACGCATCAGGTGTCAAGGGACATCTTGCAGTGCAGGTAGATGTTTATGGTGAAGGCGAGGGAGCTTTCTACATTGAGGTTAAGGAAGGAAAGGTAGATGTACAGCCTTATGAGTATTTTGACCATGATCTCCGTATCCGCTGCACAGCAGGCGAGATAATTTCTATCGTGGAAGGCAAGAAGAAGATTATAGAGGAAGTGGCTGCTCAGAACATAGAGGCACTCCGTAATGTTGCAAGGATCGATGACTTTGCAGAGCTCCTTTCAAGCCCGGCACAGGCAAAGAAGACAAAGGTGTCGGTAGGCGCTAAGAAGGTTGGTGCTGAGAAGAAGACAGTAGCAAAGAAGGTAGAACCGAAGGTTAAGGAAAAGACTGAAATAAAGAAAGCTGCTACAAAGAAGGTTACAAGCACGGATACGGGGATTTTCGCGGGAGTGAAAAATACCGTTCCGCAGCATCTGTCATGACAGATGCATAGCTTGCGAGTCCCTGTAAAAATAAAAACTGCTAAGGCTCTCCTAAGAGAACCGTAGCAGTTTCGGTATCTGGTTTTGTTGAGTTTATCTGGGTATGATTGTAACAGAAAAATTGTAGGAAAACAAGATTTTTTGTTAAAAAGAGTTGACTTTTGAAGCTAAATAGATTATCATTAGTTCTACAAACGAGAAGAAATAGAAAGGGGCCTGAGATGATCGTTTTAAACTTAGAGCTGAGAGGCATTTATGGATTTGATGATTTCAATATTAATTTTACATATCCGAAGAAGCTTGTTAAGTCGATTGTAGGGGATGAACATCTGAAAGGAAGGGAGCGCTTTCGCTATAAGAAGATCAATGTTCTGATGGGTTCCAATGCTACTGGAAAGACTAGCCTTGGAAGAGCG
>JAILGF010000190.1 GCA_024696945.1 Lachnospiraceae bacterium | reverse complement strand
GAATCTGGCAGTGATCTACAAAAAAGCCTGGAAGGATGAACAGGGCTATGCTGAGATTGTAAAAATGCTCCCCAGCATCTGGTCGTGCAAGGAGATTTTTATCACAGATTTCTTTAACGGGGCGGAACAGAATAATGATGAGATTCAAGACTGTTTGGTGACGCTGTCATGCTGCCTGACAGGTCAGCTGCGTGATTATGTAGCATACGGTCTCCCGAATGAGGAAGATAAGTGGGATGCGAAGCTTGGTTATTTTGAACGGACTATAGACTTTTTAAAGTTCATATCGGGAATACTGAATGAAGAAAAGGCGGTTGGTTTTAATCGTAACATAGCAATGCTTTACAGGTATATGGCAACTTATTATGTTGCTCAGGGAAAGAAAGATGAGACTCTGACCAGCCTTGAAAATATGCTTTCATACCTTGAGAAGGATGTTTATGGTACATCCGATCTACAGCCTCACAATATTGCATGGTATTTCTTGCCCTATATGGAGCATGAAAGATATGATACGGTACGTGAAGAAAAGAGGTTTATTGATATTAAAGAAAAAATTGAGAAATTGGCTAAGTGATGAAAGGTGGGGTCTGACCCCACCTTTTACTTTTGATGGGGTCAGACCCCATTAAGAATTTATTAAAAATTCAATTTTTCAGATTTTTCAAGCATGAATATTACAGAAGTACAAATTAATGGACAGAGCATATGAGATGATCAGAAAGAAAGGTGAAGCATATACTATTTTTTATTTGTGTGGGGGAGAAAGGCTATGATGAAGTGGTTTTCGAGAAAGATAATGAGCAGGAAAAACAATGAAAGAACAGATGGAATGATTGGCTATAAAGATGAGAAATCCATTTGGAAAGCAGGACAGGGTGTTAAGGAAGTCACAGTTCCTCATGGGATATGGTATGAAGTTATATTTGCAGGGAGGCACTAAAAGGTATAGTACAATTGACTGGAATATATTTATCAAAGCATAAACAAAGATTGTACATATTCAAAAAAGCCTAAAAAAGATTATTATTAGTTTGTTAACAGATCTCTGATATGATATAATGAAAAAAATAAATTAGATAGGGAGATACCAAGAATGAAGAAAGTAATGACAGCTTTGGCAAAGATGGTCGCTGTATTTGGAATAATGGCAGTTTCATCATTTGCTTTGTACATGGAGTATGTGAGAAAACAGGACTAAGGGGTTGCTTATGAACAAAGATGTTAAGATGAGTGTTTCGTCCCTGACAAGGAATGGGGATAAAAAGGCAGTATATGTCATGTTCCAGGATGGTGACAAGTCAGCTGAGTATTCCTTGCCGGGATGCGGTCTTGTGCGGAACAAGGGCTTCAGTGAAGCTGAGTTAAAGTCACTGAAAGAGTATGTGGACAACGAGCAGGATTCCATCTATGCCATGGCAAAGGGCGTGAATCCGATAAAGGCGTTAATGGGGTCAGACCCCAAAAGGAGTTTCTAAAAATGAGAATAAAGAATAAGATTTTTGGATATATTTTGTTTATAGTAGCGGTAATCGGTTTTTTCAACCTGTTTGATCTTGTTTTTTCGGAGTTTATTACAAAAAGCGGCTACCAATTCAGTGCCGCAGAAGATATTGCACTTCCGGCATTGGTGGCAGCCATAGTAGGTTATCTGCTGTTTTTAAGGAATAAAGATAAAGACAAAGGTGGGGTCTGACCCCATGGTAGGTATTTTTATGGTACACCTATCTGTGATATACTGGGGATAGTTTAAAAATCACTCTTCGTCATGAGATAATACACGGAGAAATTAAGTTTATAAAAAAGGAGAAATTTTATGGTTTTTTTGCACTTGGGAGATCTACATTTAGGTAAGTCACTTTGTGACTATGATCTGATAGAGGACCAGAAGTATATCCTTGATCAGATCCTTGAAATTGCAGTGAAGGAATCTGCAGACGGTGTGCTTATTGCCGGGGATGTGTATGACAAATCCATTCCGAGCGAGGCAGCAACCAATCTTCTTGACTATTTTCTTGTTAATCTGGCTAAAAAGGGAATAAAGGTTTTCATGATAAGCGGAAACCATGATTCGGATGACCGTCTGAATTTCGGAAGCTCCCTTTTTGCATCTAACGAGATTTATATCTCATCGATATTTGACGGTAAACTGCACAAGGAAACTCTTTCGTCCGGGAATACCGTTATCGATGTCTATATGCTTCCCTTTGTTAAAGCCTCCCAGGTTAAGCATTTCTTCCCTGAGGCTGATATAAATAATTATGATGATGCTGTACGTACCATTATCAACAATACAGATATCGATCCTAACCACAAGAATATCCTTGTGGCTCATCAGTTCGTTGCCGGAACCGGTGAGGATCCCGCTCTCGGTGGTTCTGAAAGTGTGGGAACGCAGAGCGTGGGGCTTGTGGAAAAGATAGGATATGACTGCTTTGATGCCTTTGATTACGTGGCATTGGGGCATATCCATTCTCCTCAGAGAGTCGGCCGGGATGAAGTGAGGTATTCCGGTTCACCGCTCAAATATTCCCTTAGTGAAGCAAGTAATGAAAAGACGGTGCCTCTTATAACCGTTTCTGATGATGAAAAGATCAAAATAGAACTTATACCGTTAAAACCTATGAGAAATCTCAGGCATATCAGAGGTACGCTAAAAGAGCTTTTGGATAAAAAGAATGTTAAGGCTCCGGATGATTTTATATATGCTACGTTGACAGATGAAGATGTAGTCAATGACGCTATGGGGATTTTCAGACAGGTATATCCCAACACTCTCCATATAGACTATGACAATTCTCATATGCGCGAGATTGAACAGGTTGATATCTCAAGAATTGCCGACAATAAGTCCTTCCCGGATCTTATAGCTGATTTTTACAGACAGATATACAGCTGTGACATTACTGAAGAGGAAATGGAAGTAATGCGCGCTGTAGCAAGAGAGGCAGGTGTTATTAATGAAGCCGATTAAATTGCAGATATGTGCTATCGGTCCCTATGCGGGGAAAGTACCGGATATTGAGTTTACAGATTTTGAGGAGAAGGGTTTATTCCTGATCTCCGGTGATACCGGAGCCGGTAAAACCACTATTTTTGATGCCATTTGTTTTGCTCTTTACGGTAAGACAAGCGGAACGTTCAGGGATGAAAGCAAACTCAGAAGCGAGTATGCCGCTGATAATGTTGAGAGCTATGTTGATTTTTATTTCTCTCATCAGGGAAAGAATTATCATATACTCAGACGTCCTTCTTATGAAAGAGAGAAGCAGCGCGGATCCGGAACTGTAACAGTGAAAGAAAGTGCAATATTATATGAGGACGGTAAGGCACCGATAGAAGGTCTTACTCAGGTTAATAATGCGGTAAAAGAACTGCTCCGTATCGATGAAAAGCAGTTTAAACAGATTGTTATGATAGCGCAGGGAGAGTTCTGGAATCTCTTGAATGCAAAGACAGATCAGAGGACAGAAATACTTCGTACCATCTTTATGACAAACGGCTATAAGAGTATAGAATTTAAGCTTAAGGACAGGGTAGATGCAAGCTTCAGCACTAAGAAAAAGGCTGAGGACAGCATAATACAGTATTTTGATGATGTAACTGCAGTAGAAGAAGGAGAACTGTCCGCCGAGCTTGAAGAACTTCAGAAAAGAGCCGGAAGATCCGGCAGCACTTGGAATATCGATGAGATATTAGACGTTATTGAAAGATTGATCGAAGCGGACAAAGAAAGAATAAAAGAGCTTAAAAGTGAGTTAAAAGAGGCTGAGGCCGGGCTTGCCAAGAAAAATGAGGAGCTGGCTTTAGCTAAGACCAATAATGCCTTTATCGAGAAAAAGGATAAGCTTCAAAAGGAAAAGGAGACTCTTGAAAGCAGGAAGGCTGAAATCGAGGAGATAAAGGCACTTTTGGAGAAACGAAAGAAGGCTACCCGAAATGTTAATCAGGCCTATGTTTCATGGACCGATAAGAAGCAAGATGTAGCTACGACTATAAATAGTATATCCGATTCTGAAGCTAACCTTGAAAATGCAAAGGTTAAAGCTGTTGAAGCTAAAGCTGCTTTTGATAATGCCAAAAAGCTTGAACCGGAAGCAGATATCTTAAAGCAGACTATTGCTAAGATTGATGAGGAAGAGCCTAAGTATAAGCAAAGGGAACTTCTTGAAAAGAAGCAGAAGGAGCTTACGGAGCATGATGAGCAGATAAAAGCGAACGAGACAACGCTTAAGGAAAAGGAGAAAGCCCTTAAGGATAAAATAGTTAAGCTTAATAATACGGTTAAAGAGCTTAAGGATAAGCCCACTGAACTTGCCAATACCAAGAATGAGGGGCAGAAGCTTTCATCTCTTTTGGAGAAGCTGGTTAAGATTATCGATGTGCAGATACCTGAGAAGGAAAAGAGAGAAAACGAACTTGGAAAGAAGCAAAAGGCTTTTACGGAAGCACGTGATAATTACGATCTGGCTAAAAAGAAGTATGATGAGGCAGAGCGTATATTAGAGGACAGCCGTGCGGGACTGCTGGCTAAGAAGCTTGTAGAAGGAGAAAAGTGCCCGGTATGCGGTTCTGTGCATCATCCCGAACCTGCAAAGCTAAAGGATTCTTCAGTTACCGAAGAAGAAGTAAAGGAACTCCAGGAGAAAGAGAATACCCTGCAGGATAAAAAGAACAATGCCTTTACGGCTGTTGAAACTGCGAAAACATCCCTTGACGGATATGTGGATCAGCTTAGCATAGACATGAAGAACTGTCTTGAAGATAAGTTACTTAATATTGACACAACCGGCTGTTCCCTTGAGGATCTGATAAAGTCGGTTAACGATGCAAAATCCGACGTTGAAGTTAAGGTTAAGGAATGTAATGAGAAGTGTATCGGCCTTGATAAGGACTGCAAGGCTCTTGAAAAGGCTGAAAAAGACTTGGAAAAGGCTTCCGGAGAAGAAAAGGATAGCCTTGATAAAGAAATAGAAGATCTTGTAAAGACTAAGCAGGATACAATAAAGGAATTAACAGCGACCAATGCTACATTAAAGACTCTTGAAAAGCTGAGTTTCTCTGATTGGAAGTCAGCCTTAAAAGAAAGAAATCAGGCGGAAACAAAAAAGGACAATATTCTCTCTGATATAGCCAAAGCGGAAGAAAACAAGAAGAAAGCGGATGAAAGCGTAACTTCGCTTGAATCGGAGCAGAAGACGTTAAAGGCCGGATTAAGTAAGCAGAAAGTTGACGAAAAGGTACTGAAGGAAAAGCTAGATATAGCTGTATCCGCAAATGATTTTACGTCTGTAGACGATATGCTTGTCTTTGTAGTGAGCGAGGATGATATCTCCGAATCGGAAAAGAAGATTAAGGATTATGATCAAGCTGTGGCTACCAATAAGAAACAGCTTGCTGATGCCGAGGCAGACGCTAAGGGCAAAGAGGTTATAGATATTGATGCATTGACCAAGATACGTGATGAAATGGATACCGGTGTTAATAATCTCAGGAAAAACTGCAATAACTGTGAAAACGTTCTGAAAATGAATGAGGACAAACACAGGAACATCCTTAGCAGACGTATCGAATTGGAAAAGGCGGATAAGGATTATAAGATCAGTAAACGTTTATATGAATTGGTAAAAGGCACGACAGGTAACGGAAAGATCACTCTGGAGCAGTATATTCAGGCAGCAGGCTTTGACGGCATAATAAGGGCGGCCAACAGAAGGCTCATACCTATGAGTGACGGGCAGTATGAATTATACCGTCAGGAGGATTCCATCGGTAAGAGGAGCAATACTTTCCTTGACCTTGAAGTACTCGATAATTACACCGGCCACAGAAGACCTGTAGGAAACCTGTCCGGCGGCGAGAGTTTTAAAGCATCACTGAGTCTGGCTCTGGGATTATCGGATACTGTTTCATCAAATCTCGGCGGCATACAGATGGATGCTCTGTTCGTGGACGAAGGCTTCGGTACTTTGGATCGAAAGTCAATAGAGAGCGCTATGGAGATACTGGTCAACCTTACCGGAAGCAAGAAACTGGTAGGCATTATCAGCCACAGGGAAGAGCTTATGGAAAACATCCCTCAGCAGATAAAAGTTAAAAAGATGAAGGACGGCAGCCAAATAATAATTGAGAAGGGGATTTAAACGGCAGAAGGAGAAAATTAGAAAATGGGGAAAACAGCGATAGTTACAGGTGCAAATTCCGGGATGGGAATGGCTACCGTAAAAGCATTAAGTGATTTGGGAATTACAGTAATCATGCTCTGCCGCAGTGAGGAACGCGGAAGGAAAGCGTATGACCTGTTAATGGAGGAAGATAATGGGCGTAAACTGGATCTGATGCTCTGTGATCTCGGAGACCTGGCTTCTATAAGGGATTTTGTGAGCCTAGTGAAGGAAAAGTACGAAAAGATTGATATCCTGGTAAACAATGCCGGCTTTATTTCTTTGGACAGGCAGGAGACTAAAGACGGTTTCGAAAGGCAGTTCGGAGTAAACCACATCGGACATTTTATGCTGACTATGGGACTTCTTGACATGATGGACAAGGGTGCGAGGATTGTAAATGTGGCATCGGGAGCCCATAAGACTGGCAAGATACATTTTGAGGATATCAATCTACATAAAGGGTTTAATGTTGTAAAAGCATATTCGCAGAGCAAGCTTGCAAACGTGCTTTTTACCCGTGAACTTTCAAGGCGATTGGCGGACAGGGGTATTACCGTTAACTGCTGCCATCCGGGAGCTGTGGCCACCAATATCGGTATTGACAGGGATACAGGGTTCGGAAAAAAGGTAACCGGAATGTTAAAGCCGGTTTTTCAGACTCCTGAGCAGGGGGCATCTACTGCCATATATCTTGCAACCAGTGATGAGGTAAGATATATTTCCGGCGGATATTTTTATAAATGTAAAACCGTAAAATCCTCCAAACAGTCTAAGAACAGGAAACTGGCTTTGAAGCTATACAGGTTCACCGAGAAGCTTATAGAGGAAAAGGGCTTTTCAGATCCCGTGGTTATTCCGGAACGGGTAACAAATATGAGAAAAGCTTGGGCTGAGAGTGATGCAAAGAGGGATGCGGGGCTCACGGAGCCTGAGTCTATAGAAAAGATTAAAGATATACCATACGGTCCTTACGGCAAATGGAATCTGATGGATCTATACAGGCCGATGGATAAAAAGGAGGAGCAGCTTCCGGTAATAGTGAGCATCCACGGAGGCGGATATTTTTACGGGGATAAGGAGCTTTACAGGTTCTATACCATGCATCTGGCAGAATTCGGGTTTGCAGTGATCAATTTTAATTACCGTTTATCTCCCGAAAACATGTTTCCTGCACCTTTAGAGGACACTCTGGCAATATTTAACTGGATATCAAGACATGCGGCTGAATACGGGCTCGATAAGTCGCGCGTGTTTATGGTGGGCGATTCGGCAGGAGCCCAATTGGTTAGCCAGTTTGCGTGCATTTGCTCAAATGAGAGTTACGCTAATGAATTCGGTTTTAAAATACCTAAGGATGTTGTTCTAAAGGGTGTATCCTTAGCTTGCGGTATGTATAGGACCAGGGACAGGATAAAAGAAGAGAATAACGAGATGATGATGGACTATTACGGTTCTATGAGCCTCGTAGATGATCCCAGGACAGAAGTCCTGGAGAACATCACTTCTGTATATCCTCCGGCCTATGTTTTCTCGGCTGAGAATGATTTCCTAAGAGATGAATGTCAGCCCATGGCAGAATATCTTAAGTCCAAGGGAATCCGTGCAGAATACAAAATATACGGAACCAAAGAGGATAAGGATATCGCGCATGTATTCCACTGTAATATGCGTCTTGCCGAGGGTGAACGTGCCAACAAGGACCAGACGGATTTCTTTAGATCAATCAGCAGATAGAAAGATTATAAAAAAAGATGACAGTTTTCTAATGATACAATAACTACAAATCAAGCGGTACTTTATAAAATATTTTTAAAGTTCAAGTATTGATATCTTTACGGTTTGGATATTCTTGTATATAATAGAGTCGGAAGGAGGGAAGGAATGGATACTTTAGGTAAAAGGCTTCTGCGGGCACGCGGAAACAGCGGCCTTACACAGGCTGCAGTGGCAGAGAAACTGAATGTTTCATCACAGGCAGTAAGCCTATGGGAGAGAGACGAGACAACACCGGATATCATAAAACTCCCGGAGATTGCGACTCTGTACGGAGTGACCACCGACTGGCTGCTAAAGGGTAAGGAACCGGACGAGGATCTGGTGAATGTGACCAAAATGCTTTCGGACAGGCTCTTTGATGAGAAGAGGATGTATACACATGTGAAGTCCTACGCACAGGCTCTGGATATGTTCCAGACCTTAAGGGTCCTTCCGTACATTCGTGAAAAGCATGAGGGACAGTTCAGAAAGGGCAAGGACAAAGTGCCTTATATCAACCATCCATTGCTTCTTGCCTGCCATGCCATGTCACTTGGAATGAAGGACGATAACCTGGTATCAGCAGCATTGCTTCACGATGTATGCGAGGACTGCGATGTACCGGTCGAGGAACTCCCGGTAAATGATGAGACACGGGAGGCCGTGAGGCTGCTTACAAAAAATAAGGAAGTGACAAGTTCTTCAGAAGCGGGGCTTAAAGCATACTATGAAGAGATAAGCAAGAACAGGATAGCATCCATAGTAAAACTTCTTGACCGCTGCAACAATATTTCCGGGATGGCAGCAGCCTTTACAGAGAAGAGAATGGCCCAGTACATCCGGGAAACCGAGAAATACATCTACCCGATGATGGAGACCACATCCAACCGGTTCCCGGAGTATGCGAATCAGATTTTCCTTATAAAGTACCACATGACAAGCGTGATAGAAGCCATTAGGCATGATCTTGCCAGAAGCCTGAAATGAAGATGAGGAGGTGCGAAGATGCAAAACAAAAAAGAGGGTAATTATTGGACAGCTTACTATGATCCTGATGCAAACAGATATTTTGCAGAGATCATATATACCAGCAGGGAAGGCCGTGAACAATATAATTACGAGATAACAAAGGAAATATATGACAATCTTGGATCATTCAGCGATGATTATAAGAATGAAGAGCTGATCAGGACCGGGAATATGAGCTATTCCTTTGAAAACACCATGTACGGAACTCTCGGACCGGAAAGAATGGTCTGGGATGAAGAAGCCAATCAGGCTATGAAGGAATGTATTGATAAGAATGAAAAGAAATCTGAATAATCTTTTATAAATATTTAATGAAAAAGAGCAGGAAAATGCTCTTTTTTGGTATGCAATCATGTTGAAAAACTGTGAGTTTTGTGATAAAATGTTAATATTAGGAATATTATGATTTGTAATGGGAGATAACATATAGATGGATGTTAAAAAAGGCAACGGCAATAAGAACCGGATACTGGACAGAACGCTGGAACGTCTTGCCAATCGAAGGAAAGTGCCAATATATGTATTGGTAGTGCTTCTACTGATATATTTTGCTTCAGCGCTTATCATAAGCCTTACGGCCGGATCGCAGAAAGTAGTGATGTTTGGCGGTAATCCGCTTTATATCTATACCCTTGCGGGTGTTTTTTCATCGGTTGCGAATCTGTGCATTGTTTTGATGGTGATCTTTTGCGGCAAACCCGGGTTTATTGCGTCCATAACGGTTTTATTGGTTCAAATTCCAATGATGATCATAGGGATTATAAACGGCACTCTGAGCAGTATGCCGGGATTGTTTTCAAATGCGCTTACCTTTATTGTTGTTTTAGTCATATACGTTAACAATCGGAAGGTTGAAGAGTATCAGCAAAGAATGCAGGAACAGGCAACTACTGATGTACTGACCGGTCTTCCGAACGGGTTTGCAAGTACCGAGCTACTTGATGAAATGGTACGGCATAACAAGCCTTTTGCAAGCGTTGCGATCGATGTCAATAATTTCAAGTCGATCAATGATACTATGGGATTTGATATGGGAAATAAGGTGCTGATCGAGATAGCATCACGGTGTAGGAAGATTGCTGATGAAGGACTTTCCGGTACGCTTGACTTTATTTCCCGTATTAATGGGGATGAGTATTCACTAATTATCCGCAACTATGATTCGATAGAAGCTGTGGAAAAGACCATAAAAAAGTATGAAAGTGCGCTTGAAGAGAAGATGCTGATAGACGGATATGAGCTCTTTATTAATGCGTGTTTCGGATATGCTGTTTTTCCTGAGGATTCGACAGATCGTAATACTATGATCAATTATTCGGTGGCAGCGATGAAAGAGGTTAAGCGCATCAACAGTAGTGAGCACATTATGCATTTTACTCCGGAATTGCTGAAAGACCAAAAATCGCTGGTGATCGACAACAAGGTCCGTTTTGCATTGGAGAACGATATGATCGGTTTCAATCTCCAGCCCCAGTATGATATATCGCATAAGCTGCGTGGTTTTGAGGCACTTGCGCGTATGAAGGACAGTGAGGGAAACGTTATAAGTCCTGCAGAATTCATCCCCGCTGCGGAAAGGTTGGGAATGATAGACAGCTTAGATCTGATGGTATATCGGAAATCAGCGATGTTTATCGGCGAACTTATAAGAAAGACAGGATCGGGCATTATTTTAAGCATAAATGCATCTGTAAAGCATTTGATGAAAAGCGGTTTTTCTGAAGAAATACACAGCCTGCTGAAGGACAGCGGAATACCGGCTAAACAGCTGGAGATCGAGATCACGGAATCCATACTGATCGAATCTGCGGAAAAGGCTGCAGACTGCCTCAACAAACTTAAAAATATGGGTATTAGGATAGCCATAGATGATTTCGGAACGGGATATTCTTCATTGAGCTATCTGAACAGCTTTCCTTCGGACATCCTTAAGATCGATAAGTCCTTTATTGATAAAATGAATGACAGCGATTCTTCCAAAAAGTATGTGGAAGCGATCATTTCACTGGCACATGTACTGGATCTGGAAGTTATAGCAGAGGGTGTGGAAGAGCAGGAACAGCTGGAAACTCTGCGTAATATCCACTGCGATCACATTCAGGGCTTTATCTGGGGAAAACCGCTCCCGCAGAATGAAGCAGAAGCACTTCTGATGGGAGGCAGTCTATGAAACACTTTCGCATTACTTTGCAGTATGACGGGAGCAGATATGACGGATGGCAGAAACAAGGTAATACCGAAAATACCATACAGGGCCGGATTGAAGCATTACTTGCAAAATTATTCGAGCAGCAGATCGAGATCCAGGGATCGGGCCGTACCGATGCGGGAGTTCATGCACTGGGACAGGTTGCAAGTTTCTCTGTACAGACCGATATCGGTCCTGCAAAAGTCATGGAACGGATGAATACCTTTCTTCCTAAAGACATTATCGTAACCGATTGCCGATTGACGGACGCGAGATTTCATGCACGGCTGAATGCGAAAAGAAAGACATATATTTACCGCGTTGTGACCGGAAATGTCCGTCCTGTGTTCGGACGACAGTATGTGCTCTGGCATTCAGATACGCTTGATACCGACAAAATGCGTAAGGCAGCAGAATGTCTTGTGGGCGAGCATGATTTTAAAAGCTTTCTCGGAAACCGGCACTACAAAAAATCAACGATTAGAACGATAGAAAACATTACGATCACGGAAGAAATAATAAAAGCCGGCGAAGCAGAATTTCCTGAGATTAAATTGGCTTTTACGGGAAACGGCTTTTTACCGAACATGGTGAGGATATTAACGGGAACATTGCTTGAAATCGGGGAAGGAGTTAGAAACCCTGAGGATATGGAAAGCATTCTTACGGGATGTGACCGTGCTCTTGCAGGCTCCACGGCACCTGCACACGGGTTGACGCTTTTAAAAGTAGAATACTGAAAAAAGGGACAGAGAACATTTCTCTGCCTCATTTTTTATACATCAAAAAAACAAACCGGACATGCCAAAATTATTTCAAAACCCTCTTGACAAATACCCTGCGGGGGTATATTATTATACCATAATGATACCCTACAGGGGTATATAAAGGAGAGATGTTGATGAAGGACAATGAATGCTGCTGCACAACTGAGCAGATTACGGAAACATGTTGCTGTGAGCGTAAGAAGAAACGCAGTGAAGAAGAGTTCAGATCACTGATGAACAGGCTTAAAAGAATAGAGGGGCAAGTCCGTGGAGTTGAAAAGATGCTTGAAAACGATGCCTACTGTCCGGATATATTGACACAGGTATCTGCTATTAACAGCGCATTGAACAGCTTTAACAAGGAATTGCTCGCTTCACATATGAAAAGCTGCGTAGTTAACGATATACGTGCCGGAAACGATGAAGTCATAAATGAGCTTGTTGCTACATTACAGAAGATAATGAAATGATCGGAAAGGGATTTCAATGGAGCAATATAATGTAACCGGAATGAGCTGTGCCGCCTGCAGCGCAAGAGTTGAAAAAGCAGTATCAGCCGTTCCAGGAGTTAAGAGCTGCGCTGTAAGCCTTCTCACGAACTCAATGGGAGTTGAGGGTAATGCTTCCGAAACGGATATAATCCGTGCAGTCGAGAACGCAGGCTACGGAGCATCAAAAAAGGGTAAGTCAGCGAAAACAGCCGTATCCGATGACGATATTCTTAAGGATACCGAAACCCCAAAACTTAAAAAACGCCTCATAAGATCGGTAGCGGTTCTGTTAGTATTGATGTATTTCTCAATGGGACATATGATGTGGGGATTCCCAGCACCTGCTGTTTTTGATAATTACGTTTTTTTAGGCGTATTTGAGATGCTGCTTGCTATCGTCATTATGATGATAAACGCAAAATTCTTCACAAACGGCTTCAAGTCGCTTTTTAGCGGACATCCCAATATGGATACCCTTGTTGCGTTAGGTTCCTCAGCTTCATTCGGGTATTCGCTGGCTGAATTGTTTATAATGATAATAGCTTTAGGAAACGGCGAGCATGAATTAGTAATGAAATACGGCATGAACCTGTATTTTGAGTCGGCGGCAATGATACCGACTCTTATAACTGTAGGTAAAATGCTTGAATCTATGTCAAAAGGAAGGACTACCGATGCTTTAAAAGGTCTGATGAAGCTTGCTCCGAAAACAGCTGTTCTTTACCGGGACGGCGAGGAGCATGAGGTAGGCATAGAGGAAGTAAGACTGGGTGACATTTTTGCTGTAAAGCCGGGTGAAAGCATTCCGGTTGACGGAGTGGTGGTATTCGGTTCGTCTTCAGTCGACGAATCTGCTCTTACCGGTGAAAGCATTCCAGTTGATAAGGAGGAAGGTGCTTCCGTCTCGGCAGCAACGATCAACAGATCGGGATATATCCGCTGCCGTGCCACGAGAGTCGGTGAGGATACCACGCTTTCACAAATCATTAAAACTGTATCTGATGCAGCGGCTACCAAAGCTCCCATAGCAAGAATAGCCGATAAAGTCTCAGGGATATTTGTCCCGGCTGTTATGACGATTTCTATACTTACACTTGTTGGGTGGCTGATAGCCGGTAAAGAATTCAGCTTTGCGATAGCAAGAGCTATATCTGTGCTTGTTATAAGCTGTCCCTGTGCACTCGGACTTGCAACACCGGTGGCAATAATGGTCGGAAGCGGTGTGGGAGCAAAAAACGGCATTCTGTATAAAACAGCCGCATCACTTGAAGCTGTTGGCAGAGCGGATATAGTAACTCTGGACAAGACAGGAACGATAACCGAAGGTAAGCCGGATGTTACTGATATAATTCCCTTCGGTATCACCGATAATGAACTGCTCAGATACGCAGCGGCTCTCGAAGCAAAAAGCGAACATCCGCTTGCAAAGGCAATTATGGGCAGAGCTGAGGATATTAATGTTCCTGAAGTTTCAGATTTCAAAGCACTTGTGGGAAACGGACTTTCGGCTGTACTTGACGGAGAAGCATTAGTGGGCGGAAGTTATAAGTATATATCACAGAAGTATGAAATATCCTCGGATTATACCGCAAAGGTTACCGGGCTTTCAGAGGAGGGAAAAACACCTTTGCTTTTTGCAAAGGGAGATAAGTTCATCGGAATGATCGCTGTTGCGGACACGATAAAAAGTGATTCGGCAGCAGCCATAGAAGAACTAAAAGGTATGGGCATAAACGTATTCATGCTCACGGGAGATAACGAACGTACAGCTCTTGCGATAGGCAGACAAGCCCATGTGGACAACGTGATCGCTGGGGTTTTGCCCGATGGAAAATCAAAGAAAGTATCGGAACTTAAAAGTAAAGGAAAGGTCATTATGGTCGGGGACGGCATTAATGATGCTCCCGCACTTACGACAGCCGATACCGGCATAGCAATAGGCGCAGGTGCCGATGTTGCGATAGATGCTGCCGATATTGTTGTAATGAAGAACCGGCTTACGGATGTTTCTGCTGCGATACGTCTTAGCCGGGCAACTATCAGAAATATTCATGAAAATCTTTTTTGGGCGTTCATTTACAATGCTGTATGCATACCCCTTGCAATAGGCCTGTTTGGTATCGAGATGAAACCGGCATACGGAGCTGCGGCCATGGCAATGTCAAGCTTCTGCGTGTGTATGAACGCACTTAGGCTGAACTTAGTAAAAATACATGACGCAAGTCGTGATAAAAAACTAAAAAAGAAAAAATTTAAAACGGAGGAAAAAGAAATGACAAAGACTTTAAAGATCGAAGGTATGATGTGCGGACACTGTGAGGCAAGAGTAAAGAAAACTCTTGAAGCAATAGAAGGTATTGAGAGTGCTGCTCCCGATCACAACACAAATACTGCGGTTATTACACTCAGCAAGGATGTAGACATTGATGTTATCAAGGCAGCTATTGAAGCTCAGGATTACAAGTTTCTTGGAGTAGAATAAGTATAAAAATGAAATTCAATGCATTTATAAGTTATCGGCATGTTGAGCCTGATATATATGTGGCTAAAAAGCTCCAACAAAAATTGGAGCATTTTAAGCTGCCCAAATCTTTAAGGAAGAAATTCCCGAAAGAGCGCTGGCGGATCACAAGAGTGTTCAGGGATCAGGATGAGCTTCCGTTGGCAGACAGCCTTTCAGAGGAAATCGATGAAGCTCTTAAGGAGTCCGAATATCTGATAGCAGTCTGTTCTCCGAGATACAAGGAATCTGAGTGGTGCAAAAAAGAAATAGAAGACTACACAAAAATGTACGGCTTGGAGAAAACCCTTCTCGTGTTAGTGGAAGGCGAACCCGAGGATTCCTTCCCTGAAAACCAGCTGTATCGCGATAAAATCATAAAAGATGAAAACGGAAATACAGAGCTGATCAGAGAGGATGTTGAGCCATTGGCGGCTGATGTCCGCGGCACAAACAATAAGGAAAGGGACAAAAAGATAGATGATGCCGTAGTACGTCTTGCCGCAATGATGTATGAACTTGATTATGACGATCTGCGACGAAGACATCGTGAACAGAAGATTCGGCGTATGGCCGGCATCGCTTCAATCTGCGCCGGAGTATTCTTTGTTTTCGGTCTGGTCTGTTTATTGCTGTTTATGCGTATTAATTCCCTGACAAAAGCACTGGAGAATACAAACGAAAATCTGACTCAGTTAAACAGTCAGATACTGGAAAACGGAAGGGAATTGCAGGAGAAGAACGATCAGCTTGAAATACTTAATAATACGCTTCAGGAACAGTATAAGCAGGAGCAGATAAAGTATGCCGAATCGGCGGCTGAAAATGCAGAAAATACTATGAAGCACGGCCGCCTGTTTGAAGCGTTGAAAATTGTGAGAGATGCAATGCCCGATACAAAGGACGGCAAGGACAAACCATATATTGCCAGAACGGAATATATGCTCTCAGAGGCTCTTTTTGAATATGATTTTAATATGTTTGTTCCCGAGTCAGTCCTGCCTGAACCCGATGAAAATGAATATGACGAATTCTGGGGAAGCTATGCGGATTATTATTTCCTTGAGGATTATATGGGCGGGGATTATATCGCAGGCGCGGGAGAATTATCGGATGGCACGATAATGCTGATAACCGATCATGCAAATTTTTACCGATACAATCCTGAAGAAATTTCCCTGAGAAACTTTACGCGGACCTGGTTTGACATACAATTTGATAATTATATCAACCGGGGCGTATACCGTAACGGAAAGCTTTATCTCTGGTTTAACAAGACAGATTATGTTACCTCTTTTACCTGGAAGGTAAGAAGTGAGGACAGCTTTGTAAAAGAGATCGGATTTGATGATTTCAATAAGATACACAAAAGCTATCTGGATGCTGAGAATCCTGTAATGTGGTCTGATGATGGGAAAATCCGGATAGAATATGCCTCACCACGTGTGGTTAATATCTTTAGGGGTGATGAGAAAGAGCCGACATCTTCATTACTTGATCATACCGGAAAGTGTTTTGGCATATACAAGCTGGAGGAAACCGATTATTATGCCATTATTTTCGCATATGACGGGTATATACTTAATGAAAACATGGAAGAAATAGCCAGAGTCAAGAATTATTACGGTTATTCCGCCGAGGATAATTGTTTCCTGCAGTTTGACTGGAAGGATGATAATAAAGGATATAAACTATATAAATATCCGTTTAGAAGTTATGAGGAGCTGATCGAGGAAGCTGACAAGATCCTAGAAAATATTTGAGGAGGTTACTTTATGAAAAGAACGACACTGCTAATATTCCTTATGGCGATTCTAGTTATCACCGCATTTCTGCTGCCTGAAACTAATGCATCGGCAGCATCATTAAAGAAGGTATCCGGAAAAACAGATCTATCGCGAATTGATGAGCAGGGGAACGTGGTCCTGTCCATTTCGCGTAAAAAGCTTGAATCTGCCGGATATAAATACGGTGATGTGATAAAAGTTTCTTTTACAGGTAAAAAGATAAAGATGCCCATTGTAAGTAAGAGTGCTGACGTTGATGAAGGAAAACCCTCACTTCTTATGAGGGACAATGATAAATATGTACGTCTTTCATTAAGTGGAGGCTCTTTTGCAGATAAATACGGTATAGCTGTAAAAACTACCGATGAGGACGGCGGATTTGAATGGAACTATGCCGATGGAATAACAGGGCCTGTAAAGGTTAGTATCCGAATTAAAAAGACCGGTGAATATTTAAATGAATACAATAAACGCAAAGATAAGGGGATAGATTATCTTGCCCTTGTTAATAAACAGAACCCTCTTCCGGATGATTGGGAGAAATATCTTGAGACCTCTTTTGTTACAAATTCCGTAGGAGATTATGTGGAAGTTGAATTAAAGGCTTATGCTGCTGTAAAGAAATTGATGGAAGATGTTGAAAAGAATGACGGCATACATATTGAACTTGATTCGGCACGCCGGAGTATAGCCGCCCAGCAGGATATCTGGGATCGTTTCATGGTAAAATACGGTGAGGAGTATACAGTAAAAACAGTTGCTCCGGTAGGTTATTCCGAGCACCATACAGGACTCGCCATTGACCTGTATTTTATAATGGACGGAGTGACTTATTACTATAACGAGGATATGGTACAGCACCCTGAGGTATGGGAGAAGATTCACAATAAGCTTGCCAAATACGGATTTATTTTAAGATATCCAAAGGGCAAGGAAGATATAACCGGTTACGGTTATGAGGAATGGCACTTAAGATATATAGATGATCCGGCTATAGCTGAATACATCATGGAAAAAGGCATTACTTTTGAAGAATATATAGAAGAAAGAAATCAGAAGATCGCAGATGCATTTCCTTCGTGGAATCCCGATAGCAGATCGCTGAAGGAGCTTGTTGATTTTGTGGCCGATACCACAAATATAAACAGCCCTAACTATATCAGTCCCGAAGAGCGTATAGCGGTATTTGACATGGATGGAACTATACTTTGTGAAAAAGCTCCTGTATATATCGACTATTGTATGACCATGTACCGTGTACTTGACGATCCGACCTATGAGGCAACGGAAGAGGAACGTGATGCTATGCAGCAGATACGTGACCATGCTTATACCGACGGTACGACATTTAAACCTGAAGGTATGACTAAAGATGATCTTGTGGCTTCAGCATTTGCAGGCATGACTCCTGAAGAATTCAGAGAATATGTTGTAAATTTTGCAGATAATACCGACGTAGTGGGATTTTCGGGCATGAAATACGGAGAATCCTTCTACAAACCCATGATCGAAGTAATTGATTATTTAAGAGATAACGGTTTTGACGTATGGATGGTATCAGCCTGTGAGCGTGAGGTGGTACGTGCACTTGTTGAAAGATTTGGGATACCCTATGACCGTGTTATTGCAACCGATGTGCCTTATGTGGCATCCGGAAGTGAGGGAAAAGCAGCTGATGAGTATAACATGGCTCAGGATGAAAAAATAATTCTTGGGGCTCCTCTTGATAAAGTTGAATGCGGTAAGTCAGGCAAACCTGCTGCGATAGCACGTGAGATCGGAAGAGTACCGGTACTGGCATTCGGTAACAGCTCAGGTGATTACTCTATGCTTAATTATGCCGAAGGTAATCAAAAGCATAAGGGTATGGGATTCTTTATCGTGTGTGATGATACTGTGCGTGAATATGGCAGTGATACAAAGGCAGCAGAATTCTACAAAATAGTTGAAGATGAAAACTGGACGGCTATTTCTATGGCTGATGACTGGAAGACCATATACGGTGAAGGAGTAGAGAAGACCGAACTGCCTTTAGCTGAAATAAAAGATAAAATCGGACGATTATTTAAGGAATGTCTCTTAGCAGCTTAGAAGAAGTTATTATTTATGAAACATGGATTATGAATGTATTGAGAATGAAAGGGATATATTTTGAAAAAGAAGATTAATCTGGCTAGCGAGCTGGTGATGTATATGGCACTACTTACCCAGATGCTGTATGTGATCGTTGGCAATGTCGTCCATGAAATACTGGGCATAGTGTTTTTCATAGGTCTTGTGGTACATATTGTCATTAAGAGATATTGGTTCAAGGCGGTTTTTAGGAATCCGGATAAAAAACCGGCGTCAAGGAAATTTGCCGATGCCGTAACCATATTACTCTTGGTTACAGCGTGTGTACTGATGATAAGCAGTATGGGCGTGTCAAGGACATTGTTTCCATGGTTTAAGTTTATGATGGAACCGCTTTTCCACAGGTATCTTGCTACAGCTGTGCTCACACTGTCATTAGTACATGGGGGAATGCATTTCTATTTTAAGGCCAAGTCAAAGAAGAAGGCTGTCATCCTGATATCAATATTGGCCATTTTGGGACTTGCCATCGGGCTGGCTTTGGTGCCTTACCTGAACAGGCATCTTAGGAAGGTCGATATAATAATGGAGGAAAAAGTCTCGGGTGAAAAGGTTGAGGTAACAGGAGATAAGCCCCTTGTTGTTTACTTTACAAGGCTCGGAAATACTGATTTCGATGATGATGTTGATGCCGTATCGGGGGCTTCCCTCATGAGATCCGGCGAAACACTAATAGGTAATACGGAGCTGCTTGCATACATGATAAGGGATGCCATAGGCTCGGAGATTGTACCTATAACACTCACTGGTGAAAAATATCCGTCCTCTTATACTGATACCGTATCTGTCGGAGGAAGAGAGCTCCGTGAGGATGCAAGGCCCGAGATAGAAGATATCGATGTTTCGGGCTACAGTGAGATTATACTGATATATCCTATATGGTGGGGGACCGTGCCGATGCCTGTGGCAACATTCCTGGAAGGTAATGATTTTTCGGGCAAGACGATCTATCTCATTGCAACGCAAGGGTCTGCCGGATTCGGTTCAAGCACCTCATTTGTCAGGGAAAAGGCGGAAGGTGCGGATGTTATAGAAGTCATGAGCATATACTGTGACGACATACCGGATTCACGTGTTGATATTGTCAATTGGCTTAAGTCTACCTTGTCGTTGGACGAAGAACAGCAGTAAATTCTGTGGTGAATGCGGAAAAGCAAAACCGGTTTGAAATGACCGGTTTTTTTAATGTTCAGTTAATACTTTTCAATTTTTTATGTAAGATTTCGGGTATATCCTCTCAATAGGATTAAAAAGTACCAAAACTGAAGGAGATTACCCAAAATGAAAAAACTTATCACGTTACTTACAGCAATAATGATCTTAAACTTCGTGGCTCCTAAAAGTATTTCGGCTTCTGAGACCGGCTCAAAACAGACTCCGGGCGGCATCGCTTATTCAGATATCGCCAACACCATTGACAGCTTCATTGCGGAAAGAGAAGCAGGCCTTGCTTCATTTGCAGTAAGCGTTTTTGATGAAAAAGGAGAAATCTATAGTGGATATTACGGTTACTCGGATATAGGAAACGGTATAAATGCAGATAAGGATACAGTTTATGAATGGGGAAGCTGTTCTAAAATCTTAGTCTGGGTATCGGTAATGCAGCAATGGGAGCGAGGAAATCTGAATCTTAATGCGGATATCAGGGAGTATCTTCCGGAAGGTTTCTTAACAAAACTTCAGTATCCCGAAGAGAAGATCACCATGATCAATCTCATGAACCACAATGCAGGTTTTCAGGAAAGCTTTTTTGAAAAGGAAGATGGAGCAACTGCGGATGATATGTATGATACACTGGAAGAAGCAGTAAGAGCATGTGAATGCTATCAGGCTTTTCATGTAGGCGAGCATACTGCATACTCAAACTGGGGAACCGCACTCGCTGCTTTCATAGTTGAACGTGTAAGCGGAATGGATTACGTATCATACGTGCATAAAAATATCATAGAGCCACTTGGGATGGAGAGGACTTCAGTTGATTCCAGAGCAACAGATAACTTATGGGTGTCTGAAAAAAGAAGCGGTTTAAAATGCTATTCCAAGAACAGTGAGGGCTGTGAAGAATTCGGAGAATGCAGATGCTATGTTATGCTTTTCCCTGTAGGTGCCGTTATGAGCACCCTTGATGATTTTTCAAAGCTTGGTATGGCTTTTGTGAGTGAGGAATGTCCTATATTTGAAAACATTGCCACCCGTGATGAGATGCTCAAGACCACCTCTACCTTTGCAGATACAGATATCGCAAAATGCTGTCACGGTCTTTGGGTAAACAGATATAAAGTTGATGTTATCGGACATGGCGGAAATACAGGCGGCTGTACCGCAAACCTTGTGTTTGATCCTGTTAGTAAACTTGGCGTATGCTGCCTGGTAAACGAAGCCGGTGAAACTGCTTTTTCTCAAGGCGTTCCAGGACTCCTTTACGGTGACATCACAGAAAGAGAAGAATATAAAAATGCCGTGATAACTGCGGATCGTGATATCAGCGGTTTTTATACAATGAAACGAAACATTGTAAAAGGAGCTGCAAGAGCCGGTCAGTATACAGGCGGATTAATGCCACTTAGCCGAAATGATGACGGAACTTATTCCATGCGTCTTCTGGGAATGGATTTTGGAGATGCCACTCTTGTTCAACTAAGCGATAACGAATATGTGCTGACGGGCAACGGTGAAAACCAATATATGTACTATAAAGACGGTATCCTGGAGATGTCTGTTATGGATCTGGAACAGGATGCAGAAAACGTATTCGGATTCATTGCAAGTTATGGTTTTATTATCTTTGGTATCATTTGTTGGGTAGTTCTGTTTATAAAACTTGTGATGTTCATTATCAGAAAGATAAGGAAATTGGATAAGAAATATACAACAGAAGATAAAATGATCCTTGTTCAGCAGACAATATACGCTGTATCCGGAATAATATTTGCGTTGTTTATATTGATTGTCGGAAACCGGAACTACATATTCTTGGTAATATCTGCTATTCTGGCATTGTTGCTCGGTATCGTTTCACTTGCAAATAGTGCGCTTTTAGCATATAATACTCATAAGTCCGGTGCAAAGGGATTTAAGATGATCAGGCAATATATCTGGGCTGGACTTGGTGATGTATACCTCGTATTCATTCTTTTTATGGAGTTATACAATTTCTGGGCATTATAATGTTATTTAGCTAAACTCTGTTTGTCATCCTGAGCGTAAGCGAAGGATCTTAGCGGTAGTGTCAATATGATTGATTGTTTGGCAGAATAAGGAGAAGCCATGACTAAAATATTGGTAGCGGATGACGAAAAGGAAATAGTCCGCTTGTTAAAAATATACATTGAAACAGACGGTGTGACCGTTCTGGAAGCAAATGACGGCATTCAGGCGCTTGAAATACTTGAGAAGAATGATGTCGCCCTGGCATTGGTGGACATCATGATGCCAAAGCTTGACGGATACCAGCTGATAAAAAAGATACGTCAAAAAGACGAATACATACCGATCATAGTAATCTCAGCCAAGGTTACCTTATCCGACAGGGTACTCGGCATAGATCTTGGGGCCGATGATTATATCACGAAACCGTTTGAGCCTTTGGAGGTGGCAGCCAAGGTAAAGGCACAACTGAGAAGACTGAACGCAGCTGTTTCAAAAGAAGATCCTTCAAGCACTGTAACTGTGGGCGATATCACACTTGATATTGATGAATGCAGTATCAGAAAAGATGGGGAAACCATAGAACTGACAAAGGCTGAGTTAAAGGTGCTGGAACTTTTAATGAGCCAGCCCAAGCGTGTATTTACTAAGGAACAGATATATGAGAGCGCATGGTATTCAGATACCGCTGCAGATGATAATACCATACGTGTGATCATAAGCCGTCTGAGGGATAAGGTAGGAGCTGAACACATAAAAACTATCAGGGGATTGGGGTATAGGTTTGAAATTTAAGAATAAACTGTTTTCAACAAAAAATAAAATATTTCTTTCTTACATATTTTGCAGCCTGATAGTGGTTATCCTTGAGAAGAATCTTGAAGGCATATTTTATGAGCTTGTATATCCAAAGTATTTTCAAAGGGAAGAAGATTATGCAACCGGCACGCCGGGGTATATATATTTGATTTTAAGTATACTGATCATAATCATTGCTGCAGTTGTTTTATACAAACTGACCGCAGGCATTCTGAAAAAGGAAAGTGAGAAAAGGCTTAAGGAACAGAACCTCATATATGCTGCAATCGCTCACGACCTGAAGACTCCCATGACCTCAGTGCAGGGTTTTGCAAAAGCACTTTCTGAAGGAAAAGTAAGTACTGCAGAAAAAGAAGAAATTTACAGCATTATATATTCCAAATCCAATACCATGAATGATATGATAGACACCCTTTTTGAGTATTCAAAACTTGGGACAGAGGAATATAAACCCATGTTAGAGACTGTCAATATCTGTTCACTGGTACGTGATATAGTAGCTGAAAACTATACGGATTTTGAGGAACATGATATTGAACCGGAAGTTGAAATACCGGATGAAGAAATATCCGTAAATGCTGATAAAAAAGAACTGTCACGCGCCATAACAAATCTGGTTGTTAACGTATACAAGCATAACAGAGAAGGCATAAAAGTTAAGGTGTCTGTTGAAAAAAATGAAAACAAGGCAGTAATCAAAATACTTGATACCGGAGATGAAATCCCGCAGGATATGGATATATTCGAGCCATTCGTTACGGAAAACACTTCGCGCATGTCCGGCCGGGGTACGGGTCTGGGACTTGCAATCACTAAAAGGATAATAGAGATGAATGGTGGGAAAATATATATCAGGAGCAAGGAAGAAGGTTACACAAAAGCTTTTGTTATAGAATTGTAATTTAGAAGAATATTTTAAAAATCATATTCAAGTTTGTTTAACGGTAATCATGGAAAATGCCGGAAATAAGAAGGAGAGAGAAAGATGGCTTCATGGATGGTACATCTGAGGATTGCAGATGAAATACTAAAAAGAATGAAGGGACTGGATGAGACTGCTTTTGTTATTGGAAATATAGCTCCTGACAGTGGTGTTCCAAATGAGGATTGGTCTATGTATTTCCCACCAAAGAATGTTTCACATTTTAAGACCAGACCGGAGGATGAGCTTTTTTTCGATGTTAATGAGTATAAGAAACAGTATTTCTCGAATGAGAAGATAAAGGGATATGATAAAAGGCATTATTCATTCTTTTTAGGGTATTATGTACACTTGTTGAGTGACATAGAGTGGACTTTAAAAATCTATTTTCCTAATGTTTCCGAAGAAAAAGGCAAAGAAGTTAATAAAACAAAGAATGAATTACTATGGGAAAATAAAGCAGATTGGTATGATCTGGATTTCCTATACCTTGAAGAACATCCGGACTTTAAAGCTTTCCACATATATGAGACAGCAGAGAGGCTGAATAATGATTATATGGATATCTTTAGCAAGGATGCGTTTGAGAACAGGCGAGAATATATCTGCGGTTTTTACAGAGGCGGTAAACACGGTGATCTGCATAGAGACTATAAATATTTAAATCCTGAAGAAGCCAACCGGTTTGTTGAAGAAACGGTTGAGAAGATAATGATAGAGATTAACAAATCGGAAAAATTTATATCAGAAAAGGGGAATATATGGAAGCATTAGAAGCTATATTGACGAGAAGAAGTACCAGAAAATATTCGGATGTTGTGCCTGAAAGAGAACTGATAGAAAAGGTTATCGAGGCGGGAAGGTACGCGCCGAGCGGTCATAATAATCAGACAACGCACTTCATAGTTTTTACTGAAAAAGCAGTATTGTCCGAGTTGGCGAACACCGTGCGTGATGAGTTTTGCAAGATGGACATTACTGAAGATATGTACATCTCCATGAAGGGTTCAATTTTGGCAGCGAAGAAGGGAGGATATATTTTTTATTATGGAGCACCTGTGCTGATCGTAGTTGCCAACAAGATAGGCTATGGAAATGCTATGGCTGACAGTGCCTGTGCACTTGAAAACATGATGATAGCTGCTAATGCTCTTGATCTGGGATCATGCTGGATCAATCAGCTTCATTGGCTTGATGAAAACAAGGTTATACGAAATCTTATGTATAAGCATGGATTAAAGGAAGACGAAACTATTACCGGAGGATTAATTATCGGATATCCTGCAGACGGGGTAATTAACAGGCAGATGACGGAAAGAAAAGGAAACCCTGTCACATGGGATTAAATAAAGAAATAATGAGGTAAATTATGAAAACATTTATCTGGGACTTAGACGGTACATTACTTGATTCATATAAAGCGATAGTTGACGGTTTATATGATACATATAAGGAATACGGTATAGAACTTGATAAAGAAGAAATACATGAGCATGTGATAACATATTCTGTAACTTCATTTATAAATAAGATGATCAATGTGACCGGAATACCGTTTGATAAGATGAAGAAAAGGTATTCTGAAATAGGAGAAGAGAAAAAGAAAGAAATCCGGCTTATTCCAGGTGCAAAAGAGACTTTAAAAGCATTATCTGATAGGGGAGATAAGCACTATGTATTTACCCATAGAGGTAAGTCTACCGAATCTGTTCTGAAACAGCTGGATATATATGATATCTTTGATGAAATAGTTACCAGTCAAAGTGGGTTTGCTCGTAAGCCTGAACCTGACGGTATTAATTATTTTATAGATAAATACAATCTTGTTCATGAGAATGTTTATTATGTTGGAGATAGAACAATCGATATGGACTGTGCTAAGAATGCAGGCGTTAACGGCATATTATACTTACCTGATAACAGTTATTGTAAGCCAAACGGTTCTGAAACATTTATTGTTAAAAAACTTTCTGATGTAAATTACAAGATATAAATGTACATTTTTTATCAAATAATAATGTACAGTTTTTATCATCATGCTGAATCCCCGTCTCCGTATAAAAGATTCTGAAGACGGTATGATTTCCCTTTGATCGTGACAACGGTTGCATGATG
>JAILGF010000174.1 GCA_024696945.1 Lachnospiraceae bacterium | reverse complement strand
GTATGTATCAGATTCCTTGATCCCCCTCTTCATGAGTTCGTACCTACAGAAGAGGCTGATATCAAGAAACTTGCAGAAGCACAGGGCAAGCCCGTAGAAGAGATCAAGGCATTTATCAATGCACTCCATGAGTTCAACCCCATGATGGGACATCGTGGATGCCGTCTTGCAGTTACATATCCTGAGATCGCAAAGATGCAGACCAAGGCAGTTATCCGTGCAGCTATCAACACCAAGAAGGCACATCCCGACTGGAATGTTGAGCCCGAGATCATGATCCCTCTTGTATCAGAAGCTCTGGAGCTTAAGTATGTAAAGAAAGTAGTAGTAGAGACAGCAGACGCTGAGATCAAGGCTGCAGGCGCAGATCTTAAGTATCAGGTAGGTACCATGATCGAGATCCCCAGAGCAGCACTTACAGCAGACGTTATCGCAAAAGACGCTGACTTTTTCTGCTTCGGTACCAACGACCTTACACAGATGACCTACGGCTTCTCAAGAGATGATGCAGGAAAGTTCTTAACAGCTTACTATGATGCAAAGATCTTAGAGAACGATCCTTTTGCAAAACTTGACCAGGTAGGTGTAGGAAAGCTCATGAAGCTCGCTATCGAGCTCGGAAAGCCTGTAAATCCTAACCTCCACATCGGTATCTGCGGTGAGCACGGTGGAGATCCTTCATCCGTAGAGTTCTGCCACAAGATCGGACTTGATTATGTATCATGTTCACCTTTCCGTGTACCGATTGCTAGACTTGCAGCAGCACAGGCCGCTATAAACGAATCGGGGAGATAAGGCATAAACCGTATTACCTGCTGACATTAATATGTACAGAAGATGATGCGATCGATCATTTCAGTCATTCTTCAATGAAGTATGACATCAGGAGATTTGAAAATTTCGCCTTTGATGTTTATGTTTAAAGAGAACTGGATATAAAACTCTAATAGCAAAAAGCTAATAAAGAGACTGAGTATATACTTTTAAAGTAAATACCCGGTCTCTTTTTTGTTTTGCTGGGAAGGAGGTGAAATGATTGATAAAAGCTCCGTATCATGGGAACGCCGAACGACATAAAGTGGTTCGGCAAGCTGATCCACCGGCACAAGAAGATCAAAGTGAACAGCACTTCGGATAATCTGCCGGTAAAGGGATCAAACAGGTTCAAGAGAGTACATATGGAAATTGATAAAAATCAGGAGGAATGAAATGAATACTAATACAGCGATAAGTGCAAAAAGGTACAGTAATTGTAAGGTGGTCAGTGTAGGGAATCAGAAAGGCGGTGTCGCAAAGACCACAACTACGGTAAATCTCGGCATAGGACTGGGAAGGGAAGGACGGAAGGTCCTTGTAATCGATGCAGACCCACAGGGGTCACTTACTACAAGCCTTGGTTATAAGAATCCGGATACAATGGAATATACCCTGGCTACGGTTATGGACAGGATAAGGCATGACCGGGACATAGATCCCGAGGAGGGCATCCTGCATCATGCGGAAGGTGTTGATCTCTTACCCGGCAATATCGATCTGTCAAGTCTTGAAGTAGCGCTTGTAAATGAGATGAGCAGGGAATTCATCCTTAAAAGGTATATTGATATCATCAGGGACAGATACGAGTATATCTTGATCGACTGTGCACCCTCACTCGGTATGGTAACAATAAACGCTCTTGCAGCATCGGACAGCATACTGATACCCTGTCAGGCCGGATACCTGCCTGCAAGGGGACTGGCGCAGCTTATAAGGACGATAAATAATGTGAAGAAAAAAAGGATCAACCCTACCCTTAAGATCCAGGGCATCCTCTTAACTATGGTTGACGGCCGTACGAATTTTGCAAAAGAGATTATGAACCTTATAGAGAAAGGTTACGGCACCATAGTTCCTATATTCAAGAAAGAGATACCAATGTCAACCCGTGTGGTTGAATGCTAAAGCTTAGGGATCAGCATCTATAAGAACGATCCCAGATGCAAAGCAGCCGCAGCTTATAAGGAGTTCACCAGAGAAGTGCTTGAAAGCTGTGAGAACGGGGGTGAGTCTGTATGAGCGGGAAGATAAAGGGTAAGATACAGCTCGAAACCTATGAAGACATCATGCGCGGAGAAGAAGATTCGGTATTCGAAGTGGAACTGAAAGAACTCCATCCGTTCAAGAACCACCCTTTTAAAGTGAAAGACGATGAAAGCATGAAGAAACTCGTCGAAAGCGTAAAGAAGGACAAGGTGATAGATCCCGGTCTTGTGAGACCTATAGCAGGAGGAGGTTATGAGATAATATCGGGTCACAGGAGAAAGCATGCCTGTGAGATGGCAGGATTTAAGACTATGCCAGTACGTATCAGGATCCTTGATGATGACCAGGCAACCATAGCCATGATAGAGGCTAATCTTCAACAGAGGGATGAGATACTTCCGCGCGAAAAGGCCTTTGCATACAAGATGAAGCTTGAAACCATGGCACATCAGGGGAGAACACAGGATCAGGATGAAGATGACGAAACTTCTCGACAAGTTGTCGAGAAGTTGGTAACAGCTGATCTGGTCGGAAAAGATTTTGGAGAAAGCGGGAGACAGGTCCAGAGATATATAAGGCTTACAGAGCTTATGGATCCGCTGCTTGACATGGTAAACAGGAAAAAAATCAAGCTTAATCCTGCGGTGGAGGTTTCATATCTCAGTATCCAGGAGCAGAAGATCCTGCTGGAAATAATAAATGAGGAATCAGCCACACTGTCACTGTCAAAGGCAAAACAGCTTAAAAAACTGAGCCAGAAGAAGAAATACACAAAGGAATCAGTATACGCGGTCATGGTGCTTACGACAAAAAAGGAAAGGCAGATCACGATAAGCCATACTATGGTTGCAAGATATTTTGAGTCTGATACAAGCGATGATGAGATAGAAAGGGTAATATATCAGCTGCTGGATGAGTGGAACAAGAAGGGAGAAAGATGATGGAGGAGCCGTTAAAACTCGATTACTTCTATGGCATAGAAGCAGACCAGTTTACGTTTTACCGTATTCCGAGGATCCTGGTAAAAGATGACAGGTTTAGGAATCTAAGCAGCGATGCAAAGCTCCTTTACGGGCTGAAGATAAAATTAAGCACTTCCGTGTTGACAAGAAGAAGAGCATCTCGGTCCTTCAGGAGAAACGGAAGGGCAAAGATAAGTTTGACGAATCCGGGCTTGCGGCATATTCTACCATGAACTTTGGCATGTTCGGCGGGGATGAAAGAGATGTCAAGATAGAGTTCAAGAACGAGATGGTCGGTGTGATTATAGACCGTTTCGGGAAGAATATCATGATACATCCGTCAGAGAAGGAGGGCTGGTCGCATACAACGGTGAAAGTAGCTATCAGCAGGCACTTCTTTGGGTGGATATTTGCATTGGGGACGGATGTGGTTATTACCGGTCCAGCGGATGTAGTAAAAGATTTTGAGGATGAATTGGAAAAAAGAAGAAAGCAGATTAAGAAAAAGTGATAAAAGCAGCCTATTTTCTATGAAATCTCAATAAAAAGGACAATTAAAAACGGTGAATTGAGTACCTAAAATGGCAAGACAATATATTATAGGTTTATATAATAATATTATTGATTCTTAACGCCCCTTATGGTATAATTTTTTTGTATAATGAAAGGTCTACAAAACCTCTACAAACCCTACTGCAAACATATTTACAAATGCAGAGTATTAAGCTGATTTTATACCAAAAGGGAGCATGATATGACTATTAGTTACAACAAGTTATGGAAACTGCTAATCGACCACAATATGAAAAAACTCGATTTATTAGAGGCTATTGAAATGAGCCCCAATACCCTTGCTAAATTAGGCAGGAATGAAAATGTTTCTATGGATGTTATAAAGCGTATTTGTGAGTATTTTAATTGCGATGTCGGAGATATAATGGAGATGATTCCTGAAGTAAATAAATAATTGTAGAAATTGAAAAATGAATATACCGGGCAAATTCAAGGCAATCTATTCAATATTTTGTTTGGCATCGAAACTGGGAGGATTAGAAACATGGGATTCACTAATACGGAGGACGAATCAACGATTGCGTCTGAGGAGTTCTCTCCACTTTTGTCGGATGAGTTTAAGGAAAGATATCGTCATTTGATTATACGATTGACGCATGCATTGCCGATTAATAGGGTAAACATTATCAAAAATGAAATAAATCAAATTCAGAAATTAGGCGAGAGAGACTTTGAACAATTGAAATACCTTACTGTACTTAGTGTTCTTGTAGACCTCACACAGCAAGGTTGGATACTAAATGTGAATCAAGGCAAATTGCATCTGAGAATGGAGAATGATAATGTTGATGACAAAAAAATGATTAGGTACAGATTGAGCGCAGAAAGAAATGCTCAATTTAAAACTGATAGTGTTAAAACTTTCGTTGATAGCATGGAGGCTAAAAAGAATTATAGAGGTAATACTATTTCCATAAGGGCGTTGATAGGGGAACCGAATACTCTATTGGATAATATTCATAATAATCAGAGAATTTGTGATCCGTATATTCAACTTGTTACAAATGAGAGGGACGAACACACCGGATATAAACTCTCTGATATATGGAGATATTTTCGTTATACATGGTCCATTCCGTATAAGACTATGCCAGGAAGAAATCTTTTCTATCTTGTAAGAGATAGAGCACAGACGTATCATCCGATAATGGGTATATTTGCTTTAGGTAATTCTGTGCTTAATCTTACAGTAAGAGATGATGATATAGGATGGACAGTTGATTCGATCAAAGCTAAAATGGTAAAACAGACAGAAAACAGTTTTTGCGAGCAGAGGATTAGCGGGACGCCAAATGGAAAAATAAAGGTGAAGGTATCTCGGTGCTTAGAATCTACAGAGGATTATATCGAACGAACAGAGAAATTTGCCAATAAAATATATCCTATCTTGGATAATAATATAGCAAATTCAATTAAGGAAATATACACAGTTGATTTAGGCTATCACAAACAAACACGATACCCGAGTGAGGATAAGGTAAAGGCATTAGAATTAATAGCTGAAGAGTATTCAAAAAAATCAATAAACAATAAAAATAATGAAATGAATCCGAATTGGAGGGAGGAGGCTCAGAGTAATCTGTTCAAAAGAAAAAGAGCCTCGGAACTTGCTAAACTGCTTGAAACGCGAATTGTGTTTAACGAGGCGAAGGGGGAATCACATAGAGAAAGATTGCTTTATCTATTGTCTAATGAGGAAGGTAGAAGGGCTATACACACAGCCCTGATTGCAAATAGAAAACGCAAAATTGGTTCTAATATGATGGACATAATAGTTTGTGGAGCAATTCCTCCATACAATGAGTTGCTTGCAGGGAAACTTGTCAGTTTGTTGGCGTGCTCTCCTACGGTGATTAGGGACTATACGGATAGGTACAGCAATCAGGTTAGTGAGATTGCATCACGAATGAAGGGTGAAAAGGTAATCAGAGATAGTCGACTTGTTTATCTAGGAACTACGAGTTTATATGCATCTGGCAGTAGTCAGTATAACAGGATTAAAGCGCCTATAGGGGATGGTGGGAAAATTGAATTTAGAAAAATGGGAATAACCGAAGGATATGGAACGGTATTTTTCTCAAAGGAAACAACAAATTTGTTTTCGAAATTACTTGAAATACAAGATGGAGGAAAGAGAATAAATCATGTTTTTGGAGAAGGAACAAGCCCAAGATTTCGTCTCATAAGCAGGGGGTTAAGTACGATAGGAATAAAAGCGGATGCTTTTTTGAAGCATTATTCTCCTCGAATAGTGTATTCAATAAACCTGGCGAAAAACACTAATGAATTCTTACTAGGAATTGATAATGAGGTGGATTATGGATTTGATATTGGTGACGAAGAGGAAACACGTCAAAGAACACAGGAATTAATTGATTATTGGTACAGTCGATGGCTAGAAAAACGATTAACAACAATAGATGTTGAAGGTAGATTGAATCAATTTGATGTTAACCAACTACTACTGGGAAATTTATAGAATGAGGTGATGCTATGTCAAGGTTGGAGTTCGTAAGAAAACTGTATAATGGAAGAAATTGTTATTCTGATCATATGTCTGATGAGGAGATCAAGCTAATTCATCTTTCATCAGGAGTAGAGAGCATTATTAGAGAAATGATAAAAAAAGATAAATTGGTATTTATTACTGGTAATCCTGGAGACGGTAAGACCTTTATAATTAAGGCTCTTTCAAATGAGATTAGCGAAAAATCAGCATATGTGGAGACAGATTTGAATAATGTGAAGGATTATTCTCCGGTTGTTTCACACATTATCCAGTGCTACGAAGAGAAGAAGCCAGCGGTAATTGCTGTAAATGAATATCCGTTCATTCAGTTGTGCAAAGAAATAAAGCATCACTCGCAGAAGGTGTACGTTGAGATTATGGAGTCAAAGAAAAATGCAATAGCATACAGTACATCCCAAGCGTTGACAAACAGAGTTGCAGTTGTAGATTTAAACGACAGAAATCTTTTGGGTACAGACTATGGAATAATGACTTCTCTCATCAATAGGATTATAGAATTACTGAAAGAGGATGAAGTGGTTGACAGGTGCCTGAAAAGAAATATTCAAGCAATGTCTCAAGACAATGTTAGAGATCAAATAGCTTCGATCTTTCAGTTAGCAGCTGCGGAATGTGAACATTTTGCTATGCGGGATATTTTAGGCGCTGTGGCATTTATGTTTACATCTTGTACAATGGATGAATCAGAGGGGGTGCCTTATTATACGGCGATTTTTGAAGGGACCAACGACTTACTACTGAGTGTTCAGCAATACGATCCAATATACTTGACAAGCCCAGAGATTGATGAGCAATTGTGGAATGGCGAAATAAAGGAGGGTTGGTTGCTTGATGCACCTATAAAATTTCCAAAAGAATTTACAGATGTGGAAGAGGCTGTTGAATGTTTTAAGAGCATAAAACGACAGTACTATTTTGAGAACAGAGATGGAAAAAAACTTCTTGAGCTTCAGCCGGAGGAAGTTTTCAATTGCTTGAATATTTTTACAAATTTTGAATCACAAAAAAGGAAGATTAAAGAAGGATTAATACAATCGATTAACAAGCTTTTTCTTCCTTCACTTGATGATAGAAAACAATTGCATATTTGGACAACTCATAGATACGACATGAGTCAGGAAGCCACGGTGGCGATTTCTAGCAGAACAGTAGATTCTTCTGAATTAGAAATTTTCATGCCACGTCCTGCGGATTGGTTGAAGGGGCTAGAGTATGTGCCTGATCACATAATACTTAGACCGAAGGGAAAAGAGACCCCGGAATTAATAATGGATTTGGATTTCTTAAGAACGCTGGACGCAGTAGAGAATGGTTATCCTACTGGAATGTTGGCGCCTCAATATGAACAAGCAGCGGCGATGTTTTTACAGAAGCTGTTTGACAATGGATTGTCCGAGCCAAACGATGATGGAGAAGTATTGATTGCGAGCAGGACAAAGGGCTATAAGATGAACATTTATATTCAGAATGGGAAGTATGAATTTGAGGAGGAAAGCTGATGGCGAGCGATACATTAAAACGAATAGGAGAATCTGTTTGTGATTCAGATTATTTAGGGTTCAATCCGACCTCTAATGCGACAAAGCCGCCGCATATAGCAAACGGATTGTTTAGAGCTTGCACAGGGGAAACCTGTGCTACAGAGGATGTACACGAATGGATTATATGCGAAGGGAAAAAGGGCGCAACATCTTCTGAAGATATCATTAGAAAATATAGTGAATTGTTAGCTCGGCAAAACCTCGAAAAGGTTTCCAATATACGTGACTTTCGTTTTCTGCTTTATGAGATATTTGATCAGGACAATACAGCATATCCTAATTACGATTTCTCTGTCACAACAATATCTTCTCATTGGATGATCAAGAAAAGAGTGTCACCAGAGGCGAGAATAGGAGACTTTATTTTTGATATACTATCTAAAGAGATTAATGGCAATAGATCTCCAGCGATTAAGTTAATTAACGATGCACTTGCCAATGATAATGATGATTTGACAAAACTGGTAAAACCAATCATTGCGTTTCCGTCTGAAAAAGAGAAACGTAATAAATCGGAGGTTGAATATCCGGAGGACTCCGAAATAATATGGGATTCTTGTAAGGATACCATTCGAAGAGGGTTTGATCGACTGACTGTAAATTTAGAGCTAATAGAGGAAAGCAAGAATAGCCTGCTTACGCTTAGGAGGCTAGTAAATTACGCAATATTCTCTTCGCTTTTGTATATGATTCATGCTAATGCAGCTAAGTTTGATGGCGATAAGGTGCCGATAGTTATTGATGCAGGTGCTGGACTTGATTCAATAAAGAAGGCGAGTGAACAATCTTTTACCTCTGGAAAAAAGGCTGTGGAAGATTATTTCATCAATGCAATTTATTGTGTCATTAAGAATGAAATTGCTTCAGACACAGATAAGGATTGCAGAAAATGGATTTCCGAGATGACCCTTTCGACTGAAGAAAAAGAAACAGAGGTAAAGAAGGCTGTGAATAGTTATTATAGCAGCTTTGTAACTGAGGGAGACAAGCCGATGAGAGCATTAGCCAAGGCTTTGCAGATTGCGTTATACACCTTCGAATATAAGAACAATTCCCCTTCGGATTTTTGCCGAGTTTTAGGAGTAAGAGCTGGGCTCGTTGGACCCAAGGGTAATAGAGCAAATGTAAAGAGATATTTGTCAAACAGCTTTACTCTTGAAACGGTAACCCTGAGTGTCCTGGATAAAGAAGACTTAGAGGAAGGAATAGAATTGAAGGACTTAGGAGAAAAGCTAATAAGAGATTATAGTATGGTTATTGGTTCAGATGCTGAAACAGAGTATATGCTTTTGGAACAGGCAAACATCGCTCAATCAACGCCTGGTGATCTGCGAGGGGATTTGAGTCTTAATGCTCAAAGATTAGCGAATACATATATCTCACTAGGACTAGGAAAAAAATATGCCGACGGTGTGACTTTGATTGGATGGAGGTTGTAATTATGACTGGAGATCTTTTGACAAATGTGATTGTTGAGACAATAAGTAAATATGCTGCCTCAAACGAATATGGAATATCACTCGTCAATATTCCTCATTTTGATTATATCGAGATGGCGAAGAGCATGACAACCAATAAAAGAATGGAAATCTTTTTTCTGGGTTTTGATGAGGAAATGATTGACATGTTAAATACCAACTTACCCCCAAAAGATAGTGTGAAATATAGCTTTAGCATAGAGGATGCTGAAGAATCCAGAAATAATGGTGATGAAAAGACATTTCGAGTGCTGATAATAAAAAGAACTGAGTTGGAGAAAATTTCATCGTTAAGATGGTTTCCAGAGATTTCATTAGAGTCAGTATATACAAAGTGCTGTGATTATGTAAAAAAGGAATTGAGAAATACCAACACAGTTATAGAGTCTCTTTTGCAAGCTCTTAGATGCAAACCGGTTAGAAGTTTATTAAGCTTTGAGCGAGTTATAGATTATTTACAAATACTTGTTTCAACCACTCCGGATAATTTGCCTGGTGCTATAAGAGGAAATTTCTATAAGCTGGGTATGTTGTCGGACAAAGATGTTGTCAGCAATCGACCGGACAAGGCGTCTTTTGTTAACAGAATTAAACGGAATCATCAGGTTGTAGAAAGGATTAGCAACCTTGAGCAGGCGGAGAGACAAAGTATTACGAATTATTATGCAAAAGAGTCAGCAAATACTGAGATTCCAGGCCTTATTCTAAGCTATTACAAGACAAAGGACATAGAACTACTTAAAAAAATGGAGCTTGAAAAGGTTGAGGAATGCTTAAAGGCTGTAAAAGAAAAGAAGAATAAGAATCCCAAAACCCCGAAGCTACCGACGATGAAGCCGACAGCTCTTGCTGCTCAGTTAGTCTTCGATGGGGATGCAGATAAAGTTGAAAATGCAATAGAGCAGATAGAAAAGAAGGTTGATGATAGAACAAATCCTAACAAAAGAGAACGAGTAGAAATCAATCTTGATGGTTCGAAGATTAGCATCAAAACAGAGCCGACAACAGAGAAAATTGCCGAACAACTTACTACCGATGAGGATTTTGGCGGAGTTATTAGAGCTGAGGTAGATTCTCCTGAAGAAGCAATTACCGATTCGGAAAAGTATGACTTTTTGCCTATAAGCAAGGGATATTTGGACGAGGTTAGAGAAGAACTGAAACGGATATCCGAGATTCTGTCTGAAAATGTTCAGATAGGAAAGCGAATAGATGATTTTTTGACTGCTAGAGATGCTATATGCAAGTATCGAAAGAGACTTCAAGATGCACCTATGCTCCAAGTTATATATAAATATGCAGAGTTTGATCGATATATACGAGAATATGAGAAGCTTTTAGTTGCAATAAATGAAGATTTTCCAAAGATATGGGGAGTGGCAGCGTCAAATGCAAAAAAGATAATTAATACAGTAATGTCTTTGGATTATATTTTTGTGATAGGAGATACTAAACTGCATGCAATGCCAACACCGCTTCATCCATTATATTTATGGAAGTATGTAGAATTGGCCAAGGAAATATTGTCAAGTCGCAGTATCAGTTCAATAGAAGAAGGCTTTCTTGATGATGATGACAAGGCATTTATTATTCGAAAGGCAGAAGACATACCAGACCCTCTTTCAGTTGTTTTAATGCCGATGACTATTACGGGACAAACAGCAACATTCTTGCCCTTGTCTGGGAGAATAGGTATTCTACCCGTTTATTCAAATACGCCTCAAATTAATCAAAGTGAGAACGGGATTGATACATTAAAGCAGGCAATAGTTAGGTATATATGTCTTTATCCGCATGCTGCCATGCTTCTTAGAATAGCAATAATAGATCCGCCATCGGTTGAAGTGATTATTTCAATGTTAAAGGCGCTAAATGCCGATAAGGAGTTCAATATAGAGGGAATTGAGTTGACAATATTTAGAACCAAAAGGGTTTCGTCTAGCTGGGTTGAAATTGAAGACGATTCTCTCAATGATGGGATGCTTGGAAGATATAAGGGAAAACGTTCTCTGAATTTCAGGCTGAAAATAACTAATAAAAGTTTACCGTACAATCGAATCTTAGAGGAGATTAAGACAGATCAACATCTTGTAATAGTATTTGATCCCAATGAGGTAAGAATAGAGACAGCACAGAATAGCAAAAATATTCATATTCATCCTTTATGCGTACCTAAAATATATAAATATAATCCAATAAACGAAGAGGTTGAGATTAGGCCAGCTAGCGAAGGTGGGATATTTACTATTTATTCAAGCATAATAGAAAAACTCAATGAGCACCCTTCAACCTTCAGTCATACGGGCACATTCTTTAGAACGCCCTTAAGAAGAGAAACCTACGACGAATTGTTAAAAAAATCTGACTGGCTGGTAATACTGGATCAAAGCTTAAAAAGCTGGGATATTTCTTTAAGAACTGCTAGTGAAAAGATATATTACAAGGAAAATGATTATAGATCTCTTGGAATATACTCAGAGAATTGTAACAAGTTTATTCTTGGTTATGACACCTTGGTAAAGCAAATAGGAAACTTCATTCCTAAAAAGGAAGGCATAAAGAATGTAATTGAAGCTGTCCGAGATATTAATGATGATGGCTTATTAAGTATAGTGTCACACAAATCCAACAGTATCTTTGATGAAAGGCATGGCAAGGGTAGTTTAGGGACGGCTATTGCAGCAATTCATTTTAGGAGAAAGTATCCAAATGCAATAATGGTCGGATTAGATACTCAACTTGCTCAAGAATGGTTGTCTGACAGAGATGAGGGAGAGTTGCCAGATCTGGTCGCTATGAGAATCAATGATGACCAATCCGCAGACATAGACATAATTGAAGTAAAAACATATTCAAATTCAGATAACGCCTTTGACTTTAGGGATGGTAGAATAACTGGTCATGCGGTTAAGCAAGTTACCATTTTGGAAAAGCTGATAAAAGAAATGTTTGGGGCAAGTGAAAGGATTACCACAGTTTCAAGACGCGAAATACTAAGAGAGCAAGTGTTTGATTGCCTTTTTCATACCAGTATTGATGCGGGGCAAAAAATGCGATGCTGCGAGGATCTGAATGCGCTATTTGCGGGTGAATATAAGATTTCCGTTGTAAAGAATATTGCGTTTGTCGATTTCGAGAATATAGACAGTTCAGAAGCAATTTATGAAGGCGAAGGAGAGTTTAGCGGTGAACACTATAAACTTATAACTGTAGGGGAGCGTGAAATCCAGGCGATTATATCTGGCATGGAATTTGATGAACCTTCACCTTGGCTGGGAAATGATGGGGAAGAAGAAAATGAGAGATCGTCCCAGCAAAGCAGTAATAGTGATACTAATACACTAACAGTTGGAACTGTTGATAGTAATACAACTTTTGTAGATTTAGGCATTAGTGCAAATGAAGCGATAGATGGGGGAAATAGTGTATCTGTTTCAGATGATACTACAGAAACAAGCGAAATTATTTCCAGAATTAAAGAGAAATGCGCAAAACTGAATAAGGTGTTTAAGGACTTTGGTATTCAGGCCGAACCAGTTGATGCTTCAGCAGTTCAGGAGGCAGCAAGGTTTACTCGTTTTCCTGTCAAACTGAAATCCGGAGAAACTACTAATAAACTTAACAAGTATAAAAATGATATAGGCAGAGAACTTGAGGCAAACGGAGAGATACTTGTTGAGCACATTAAGGGAACAAACCTTATTTCTGTTGATGTTCCATTTGCAGACTCTGGTCGATCGATCGACCTTATAAAGCATCTTGATGTGCTAAAGAATCACGAAGGTAGATTAAATGTGATAGCAGGTCAAATGCCTGATGGACAGTTCGATATATTAGATGTCGCAGATGCACCTCACATGCTTATTGCAGGCACGACTGGTTCCGGTAAAACTATTTTCCTGCAGTCTATGCTTGTGAGTTTATTATATCAGTTTAAGCCTGAAGAAATGGAACTACTGATTATTGATCCAAAGCAGACGGATTTCATTTTCTTTGAAGGTTTGCCGTACCTGTATGGTGGTAAGGTTGTGATTGATGCAGATGAGGCCTTGGAAATGCTTCAGCAGATAAACAGTGTGGATAAGGAAGAAAGAACTAAACTTCTCAGAGAAAGCCGGAGTAGAGATATAGACTCTTACAATCAAAAGAACCCCGGTAATAAAATGAAACGTTTAGTGGTTGTCATTGATGAGTATTCTGATCTCATTCAAGCGGCTGAAATGAACGAAACAAGGAAGGATTTTGAAAAGAACCTTCTCATGCTTTTGCAGCGGGTAAGAAACTTGGGAATCCACTTTATCATTGCGACACAAAGACCATCTGCTCAGATTGTTACGGGAGCGCTGAAAGCAAATATACCCTTTAGAGTTTCTTTCAGACTTCCTTCACATACAGATTCACAAACAATCCTTGATATGTCAGGTGCGGAAAATCTTCTTGGGAAGGGAGATATGCTGATGGTAACTGAGACGGATACCAAGAGGATGCAGGGGTTATATATTTCAGAGGAGGAACTTGAAGCATTTTTGGCTGATAAAATGTAAAAGCTCTGAGAAAACGATGTATGGAAGAATATATTAGTGGAACATTTGTAAAGGAATTAAAGAACCGCTTTTTGTGTCTGGTTCAGATAGATAACAAGGATGAACTTTGTTATGTCCCATCATCATGTCACTTAAGCAATTTCTTGGATTTAAAAGGAAAGGAAGTGATGTTGATTCCAAATAAATCCAAAGAAACAAGGACTAAATTCTCGGTGTTTGCTGTGCCGTATAAGAAAAACTATATAGTACTCAATACCTCTAAGGCAAATGAAGCAGTTGAGGAATGCATCAGATCAAGACGATTTTCCTTTCTGGGGAAAAGAAGTCAAATTGAAAAAGAGTACAAGTATAACGGTTATAAATGTGATTTTTTTATACGCGATACGGAAACGATTATTGAGGTAAAAAGTATTATTTCAACGCAGGAAGTAGCTTGTTTTCCTACAGTTTACTCTGAGCGGGGAATACGACAGCTTAAGCAGTTATGTACTCATCTACAGGGCGGAAAGAATGCTCTGTATTGCATTGTATCGCTCCATCCGTATGTCAAGCAAATCGAATTGGATAGTGAGAGCGAGTGGTTTCATGAACTGCAAAAATGCATCGGTTTTGGATTAAAGCTAAAGGCATATTCGTCCAGACTTGATTCATCAGGCTTGAAGATAGATAGGGAATTAGAGGTGCTTTATTAAGCAGAAGATGAGGTTTTTAGAAGGAAGAATGGTGATTGAGAAAATTGCATGACAATCACTATTAAGTACTTACAAAATAATTATCTCAATTTCGGAGTGTATAATATATGGATCCACAGATTAAAGAAAATGATATTATCTATACATACAAAGAACAGGCTTTTACAGGGTTTGCTCCTTGCTTTCAAGATGGTATTTATTCTTTGGCGTGTTGTAAAGGAGCAAAAAATGGAAACAGTATGCGCAAAAGCGTAGCTTAATGCGGTTCAAAAAATTCAGACACTGTCTGAACTTTTTGAATTTATAAAATTCGTGATAACTGCATGGTTGATTTTGAGGAAATATAGGAAAATTAAAACTGTCGAGAGACAGAGTATCAGCGTCAAATCTAACGGGAAGTGGGAATTATTGATTCAATAGGCATGAAATATTCATAACAGAACACTACATGTTAATGGAGTTCAGACCTAGGAAATAAAGAGTGACCCGATGCAAAACTATACCGGAAGGATGAGAACAACAGATTATTGACTTACATCAGTGTAATAAGTATCTGACAAGGTCAAAAATGGTGGAAATGCTTGGCTGTTCCGAAAGTACGGTGAAAAAAACAATACAAAGCATGATAGAAGACTAACTATTAAAAGTCAAGAGAAAAAATGAATTCTTTTAAAATTCAAAAAGGTATTCGTAAAAGTAAAAAAATGCACGACAAAAAGAGCATCTTTACAGGTGCTTGCTAAAGGGATATTGGTTTGGGATGTTCTAAGATTTGATATATTGCTGCTTAGTTTTTTCAAGATGATAGATGACTCGGATTAGTTTCTTTGCTGCATGAGAAATGGCGACATTATAATGCTTACCTTCTGCTCGTTTCTTTGCAAGATAAGCTGCAAAGACTGAATCCCAATGACATACATATTTTGTAGCATTA
>JAILGF010000169.1 GCA_024696945.1 Lachnospiraceae bacterium | reverse complement strand
TCTTTGGATATAGTTGTAGGATCTCGAGCAATAAGAGTTGCTATCTCTAAAAATGTTTTGCCTTCTTTTAAAGCTTTTTGAATACTGATACGGTCATCAAGTGTCAGATGTGTAAATTTATAAGATGACATACACTAACCTTCTTTCAGTAATTAGCCATCTCCTGACACTTTTTACTTTAATTCTTGCATAAAAAAAGAAGTCAGTCTCGTTTGCAAGACTAACTTCAGTAAGTTTTTAAATTATAGATTAGTTATAAATCATATAAAGAATAACTGGAAATAAAATTTTCAATTAAGGTTGGAAAATTAAGGGTCAATAGCAGCTCGATAAAAAATTGAGGAGGTCGAAAATCAACCTCCTCTATCTATGAATTAAGTTAGTTGTTTAACTTAAAGCTTCATAAAGTGTGAACATAGGACTCAAAATAGCGATTACCAGGAATCCAACTACAAACGCCATTACGATAATAATCATAGGTTCCATAAGCGCCATCATGGACTCTGTAGCGTTTTGAACGTCCTCCTCATAATATGTGGCTACATTTTCAAGCATAGCCTCAATATTACCCGTCTCCTCTCCAATGGAGGTCATATGACATACCATCGGTGGAAACAATCCCGAAGTTTTAAGAGGCCTCGAGAGCACTACGCCACGCGCAACCTGTTCTTTCGCATCTTTCATTGCTCTTTTATAACAGTTATTATCCATCGACTTCGCTGTGATATCCAAAGCATCTATCATAGGAACGCCTGCACCAAGAAGAGTACAAAGCGTACGACCAAGTTTTGCGCAGGCTTTCTTCTGCTGGATGGGGCCTAATACCGGAATTCTAAGAGCAAGTCTATCAAAGAATTCTTTTCCGCCTGCAGAGGATTGAAATGCTTTAAATGCAACAAATGCTAATGCTCCGATTATTAACATCAACCACCAAAACTTAACAAAGAAATCAGAAACATGAACAATAGCCATTGTAACAGCTGGCATTTTAACATCTAGGCCATCAAACATACCCATAAAATTAGGAATAACAAATGTCATCATTGCAAAGATAACACCAATCAAAACTAATATTAAAACAATAGGATATATAACAGCTTTTTTAACCGCAGCTTCAAGCTGAGCATCTTTTTCAAACTGAGTTGCCATTCTGGAGAATGATTTATCAAGTGAACCGGAAGCTTCACCGGCTTCTACCATGTTGCAAAGCATACTAGGAAATACTCCACCTCTTTTTCTCATTGCAACAGCTAACGGTTCACCCTTGGAAATATCATTATGAACTTCCTGAATAGCAAATTTTAAAGCTTTATTCTCAGTTTGTTCACCAAGCATTTGGAAAGCTTCAACGATTGTAACACCAGCCTGAATAATTGATACAAACTGATGGCAAAATACAGAGAAGTCTCTCGCTTTTACTCTTTTACCAAATGAAAAATTTACCTTTTTAGCAAGTCCTCCTGCTTCAGTAATATTAAGCACTGTATTCTTTTCTGCTTTAAGATTGGCTACCGCCATCTCTTTTGTTTTTGCTTCTACACGACCTTTTTTCTTTTTGCCGTCAGGACCGACAGCAGTATAAATATATTCAGCCATTTTTTCCCACCTTTACTATTTTATTCCGCTTTATCAGCATCTTTTGTTTCTTCATCCATATCGTAAGCAACACGTACCATTTCTTCTATAGAAGTTATACCTTCTATTACATTTCTGGCACCGGCCATACGAAGTGTGTGCATGCCTTCTTTTACTGCTACTTCCTGAATTTCATCAGCAGTAACCTTTTGATGAAGGATCCTACGAATACCGGAAGTTATGGGCATGATTTCATAGATAGCCTTTCGGCCTTTATAACCCTTGTTGCATTCATCGCATCCGCCGGGCTCGTATATAATTATACTTTCTTCCTTCGGAACGCCTATTAGTTCTTTTTCCCTATCGGTTGCTTCATGAGGTATCTTGCACTTCGGACAAAGTCTTCTGACAAGACGCTGTGCGATGATACCTACAACAGCATCACCGATTAAGTATGATTCTACGCCCATATCAATAAGACGCGTGATGGATGCTGATGTAGAGTTGGTATGCAATGTTGAGATAACCAAGTGACCTGTGATAGATGCCTTGACGGCGATACCTGCTGTTTCACCGTCTCGAATCTCACCGATCATGATGATATCAGGGTCCTGACGAAGGATGGATCTTAAGGCCGATGCGAATGTAAGTTCAGCCTTTACATTAACCTGTACCTGGTTTACGCCGGGAACGTTTGCTTCGACAGGGTCTTCTACTGTAATAATGTTAACTGTTTCTTTATTAAGTTCATGAAGTACCGTATAACATGTAGTAGATTTACCGGAACCGGTAGGTCCTGTTACGAGGATAATACCATGAGGGTTATGAGTGATAGCATCAAGCTTAGCTTCATCATCAGGA
>JAILGF010000153.1 GCA_024696945.1 Lachnospiraceae bacterium | reverse complement strand
GAACACATCAACACGGATATTTTGATACCTCGAAGCATGGAGGACAGTGCCGCAAGCCTTACGGAAAGCGCGTGCGCGGGTTTCTCCGAGCTCGATTTGGTAGTGGATCAAAAAAGTCCTACCTGACAGCAATAGCGGCCTGAGCAGCAGCCAACCTTGCGATGGGTACGCGGAAAGGTGAGCAGCTTACGTAATCAAGGCCGATCTCGTTGCAGAACTCTACGGATGAAGGATCTCCGCCGTGCTCTCCGCAGATACCGATGTGAAGGTTCGGGTTCTCCTTCTTGCCGAGGTCGATAGCGAGCTTCATGAGCTTGCCGACACCGACACGGTCAAGTTTTGCGAAAGGATCGTTCTCAAGGATCTTTGCATCGTAGTAAGCTGTCAGGAACTTGCCTGCATCGTCACGTGAGAAGCCGTATGTCATCTGTGTAAGGTCATTTGTACCGAAGCAGAAGAAGTCTGCGTTCTTTGCGATCTCGTCGGCTGTAAGAGCAGCTCTGGGGATCTCGATCATGGTGCCGACCTGATACTTGAGGTTAGCACCTGCAGCAGCGATCTCTGCGTCTGCTGTCTCAACAACAACCTTCTTAACGAACTTAAGCTCGAGTACTTCGGAAACGAGCGGGATCATGATCTCGGGCTCGATATTCCAATCGGGATGCTTCTTGGCAACGTTGATGGCTGCACGGATAACAGCCTTTGTCTGCATCTTTGCGATCTCGGGATATGTAACCGCAAGACGGCATCCGCGATGACCCATCATGGGGTTGAATTCCTTGAGACCGTCGATAAATGCCCTGATCTCTTCAACAGGCTTGCCCTGTGCTTCGGCAAGTTTCTTGATGTCAGCCTCTTCTGTGGGAACGAACTCATGAAGAGGGGGATCAAGGAATCTGATACAAACGGGACATCCCTCAAGAGCCTCATAGAGCTGCTCGAAATCTCCCTGCTGGTAAGGAAGGATCTTGTCGAGAGCCTTCTCACGTTCCTCTACTTTATCGGCACAGATCATCTCGCGGAATGCTGCGATACGGTCTGCTTCGAAGAACATGTGCTCTGTACGGCAAAGGCCGATGCCTTCTGCGCCGAGCTCACGAGCCTTCTTTGCATCTGTGGGGGTATCAGCGTTTGTTCTGACCTTAAGTCTTCTGTATTTGTCTGCCCAACCCATGATGCGGCCGAACTCGCCGGCGATGGTGGCGTCAACTGTCTTGATGATTCCCTTGTAGATGTTACCTGTTGTACCGTCGATGGAGATCTCGTCGCCCTCAACGAAGGTGATGCCTGCAAGAGTGAACTTCTTGTTCTCTTCGTCCATTACGATGTCGCCGCAACCGGAAACACAGCACTTACCCATACCACGTGCAACAACCGCTGCATGAGATGTCATACCGCCACGTACTGTAAGGATGCCCTGTGCAGCCTTCATACCGGTGATGTCCTCGGGTGATGTCTCAAGACGAACAAGTACTACCTTTTTTCCGTCAGCTGCCCACTTTTCAGCGTCATCTGCTGTAAAAACGATCTGTCCGCAAGCTGCTCCGGGTGATGCACCAAGGCCCTTGCCGAGAGGTTTGTTTTCCTTTAATGCTTTTACATCGAACTGAGGATGAAGAAGTGTGTCGAGGTTACGGGGATCGATCATGGCTACAGCCTCTGCCTCGGTCTTCATGCCTTCATCTACTAAGTCACATGCAATCTTAAGCGCTGCCTGTGCTGTACGCTTACCATTACGGCACTGGAGCATATAGAGCTTCTTGTTTTCTACGGTAAACTCCATGTCCTGCATGTCATGGTAGTGGTTTTCAAGTGTTGAGCAAACCTCAACGAACTGCTTGTATGCGTCAGGGAACTGCTCTTCCATCTGAGTGATGGGCATAGGTGTACGAACACCTGCTACTACGTCCTCGCCCTGTGCGTTTACAAGGAACTCACCCATGAGCTTCTTCTCGCCTGTAGCGGGATCACGTGTAAATGCAACACCGGTACCGGACTCATTGTTAAGGTTACCGAATACCATGGGCATTACGTTTACTGCTGTACCCCATGAATAAGGGATGTCGTTGTCACGACGGTATACGTTTGCTCTGGGGTTGTCCCATGAACGGAATACCGCACGGATAGCTTCCTTTAACTGTACAACGGGATCTGAAGGGAAATCTTCACCAAGCTGCTTCTTGTATTCTGCCTTGAACTGTGCAGCAAGTTCTTTAAGATCTGCAGCGGTAAGGTCTACATCAAACTTTACGCCCTTTTCTTCCTTCATCTTGTCGATGAGCTGTTCGAAGTACTTCTTACCTACTTCCATAACTACGTCTGAGAACATCTGAATGAAACGTCTATAAGAGTCATAAACGAAACGCTCGAACTTGGGATCGGGATTGCCCTTGATCATAGCTGCGACTACATCGTCGTTAAGTCCGAGGTTAAGGATGGTATCCATCATACCGGGCATGGATGCACGTGCACCTGAACGAACTGATACTAAAAGAGGATTCTGAAGGTCGCCGAATTTCTTGCCGTTAATCTCCTCCATCTTTGCGACATATTCCATGATCTGTCCCATGATCTCGTCGTTAATCTGACGGTCATCCTCATAGTACTGAGTACAAGCCTCAGTGGTGATGGTAAATCCCTGGGGTACGGGAAGTCCGATCTTGGTCATCTCAGCAAGGTTTGCTCCTTTTCCGCCGAGAAGGTTTCTCATAGTTGCGTCGCCTTCGGTAAATAAATATACCCATTTGTTCATGTAGAATAATCCTCCTGATTATTTTTTAATGGGAAGACTTGCATGATATCATTATAAAACAGAGACAGAAAATAAGCCTATCTGTCTGTTTTTTCCATACGGACAGGCCACTTTCCGAATATATCCTGCTTTTTGCCTTCACTTATCTTGTCTATTATATCACAGTTGTTTCAAAAAATAAACAATTTTTTTTATTTTTTTGCCAAGATAATACATTTTTTAAAAGCCCGCCATATGGCGGGCTTTGTATTAGAATTCCATTTTCTTTTCAAAGTAAGACTTTAAGTCAGCGATTGCGATACGCTCCTGCTGCATGGTGTCACGGTCACGTACAGTTACGCAGCCGTCTGTCTCTGAGTCGAAGTCGTATGTTACGCACCAAGGTGTACCAATCTCGTCAAGTCTTCTGTAGCGCTTTCCGATGGTTCCTCTGTCGTCGAATTCACAGTTCCAGTATTTGCTCAGCTCGTCAAATACTTTTTCTGCGCCCTCGTTGAGCTTCTTTGAAAGAGGAAGTACGCCTACCTTTACAGGTGCAAGTGCGGGATGGAAATGAAGTACTGTACGTACATCTCCGCCCTCAAGCTCCTCTTCGTCGTATGCTGCGCAAAGGAATGCAAGTGTTACACGGTCTGCTCCAAGTGAAGGCTCTACTACGTAAGGTACGAATCTTGCGTTCTTTTCCTCGTCGAAGTAGGTGAGATCTTCCTTTGAGAGGTTCTGGTGCTGTGTTAAGTCATAGTCTGTTCTGTCTGCGATACCCCAAAGCTCGCCCCATCCGAACGGGAAGAGGAATTCGATGTCTGTGGTTCCTTTAGAGTAGAAGCAAAGCTCCTCAGGGCTATGATCACGAAGTCGCATCTCATCTTCCTTGATACCGAGTGAGAGCAGCCAGTCACGGCAGAAGCCTCTCCAGTACTGGAACCACTCAAGGTCTGTACCGGGCTCGCAGAAGAATTCAAGCTCCATCTGCTCAAACTCACGTGTACGGAATGTGAAGTTACCGGGTGTTATTTCATTTCTGAAGGACTTTCCGATCTGTCCGATACCAAATGGAAGTTTCTTTCTGGATGTACGCTGTACGTTCTTGAAGTTTACAAATATACCCTGAGCTGTTTCAGGTCTTAAGTATACAGTATTCTTTGCATCTTCTGTTACGCCCTGGAAGGTCTTGAACATAAGATTGAACTGACGGATGTCTGTGAAGTTGTGCTTTCCGCATGTAGGACAGGGAATTTTGTTTTCTTCGATGAAGTTTTTCATCTTTTCCTGTGACCAACCGTCTACTGAGCCGTCAAGTGTGATGCCTTTTTCTTCTGCGTAATCTTCGATGAGCTTGTCTGCTCTGAATCTTTCGTGGCACTCTTTACAATCCATAAGAGGATCCGAAAATCCGCCAAGATGTCCTGATGCTACCCATGTCTGTGGATTCATGAGGATGGCACAGTCAACACCTACGTTGTATTTGTTTTCCTGGATGAATTTCTTCCACCAAGCTTTTTTAACGTTATTCTTAAGCTCTACTCCCAGGTTACCGTAGTCCCAGGTGTTTGCAAGTCCGCCGTAGATCTCTGATCCGGGGTATACAAAGCCTCTTGCTTTTGCCAGTGCTACGATTTTGTCCATTGTTTTTTCCATTTGATAGTCCTCTTTTCTGTATTTCTTATATTGAAGTTTACACCTCATCCGTCGCCTTACGGCGACACCTTCTCCTCAAGGAGAAGGCTATGGTGGGTGGTATCTCCAATTAATTACTTCTTCTTAGGGGTTTCCTTAGGAGTATCAAGGAATTTGTAGACGATTGCTGCAAGTATTCCTCCTACTAAGGGTGCAAGTACGAATACCCATACGTTTGTAAGTGCGTCTCCGCCGATGAAGAGTGCGGGTCCGAAGCTTCTTGCGGGGTTAACGCTGGTACCGGTAAGCGGGATTCCGATAAGGTGTACCAGTACAAGCGCAAGTCCGATAACGAGTCCTGCTACGCTTCCGTTCTCAGTCTTTGATGTAACGCCGAGTATAGCAATTACAAAGACAAATGTCAAGATTATTTCGATAACAAATGAAATTCCTGCGTCTCCTTTATAGAGTCCGTTGGTACCCAGACCTGTTTCTTTTCCTACGATCCCCATGAGAACTGCTGCGCCTGCGATCGCTCCGAGGAACTGTGCGATTACATAGCCTGCGAAATCCTTAAGATCCATCTTTCCGCTAACAAGCATTGCGATGGATACTGCGGGATTGATATGGCAGCCCGAGATATTTCCGATGGAGTATGCCATGGCAACGATTACAAGTCCGAATGCAAGAGCTGTTGCAACGTATCCTGCTTCCGGTACTTTACAGCCTGTGACAGCTGCGACTCCGCACGCACAAAGTACAAGTACAAATGTTCCGATAAATTCAGCTACATACTTCTTGATTGATTCCATGATGTTACCTCCTATGATTTTTATTAAGTTTATAATACCATTTATTGATTATACTCCAGTGTTTCAAGTATTTCAAGAGTTTTTAACGGTTTGTCGACATGATTTTTTATTATGGCATCAACTGCTTTTGTAAATCTTTCTTCCATTTCGGGAATGAGTTTGAAACCAAAAAGTGTTTTGTACGGTGACGTTATGGTATAGTGCATTGCATATCGCACTGTTTCGGGGATGACGAGCGTATTTATGCCGTTATTTGAGGATGTACTTTTTATACCGGCGCAGTTTTCACATTTTATAGTACCTTGTTTTATGTCAAAGAGCCATTTTTTTGAATCTTCTTTTTTTGAGCATACCGAACATTCAAATATATTAGGTGCTTCGCCGTAATTGGCAAGGCATCTCAATTCGAATATCCTTCTGGCAAAGCTGCAGGGGATTTTCCCGTCACGCAAGACCTTTAAAGCAGTGAACAGGAGTTTAACCTGTTCTCTTTCTTCGCTGTTTTCACGGGTGAAGAAGCTCATGAGTTCGCAGAAGTACATGGCGTGGTACATTTTTCCGATATCCGATGACAGGCTGTCGAAGAATACGGTGTCTTCGCAGGAGTTTACAGAGTAAGCGTCACGTCCGGAGAAGATGGAGAATTTACCGAATGTGAAGGGCATGCTGACTGCACGCAGGGATGACATCGGTCTGCGTGCGTTTCTGGCGAATGCTGATATTCTGCCTTTTTCACATGTAAGTATGCTGACTCTGCGGTCATAGTCACCTATAGGCATGGAGCTAAGGACTATGCCTGTGAGCGTTATTTCTCCGGTCATGGTTATTCCTTTTTATTCATCGGATTCTACATCGAAACCATAATTCTTGAGAAGAAAGGCGCTGTCACGCCAGTCCTTCTTGACTTTTACAAAGAGTTTGAGATTTATTCGGCAGCCGAGCAGAGCCTCGGCTTCAAGGCGGGATGCGGTGCCGATTTTTTTAAGCATGGCCCCCTGTTTTCCGATTATTATGCCCTTGTGTGAGTCTCTTTCGCAGACTATTGTTGCTTCTATATCATAAAAAGGCGTGTCTTGATATGAATTATTCGTATTCGATCCATTTGCTGTTCGAGGAGTATATGGACGTTCCTTCATTTTTTCTATGGCTACCGCTATCCCGTGAGGTATTTCATCGCTGAGGGATCTTAATGCTTTCTCACGGATAAGTTCCGCTATTATCTGTCTTTCGGGCTGGTCGGTCAATTCATCCTCATCGTAGTACATGGGACCTTCCGGAAGGAGCTTGAAGATTACTTTTTTAAGCTCCGCTTCGTTGGTGCCTTTAAGTGCGCTGATGGGCACTATTTCGTCAAAATCACAGAGGTCCTTATAGCGGTTTATGAGTTCTACAAGTTTTTCCTTTGTAATGGTGTCTATCTTGTTAATAACGAGGACTTTGGGGATATCCTTGATCTCATTTGCTATCTGATTCTGTTTCTGACTTTTTTCGATGTTGTATTCGGGATTTTTATTGTTTGACTTGTCGGAAGACGCATTAGAGTTCCCGCCCGGTACGTCGGATTTCAATCCGAGGAGTTCCGCTATATGCCTGTCTCCGGTCCCGATATAATCGGTGGGCTCTATAAGCCAGAGGATAAGGTCGGACTCAGCCAAAGAACGTTCTGCCGTGGTTACCATGTATTCACCAAGCTTTGTTTTTGCTTTATGGATACCGGGTGTGTCTATGAATATGGCCTGTCCTTCATCTGTTGTAAGGATGGTTCTGATCTTTGTACGGGTTGTCTGGGGCTTGTTTGAAGTAATGGCTATCTTCTGCCCTATAAGACGGTTCATTAGTGTGGATTTCCCGACGTTTGTTCTTCCTATAATGGCTACAAAGCCCGATCTAAAGGTACTCATTATTTTCTCCTGATGTATTTCTTATGATAACTCTGCTTTTCAAAACGAAGCAAATATGTACTAAGACTCTAGATATTAAGATCCTTCACTTCGTTCAGGATGACATAATAACTACTGCCTACGATTTTTTATTCTATCATATTTTAAAGTAATTAACAAATATTTCTTATAAATTTATAAATTTCTTTTGACTTTTACGATATAATGTGGTAAAGTAGACAAAGGTGCAATATCGCATCTATATATCTATATTTTTTTGGAGGCAGTACAATGAAAAAAGGAACTGTAAAGTGGTTCAATTCCAAGAAGGGTTACGGATTCATCTCTGATGAAGAAGGCAATGACGTATTCGTTCATTTCTCAGCACTTAACATGGACGGCTACAAGTCATTAGACGAGGGACAGGCTGTTACATTTGATGTTGTTGACGGCGAGAAGGGACCTCAGGCTGCTAACGTAACAAGGTGCTGATTTTCTGCACTTAAAGGTTATAATCGAATGAACTAATAGGCAGTTTATAATATATAGTAATATATCTTTATAAAAGGAATATTAGAAACAGGTTGTAACAAAAACTATTCAAAAACGTAAAAAAAGAACCGCTTCGTTTGAGGCGGTTCTTTTAATTATTTTGTTATAGCATGCCTTCTGGAAGATTGTTCTCGTATTCATCAAAGATATAGGTGAATACAGGAGCAAGTCCGACAAGCTCACATCCGTAGAAAATGGTACCGTCCTGGCGTATGGATCTGCGGATTATCTTTACTACGCAGTATAATTTTGCTTCATCGTTCCCCAACTGTATGCAGGCATTGAAATAATACCCCAAAGGGATATCCGTCTTTGAAATAAAGCCGATCCCGCCTTTTGAGATGTTCTCTACTTCTATGGGTGCGTCAAGGTTTTTTATGATCTCATTGTCCTGCTTGAAAAGTGAACTAATCTCAAGCTTCATGGAAAATACGGGAAGTCTTTTATCTCTTCTTTTCTCCTGCATAGAATACCAAACCTTTCGTTGTGCGATATTGCATAGTCAATTTAGGGGCTGTTCTATTATTTTACTATGTTTTTGAGATTTTTGCAAGTGAATTTTTTTGTCCCCCTGTTTCCTATACCGGTTTCTACTCTTTAGGATACTTTGGACGTTCGGTGACTACATTCGGGATGTAGTCCATTATGTACTTATAATAATTATTCAGCAAGATGCTCTTTGAGATATTGAATTTGTTCTTGACGATGGCCATGACGTTTGAGATATATCCGTCGGGGAGTTCAACGTCTTTAAGCATTGTGATCTTGCCGTTGTTTACGTTGTACATGCAGTAATCGGTGATAAAGCTCTTGTCGGAGAATATTACAAGGGCGGGCGAATCTGAAAGGATATCGCTTCCCATAAGAAGTCTTGAGTCATATTCAAGTCCGAAAAGGTTTGAAAGCGTGGGCACAAGGTCGAGGCTCGAGCAGGGCTTTTCAACCACTATCGGCTCTTTTATCGATGCGGACCAGATGACGCCGTAGTTCTTGTAGAGTTCAAATTCTTTCTCCACCGTATGTCCTGCGAGCTCGTCGATGTATTCTTTTTCGAGTCCGTAAGGATAATGATCGGCTGAGAATGCGATTACGGTTTTATCCGCTATGCCTGCTTTTTCAAGCTCTTCTATCAGGTATTCGAGTGCTTTGTCAAGCTCCTTGTTGCATGCTATGTAGGCTTTTGCATTTGAAGAATAAGGAAGGTCCTGAACGTATTCCTTATTGTGCGCAGCCTGGGTATTGCCGGAAAAAGTATATTCCATGTGTCCGGATACCGTCATGTAATATACGTGGAAATGCTCATCATTTATGTAATCCGGAAGCGAATTCTGTATCATCTCAAGATCAGATTCAGGCCATACGTCTGTTATCTGAAGGCCTGCCTTCTTGGCTTTGAATTCATATCCGAGGTTCGGATGTGTCTCGTTTCTTCCGTAATATGTTGCAGTGTGTGCATGATATGCACGGCTGGTATATCCGAGCTTTAAGAACTGCCAGCCGAAGCACATGGGCAGTGCATTGTTCTTTGAACGCTTGAAGCTGTTTGCGCTGTAAGGAATAAGACCCTGCAGAGCTACGTATTCACCGTCGCTGGTGCTGGTGTACCAGATCGGTGTATAGAAGTTTTCAAGTACGATTCCTTCATGAGTAAGCTTATACAGCGTGGGGGTTACGTTTTCATCGACAGCCCAAGGCGAAAAGCCTTCGCATACAAGGTAGATGAAATTGTAATCCTTGAACATTCCGGTGTATTCGTTCTTCTTTGTCGGCTCCTGCTCTGCCATATACTTATGAATAGTCTTTATTTCGCTGTTCTTTTCTGTTTCGGCAAGGGCTGCGAAATCTATGTCTAGTACGTTGGGTGAAGTGTCTATAGGAGTCGGTGTAGGCTCAGGTGTTGCCGTGGGTGCCTGTGTGGCTGCGGGATCGGTATTTACCTGCTGAACTGGAGCCTTTGTGGGGATGGCTGTGGGAATCGGCGTAGGATCTGCAGGTACATCCAGCTTCAGGCTGGCAAGGCTTCCGGTGCTTTGAATTTCCGTTGCCTCATCATCTCCAAACAGGAATGCGCTTATATCCTTCTGTGTTCCCGTTATCATGCCGAGACGCTCTACTCCGAGGTCGAGCATAAAGTCGTTGTTATAGAGATCGTAGGCGCTGAAATTCTCTGTTCCCTTTACGGAAAGGATGGAGGTTGCGATCAGATTGAATACGAGTCCCAAAAAGAGTGCTGCCATCTGGCGGATCATGCTTTCCTTAAAATCGCTGGCTTCGCAGATGATCCTCTTTTTCATGCAGATTGCTGTTGCAACTATGGGAATTATAAGTACAAAGATAAGACCGGGAATGCTTTCAAATATGCCTTTTAATGCCTGCTTCCAGAATTCTGCGGCGTCACCCGTATTTTCAACAAGCGAGCTTAATGGTATGAACTTTGTGAAAATATGCCCGTATACCGTCTGGAGTCCGAAGAAAAACACAGTCCCTATGGTGGCAATCCAGGCGATAACCATATTTACGATCCTGTTTGCAAATGATGTAAGCATTGATACCAGGAATCCGAAGGATGCGGCGAACATTGCCGCAAAGAGCATGTAAACGTCAAAACTCCCGTAATAATAGATATGGAAAGCGAGTTCCATAAATATAAACATTACGGGAAAGTATATTACTCTGATGTTTTTCTTAATAAAGTCTTTCATGATGTACTGTCGTCCCTATTCATGATTGCCTAATTGATTTCCTATATATTTCCGGTGAATACCTCAACTGCGGGGCCTGTCATCTCCACTTCTCCGGTAGCTCTGTCATAGCGTATTTTTAATGTTCCGCCGAGGAGCTTTACTTCGACTTCGGTGTCTGTCAGACCGTTTTCAACACATGCTACAACCGAGGCACATGCACCGGTTCCACAGGCAAAAGTCTCACCCGAGCCTCTCTCCCACACTCTCATGTTTATGTGCTTACGGTCAACTATCTGTATGAATTCGATATTGGCTTTTTCGGGGAAGAGTTCGTGGGTTTCCGCTTCGGGTCCGTATGCGGTTATATCAAGGGATGCCGTATCCTCTATAAAGGTAACCGCATGGGGATTTCCCATGGATACGAAGGTAAATCTCAGCTCCTTTCCGTTGATCATAAGAGGGAAATTCCTGATACAGTCTATGGCTTTACCATCCGTTACGCTGTCTTCCTGAGGATTATTATTATAATAATCATTGACAATACCTATATTTAACGGGATGTCTGCGGCTTTGAAAATGGCTTTCCCCATGTTTACCTTTACGGTTTCTATCTTGCCGTCGGCACCGGGATTGAGCTGCAGGGTTTTGATCCCTGAAAGTGTTTCAACCTTTATGTTTGTTTTATTTACTATACCGTGATCGTAGGCGTATTTTCCGACACATCTTATGCCGTTTCCGCACATTTTTCCGCGTGAGCCGTCAAGGTTGTACATATCCATCATGCAATCGGCCGTTTCGGAAGGGCGTATGAATATCACGCCGTCCCCGCCTATTCCGAAGTGGCGGTCTGAAAGCCTGATCGCAAGCTCCTCAGGGTTCTCAGGGTGCTCTTCAAAGCAGTTGATATATACGTAATCGTTGCCACAGCCTTGCATTTTTGTGAATTTCATATGTCTGTCTCTTCTCCTTCCAGCCTTTTCCGTTTTTTATTTGAAATAGTCATCGATACCGTCGGCGATGCCCTTTACTATCTTCTTCTGATATTCCTTGTCTGAGAGTTTCTTATCTTCTTCAGGGTTTGACATATATCCCATTTCAACTATTGTTACGGGTACCTTTGACCAGTTGATGCCGCTCATTGTATCCGTTTCCCAGACATATCTTTTTTTGCCGCCCGTGGAATCAACAAGTTCGTCAAGTACACATTCCGAAAGCTTCTTACATTCGGAATAAATATTGGAATTGTATTTATTGCTCTTTGTCTGACAGATGGTTTCTATGCCGCTAACGGAGGAGTTGTCGCTTCCGTTAGCATGTACACGGATGAATGCATCAACCTTGTTGTCGTTCGCTATCTGAGCACGTTCTATATTCGAGATATCAACGTCGTTTGTGGTTCTTGTCATAACTACGCGATACCCCCTGGCTACAAGCTCATCCTTCAGTTGCAAAGAAACTGTAAGGTTCAGCTTATACTCAGCAAGCCCTGTGGATACTCCGCTCGTTCCGGAGGATACCTTTGCCTTTTTTTCCGAAGATCCGGGGGCTATGGCTTCAGTATTGTAATTACCCTTGGTCTGATGTCCGGGATCTATGCAGATGAGTTTCCCCGAACCTGACCCGAAAAAGATACCACCGGAAGCGGTGTTGCTTCCGGTGTCGGTAGGTTCAGTGTCAGTTGTTCCATTGTCTGTAACACCGGTGTCGGTAACGCCGGTGTCTGTTATGCCTGTATCTGTTATACCGGTGTCTGTGATTCCGGTATCGGTTGTTCCGTTATCATCATTCCCGTTATCGTTATTTCCGTCATCGGGTGTTTCGGTAGGCTGAGGTGTTTCGGTGGGCTGAGGCTCTTCGGTTGGCTTAGGTGCCTCTGTGGGCTTGGGATCTTCCGCAGTTGCAGCAACATTTGCAATAAGCCATGTTGCAATGTATGCGGTCTTGCCGTTATACTCAACCCTGGTCCATTCCGAATTATAACCGGTACGCTTAAGTCTTACGCTATTCTCAAGATATGCAACCTTATCGGTATCCGTTGAAGCTCCTGCTCTAAGGTTTACATCTGCCTTTGTATCTACATAATCGTTCTTGGTTTCAAATACAAGTCCGAATTCGTTGTCCTGTCCGTTGCCGTTCTCGTTTCCGGTACCGTTCTCATCGGGGACTTTCTCATCGATCGATGAAACAACTCTTACAACAAGAGGGGTGGAGATGTAGCATTCCATACCGTTGTATATAACTCTGGTCCACTCTGAATTGTAACCGGTCCTCTCAAGTCTCTTTCCGGTCTCAAGATGTGCAACAACTGCTGTCTCGGTTGAACAGCCCGCTCTTAAGTTAACTCCGTTCTTTGTATCGACGAAATCCTGCTTTTCGGTAAATTTGAAACCGAATTCGTTGTCTGTTGTCTGGTTGTCCGGCGTTGTACTTCCCTGATCCGGAGTAGGTGTGTTATCGTTGTTCACAGGCTCGGCTGTAGGCTCGGGATCCTTTGTGATATCATCGGCGCTCTTTGTGGGAATCGTAACATTATCTTCTTCCCAGTCTGCCGGCTTGTCCGTTACCTTATTGGTTTCACTGCCCGCATCGACTACAGTGTCAGTCTTGTTGTCGTTGCTTTTGGACTTGTTCTCAATTCCGCCGATAATGATAAGGCAGATAAGGATTACGATAAGTCCTGCTAATACAAACGGCATTACCTGTAATATCTTGTTGAAATTCATTTTTGTGTCCTTCCTATATTTCTTTCTTTATGGGGTCAGACCCCTTTTTTATGGGGGGCAGACCCCTGCGGGAGTCTGACCCCCGCCTTGTCTTTGGCCCTTGCCTTTATAGTCCCTGTGAAAGATATGCTTCCTGCTCGGGTGTAAGCTTATCGATCTGCTTTCCGAGGTAATTGAGCTTTCTGAGTGCTACGGCCTTGTCAACCTCTTCGGGAACCTTTATAAGTTTTTCCTTTATGCTTCCCGCATTCTTTACGAGATATTCCGCACTGAGTGCTTGGATTGCAAAACTCATGTCCATGATCTCTGCGGGATGTCCATCACCTGCAGCCAGGTTTACAAGTCTTCCCTCTGCAAGGATGTATATCCATTTCCCGTTTTCAAGCTTGTAGCCCATGATGTTGTTGCGCATTTCTGCTTTATCAACCGCCATAGCCTTAAGTCCGGCCACGTCAACCTCTACGTCGAAGTGTCCTGCGTTACAGCAGATGGCTCCGTCCTTCATCTTGAGGAAATCTTCTTTTCTTACAACACCTGCACAGCCCGTAACGGTAACGAAGAAATCTCCGAGAGGAGCTGCTTCAGACATAGGCATTACGTCGAAGCCGTCCATAACTGCTTCAATTGCACGAACGGGATTTACTTCGGTCACGATAACTCTTGCGCCCAGGCCCTTTGCACGCATGGCAACACCCTTACCGCACCAGCCGTAGCCTGCAACAACTACTATCTTTCCCGCCACGATAAGATTTGTTGTACGGTTGATGCCGTCCCATACGGACTGACCCGTTCCGTACCTGTTATCGAAGAGGTGCTTGCAATCTGCGTCGTTTACAAGAACCATGGGGAATTCAAGCTCGCCCTTTGCAGCCATGGCTTTAAGCCTTATGATACCGGTGGTTGTTTCTTCACAGCCGCCGATGACGTATTGAAGGCTGTCCCTCATGTCGGTATGGAGCTTGTGTACAAGATCTCCACCGTCGTCTATGATTATATTGCAGTTATTCTTAAGAACGTTCTCAATGTGTCTGCCGTATTCTTCCTCGGTCGTTCCGTGCCATGCATGAACTTCGAGACCTTCGGAAACAAGTGCAGCGGCAACATCGTCCTGGGTTGAGAGCGGATTGCTTCCGGTGATGTACATTTCGGCACCGCCGCTTTTAAGTACCTCGCAGAGATATGCGGTCTTTGCTTCGAGATGTACTGAGAGAGCAATCTTCTTTCCCGCAAAGGGCTTTTCTTTTTCAAAATCCTTCTTTATACCGGAAAGAAGCGGGCAGTTTCTCCTTACCCACTCTATTTTTCTCAAACCGGACTCGGCTAAGTTTATATCTTTTATTTCAGAATTGTACATATATCTTTCCTGTTCTGTTTTATATACAAATTTTGTATGATTATACAAAATCGTTTTACAAAGTCACAAAGCACCACTTTTATTATTATATACCAATTTCTATTTGTTTTCAACTAAAAATTTATTCATAAAAAAACTTAAATTATTAACGAAAAGTTCATATTTTTAACATACGGAGTTCATAACCACGTGTTATATTAATATCAGTGAAAGACAAAACCCGTCAGGGTTTCAAAAATAATTTTTTTCATAAACTTCAAGCTCAACAGTCTCCTCCCCCCTCTGTTGGGCTTCTCCTCATTTTAGGGGGTCTTTTTTTATTTCTTTCTATTTTCCGGAAATGTAGTCGATCAAATGGAAGTCAATATTCTTATGAGCCTTAAAGAGAGTACCGATATGCTCGCCCTCCATGATATCTCCCAGTTTTGAAATATCCTCGGCGTTTGTGATTATCATATCTGCACCGGAATCGGTTGCTATACGTGCTGCCGATATCTTGGTTGACATGCCGCCCTTTCCTACGCTTGAACCGGCTCCCTTTCCCATTGCAAGGATCTTTTCGTCTATAACGTCAACCGTGTCAATGAATTTGGCATCGGGATTTTTTCCGGGGTCATCGGTATAAAGACCGTCCTTATCCGTAAGAAGGATCAGGAGATCTGCATGCACGAGTGCCGCAACTATTGCGGAAAGTGTGTCGTTGTCACCGAATTCAATTTCATCGGTGGATACTGTGTCGTTTTCATTAACGATGGGAACAACTCCCATCTTTAAAAGCTCATCAAATGTGCTTCTTGCATTGTGACGGCTCTCGGGATCGATCATTGTGTTTTTGGTCATAAGTATCTGTGCTGCGGTACGGAGGTATTCCGCAAAAAGCTTCTGATATACCATCATCAGCCTAGCCTGGCCGACTGCCGCACATGCCTGCTCTCCCGCTTTATGCTCGGGTCTCTTCGAAAGCCCGAGTGCTTTTACGCCGACAGCTATAGCACCTGAAGAAACAAGAACTACTTCTTTTCCTTCGTTGCACTGGTCGGTGATAATACGTACAAGTTTTTCTATACGTACAAGATTAAGGTCTCCTGTCTCGGCATGTACGAGTGATGAGGAACCTATTTTTATGACTATTCTTTTCTTATCCTTGATATATGATCGATCTGACATTTTTCTACCTGCTTTTTTTATATTTTTGATTTAGATCAGCCCCTGGATCTTCATCTGGATGGAGCGTCCCCCGTTATATTCATTTATCTCGGGAACGTAGCTTATGGTGAGCTTGATGCTGTTGGGACGGCCGGCAAATGCTGCATCTACCTGGTCCTGCCCGAATTTATATGACAGATATTCTATAACATCCGCTGCATCCTTGAAGCAGACTGCTTCGAACTTTACGTCCCTACTGTCTTCCATGGTAAACTTAAGATAATTGGAATTCTTTCCTATACGTTTCATACGGATGACGCTATTGTTCCTGTCTCCAAAGACAGGGCTTGGATTGTCTGTTCCGCACGGTGAAAAGAGTTTAATTTCTTCAATGCTTTTTTCATCGAAAGCTGAAAGAGCAACCGCAGCGTCCAGCATAACCTTTTTCTTCATATCGTCTTCCGTAAGGGTACAGTTTTTATTGATCTCAGTACGGAAGGCTGGGACATCCTCTGCTTTTATACTTAGGCCTGCAGCCATGGGGTGTCCCCCGTATTTTAGGAAGTATCCGGAAACCTTCTGCATTTCGCCGAACATGTTGTAGCCCGTGATCGAACGTCCCGAGCCCTTCATTATATCCCCCGATTTCGTGAGGACAAACACCGGATGCATGTATTTTTCCTTTATCCTTCCGGCTATTATCCCGGCAAGGCTTTCATGGCATTCGGGGAGCTCTACCACAAGGACCTTATCAAGACTTCCGGCTTTTTCAAGCTGTTTAAAGGCCTTTTCGGTTTCCTGTATGGTCATTGCTTTTCTTTCTTCGTTAAGCTCCCTGCATTCTCTTGCTAATGAATGGGCTTTCTCAGATTCTTCCGCACACAGCATCCTCATAGCTTTATCGGCCAGATCCAGCCTGCCCGTTGCATTGAGGCACGGTCCTATCACAAAGCCTATCGAGTATTCGGTAATTTCATCAAGCTTACATCCTTCAACAAGAGCTTTCAGGCCTTTGTTTGCTTTTGAAACATCACCGATGCCTTTGACGTAGAGGGAATTGAGTTTCTTTAATCCGAGTGATGCAACTGTCCTGTTTTCTCCGTCAAGAGGCACAACGTCACAGATGGTGGCTATGGCCATGAATTCAATATAATCGATACAGCCTTTTCCTTTTTCGGCAAGCCCTTTTCTTTCGAGGAGCTCGGCGGCAAGCTTAGCGGCAACCACCGCCCCACAGATGTTCTTACAGGGATAAGTGTCCTCGGGCTGCTTCGGATCTACAATAACCAGGGCCTTCGGAAGCTCTTCCTGAAGCTCGTGGTGGTCGGTAATTATAAGGGTTATACCGAGCCTTTCCGCTGCTTCTCCGGCATCAACCGCAGCTATACCGTTATCACAGGTCACGATAGTATCCACTCCGTCTTCAGCGGCCCTCTCTATCATGTCCGCATTTATACCGTAGCCGTCTTTTACACGGTCCGGAATATAGAAATCAGCTTCCGCCCCCAGTCTTTTAAATGCATGAGTAAGAATGTAAGTGGACATGATGCCGTCAGCGTCATAATCCCCTATCACCCTTATCTTAAGATGGGACGAAAGCTTCTCTTCTATGACGTCGGCTGCCTCTTTAAGGTTCCTGAGTAACGACTGGGAATGGAGCATGCTTTCATCGGGATAGAGGAATTCCCTTATATCCCGCTCGGTCAGCTTCCCCCTGTTTATCAGGAGCCTTGCCGTAGAGGCAGTCACGCCAAAGGTATTCATAATGAAATTAAAGTCACCGGTTTTGGTGTTTATAAACCACTTTTCATTATTAACGTACATAATTTCGACTATTAATCTTCTGATTTAAACTTCTTTCCGAAAAGATGCCATACACCGCCTGCTATACATACGGATGAGAAACCACCCGCAAGGATACCTGCGATAAGCGGGATAGCGAATTCCCTAACGGAGGATACACCAAGTATTGCAAGAAGTACTACCGTGATGAGTGTTGTGAGTGAAGTATAGATACTTCTGGTGAAGGTCTGTGAAATACTCTTGTTTACAACATCGGTAACGGTTTCGTTCTTAAGCTTCTCTGCCATGTTTTCTCTGATACGGTCGAAGATAACGATGGTTGCGTTGATCGAATATCCGACGATGGTAAGCAGACATGCGATGAAGGTGTTGCCTACGGAGATAACGTCCTTAGCGATGGCGTATACTGTGATAACCACAAGCACGTCATGGATAAGTGCGATAACGGATGAGAAACCGAAGAAGATATTCCTGAATCTGATCCAGATATAGATAAGCATACAGATAGTTGCAACGATAACCGCAACAAGTGCATCCTTCTTCATCTCACCGCTGACGGTAGCACCGACGCTCTCGGTGGTGATATTTTCCTGTTTAACCGCATAATTTGTAGTGATGATATTGATAAGCTTTGCTCTGTCCTCGGTTGAAAGCTCCTTGGTCCTTACGGTAACCATCTTTGAATCCTCGATGGTTGAGATAACTGCGCTGGTACCGAGCTCTGAATTGATCTTTGCATCAAGTGATGTATTAATATCAGAAGGAAGAGCTTCATCCATTGTAAAGGTTGTAGCTGTACCGCCTGAGAAATCAAGTCCGTAGTTGAAAGGTGCATCAATAGTCTGAGTATTAATGATAATAGCGATTATACCTGCAAGGATTACAGCGCCTGAGATACAAGCGAACTTAGGGAAGTTCTCGATGATCCTCATCTTCTTGTAGCCCTTCTTCTCACCGAAGCAGCCAACCTTGTCGGCACCTAAGTTAACGAATGCGTTAAGGATGAACTTTGTAACAAACAGTGCGGTGATCATTGAAAGGATAATACCGATGGCAAGTGTCTGAGCGAAGCCCTTTACAGTACCTGAACCTAAGAAGTAAAGTACGATGGCTGCGATAATGGTTGTAACGTTACCGTCAACGATTGCTGACAGAGCCTTGCTGAATCCAAGCTTTATACTTGAGCGGACGGTCTTTCCGGTTCCGATTTCTTCCTGGATACGGGTGAAGATGATGACGTTCGCATCAACGGCCATACCTACGGAAAGGATTATACCTGCGATACCGGGAAGGGTAAGTGTTACTTCGAACATGTTAAGGCTTATTACCATGAAGCCGATGTAGAAAAGAAGTGCAAGCGATGCTGCCACACCGGGGATCCTGTACATGATGACCATGAAAAGGATGATGAGCAGAAGGCCGATGGCACCGGCAATAAGGCTTGTCTCAAGTGCATTGGCACCGAGCTGTGCACCTTCTACATAATATCTTAATACTGAAAGTTCAAGGGGAAGGGCACCAACTCTGATGGTGGTTGCAAGAATTCTTGCTTCGTCCATGTCCTTCTGACCCTGGATCTGAGCCTCGCCTCCGTCGATAACTGCGGATACGTGAGGTGCTGATACAACTTCGTCATCATATACGATGGCGATGATGTTTTCCATTGAACCTGAGTTTACATAGCTGTAAGCATAGCTTGTACCTTCGGCGAATTTCTGTGCACCCTTTGCATTGAAGGTAAGTGCAACTACATACTGAACGCCGCTGTACTGATCCTGGTACATCTTGGGTTCTGCTGAATCGATATCGGTTCCGTCTACTACTACGTCACCGTTTTCGATGATCTCTGCCATAGATCTTGTAAGGGCTGCTCCGTCATCGGTATATACGATGTTCTGTACACCGCTGGGGCCCTTTGCATATACAAAGTAAATATTTCCGGCGCTTCCGAGTTTCTCAAGAACCGAATCGGCATCTGTTACCGAGGGTATGGCAACGGTAATTCTGTTGTCTCCTTCGGGATATACTTCTGCTTCGGTACTGAAACCTTCGGCACGTTTCTGCATTTTATAAACCGTATCTGACATTTCATCGGATGTGGGATCTTCCTTCACCGTCTGATATGTGATACTTACACCGCCGGCCAAGTCAAGTCCGAGCTTAACGTCCGACGCACTTCCGCTCTTGTCCTTGCCGATTCCGAAAACGGCAACAAAAGCGACAGCTGCTACTACAATTACTGCGATCAGTAACTGTAAAAAACCTTTACCCTTCATAAATTCCTCCAAAAATACTTATATTACGGTTTGTGACCGATTCTCGGCCCACAACTTATTTATCATAGCACATATGTTTTAACTTGTCAAAGAGTAAATGTTATAAAACTTCTTCATAGTTATGGTTTTCTTTTCATATTTTAATAATTTTTTTATTGACGTCAAAAAGGAAGTGTGATAATATGATTGTGGTTTTTAAAACCACATGTATTGTCTTTGATTACTATATTTTTAGAAATTGAAAACTACATTTATGGATTATTTATGAAAGGATCAGCACTTTTGGTGCAAATGAGGACATGTCAGAGAACAACAGACCTTTTATCATTTCGACAGATAATACTGCCGATTTTCCGGATGAATTTATTAAGGAAAACAATATTCCGATCCACTATCTTCATTATATTGTAGACGGTGAAACGTATGGTGACGACAAGAATCTTGAGATCAAGGATTTCTTTAACCGTATGAGAAACGGTGCAACTGTTTCAACGTTTGCTACAAATCCCGATAAAACAAAAGAAATTTTCCGCAAGCAGCTTTCGGAAGGCTATGATATTATCCATATCGGCTTTTCGTCGGGACTGAGCTCGGCTTACAGTAATTCCGCTACCGCAGCCAAAGAACTTTTGGCTGAGTTCCCTGAAAGAAGGATCGAGGTTATCGATTCTCTCTGCGCTTCGGGCGGTCAGGGTCTTTATGTATGGTATGCTCTTAAGAAACAGAAGGAAGGCAAGTCTTTTGATGAGATTGTTAAGTGGCTTAAGGATTACAAGCTTAATCTCTGCCATAGTTTTACTGTTGACGATCTTGTTTATCTTCACAGGGGCGGAAGGATTTCCAAGACTGTTAAGGTTTTCGGTACTCTTCTTAATATCAAGCCTGTTCTCCACGTTGACAATGAAGGCAAGCTTGTTCCGGTTACGAATGTCAGAGGACGTAAGAAGTCGCTTATTTCTCTCGTTGACCAGATGGAGGAGCATCTTGGTTCATACAGGGATATGAATGAGCTGATCTATATTACTCACGGCGATGCTGAGGAGGATGCTCTGTTTGTTAAGGCTGAGATTGAGAAGAGATTCGGTTATAAGAATTTCATGATCGCAAACCTCTGTCCTACCATCGGTTCACATGCAGGTCCCGGAACTATCGCGCTGTTCTACCTCGGAAAATATAGGTAGAAGATCACATTTTTAAGAAAATAAAAAGCGTAGCATTGATTGATATGCTACGCTCTATTTTTTTATAATTAGACTATGCCTTATCAAACATCGTCTCTTTTATGTATCAGTTCACCGTTGTTTTTATGGATTGATTCAGCGGGTACGAAGCCGCGAACGAATGAAAGGGGATAGATGTTTGTGTGCTTTCCTACTACTGTTCCGGGATTGAGGACTGCATTACAGCCTACTTCTACGTTGTCTGCAAGCATTGCGCCGAATTTCTTTAATCCTGTTTCTACTCTTGTTCCCTTGTAGTTGACGGTTACAAGTGTCTTATCCTGCTTTACGTTTGATGTAACTGCACCTGCGCCTGTATGTGATTTGAATCCAAATATGGAATCTCCTACATAATTGAAATGAGGTACCTGAACCTTATTGAAAAGTACCACGTTCTTAAGCTCTGATGAGTTTCCTACTACGCATCCCTCTCCTACCAAAGCTTTGCCACGGATAAATGCACTTGGTCTTACTTCTGTGTCTTTTCCTATGATGCAGGGACCGGTGATGCTGGCTGTAGGAGCTATTTTTGCAGATTTAGCTATCCAAACGTTCTCGCCCTTCTTATCATACTCATTAGGATCGAGTGTCTCGCCAAGCTTTATTATGAAGTCGCCTATCTCGGGAAGTACTTCCCAAGGGTATGTCTTTCCTTTGAAAAGCTCTGCTGCTATTGTGTTTGAAAGATCGTACATTTCGCTGATCGTCATCTCGTTGTATTCTGCCATTTTCTGTTTTCTTCCTTGTTGCAGGCATGGTGCATGTCCGCCTGAGAAACAGGCGAAACCGAGGTTCACCGATGACGTGCCCGCCGCAGCACCGATGAATTGTCCTCTAACTTCTGATACATTTTTTATTGCGAATAAAGTCATAATTCTTAATTAAATAATCGGCATATTCTCGCAATTTGTAATATCATAATATATTATCTATTGATTCTTGTCAATAATGTTATATGACGTATTATGAGGTTGCTTTTATGCTGAGGAGTTTTGCCTTGAAATCGCCGTGATCCAGGCCTTTGAGCTGTATGCCGGCGTACATCAGGGCGTCACCGCGGAGTTTCATACAATTTTCACCTTCTGCTTCTTTCTCCATATCGTAGAAGTTTACTGAATATACTTTGTCCGGGTCGAGGCCTTTTAGTTTCAGGAGTCGTGATTTGTGATTTACTCTTCCTATTACGTTTACGACGGTTATCAGTGCCTCAGATTTATCCTTTGATACTACCTCCCAACAATCCCATTCATGGTTTTCACGATATGATGAGACTCTGTAGTAATCCCCGGTTCTAACTAAGTCATTGAATTTATGGTACATTTTTATCTGTTTTGGGATCATGTTTCTGTCGGCTTCGGGTATGCGGGTTACATCGAGTTCATATCCGAAGGTTCCGGCCAGTGCAACATAGCCTCTTGTTTCAAACGGTGTTGTCCTTCCGGTTGAATGATTGGGGCAGTCGCAGACATGGGCACCCATTGTTGAAAGCGGGTATATCAGTGCTGTTCCTTCCTGTATCTTAAGTCTTTCAACCGGATCCATGTCATCTGAGGTCCATATCTGAGGGCTGTAGTAAAGCATACCGGGATCGAATCTCGCTCCTCCTCCGGAGCAGTTTTCAAGAAGGAGGTTGGTGAATTCGGTTACGAGTCTTTCCTGGAGTTCGTAAACGCCCAAACAATACCTGTGATAAAGCTCGCCCTGCCCTTCTGTTCCGAGCAATGCACTGCCAAGATCTGTAAGCTGCCTGTTCATATCCCACTTAAGATATTCTATATTTGCTGATTTTAAGATTTTTTCTATCTGTGAGAAGGTGTAGTCCCTGACGTCTTTTCTTGTAAGGTCAAGAACATACTGCTCCCTGCTCATAACGGGCGTTCTTCCGGGTATCTGAATTGCCCAGTCGGGATGAGCACGATAAAGATCGGAATCGGGGCTTATCATTTCAGGCTCCATCCAGATACCGAATTTCATTCCGGTCTTGTTTACTTCATCGGCAAGCCTTTTCAGACCTCCAGGAAGTTTTTTCTCATTGACATACCAGTCTCCGAGCGAGCTTGAGTCGTTGTCGCGGTGACCGAACCAGCCATCATCCATGACAAGTAATTCTATACCTAACTTAGAAGCCTCTTTTGCTATGGCTATCAGCTTATCGGTATCGAAGTTAAAATATGTTGCTTCCCAGTTATTAATAAGGATCGGACGCTTCATGTCCTTATACGGACTGCGGATAAGGTGATTCCTGTACAGGTCATGGAAGGTCCTGCTCATCCTTCCGGTTCCTTCCCATGAATATACGCTGATCACCTCAGGTGTACAGAATTCCTCTCCTTTCCCAAGATTCCAGCAGAAATCAACAGGATTAATTCCCATAAGAACACGGACACTGTCGAATTGTGAACGTTCTGCTTGAGCAATGAAGTTTCCGGAGTAAACGAAACTGAAGCCATAGACGTCACCGTTGGTGTCGTTGGCGTCCCTTGACATGAGTGCAAGGAACGGATGCTCCTGATGGCTTGATTCACCTCTAAAGGATGATACATAATGCTTTCCGTAACCAAGATGCTCACGGTCTATATTTCTTTCACGTGCCCACGTACCGTGCAGAAACAATATGTCATAATCATCCCCATAGAATTCGTATGAGGCTGAAAGGACTTTTGTAAGCTTTATATTCTCATATTTTCCGATATTCTTTATCCTTACGCTTCGGGCAATTGCATCGACATCTTCAAATACACTGTAAGAAAGAGTTATTTCCAGACCGTTTGCCGGGTCCTCCCCTATTATCTCCAGAGTGCAGCATGTGGATTTATTTCCTGCTATTTCTTTTTCTGCCGGTTCTTTTTTTAAATCTTCATTGATGACAGATACAGATGCCTGTTTTTCGAAGGTTGCGGGAAGTCCGGGCAATTTAGGCTTTCCTTCCAAAATCCTGTATGATCTGAAATTAAGGGAGGTTGCCGAATATCCCTCGGGATTAAGGACTGAAAATGCATCGTCCCTATAATCTCCGAGTCCGTGTCCGGGATATTCAAACGGAGCGCAGTCCATGAAGGACCCCCTGTCCCTGTTGTTCTTTGAGGGCACAAAGGGATGCTCTTCTATCCTGCAGAGGTCATCTGTTTTTTCATCGCTTAATCTTCGTCCATAATAAAGATGGAGGATGAAACCTTCATCGTCAACAATCTTTATCATATATGTGGTATTACATGTGTCAAGCTTAAAGGTTTTTGATTTTTCAAAATACGTGATACCCATAATTTCACCTATGGCAGGCATAGCTTTATACCGACAACGTGCCTGCATCAATGCCGGTAATATCATGGATTTTTGTTTGAATTTATACTGAGAAACACTTCAAGAAGAGCGGATTCCCCATAAAATTATACTACAACTAATTCTTTTTTACAAATATCTTTGAGCATTATGCCATGAAAAAATTTATTGTCTAATATTCAAAAAATGTTATAATAAAGTTTAGAGTTAAAATTCAAGTAATTATTTTTACGATGCTCCGCGTCTTCAGTTTTGTTATATTAAAAGTGATAGATATTTGAAATATAGGATGTAAAATGATAAAGAAGCTTTTTAGACAGATGATAGTTTCCCAGATTGTCTCATCAATGGCTGTTACTTTATGTCTTTTGGTCGACAGCATTATGATCGGACGTTTTCTGGGAGTTGATTCGGTAGCGGCATATGGTCTGGCCAATCCGGTACTCCTTATTTTTGCCGCCTTCGGATCCATGCTCTCCTCCGGAATCCAGGTTGTTTGCAGCAAGGCTATGGGAAACGGTGATGAAAAAAGCATTAACAAGTATTTTTCCGTTTCGATAATAGTTGCCGTAGCATTTTCGGCGATTGGTGTTACACTCGTTCTTCTGTTCATCGATCCCTTGTGTGAAATGCTTGGTGCAGAACCCGGAACTCATGTTTTTAAACTCACCAAAGATTATCTTAAGGGCTTTATCTTCGGAGCCCCTGCTTTTATAGCAGCACAGATGCTTGTTCCGTATCTGCAGATGGCCGGTGAACGTATGCGTCTGGTGGTTGCGGTTCTTTGCATGACTATCGCAGACATTGCCTTCGACCTTCTAAATGTTTATTTATTCAAGCAGGAAATGTTCGGAATGGGACTTGCCTCCACCGTCAGCTACTATCTAGCTGTAGGAATCGGGATTACATATTTTCTGGGTAAGAAATGCATTTATAAATTTAAGAAAAACCTGTTTAATCTTAATTCCTTACGAGAAATCGCAATAGGTGGAATTCCAACGGTCATCAACCAGATTAGCTTGGTTCTTCTGGTTTTCACCGTAAACAAGGTGATGATGAAGGCCGGCGGAAATCTTGCGGTTGCTGCTTACTCCATTGTTTCAACCATAGCAAATCTCGGATATTGTGTAGGAAACGGTGTTTCCGAGGTATCTCTAATGCTCACGGGTATTTACCATACGGAGGAGGATGGTCATTCCTTAAGGGATATCTTTAAGGCGCAGACCTTCTATTCCGTTGTCCTGGGCGGCATCACCATGATCATTCTGGGTATTTTTGCAAATCCTCTTGTAAGGCTTTTCCTAAATGACAATCCCGATGCTGAGGGCATGGCCATATGGGGATTAAGACTCTTTGCAATTTCGCTAATACCTAGCACGTTGAACGCTGCTTTCAAGAAATATTATCAGGCGATAGGAAGGATCAGATTTTCAGAATCCATCTCAGCAGTACAGAATTTCATTTTCCCGACGATAGTTGTTCTGGTTTTCGGAAATATTTTCGGTGACAAGGGCGTATGGTTCTTTTACATCATCGGAGAAATGCTTTCTCTCATTTACATAAGCATAGTTGTAAAGTTCTTAAGTGAAAAGCGTTACTGGTCATTGGAAAGTTTTATATGTCTGCCTTATGATTTTGGTTCAAGTCCGGAAGATACCATGGAATTTGCAATATTTGACAAGGACGGTGTAACAGCCGCATCCTCCGCTGCAAGTACTTTCTGTGCAATGAAGGGGCTCACCAGAAGAAAATGCATGTACACTGCCCTTTGTATTGAAGAAATGGGCAACAACATCCTGCAGTACGGATTTGAAAATCCCGGCAAGAACAGGATCGATATCCGTCTTGTAAAGAAGAATGACAATAATTTGATAATCCGTATCAGGGATAACTGCATTGGTTTCGATCCGGTTAAATATCTGGATCTTAACAAGACCAGTTCCGAAGATCCCGGCAAGCACATCGGTATCAGGATGACGCTGAAAATGGTAAAGAACGTACAATATGTAAATTCGCTGGGACTCAATAATCTGTCACTTGAAATTTAACAAATCAAACGAGGTGGATTTTTTTCACCTCGTTTTTATATAAGCAAAAACCCACAATGGAAGGTTGTTTCCATTGTGGGCTGAGCGAACTTACGTCACATAGTTTTTAAGTTTGTTTGATTTTTTAATCACTTTGTTTAGCTTCTAAGCTCTACTTCAAGTTTATTCTTTAGGTTCTTTAAGATCTTCTTTACATATCCGTCGATAGCTTCACCGGTGAATTCTTCCTCTTCGGGAACGAATCTTACCGTGAATGCCATTGACTTCTTGTCTTCGCCTATCTGCTTGCCTTCATATACATCGAAAAGTTTTACTTCCTTTACATACTTGCAGGCTTCCTTGATGGCATCCTCTACGTCACCGCAAGGAACCTTTTTATCCATAACAAGTGCGAGGTCTCTCAGTTCATCTGCGAACTTAGGTATAGGAGTGAACTTCGGAACTGTGCCATAATATGCACTGATCTTGTCGAGATCGATCTCCATAACGTACATGGACTCTCTGGCATCGAGCTCGTCCATGATCTCGTAGGTTACCTTTCCTAAGTATCCTATTTCTTCTTCACCTAAATAAATGAATGCTGTCTGGTAAGGATGAAGGTAAGGCTTCTGACCCTCCTTGAATTTGAAGGTGAGGCAGAAGGTCTCAGCTACGGTTTCAGCAATTCCCTTTAATGTGAAGAAGCTCTCTTCCTTGCCGAATACACCTACACAAAGAGTTTTCTTTTCATAAGGATACTCGGTGATGGGCAATGCCTTAGGGAAGAAACGGTTTCCTATTTCATAGATCCTGCCGTCAAGTCTTCCCTTCTTCTGATTACGTGCCATGGCACGGATCATCTGAGCGGCAAGGGTGGTTCTCATGATCGAAAGGTCTTCGTTTATAGGATTAAGAATCTTTATAACGTTTCTCTCAGGTGCATCTGCTGCATATCCTAAAAGGTCGAGGTCAGCAGGTGAAAAGAATGAGTAATGGATTCCTTCTGATGCACCTGTAGCACATAATGCCTTCTTTAACTTAAGCTCTGCCTTCTGGTTCTTATTCATACCGCCGGTAGTAACCTTTGCAGTCTCAAGGAATGTAGGTATTACATGGTCGTAACCGTACATTCTGATAACTTCCTCCGCTATATCGGGATAGGACTCCATATCCTCACGGTATGCGGGTACTTGAATTGTCAGGTCGTCACCGTTTATAACGGGTGAGAAGTTGAGGTTCTTAAGAATTCTTTCGATATCGGCTGCGGGTACATCGATACCCAGCACCTTACTTACCTTGCTGATCTTAGCCTTCATCTCGGTGGGTTCGATGGAATTCCCCGAGGTTATTTCTACATGTGTAGAAGATACTTTTCCGCATCCGAGCTCCTCTACCAAGTGGAGTGCTCTCTTCATTGCAAGTACTGTGGAATATTCATCAACGCCCTTAGAAAAACGTGCGCTTGAATCCGAACTCTGACCAAGTGCTCTTGAGCTCTTTCTGATATTGTCACGAGCGAATTTTGCTGACTCAAAAACTACACCGCTTGTGGTGTCCCTAATCTCGGAATTGAGACCGCCCATTATACCTGCAAGTGCTACGGGCTTTACACCGTCACAGATTACAAGGTTCGAGCTGTTAAGCGCGAATTCTTTCTCGTCGAGAGTCTGGATCTTCTCTCCGTCTTTTGCGCGTCTGACATTGATGGCATTTCCCTCGAGATAATTCTCGTCGAATGCGTGCATGGGCTGACCGATTTCTTTTAATACATAGTTAGTGATATCTACGATATTGGAAATGGCTTTAAGTCCTACAAGTGCAAGTCGTCTCTTCATCCATGCGGGTGATTCGCCTATCTTTACGTCGGATACATAATGTCCGATATAACGGGGGCACAGATCGGGAGCTTCTACGGTTACCTTGAAGCCTTCCTTTGGAGTTCCGTTCTCGGTGTATGTAACATCGGGCTCCTTTATGGGCTTTTCAAGCACTGCAGCTACTTCTCTTGCTAAGCCGAAGATGCTCTGGCAGTCGGGACGGTTTGCTGTGATAGATACGTCGAAAATATAGTCATCAAGTCCTAAGATGGGCTTTACATCTGCACCGGGTGCAGCATCATCAGGAAGTACCAGAAGTCCGTTATAGCCTGCGCCGGGATACATATCCTCTGTTACGCCGAGTTCGGTGCCTGAACAGAGCATACCGAATGACTCATATCCGCGGAGCTTGCCCTTCTTTATGGTCATAACGCCTTCGATGGTCACATGATCCTTGGCTGTCGCATACACTAAAGCACCTTCGAGTGCTACAGGGAATTTTTTGCCGGTGCATACATTATCTGCACCGCAGCAGATCTGAAGATTTTCACCTGTGCCAACATTTACTTTACATACGTGAAGGTGGGTCTCGGGTATGGGCTCGCATTCAACTACTTCGCCTACAACTACTTTAGAGATATCCTTACCTACCTCGTATTTCTCTTCAACTTCGAAACCGCAGTCGAACATCTTTTTCTCGAGTTCGTCCATGGTCACATCTATATCTACATAGTCTTTTAACCAGCTAATGGGTACTAACATGTTTTTTCCTCCTCCCTATCAGTCGTCAAGCTGCTCTAATACGCGTAAATCCGACTCGTAAAGTAACTTGATGTTGTTGATACCGTACTTAAGCATTGCAAGTCTCTCGATACCTACACCAAATGCAAGTCCGCTGTATTCTTCTGAGTCTATGCCGCAGTTTTCAAGCACCTTCTTATTTACGATACCTGCGCCGAGTACCTCTATCCAGCCTGTACCCTTGCAGAGCCTGCAGCCCTTGCCGCCGCATTCGAAACAGCTTACATCTACTTCTACCGAGGGCTCGGTGAACGGGAAATATGAAGGACGAAGTCTTGTGGTGGTACCTTCACCGAATATCTTCTTTACAAGCACGTCAAGCATTCCCTTGAGGTCACAGAGTGTAATGCCCTTGTCAACAACGAGGCCTTCCATCTGTGTGAACATGGGTGAATGTGTTGCATCATCATCCGAACGGAAAACCTTGCCGGGTGAAAGTATTTTAAGCGGAGGCTTCTTGTTCTCCATAACATGGATCTGTGCAGCACTGGTCTGTGAGATCAGCAGGTAATCGGGTGATAAGTAGAAAGTATCCTGCATATCACGAGCCGGATGATCCTGAGGAATGTTAAGTGCTGTCAGATTGTAGTATTCATTTTCAATTTCGAAGTTGTCATATACTTCGAAGCCCATGGTTCCAAATATATCTATAAGCTGGTTCCTTACCTGAGTTACGGGATGGAGCTTACCGCATTTGCACTTTACCGAAGGCATTGTGATGTCGATCTTCTCATTCTCGTAACGCTGCTTGGACTCAGCCTGCTTCATTTCTGCATCAAGCTCATCAAACTTCTCTCCTGCCCAGGTCTTGAGCTCATTTACGTTTTTACCGAACTCAGCCTTCATCTCATTAGGGATGTTCTTCATCTCTTTCATGAGGGCATTGATCTTACCGGCCTTTGAATCAAGGAAGGTCTTTTTGAACTCGTAAAGTGCCTTGGAATTAGCCAATTCCTTAACGCCGTTTACGATTTCATCCTTGATCGCGCTGATGCTTGTTCTTAATTCGTTTAAATCCTGCATACTTATATTAACCTCCTATTTTTTTCTTAGTTGTTTACCATCTGATTTTTCAGTATTACGATCATTTTCGTCATTCTCATCACATATAAAAAGTCCCACGATGTAATCAATTACATCATGGGACGAGAATATACTTATACACCCGCGGTACCACCCAAGTTCGATTTTAAAGATCTGTTATGACTATATGCAAATCTTAATCATTCAAATCGCTCTTTATGCTGCTTAATGCGCAGCTCACATCTGCTTATATGATTTTAAAATTCAACCCAATAATCGTCCTTCTGATTGAAAAATCTTTCGTCAGAAACTCCGATGCTGAAATTCATTGTATGGAACCCTGCCGGCTTTCACCTTACCCGGCTCTCTTTTAAGGATCTTCCCATAAAACTACTTACACATCTTCAACGTCAAAAATGAATATGCAGTAATACTACACTTTTCTGATTTCTTTGTCAAGTATTTTTTGTTCTAATAAATTGCTTTTATTCTCTTGTTGACAATTCTATAACCTGCTGCCTGTCTTTAAGAGCAGTGCCTGCTCCGACTGCGGTAGTGCAGATTGCACCGCATGCATTTGCAAATTTCAAAGCATCTTTTATACTTGCACCTCTGATAAGTTCAGACGCCAATCCGGCCACAAAACAGTCTCCCGCTCCGGTTGCATCGACTGCGTCTATATTTAATGCAGGCAGACTTAATTCAATTTCTGTATTGTTAAAATAACATCCCTTTCCGCCAAGTTTTATTACTACGTTTTTAATTCCGTATAAAAGGAAGACATCAGCCATCTCCGACGGTTCGTTTTTTCCGGTAAAATACTTAGCCTCATCTTCGTTAGGGGTAATAAAATCTATCAGTGGCAATGCCTTCTTTATATCCTCAAGTTTCAGGAACTTAAAATTCGGAAGTTTAGTATCGGCGAATATAGTTACACCGGCATCTTTGGAATTTTTGAGTACTGAATAAATGATATCCGGGTCATCAAAAGGAGCCCTGAATAACGAACCCAGGATTATTGCCTTTGCCGATGTGAATACTGAAGCATACTGTTCCGGATGGAAATTGTACCTATGGGAGCCGTTTGTTATTGATTTTCTGGTCCCGTCATCATTTACAAACATGGTTGTTACAGGTGTCGGGTGTTCCTTTGAACGTATAACGTGAGACGTATCAACTCCGCTCCGATCAAGCATTCCGACCACCATGTCCCCTGCGTCGTCTTCTCCTAATGTGCACAGTATTCCTGTATCCATTCCCAGCTTGGCTGCTGCCACCGCTTCGTTAACTGCTTCTCCTCCCACGTTCAGTGAACCGGATGCGGCTCTGTAGCCCGAAGCCGATATCGGTTCCGGATCAAAGCCCTTTATTATCGAATCCACCAGAGCCATCCCTATGCATATGATATCTTTTTTGTTATCCATTTCGCACTTCCGATTATAATAATTTTCTAACATACTTTATTTTACAACAATTGTGAATGATTGCAAATGATTTTTTATTATTCGCAGCTTTTTTTCCATGAAACTTTTGGCCATATTGTGTTATAATCCAACATGTAAGGAGGAAAAAGCTATGTTCGAGATTAAAGGGAAAGTAAATACCGCCATCTGCTACGCAAAAGTAGTTGAAGACGAAGCAATAGAGCAGGTTCGCCGTATGTGTGACTATGATCTGACAGCAGGCAGCAAAGTTAGGATCATGCCTGATGTGCATTCTGGAAAAGGCTGCACCATAGGTACCACAATGACAATAATCGACAAAGCATGTCCTAACATCGTAGGAGTGGACATTGGCTGCGGAATGTATACCGTTGTCTTAAAGGACAAAGAACTGGATTTTGCAAAGATAGATGAAGCTTGCCACTACATACCTTCAGGGAAATGTGTTTGGGAAGGCAGAAAGGAAAGATTTGATCTTACAGACCTTCGCTGCTATCGTTCGCTTAAGGATTCAAAGCGTCTGGAAAGATCGCTCGGAACCCTGGGAGGAGGAAACCATTTCATAGAGATAGATAAAGGAAATGATGGAACTTATTATCTCATTATACATTCCGGTTCACGTAACTTAGGAAAGCAGGTAGCTGAAATCTATCAGCAGATTGCAATTGATCTGCACATGGGTAAGGAGAAATATTTCAAAAGAAGAGACGAGATAATCAGGACCTACAAGGAGGAAGGCCGTAAAGCTGAAATACAGAATGCTCTTAAGGAGCTGAAGGAAAGCTTCGAAGCACAGGCACTTCTAATCCCTGAGGATATATGCTGGTTATACGGTTCATTCCTTGAGGATTATCTGTATGATGTAAAAATCTGCCAGCAGTTTGCAAAAAGGAGCAGAGAGCTGATGGCGGAGATAATCATAGACAGAGTTGGACTTACTGCAGGAGAAGGCTTCCATACCATACACAACTATATTGATACTGAAGAAATGATCCTCCGTAAAGGTGCTATTGCAGCCCATGACGGAGAGAAGGTTCTTATCCCCATAAATATGCGTGACGGTTCTGTTCTGGCTATCGGCAAGGGAAATCCTGAGTGGAACTATTCTGCTCCCCACGGTGCAGGAAGACTCATGTCGAGAACCAAGGCTAAGGAATCTCTTGATATGGAAGAATACAAAGCTGAAATGTCAGGAGTATACTCAACTTCAGTAAACAAGGCAACCTTGGATGAGTCACCTATGGCTTACAAATCCCTTGATGACATCATAGATGTTATTAAAGAGACTGTGAACATTGTCGATATTATGAAGCCGGTATTTAATTTCAAAGCTTCCGATGATGAACTTCCTTGGAAAATGAGATAAGATAAGGAACTTTTTGTAAAACACTTTGCAAAAAGTTCCTTTTTTGATTAAAGCTCTTTAAGATTTATCTTTAAATCCCCATTCCAGATATTTACCGGAATTTCGTCTTCAAAAGCATGCTCTATAGGATTTTGATTTTTTTCAAAAAAATAAACAAGAATCTTTTCGTTATCAGGCATAACAATCCAGTATTCGCGTACTCCGGCATTTCTATATTTCCATAATTTACGCACTGTATCGTGATACCAGCTTGAACGAGACATAACCTCCGCTACAAAATCCGGTGCACCAACAATTCTCGGTTTAGTGATCTTGTTTTTATCACATACTACAATAACATCCGGCTGTACAATGGTTTTTTCATCACAGTCCAGTTGAACATCTATAGGCGAAATATACGGCTTACATGGACCTTTATTGGCTTTAATATAGTTTTTCAACTGAGTAAATATTTCACCCGCAATATCCTGATGAGAAGTTGTTGGAGATGCCATATCATAGAAAACCCCATCGATCAATTCGACTCTCACATCATCAGGTAATTCAAGATAATCCTTCAAAGTCTTATTTTTATATGAGGACATATCCAATGCGCTTGATCCATTAGTTTCATTATCATCAAATGATTCTTCTACTTTACATATATTATTCTTTGACTCAAACTCTTCATCTATCACATCATCGTCAAATGTCATTTGGGATACCGTATTCTCATCTTTCATATGCTTAACTCCCTCTGTATTCTTCCATTTCTTCATACGGATATAGTAATAGAGCAATCTTATAACATAATCCGGGGCATGTCTGCCGTCGCGCTCCCACTCAGTTACTGTACGATATGGTATTCGGAAAAACTCACAGAATTCCTTTCGGTTCATTCCTGTTGATTCTCTCAAACTTTTTATAGTACTTGATTTGTCCATGTCATTCTCCGTTTACACATTGTGTATATTATATCGTATCGTCACAGATTTGTCAACTGAGGAATACGGTTCCCAAATTCTTTTAGGAGCCCATAGTAGAAGATATCACATTTCCATTATAATCGTATGCCTTAATTTCGTAAGATATTCCGTTTCCTGAGATGCTAATCTTCTCATTTATGCCGGAGCCTTTATTTAAAATTTCATAATGTGTCCCATCTGAAACCTTGACATCCACTTTAGCAATCCCATCGCCGGTAATTATGCTGACAGTAACGGTCTTCTGTCCGTTCACGTAACTTGAAGATGAACTTATGTTGCAGCTACTATTTCCCGTGTAAACAGGCGGGGTCGTAATCACCGGAGGTGTAGGTACCGAAGTTATTACCGGAACATTTGTTGGTTTAGGACTCGGTGTTCCGGTAGCGATCGGTGTATCTGTAGGCCACAAAGGTGACCACGTCGGAGTCTCTGTAGGTGTGGCTGTTGGCTTCGCGGTTGGTGTTGCAGAAGGTATTTCAGGCTTCATGGTTGGCGTAGGTGTTGTAGACGGATCGGTCGGTACTTCTTCGTTTCCGGTCACATCAATATCACCGACATATGGAACTCCATATCCATAATACACATCAAAGCCCGATGAACCCAGATCTACTGCACAGGCTCTCAGCTTCTCTTCTAGCTCCCCATTATCCGAAGCAGGATAAATGATTTTAAGCAGTGCCGCAAGACCGCTTATATGCGGGGCAGCCATGGAGGTACCTGACCAAGTCTCATATCCTCCTCCCGGCACTGAACTTGTGATATTGACACCGGGAGCTGCTACATCCACACTGTATCCGTAATTTGAGAAGTAAGCCCTGTTATACCCCGAATCGATTGCAGAAACAACTATGGCCGAGTCATTATGTGCGGGACACTCATATGCTGTATCATAATTATCGTTTCCGGCTGCAACCACTACAGTGCTGCCAAGCGATATTGCCTTCTGTATAGCCTGGTCTTCATAATGTCCGGACCCATAGGATGCTCCGCCAAGGCTTAAGTTTATTACATCCGCTCCGCATTCTGCAGAATAGATAATCCCATTTGCTACAGAAAGCGATGTCCCGCTGCCCTGTCCTGAAAGCACCTTAATAGGCAGCAGTTCAACATTTGCACCGCAAGCGACATTCTTTACTATTCCGGCCACATGAGTACCATGTCCGTTATCATCATAAGCATCGTAATCATTGTTTATAAAATCATATCCCTTTGAAACAACACTGTCTACCAGGAAACTATGATCATAATCTATGCCGGTATCTACTATGGCTACAAGTGCCTTTCCTGACAGTCCTGCAGTCTCTATCTTTGATGCAAGAATATCTGCGCCAAGCATGGTTACATTCCAATCATAGGAATCATCGTACCGGCCCGAATATCCGTTGCCATATGTAGCAATGCCTGACTTATCCCCACTTTTAAGAATGCTTTCCGGTTCTATCATGGAGATGTACCTATCCGGTTCTACGCTCACTATCTTCTTTTTGGAAGAAAGTTCCTTATATGCATGTTCGGTATCCTTTTCGGTTTCAAATTGCAGGATATATATATTGCCATCCTTTACATATTTTACGGCTCCGTAGGAGTCGGGATATATCTTTTTTCCGTTTGTTTCCACTATCAGCCTCTTAAGCTGATATGGTCTTGTAACAGTTATACCCGATTCGTCTTCTTCTATTTGGAAGCTGGAATTATCATCAAGTTCATCGACACTTATCATGTATTTTCCGTTTTTCTTAATCGGCTTATTACTAAAAACATATTTCTCACCATTAAGCGTGGATGAGGACTTATTTGCTTTGAATTTCCAGGAAAATTCATCTGTTGACATAACAAGCTTTTTACCGCTCTTTGAATAGTTGACGCCTGTACCCCCACAGAAGGTCTTTACAGAAACATACCATTCCCCGTCAACAAGGCTCGCACCATTTTTCTCCGTATAGGATATCGATTCAAAGTAATCATCCTCCCAGTACTCGGATATCAATTCCGAGGTTTTGGTATAAAATGAGAAATCCTTTTCGTCCTCACTAATATTCTCGGATACATTTATATTCACAGCTCCCACAGGCATATATCCATGATTAATCGATAATATAAATACTATCAGGAAACAGATCAACTTGTGTTTCATAGCCAACCTCCGTAACTCCATTAAAATCAAAGACATTTCAATAAAAAAACTCATATACAAAATGACGTTAAATATATTACCATCATTTTAATATATGAGAGTCAGATATACAAGTATAAATTCAAAACTATATGATTGCTTTTATCTCATTTTTCTTCAGATATCTTTTAGCCACAAGGTATTCCTTATAATCTATACTAAGATCTTGACAAGCAGCCTTTTGGGTAATTTTTTTCTTCGCTATATAATCATTTACTATATTTACCAATCTATTATAGTCTCCAAATTTTACTCCAAATCTCATTCCGGATTTTTTAGCATCTTCAATAACTTTACACATAGTTATTTTACTCCTTTCCTCTATAGGTGTCGAATTGTAAGTATCTTCAAAACTCATATCTCCGGTAAGTGCCGTCATAATTTTCATAACCGCATCAACATGTTCTATCGTATCCTTACTTGGATTATATCTTTTGTTCTTTCTCATCTGAACAAAGTAGTCGGCAACAATCTTGAAGTCACTACAAAACATTTTCACTTGCTCGTCAGAAAGCCATGCAATCTCAAACAAATTCATACGGTAGTCATTCACATAAGGCATTAAGCCATCCGGCACTTTAATACCTTCCAAAAGTGATTTTGCCTTTTTCCAACGTCTTTCGTAATTAAAATATAAAACCAATGTGATGACCGGATAAGTATTTTTTTCGTTATACTGGCTCTTATACACTGCACCATCATAGCCGAGCAATCTAAAACATATCCTTGGATCTTCGTCCGTCTGATTCTCAAGTCCAAATAAAGCAAGTCTTATCCTTGTCTTCTTCCACCATTTTGAAACATCTCTTTCTTGCTCCGTAATTTTTCCTGTGGCAGCTTTAAATCTCGACCTGTCTTTTGAATTTTCAAGACTTTCAGACTTAACAACCTGCTTTCCATCAAGCAACAACACATTTACAATGTCTGCAAACACATCATTGTAATCCTCAAACTGCTTCTCTTCAATGTCTTTTATGCCCATTCATAATCTCCTTTCCATTAAGGCAAGAGTATTAATGAGCGTTCATCCCCTGCCTTATTTATTTTAAAAGCATGAGGAATTATAAGAAAAAAGCAATATCGATAGAATCACAAAGTCTAAATCAATCAAGTCTATTCAGGTTTTATATCAACAGAACAGTGTCCGTTAACCTGAATATATATAGAAATCCAGATGCTTTATTAAGATTAAAGAACAGTCACAGTATGTAACCTCTTTCATCTATAAATAAAATAGCACATTTATGTATAAAAAGCAAGTAAAAAAGGATGTACATAGTAATATACATCCTTAAACAATTTTCACCTTAGTCTTTTTCTTGTATTAAGCCTTCTCAATGCACATGTTTCGTCCTTTGTTTTTTCCGATATAAAGATTCTCATCGGCTTGTTGGATCCATTTTTCAACAGAGGCGTGAGTATTTCTTTTAGCAATACCAATAGTGATCGTTACATTAATATTATTGTTTTCAAAGCAAAATTCGGTTTCTTCAACTTTTCTTCTTAAGTTTTCAAAGAAATCCGGTTTTGATTTTTCTGCGGGCAGGTATATCAGGAATTCCTCTCCTCCCCATCTGCCTACTGTCGCTTGGTCACTATAGCCCCGGAGAATTTCTGCCAGCTTCTGCAGGCAATAATCTCCGGCATTGTGTCCATAAGTATCATTGATCTTCTTGAAATAATCAATGTCTGCCATAGCTATCACATCATTGGCATCTGTTGATATCAAGCCTTGAAGAAGTTCCATCAGATAATGGCGGTTATAGAGTCCTGTAAGTCTGTCAATGTGAGCCATCTCGACAAGCCTTTTGTCTGATTCCTTGACCAGGCTGAGCATCCAGTTTGTATAGAATATCAGGAATCCGAACACTATAACGGAATTCATCAGCCAGAATACCTTTGCGGCGCTTTCATCCCTTTCGTATATCGGACCAATATTTGAAACATATCCAGTGCTTACGATATAAACAACACAGACCGCTATACTGACGTACAGTGCTTTAAGACTCCTTGTTTTTAGCTTATATGCCAGATATTCCGTTACAAACATGACGGGTATCATTGACATGCAATACAGATGGAATCCGAAACCATAGCCAAGACAGATCGTGGTTAGGCCCATATAGATGCTTAACCACAGATATACCATCCACACATAGATGTCCAATTTTTCCTTATATATCAGGAAATAGCCTATGATATATACACATGCCGTAGGGATACTGAAGATTACCAGGAACGGTACGTCAAGCATCCAAAAGAAAGCCATCAGGCCGAATACCATAAGAAGGATTACAGTATTTACCCAATATGAGTATTTTTGAGCCTTTTCCTTTGTCATTATTCTTCACCTGCCAAACATGTACCTATTGGCACTCTAAGATATCACATCAAGTCAGTTTCCGGCTTCTTTCTTCATCTTATCGAAATCGGAATATATTATTTTGTACAGAGCTTCTGCTTCATCAGAACCGTATTTCTTCTTGAAGAACTGATGCAGATCGTTTCTGTTGGCGGATTTCCTGATGCCTTCGTCTATGCTTGAAGCATACATATCGATAGTGTTTTTCGACAGGAAATCCGACAATGCATTATACACGTACTTGTAACTGCCGCTTTTATCTCCAGGACCTTCGTTTTTATCATTTTTAACGTTTTTGTTTGTTGGATCACTTTTAATGCTTTTATCGTTTCTACGATTATTCTTTTTACGATGAGCATTTTTTCCTGCAGCAGCATTATTCTGTTTTTGATCTTCTGAAGCCTGAATGAGCATGAAGCCATCCTGTGAGGTCATTGATTCTGAAGAATCCGTATCATCTATATCGGCATTATCGATATTCATAGATGAAGAACTTGTTGTTTCTTCAACTCTATCCTTGTTCCGGCCTCTTCTTCTGCGATTTCGGCTCTTTGATTTTGAACCGCTAGTTTCATCGTTATCATGGTCAGTCCCCTTATCAGCGGTGGGGTCAGCGGTGGGGTCTGACCCCTTATCGATATCAGTCGATGATGAATTAGTTGTCTCTTCGGCTTTATCCTTATTATGACCTTTTCTTCGGCGATTTCGGCTCTTTGTTGTGGGGTCTGACCCCATTTCAGCGGCGGGGTCTGCCCCCGCACTGCTTGCGTTTTCGGAATTGATGGCCAGCAGAATATTGGCGAATACACCTGTCACGATATCATAACCCGTAAAGTAACCCTCACAGAATTTGACCGCTGATCTGAATCCGTTATCATGACTGATAATATAAAATCTTCCGGTACGTTCCTTTTCTATGGAAGCGCCGAGCAGGGTAACTATCTGAAAATCCATGGCATTCGCACCGATATAATTTGTCTTTATGTACTTTACCTGTGCGCTGCTCTCATTCAGGGATTCAATGGTCGGGATAGTCAATGTGTTGGCGTTATCGCTGTAAAAAACATAAACCTTGTCTTCAGGCTTAAGCAATAATATCCCTTCAAGTCCGTAGCTCCTGACATTTTCCAGGTCTATAAAAAAGCTTCTCATTTCACCTCTCACCTCCTTTCATATTTTTCCAAACATATTAAAATTGAAGATATTCCCCACCTCTTATCTAAGCGAAGATAGTGGTAAATATCGAATTGGATCACACCTTTTAAGTCGATCCGGAGGGCAAATATCATACGCCCTCGCCGTTAAATGCCGGAATAAAGCTTTCCGAAGATACGTCCCCTTCCTGGATAAAAGCATTTTCGATGCCTATCTTTAATGCAAAATCGACCAGGCGGTTATACTCATCCCTATCCACCTTTTGCTGCAATTCAGGGAAACGATCATCCGCCATTATATGGGGCATCGGTGTGTACTGGCTCATAATGCTTATGTAGATGTCATTTCCGTACCGCTCGTGCAGGAAGCGGAGAATTCTCTTTGATTCTCCTATATGTCCGGGCAAAAGCATATGCCGTACAATTACGCCTCTTGACATGATATTGCTTGTATCGTATGCGGTAAGATCAATGTCCTGTTCAGCATGAGCATCCGTTTTGCAGATACCCGAGCCATCAAATGCAAATCCTCCCTTGAAACGGACCTGCCGTACCATTTCATCAAGTGCTTCGGTTGCTTTTTCAAAGTAATCAGGGCAATTAGAGTACCTTTTGGAAGTATCTGAGGACATATATTTAAAATCCGGCATCCAGATATCTACTGTATCTTCAAGTGCTTTTACGGTTTCAACACTCTCGTAACCACCGCAATTATATACAACCGGGATCGTCAGCTTTTCACAACATGCATTATCGATCGTTTCCTGATATTCATTCCGCACAACACCGTTCCGTGCAAGCTTCACGGCTTCTTTTATTGCAAAAGCATAGTGTGACGGCGTGACCAAATTAATATTATATACATTTTTGGCCTGCAGTTCAAGGAAAATTTCAGCAAGCCTTTCTATACTTACCTTTTTCCCTGCTCCGCCGTCCGATATTGCTTTGTTCTGGCAGTATACACAATGGAGATTGCAACCTGAGAAAAAAACTGCTCCGGAGCCGTTTCTTCCGGATATGCAAGGTTCCTCCCACATATGAGGGGCCGCACGTGCTACCAAAATATCCGAGTCAGATCCGCAGAATCCTTTCTTTCCGCCGCTTCTGTCTGCCATGCAATGTCTTGGGCAGATATCACAGGCATTTTTCTTAGATTCCATATAATAATTCATTTCATTTCTATTTATAATACACCTCATCCTGTCAATATTTCGTTTTTACAATAGTTTTAATTACACCAGTGCCCGCATCTGGGAATCACGGTATTCACGTTCAAGCTTCTTTGAAAAGTCTTCCATTGTTTCCGGTTTTGAGAAAACGTAACCCTGCAGCATCTCACAGGATGACTCCAACAGGAATATCCTCTGGATATCCTCCTCGACACCCTCGCAGATGACCTCAAGTCCTAAAAGACGTGCCATTTCAACCACTGAAGAGATAATGATCTTCTCTTTATCATTCAGGAAATCCTTCATGAATACTTTATCAAGCTTAAGAACATTGATCGGAAGTCTTGTCAGCACTTCAAGGCTTGAATAACCGGACCCGAAATCGTCTATCGAAATTTTTATATTCTTCTGTCTGAGCCACTGTACGGTATATGCTACAGAGGGAAGCCCTTCAAGGCATATGCTTTCGGTCAGCTCAAATTCGATAAGATTGGTAGGAATCCGGTATTTATCCAATAGTTCCCCTATGAATTCGACAAATCTGTTATTAAAGAGATGTATCCTCGAAACGTTCATGGAGATCGGAACGCAGAATAGGCCTTTATCGATCCTTTCCTTTAGATATTTAAAAACGCTCTCATATACGAAATAATCCGTTTTCCTTACACAGCCGTTGCTCTCAAATGCCGGTATAAATTCATCCGGATATACAAAGGATCCATCGGGCTTCCTCCAGCGTATAAGAGCCTCCGCACCGACAATAACATAACTCCTGCATAAAACCTTAGGCTGGAGATAAACCATAAATTCATTTTTTTCAAGAGCTCTGTCACAGCTTGCGATGAGCTCGATGGTCCTGGCCTTGTTAGCGATCATCGACGGCTCATATGCGCAGCAGCGGCTCATATTGAAAAGAGCCATTTCCTTTGCGGTCTTACGTGCTGCGGTAGCTCCGGTAATAGCTTCCTCTACGGTGATGTCATGATCTCCGACAAATGCGAATCCGCTGTTGATAGCTATATTTGTGTCTTCGGTTATCGAACGGATATCCTCAAGGAAGGCATTGTTGCAGTTGTCAACCATTGCTTTAACTTCATCGTTTCCGTATTCCAAAGGCACTCTTACGGCCAAAAGGAATATATCCGAATATTCCCTGCAGCAGGAAATGATCCCGTTTATCTTTAGATAGATCGTGCCCGCAAGTTTCCTGAGCAGCAGATCACCGGTATTGTATCCGTATTTTTCGTTGATATATTTAAAGTTGGCGATATCTGAGCTTATTATGGCATACTTTGAACCGTCATCCTTGACTATGGAACCGTTAACCTTCTTTAAGAAGCGGTCCCTTTTGGGAAGCTTGGTGAGCATGTCCCTGTCAAGCTTCTGCTTCAGAGCTTCCTGATCACGCCTCGGAGTTCTTTTCAGGAACATCTCCTTGTAAATGTATGAACAGATGTATTTCATGGCCGATACTTCATCGTCGGTCCACTCTCTGCGTCTTACGGAATCGACAAAATCAACACAGGCCACCAGTTCTTTTCCGTTATATACAGGTATCTGTATAAGGCTTTCCGTTTCCCTGTAATGAATCAGAATTATAGGACATACTTCACCTCTGTAATACTTATATACTCCGCCGCCTTTTCTGTATCGTTCTTCCCATTCGTCCCATACCTTCTCAAGGAATCTTCTCTCAAGTCCCTGAAGCTGAAGGAAGCTTTTACGGCTCCATTCATATGTACACTTTATAACAGCGCCGTTTTCCGATTTTTCCTTGATAACGATCACATCCACATCAAAAAACGAGGACATCTTAACAAGGAAATCCTCGATGGCTTTATCCGCGTCTTTATCTCTTTTCATCAGATCGTCCGCGAACCTTGCCAGCTCCTGAACATCCGATGAAATATTGTTTATCGTATCCATATACTTATCCAACCTTCCATTTATCGTTAACATCGGGACAGCCTCTGTTTTTTCCCGCCGCCCTGAGTTCCACATAGCACCCGCATTTTACACAGGTTCCGCTTATAAGGCTGTCGCAATCCTTACAGATATTTAGCCTTCTTCTGTATTCTTCGGATCCGGTTCTATTATCCTGAGGGATCGCGTCTATCATTTCTTTTACACTTTCAAGTATCCTTCCTGCATCGAGCTCCTCAAGAAGGCACTTGTAACATATTTTTTTTGTCTCCATCAGAACCTCGTATCATTTATGAATAATACTTCTTTTATATCATATCACATTTTTTTCAGTTTGTAAAACCAATCTTTGTTTGACTATTGGGATAATTACTGATATAATGAGTAGTGGTTTTGTTTTATGAACATTTTACGGGAGTCTTCTAGATGAAGAAGGAACGGCTTAATCCAACGCTGATAAGTGCTGTATACAGTTCCTACAGAAATCAGCGCAGGATCATGAATGAACTTAACAGAAAGCTTAGTCTGGCATCTACCCGCTCCGAGTGGATCTCCACTTATCTTGAACGGGCAGCTACCATAAGGGCAGCTTATGATGTGAACACTGAGACAAGTGTTCTTATTAATGATGCTGTTTTTGGAACAAAGCTGGATTATGATTACGCCGAAGCCTTTTTCCATGAGGATTGTACCATGGGTTCGGATGGAAATCTCGACCTGTTCTTCAGTTGTTCGCTTTTGGAAACCCTGGCTGATTATTACAGGGAACAGCACGATCTTTTACGGCTTATCCCGATCCTCTATCGTCTCGGACAGAATTACATCTCAACCGTTAAAATGCATGTGGACGAGAATTATTCCAAGGCTCTCGAGTGTTTTAAAGAAATCATAGGGTATAAATCAAATTACAATCTGATACCGGATATTAAACTAAGAAAATTGTTTTTCCAGGCATATTACAGCATGTGCTGCGTAGTTCCTATAATCGAATGCAAGGATACCATCCTTCCGTCACAAAGTCTTGATTATCTTCTTGAGGTTCTGTCGTTTTTCAATTCTCCGACAGTCCAGAAGATCGACGGCAATTCCGAGGAAATACGCTCCTGTATTGATATGATAAAGGAAAACTGGCTTTGGATCGAGTACAGGATAGATGTCGCCGACTCTGAAACAAAGGCTGCTTTCATAAAGGTTGTGCACGATGTATATGATAAGATGGCTCAAAACGAGGATATTTTAAACTTCCCCGTTTCCACGGTCATAGCCTACCAGCATTCGCTGATACTCGAGGGAAAAACCTCTTACATCGATGCGGTCAACTATATGATGAATTATTATTATAAGAAAAAGGCCCTGTTCGATTCCAACCCCGAATCGGAATTTGATGAAACTGATTTTTATTTCCAGACCAAGCTTCCGATAGCTCTTATAAAATGGCTTGACAAGATAGATATTCTCTCTGACATGTGTGCTTCTTTGCGTAAAAAGCTGATCGATGAGCAGAACAGTTATTTTATCAGTTTGTCGAAGAGGGGGATACATTCACACCTGATATATGAATCATGCTGCACATGGTGCTTTTTCGCAGTGCATTACCTGCCGACAAGAGCAGAAAAGGAAAATTTCCTTATCACCATGCTGATAAACAGGCAGCCGCTGACATTTTTCAATGCATACCTTAATGCTGATCTGGCAGTTTTGATAACTGAGGCATTATACTTTCACACACCCATATTGCTGAATTCCTGTGAGAATTTCCTTAAGAGCCGTTCAATGCCCGCTTCAAGACATGATGTTATCGAATTTGTCAGGAAGTGTGCCCTGTTCCATGATATCGGACTTAATCTGATAAGCAAGATCGACGGTACTCAGTCGAGAAAGCTGTCGGACATTGAGATGGAAGTATTAAAGAAACACCCGCAGCTCGGTACCCTGATAGCTGAGGGAAGCCTTGATATATACAGGGACGTTATTCTCGGCCATCATAAAACATATGATCAGACAGCCGGTTATCCCGAAGATACCGATATGAGCAATTCTCCGTTAAGGATAGTATGCGATATCCTTTCCATTTGTGATGCTCTCAATGCGGGAACCGACAAGACCGGACGCTGCTATAAGGAGCCTAAGGATTTTTCAATCGTCCTTTCGGAGCTCATAACCGATTCCGGAACAAAGTACAACACCAGTGTTGTAAATCTTTTCTTAAATGATATGGAATTATCCTGCAAGGTTGACAGCCTGATATCCAATAACAGAGAAAATATCTATTACGAGTACTATCAAAGGCATTTTGACAAACCAGCAGATTAATAAAATTTATATACACGGAGGAAAATGATAATGAATTCAACAGTTGACACAAAATGCGTTCAGGCGGGATATACGCCTAAGCAGGGCGAACCCAGACAGGTTCCCATTTACCAGAGTACTACCTTTAAGTATGACACAAGCGAACAAATGGGCAAGCTCTTTGATCTTGAAGCTTCCGGATATTTCTATACCAGACTTCAGAACCCCACCAACGACCTTGTTGCAGAGAAGATCGCTGCACTTGAAGGCGGTGTTGCTGCAATGCTTACCTCCTCGGGACAGTCTGCTAACTTCTATGCTGTTTTCAATATATGCGAGTGCGGTGACCACTTCATCTCCTCTTCTTCAATTTACGGCGGAACCTACAATCTGTTCGGTGTAAGTATGAAGAAAATGGGTATTGAGTGTACATTTGTTGATAATGACATAAGCGAGGAAGAGCTTCAGAAGCTTATCCGTCCCAATACAAAATGTATTTTCGGTGAGACCATTACCAATCCTACCGTTAATGTTTTTGATATCGAAAAGTTTGCCAATATCGCTCATAAGAACGGTATCCCGCTTATTATGGACAACACCTTTGCAACTCCCGTTAACTGCAGGCCTTTCGAGTGGGGATGTGATATCGTAACTCACTCCACCACTAAGTATATGGACGGTCAGGCTGTTTCGGTAGGCGGTGCCATCGTTGATTCCGGTAATTTTGAATGGATGGCTCATGCTGAGAAGTTCCCCGGACTCTGCACTCCCGATGAGAGCTATCACGGACTTACCTATGCTACAAAGTTTGGCAAGCTTGCATATATTACAAAGGCTACTGCACAGCTTATGCGTGACTTCGGTTCCATCCAGTCACCCCAGAATGCTTTCTATATCAGCTTAGGTCTTGAGACCTTGCATGTACGTATGGCTAAGCATTGTGCCAATGCAAAGGCTGTTGCCGAGTTCCTTGCAGGTAATGACAAGATCAAATGGGTTCAGTATCCCGATCTTCCCGGTGATAAGTGTCATGCTCTTCAGCAGAAATACCTTCCGAAGGGTTCCTGCGGCGTTATTGCATTCGCAGTTAAGGGCGGCAGGGATGCAGCCATCAAGTTCATGGATAACCTGAAGTTCGCTTCTATCGTTACCCATGTTGCCGATGCAAAGACCTGTATCCTCCATCCCGCAAGTCATACACACAGACAGCTCTCAGATGAGCAGCTTCGTGAAGCAGGCGTTGATCCCGATCTTATCAGGTTCTCCGTAGGTATCGAGGATGTTGATGATATCATTGCTGATATCAAGCAGGCTCTTGAATGTATCTAACATATCTATATCTTCACTTCGGACGCAAAAAAATCGAGCCCTTAGCCGATGCTAAGGGCTCTAAATTTTGTTATTTACGTTTTGTTTTTACGTGTACCTTGGAATTACAACGCTTGATGTAGTCGTCGATATCCTTAAAGTCATCGGCATGTACGATACGCATGAAAGCAAGGAAATAGGTCATGTCGAAGTTTTTGACTTCGTCTATCATGAGTTCCATTGCAACATCTTTTTCGAAGGCCGCTCTGTAGGGACGTTCGGATACAAGGGCTGCATATACATCACATATGCGGAGTACCCTTGAGCCGACCGGAATCATTTCGCCCTTCATGTTGTCAGGGTAGCCTGAACCGTCATAGTTTTCGTGGTGATGAAGTATCATGTTACGGAATTCTTCATCTCCGATTTTTTTCTGACGCAGGAAATTGTAACCGAGTGTTGGATGCCGACGAACATATTTTATTTCCTCGATCCTTAAGACGCCTTCCTTACGTCCGTAAAGGAGGGAACCGATCTGGAGTTTTCCTATGTCATGTACTATTCCGGCTTTTGCTACTTCATTGCAGAAGTCTTTGTCAAAATTTAATTCTTCCGAAAGTCTGAGTGCCAGGTTTGCTACAAGGATACCGTGATCGATAGCCTCCTCGCTGTCTTCGCTGGCGGCAAGCTCTACTTCCTCCCTTGAAGCGTCGTCAAGATTTTCCCATGCCTTGTCGTCTACGCTGAATAATCCCAGCAGCTCCGCGTTTCCCCTAAACATTTATTCTTCCTCACTGTAAATGTATCTCACAGGTAAGCTTCTCGCTTCCTGTCTATCATTTCGTCTATTCTTGTTATGTATTCACCGACATTCTTTACGTTTTCTATTCTGCCGAACCTTCTTCCGTTGGTCTTGTTTCTGTCGATGAATTTTGATGAAGCACCCGAACCGAGTGCAAGTATCTGCTGAACCTCTTCCATTATCAGGATATTGTATAGACCTTCCTTGCCCGGACGGGCATAACCTATGTTTTCAAGGTTTTCGGTCATGTTCTTCTGGCGATACAGATAATACGGTTCATAGCCGTTCTTGGTACAGAAGTCATAAGCGTACTCTACCATTTCCGGTACATCGGTGGCTTCCTGTCCGCGGTACAGCTCACTCTCGGTTTTAAGTCTTGCGGCTCTTTTTAATGCCAGCGTATGTACGGTTATGCTGTCTGGAGAGAGCTTGTTTACTTCATCGAGTGTGTATTTCATGTCCTCAAAGCATTCTCCGGTAAGGCCTGCTATAAGGTCCATGTTTATATTATCAAATACGACGGATCGTGCAAGCTTAAATGCTTCTATCGTCTGTTCTGCTGTATGCTTTCTTCCGATGATATTAAGCGTTTTCTGGCGCATGCTCTGCGGATTGATCGATATCCTGGTAATTCCTTCAGATTTCAACATCTGAAGCTTTTCTATATCTACACTGTCAGGTCTTCCCGCTTCAACGGTAAATTCCATTACGGAAGACATATCAAAGCTTTCTTTTACCCTCTTTATTACGGATTGTAACTGTTCTGCCGATACTGCCGTAGGCGTTCCTCCCCCAAAGTAGACGGTTTGGAGTTTTTTACCGGGAAGGAACCTGCAAGAGCCGTCTATTTCATGTAATAATGCCTTTATATAATCTTCTACCAGATCCTTATATTTTTCTATTGGATGTGAACCAAAGGAACAGTAATTGCAGATACTCGGGCAAAACGGAAAGCCTACATACAAGCTGTATCCGTCGTTATAATCGAACTTTTTTAATAGCTCAAGTTCTTTTGCCGCAACCTTTTGGGCAAGTCCCGCTTTTTTCGGAGAGCAGAGATACTCGCCTGTCATATATGTGATGTTTCCGACCGTGTTATTTTTGAGCCTTTCAAAACATAGCTTGGTCGGACGCACACCGGTAAGGATTCCCCAGGGAAGTGTTCTTCCTGTTTTTTCCGAAAGGAGCTTATACAGCTCTCTTAAAAGAAGATTCCTGTATGCCCTGTGCCTGCGTTTTTCGTAAACCATATGTTCATCGGGAACATCGGTGTATTCAAAAGGTACTTGGATCATTGGATCACTATCATATAAAATATTGAATCCCGTAATGTAAGTCTTAACTGTTATCGTTTTTTTAATTATAGAAGCGTTCTCTTCTTTATCCTGTAGATTAAAATTCGTTTCATCCGATTTTTTATCATCGGATCGGATATCGGAGGTATCAGATGCATCAAGGATATATGAAATGATCACTTCTTCATGCGGATAAAAGGACCTGATAAGAGGTCCTATATCCTGTGACATATCAATCCCTGAAATATCTACTTTCACTTGCAATGTCGGTTGCCTCCCCGTGTCCCGGATAACATCCGGTACTTTCCGGAAGTTTTAACAGTCTGTGGGTTATGGATGAAAATAGTGCCGCCTCATTTCCTGTCGGAAAATCGGTTCTTCCGTAGCTTGACTTAAACAACGTGTCTCCCGAAAGGACAACGCCTTCCTTTTCAAAGTAGTAGCAGACACTTCCTTTTGTATGGCCCGGAGTAAATATTGTCTTAAAACTCATTCCGGCTTCTTCTACAAACTCACCGTCATCTAAAAGCCTATCCGGCTCAATGGTTACCGGACGCCTGATGCGCTTTGAAATGTTAAGGTCAGCATCCTTAAGCAGCTGTTCCTCGTCTCTTCCGGCATATATGGGTGCTCCGGTAAGTTCCTTTAATCCGTTTACTCCGGTGATATGATCAAAATGCCCATGTGTAAGGAGTATGGCCTGACATTCCAGTCCAAGCTCTTTAAGTTTTTCCGCTATCCGTTCGGGTTCATCCCCCGGATCTGCCACAAAAGCTTTATTTATTCCGGGTTCCCACAGTATATAGCAGTTTACCTGCATGGGACCCACTGTCATTCTTTCTATCTTCATTTCCGGTATCAGCCTCCGAGTGCCCTTTCCACAGCCATTACGCTTTCAACATTCCTGAGCTTTGATATTATGGTATTCAAGGTTTCGGTATCGGTTATGTTGAAGCTTACAGTAATTGTTGCCGTATCCTGCTTGCTTGCACGGGCGTTTACAGAGGTTATTACTATGTTATTCTCGGTAAGTACCTTAGAAACGCCGAGCAATACACCGGGTCTGTTCTTGGCATAGATATTTATCTCGGCAAGGAAGAGTTTATCTTCCTTAGAGTTATCCGAGGTATTCCACTCTAATGGCTGAAGCCTCTTTCTGTCCATTTCGGATAGGCTTAAGATATTGGGGCAGTCGGTCCTGTGAACCGAAAGTCCGCGGCCTCTGGTGGTAAAACCGACTATCTCGTCTCCTCTTACGGGTGAACAGCATTTTGAGAAATGAACCGCAATGTCATCCACGCCCTGTACCATGACACTGCCCTTGACGATTATGTCGTTTTTAACGGTACGTTTATTTCCGTATGTATCGAGAATATCCTTGTCGGTCGGCTCGGTACGGTGTGCTTTGTTATATTCGTCCTGAAGCCTTGCAAATACCTGGCCTTCCTTTAATGCACCGTGGCCTATGGAAGCATAAATATTCTCCCAATCCTTATACCCGTATTTCTTAAGAACCGCTTCGATATAATCGGGTTTTAAGAGGTCTGAGGGCTGTACACCCTTGGATTTGCACAGTGCTATGAATACATCCTTTCCGCGCTGGATGTTATCCTCACGGCTTTCGGATTTAAACCACTGGTTTATCTTATTCTTTGCCTGTGTTGTTTTTACTATCTTCAGCCAATCCCTCGAAGGTCCTTTTGAGTTGGCTGAGGTGATTATCTCTATCTGGTCGCCGTTCTGGATTATATAATCGTTCGGCACCATCTTGTTGTTTACTCTGGCACCTATCATCTTATTGCCGACGGCACTGTGTATGCTGTAAGCAAAATCGATGGGTGTGGATCCGACCGTCAGGTTCTTTACTTCGCCTGTGGGCGTAAAGCAGAATACGCTGTCTGAAAACAGGTTAAGGTCATCCTTAAGGAGCATCAGGAATTCCTTGTTGTCGGAAAGGTCCTGCTGCCACTCTAATATCTGTCTGAGCCAGGTAAGCTTCTCCTCTTCGGAATCGGGACTCATCTTGCCCTCAGGGTCTACCTTGTATTTCCAATGGGCAGCGATACCGTATTCAGCCGTCCTGTGCATCGCAAAGGTTCTTATCTGAATCTCAAAGGGCTGTCCGCTGTGACTTATAAGGGTTGTATGAAGCGACTGGTACATGTTCGGCTTGGGCATGGCAATATAATCCTTGAAACGCCCCGGAATGGGCTTGTACATTTCATGGATGACACCGAGTGCTGCATAGCAGTCCTTGATATCGTTTACGATGATACGTACGGCAAAAAGGTCATATACCTGATCCAAGGTCTTGTTCTGGGTGACCATCTTTTTATAGATACTGAAAAGATGCTTTACCCTGCCGTTTACCTTTGCCTCGATATTTGCTTCCTTGATATGGTTGCTTACCTCTTCGGTTATTTCCTGGATAAAATCCTGCTGATCGGCAAGCTTCTTGGCTACGTTTTCGGAAAGCTCCTTATATACAACGGGTTCTATGTACTGAAGCGAAAGATCATCTAGTTCTATTTTGATTTTTGAAATACCGAGTCTCTGCGCAATGGGCGCATAGATGTCCATTGTTTCCCTTGCCTTCTCGTACTGCTTATGAGGAGGCTGGTACTTCAGGGTGCGCATGTTATGAAGACGGTCTGCAAGCTTTATCAGGATAACACGGATATCCTTTGCCATAGCGAGGAACATCTTACGGAGGTTCTCAGCCTGAAGCTCTACTTTATCGGCTGAATAATTGAGTTTGGTAAGCTTTGTAACACCGTCGACGAGAAGTGCTATTTCCGATCCGAACTCTTTTTCAAGCTCCTCCTGGGTAACTACGGTGTCCTCCACTACATCATGCAGCAGTCCGGCAACAATACTTTCGATATCTAGCTCGAGATCAGCCAGGATAAGCGCAACACAGACGGGGTGTATGATATACGGTTCTCCCGACTTACGTTTCTGATCCTTGTGTGCGTCAAAGGCAAGCTTATAAGCCTTCTCGACCAGTTCCAGGTCTGAAGAAGGATGATACTCAAGTATTCTCTTTTTCAATTTTTCGTAGAGAATCTCCGGAGCCGTAAAGTCTTCAGGTATCTCCATTGAAGTTTTACTGTTATCCATACCGCTTTCTATGCCTCTTTAAATACTCTTTTGTGGTCCTTTTATAATCTTCTATTTGTTATCAAATAAGATCAAATGCGTATCTTGTGATACTGTGGAATTCCTCTCCCGCTTTAAGAATGGGTGATTCAAAATTCTCTTTGTTGATCGCATCGGGGAAGAACTGTGTCTCAAGGCAGACTCCGCATCTTCTTGTGTATGCCTTATCGGTCTTTCCGTACTGGTATGCAATGAAGTTTCCTGCATAGAACTGTACTCCGGGAAGATCGGTATAACAGGTCATGCGTCTTCCGCTCTTTTCATCGGACAGGATGGCACAGAGCTCAACGCCTTTTTCCTTCTTGTCTATAACGAAATTGTGGTCGTAGCCGCCACCGAATCTTAACTGGTCGTAGCTGTAATCGTTTATCCTGTCTCCGATCACCGTAGGTGTTGTAAAATCAAAGGGTGTTCCTGCAACAGGTCTTATTTCTCCTGTGGGAATGCTCTCGTCATCCGCAGGAGTGAAGTTTGAGCAATTGAGGTACAGCTTATGTCCCATGGCTGTTCCGCTTGATTCGCCCGCAAGATTGAAGTAACTGTGGTTTGTGGGATTATAAATGGTGTCCTGATCCGATACTGCGGTATATTCAAGCTCTAAAGCGTTGTCATCGGTAAGTCTGTAGATCACACTTGCTTTTAAGTTTCCGGGAAAGCCCTGATCCATATCGGGACTGTCTATAGTGAATCTTACCGCATTCTCACCCTCTATGATCTCGCCCTTGAACATCTTTTTGTTGAAGCAGGTCATGAAATCGCTGTGAAGGTTATTATGCTCGTTATCGTTCGGTGCCAGCTTGTATTCCTTACCGTTAATAGTGAATTTTGCGTTTCCTATACGGTTTGCGTTACGTCCGATGGTGCTTCCGAAGAAGGATGCGTTATACTCGTAAGGTGTGATACTGTTAAAGCCCAATACTACGTCGTCAAGTCTTCCGTTTTTGTCGGGTACGTACAGGCTCTGAAGTATTGCACCGTAATCTATAACGTTTGCCGCTAATCCTTTTGAGTTGGTTATCTTGTATAATGTAACCTTATCGCCTTTTGCTGTAACGCCGAAGCTTTTTGTTGTAACTCCCATGATATCTCCTCCTGTTTTGAAAAAGCAGGTTTTTACCCCACCGATTAAAAATTTAAACTATTATACTACATTTTTTTCTGCTTGTAAAACTTTTTTTCTTTGTCAAGTCATTTATTCTTCCGTAGAAAGAGTGTTTACACGCTTATACTCACAGAACCTGAATTCCATGTCAAAGCACGTCTGCTCCTCTCCTTCTTCCACGCATTCCCATTCAGGATCTGTATCAAGGTTGGGGAAGTAAGCATCTGCTTCATAGCTGTAATTGATCTTTGTAATAATAGCGGTGTCGCAATAAGGAAGGAACTCACGATACAGGCTTTCACCGCCTATGATAAATATATCATCGGATTCTATGTTTTCTTTCTTTATAAGCTCAAAGAGCTCTTCCTTGCTGTGAACGACTTCCGCATCCTTTACCTTATAGTTTGGGTTTCTGGAAAGGATTATGTTTCTTCTCTGAACCAGAGGTCTTCCTCCCGGGAATGTTTCTATGGTTTTTCTTCCCAGTACCACAACTCTGCCGAGTGTAAGTCTTTTGAAGTTCATCTGGTCTGCCCTGATGCTTGCGAGCAATCTTCCTTTAAAGCCAATGGCCCAATTATTGTCTACTGCTGCTATTAATTTCATTTACTGTCTCTCCTCGTATGATAAAACCTTATATAGAGAAACGCTTTGCGTTTCCCTCGGTAAAAAAATGTGCACTTCGTGCACCCCCGACTTCGTCGGGGTGGGTCACCTCGAGAAACGCTCCGCGTTTCCCTCGGTAAATCTATAAGTGCTTCGCACTTTCCCTTGTTACACAAGGGAAGCTGATAAATCAGCTTATAGATTTATATGGCAATCGGTATGTTGGTTACCTGCTCGCCGAATTGGTAGTTGTCGAGTCTTACGTCATCCTTTGTAAAGGAGTAGAAGTCCTTTTTATCGGGATTGAGCCAGAAGTCGGGTGCGGGATATGTAGGACGGGTTATCAGTTCTTTTATTATATCCACATGTCTGTCGTAGATATGGGCATCTGCGATAACATGGAGGAATTCTCCCACCTGCATGTCGCATTCGCGGGCAAGCATATGTACGAGAACCGCATACTGGCATACATTAAAGGCGTTTGCAGCCAGAATATCCTGCGAACGCTGGTTAAGAATGGCATTTAAGACCAGCTTGCCGCCGTTTTTGGGTTTTGTTACGTTAAAGGTCATGCTGTATGCACAAGGGTACAGCATCATTTCCGACAGATCCTGATGTACATATATATTTGTCATGATCCTTCGGCTGAAGGGATTGTTCTTGAGGTCATAGATAACTCTGTCAACCTGGTCAAACATGCCTTCCTTATATTTGTGCTTTACGCCGAGCTGATATCCGTATGCTTTTCCTATGGTACCGTTTTCATCAACCCACTGGTCCCAGATATGGCTTCCGAGCTCGGATACCTTGTTGGATTTTTTCTGCCATATCCAGAGTATCTCGTCGGTTGCGGTTTTGATAGGCACCTTACGAAGCGTCATTGCAGGGAATTCCTTGCTTAGGTCATATCTGTTTACAACTCCGAATTTCTTTATGGTATAAGCGGGCGTTCCGTCCTCCCAATGGGGACGTACTTTTTCGTCCTCGGTGCTTGTACCGTTTTCCAATATGTCCTTACACATTTTTATGAACAGATCATCTGCTACACTCATTTATTATACCCCTCCTTATATCCGTAAAAGGGCTGCCGTATTTCGACAGCCCTTTTGCCGGGTTCTGCTTGTTATTTCGAATTTGGAAGTGTTCAGGATTATTCAACCTCGTACTCGGTAAATCTCTTGATGTTTGATGCATTTGCGTACTTGGTACGGTGGCCGTCAGCCTGTACTACAAGCGTAGGTGCAGCCATAATGCCCCATTCCTTTGCGATCTCAGGGTTCTCTTCAGCATCAACTATTGTATATTCCTTACCGTCAAGATACTGCTTTGCAAGCCTGCAGTTGGGACAGGTCTTGGTTGTGAAAAGGTAAAGACCGTCGCCTGTAAGCTCATCAATCTTGGATTTAGACTCTATCTTCTCGATATCGAGCGGCTCTGTGTTCTTGTCAAGGTTAACTGCTATATCGTCAGTATTGTAATTGCAGCAGCCTGCTCCGAGTGAGAATCTGGTTGACTTTGCAAGATTGTATTCTGTCCTGTTCTTGTACTCCTGGGACTTTCCGGCATTCCAGTTCTGAACGGGTCTGTAGTAACCAGTGATCCTTGAGTAAACCTCTGCAGGCTCTCCGCAGATAGGACACTTGAACTGCTCGCCCGAAAGATATCCATGGTTCTTGCAGATGGAATATGTAGGAGACATTGTATAGTAAGGAAGCTTATAATTTTCAGCTATCGTGCGTACAAGCTTTGCTGCCGACTCCCATGAAGGAAGCTTCTCACCGATGAACGCATGGAATACTGTTCCTGAGGTATACAGTGTCTGGAGCTGATCCTGGATATCAAGTGCTGCGAAGATATCTTCGGTAAACTCAACAGGAAGGTGTGAGCTGTTTGTATAGTAAGGGGTATCACCCTTTGCGCCTGCGGTTCTGATGTCGGGCCAACGCTTCCTGTCGTGCATTGCAAGACGGTAGCTGGTGCTCTCTGCGGGTGTTGCCTCTAAGTTGTACAGATCGCCGTACTCTTCCTGGTAATCGGAAAGTCTTTCTCTCATATGGTTCAGGACTTCGATGGTAAACTCCTGTGTCTTCTTGTCGGTAAGATCCTTGCCGAGCCAGCGTGCATTAAGACCAACCTCGTTCATACCTACAAGACCGATGGTCGAGAAGTGATTAGCGAATGTTCCGAGGTATCTCTTTGTGTAAGGATAAAGTCCTTCGTCAAGGAGCTTGGTGATGATCTGTCTCTTAACCTTAAGTGAACGAGCGGAAAGATCCATCATTCTGTCAAGTCTCTTGTAGAACTCCTCAGGTGTAGCCGAAAGGTATGCGATCCTGGGCATATTGATGGTAACAACACCGATAGAGCCTGTTGACTCTCCTGAGCCGAAGAATCCGCCGGATTTCTTTCTGAGCTCTCTTAGATCAAGGCGAAGGCGGCAGCACATTGAACGTACGTCCGAAGGTTCCATATCGGAGTTGATGTAGTTCGAGAAGTAAGGTGTGCCGTACTTAGCGGTCATTTCGAAGAGAAGTCTGTTGTTCTCGGTGTCTGACCAGTCAAAGTCCCTGGTGATGGAATATGTAGGGATGGGATACTGGAATCCACGGCCGTTTGCATCACCCTCGATCATAATCTCGAGGAATGCCTTGTTAACCATGTCCATTTCCTTCTTACAATCCTTGTAGCAGAAATCCATTTCTTTTCCGCCGATGATGCAGGGAAGCTCTGCAAGGTCGTTAGGAACGGTCCAGTCAAGAGTGATGTTCGAGAAAGGAGCCTGTGTTCCCCAACGGCTGGGAGTATTTACACCGTAAACGAAGCACTGGATGCACTGCTTAACGTCATGGTATGTCATGTTGTCCTTCTTTACGAAGGGAGCAAGATATGTATCAAAGGATGAGAAGGCCTGAGCACCTGCCCACTCGTTCTGCATGATGCCGAGGAAGTTAACCATCTGGTTGCAGAGAGTGCTTAAGTGCTTTGCAGGCGAAGAAGTGATCTTGCCGGGGATACCGCCGAGTCCTTCTTTAATGAGCTGCTTTAAGGACCAGCCTGCGCAATATCCTGTAAGCATGGAAAGATCGTGAATATGAATGTCCGCGTTACGATGAGCGCTTGAAATCTCCTCGTCGTAAATTTCGGAGAGCCAGTAATTTGCTGTGATAGAGCCTGAATTGTGAAGGATAAGTCCACCAACGGAGTATGTAACTGTGGAATTCTCCTTTACACGCCAATCCTCTTCCTTTACATAGCTGTTTACCAGATCCTTGTAATCAAGGATGGTAGACTTCATGTTCCTGATCTTCTCACGGTTCTTTCTATATAAAATATAAGCTTTTGCTACATCGTTGTAGCCTGTCTGGTTCAGAACCTCCTCAACACAGTCCTGAATGTCCTCTACGTTTATACAGCCATCCTTGATCTTTGACTGGAAAGCTGACGTAACCCTTAATGAGAGCAGATTGATGATGTCATCGTTATAAAGCTGCTCTGTGGCATTAAATGCCTTCTTAATGGCGTTGGATATTTTTGAAAGATTGAAATCCGCAATCTCGCCATCTCTCTTTGTTACACTGAAATTTACCATTACCTTCTCCTCCTGCTTGGTGCTAAAAAAAGTGAAAATTATTGTGACGTTTCATCAACGCCACTGCAATAAATTTTAGCAGAACAGGTCAAAGAAGTCAATACAAAAAATACAATATCATGAAAAAAATTTCGAGCAGGCACAATATATTGTGTCTGCCCGAAGTATAGGCGTTTGTCGTGGTTACCATAAGGCAATCCCTTGATATTTACTTGATCTTTGACTTTCAAACCTTATTCAGACGTTACTCCTATGCGGTTTTCGAGATATTTCTGCTCCTTATAGGCCATCCTATCGTCGGGACAATGCTCCAGATATACGCCGAGCAGCTTATAAGCAAGCTCCATCTTGCCTTTTTTCTCGGCTATTATTATCTGATATTTCAAGATCTCATTATCGGAGGTATTCTTGTCCTGTGCTGCCGAGATGTATTTCTCCGCAAGATCGAAATAGTACTGGGCATCATGTTCCCACTCAACTCTTCCGGAGTACTCAGCGCCTTTAAGTATAAGCGGAAGTATCTCACCGTAGTTTTCAATATATGCTGCATGCCCGTTCAGATATATAACGACTTCGTCTATCAGGCTAAGCACTTCGGAAACGCTCTTTACGGAAAGCCTCATGCCGTATATGGCCTTATACTCTTCCATAGCATAATCCTTCATGCCTATTATCTTACGTTCATCTTCTTCCCAGAGATCCCATTCTTCCTTTTCCCAGTTTAGATTGGCTCTCATACGGTACAGCTTAATGTCCTCATTTCCTGCTTCTATGGCGTCATCAACAAAGCTTAAGAGTTCAGCTTCACTGTAGACATCGGCAATGCGCCAGGCAAGAAGCGCGGCATCCTTCTTATATTCTGCCGCCTTCTTGGGGTCTGTTGCCTTTTCCCCAAGTTGTTTAAGCAAAGAGACCGCAGATTCATATTCATTTTTCGAAATATAGATCTGCAGAAGGCTCAGTCTTACCGCCTCACCTGTTTCGGGCTCCTTGTCAAAGTAATTACCATATGTTATATCCTGGTTTACCATGATCCCGAATAACGATTCCGCTCCTTCAATGTCTCCGGCTTTCAGCTGGTTAAAAGCATAACCCGAAAATACGGCGATCGACTTGTCGCCGTTTCTGATCGCTTTCAGGAAGGATGCTTCCGCCTCGGCATATTTTCCGGCTTCATAATAATCTGCGGCATCATTTATATAGGAAACTTCTTCGGTTGTACAACCGGTGAGAACAAACAGTCCAAGAACCAAAACAAGACATAAGAGTATGTAACTCCTATGCCCGTTCCGGGTTTTATTTACATTATAATCTCTTTCAGTGATACAATTGAGCATTTCAATCTCTCTCTGTTTCATACTGTATTATCATTCTGACCAAGATTTTTTCTTATCAGGACCATGCCTGCTATTTAAGCCTGAGTTTTTGCTGCGTTCTCAGCGTCTTCACGGCGGATCTGGGCACGCTTGATCTTGCCGCCCAAGGTCTTGGGAAGCTCTGCTACGTACTCTACAATACGAGGATACTTGTAAGGAGCCGTGTTATGCTTTACATGGTTCTGAAGTTCCTTTGTAAGTTCATCGGAAGGTGTATATCCCTTTGCAAGTACTACCGTAGCCTTTACTACCTGACCTCTTATGGGGTCGGGAGCCGCTGTGATGGCACACTCTACTACTGCAGGGTGTGTGATAAGCGCGCTTTCTACCTCAAAAGGTCCGATACGGTAACCGCTGCACTTGATAACGTCATCATGACGTCCTACAAACCAGTAGTATCCGTCGGAATCACGCCATGCAACGTCTTTTAAGTTATATATTCCGCTGCCGATAGCTTCATCGGTCATCTTTTCGTCACGATAGTAGCCTACGAAAAGCCCTATAGGATAATTGTCCTTAGGTACTGCTACTGTTATCTCGCCTTCTTCACCGTCTTCAGCCTCTTCACCTTTACTGTTAAGAAGTCTGATGTTATAAATAGGCGAAGGCTTGCCCATTGAACCGGGCTTGGGCTCGTACCAGGGGAAGTTTGCCAGAAGTACGGTACTCTCTGTCTGGCCAAAGCCCTCAGCTATAGTATATCCTGTAAACTCTTTCCACTTACGGACTACCTCAGGGTTAAGCGGTTCGCCTGCCGTACACCAGTGCTTTACAGATGAGAGGTCATAAGCCGCTACATCCTCCTGAAGCATAAATCTGTACATTGTAGGCGGTGCGCAGAATGTGGTAACCTGATATTTCTGAAGTACCGCTAAGAGATTCTCAGGATGGAATTTCTTCATATCATAACAGAAAATAGTTGCTCCGCAGATCCACTGTCCGTAAATCTTACCCCAGCCAAATTTAGCCCAGCCGGAATCGGATACGCTCATATGGAGCATATTTTCCCTAACACACTGCCAGTACTTTGCGGTAACGATATGTCCTAAGGGATGCATATAGTTGTGGCAGACCATCTTGGGCATACCAGTGGTACCTGATGTAAAGTAGATCTGCATTATATCGGTGTTATGAGTACGCTCTTCCCCGGTAGGTCTTTCAAATACATCGCTCTGACCTTCCATTCCGTCATGAAGATTCAGCCAGCCGTCTCTGTGCCCGTTTACAAGCATAATGTTCTTTACTTCGGGTACTTCCTTTACGGTATTTTCAATCTGCTCTACTACGAAATCATCATCGATACCGATGAACATCTCGATGTTTGCAGCCTTTGCTCTGTATACCAGGTCATGGGTTGTAAGCTGCAGAGTTCCGGGGATAATAATGACACCCATCTTGATAAGGGCTGTTGCACATATCCAGTATTCATATCTTCGGCGCAGTATCATCATAACTACACAGCCTTTATGAAGTCCCAGGCTCTTAAAATAATTTGCCGCCTTATTTGAAAGCTTACTCATTTCAGCAAAGGTAAATGTCTTTTCCTCACCGTCGTCATCGCACCATACAAGAGCACGGTTCTCAGGCTTTTCCTTTGCCCATCCGTCTACGATATCAAAACCGAAGTTGAAATCCTCCGGTACGTTAACCTTGTAATTTTCCTTAAAATCCTCGTATGAGTCGAAATCTATACGAGGAAGAAACTTCTCTAACATGATAGTCCTCCTACTTTTTTCTTACGGAATTATTTTAATATTTCATATCATCACAAAAACAAAAGATCCTTCACTTCGTTCAGGATGACATATAATAAATCACTGAATTGTGTCAATAACAGATTTTCAATCAGAGAACCGCCCCTCTGATTGTCTCAGGGCTTTCACACCCGGCATTGCGCCGTAAGGCGCGTTTGCAACTCTGTGGAGTGATTTTTACGACACAGAGTGAAGTATGAAAATTTATTTTCATATTTCTGTGATCACCGTAAGGAATGTAGCAGGCTCATCGCCGGCGCAGCGCTGTCCGTGAGGGATATTGGGATTAAAATATATGCTGTCGCCTTCCTCTAAAACTATGTCCTTGGTTCCTATTACAACTGTTACTTTACCCTTAAGGCAAAGGTTAAACTCCTCTCCTTTATGTGTAACCAGATCGACGGGCTTGTCCGAAGGATCAATGGTAACAAGAAGCGGCTGCATTATTTTCTTTGTAAATCTGAAAGCAAGGTCTTTAAAATAATAACCGGGAATTCTGTCTATTACCTGTCCCTGACCTTTTCTAACCACATGATATGTATCAAGCTTTGCAGACTCGCCCGTAAGTATTTCCGCGAAATCCACATTGCATAATTTCGATATCTGATAAATTGTACTGATAGGAACGTTTTTACCGGTTGATTCATATTCTTTATATGTATCAATATCTATACCCAGCTCTTTTGCAAACTCTTCCTGAGTGTATCCACAGGCATCTCTCAAACCTGCAATACGTTCCGCTATTTCTATGATTTCTTCATCCATAGTTTTTTCTCCTAATCTTTTCTATGATGATACAGATTATTAATTGATATATTTATTTAATAACTAATATGATATTTTAACACTTTCAATTTTTTAAGTCAACTCTTAAGGATGAAAATCTTATATACTAAAGAAAAAAGCTACGGAAAAACCGTAGCCTTTAATTATCATAAAACTACTATCAAGCCTTAACTTCTGCAGCCTTAGCTTTTCTGCCGGGCTTCTTCTTCTCAACGGGAGCCTTAACTTCTGCAGCTTCAGCAGCCTTAGGAGCCTCAACAGCTTTAGCTTCTGTCTTGGGCTTTCTTCCGGGCTTCTTCTTATCAGCGGGAGCCTCAGCCTTGGGAGCCTTAGCGGTTTCCTTCTTAGCCTTAGGAGCCTTCTCAGCCTTAACGGTTTCTTTCTTTGCAGGCTTCTTCTCAGCCTTCTTAGCAGGCTCAGCCTTCTTTGCAGCGGGCTTCTTAGCAGCTGCCTTCTTTGCTACGATCAGATCGAATACAGCAACCTTGTCAAAGTTACGTGAAATATAAACATTTCCTGATTCAACCTCAGCACCAAGTTTCTTCTTGCCTTCAGCGATCGCAATAATTTCTTCTGCAGTACACTGAATCTTGAAATCATGATCAAGATATTCCCAAGGTTCAACATTGATCTTTCCGTCAGCAACTTCAATATAGAAGGCGCCTTCGCCTTCACCTGTTACATCGACCTGAACTGCAAGATGCTCATCAACAAGTGCAGTGTCAGCTTTTGCATAAGCCTTTTTAACTTTTGCAACAATCTCTTCGTACTTCATAACGCCCTCCATAATAATATAAGGAAAAATATACAGTGGAATTATATCACTGTATTAATTAAATGTAAATATGCGACATTGCCAAAAAAAGAGTTATAAATAATTCCTTTTTTCGCAATACTGCACAATAAATCATTAGATTTATACATGGATAATATCATCTATTATTTGAATTGTCAACAATTAATTATATATTTTCAATCTGCCAATCAATAGGTTTTAAGCCATTTTCCTTTAAAAATTCATTTGCACGACTAAAATGTTTACATCCGAAAAAGCCTCTGTATGCAGAAAGCGGACTTGGATGAGGAGCAGTTAAAACAAGGTGTTTCGGATTGTTCAGCAACGCTGTTTTTTTCTGTGCGGGTGAACCCCATAACATAAAAACTATCGGACGGCTTTCATTATTTACGGTTTTTATCACCGCATCGGTAAATCTTTCCCAACCGTGTCCCGCATGCGTATTTGCATAATGAGCACGAACGGTTAAAACAGTATTTAATAATAAAACTCCCTGATCGGCCCATTTTTTTAAATACCCGTTATTGGGAATATAACACCCGCAATCATCCTTTAATTCCTTATAAATATTTTCAAGCGAAGGCGGTGCCTGATTTCCCGGAAGAACCGAAAAAGCAAGGCCGTGCGCCTGGTTAGGTTCATGGTAAGGATCCTGTCCCAATATTACAACTTTTACATTATTTAAAGGTGTAAAACGTAATGCATTAAATATATCTTTTGCGGGAGGATATATTATTTTTGTGTTATATTCGTTTTTTAAAAATTCCGTCAGATCCGAATAATATTGACTATTATACTCCGACATCAATTCTTCTTTCCAATTGTGTATTTCTGCTCCCATATCTTTCTCCGAAAAAAGGCATGCACTCCGTAAAAAGCGCATGCCCTTGATTTTAATTATTTCGTACTTTGTGGAAATTAAGCACGTTCAACTTTTCCGGACCTTAAACAAGCTGTACATACATACATCTTCTGTGTTCCGCCCGCTGTCTTAACTCTTACTGACTTTACATTTGTCTTCCACATTCTGTTTGCACGTCTCGAAACGTGGCTTCTTGAATAGCTCAGCTGATGTCCGAATCTATTTTCCTTCTCACAAATTGCGCATTTAGCCATGATAAACACCTCCTTAACACACATATTTGGCTATCGAGCCTCAAACATATTGCATTCTATCACAACTTAAAAAATAATGCAAGCACTTTTTTTATTATCCCTCAACAAAGAAGAATTCGGTGTAATAATCATTGCCGTAAAGGTCTTTGATGTGTCCGTAAACAAGAACATCATAACCGTCAAGATCATCATATGTAACTTTTAAAGCCTTATTGACAATGATGGGCTCATGGAGATAATAACAATCGTCATATTCACCGTCATAAGTATAATACTCACAAACGAATTGTATCTTATCACCCTTGACAAACTGTGTAACGCTTCTCTCAGCCTGTGAAGGTGCTTCGCTGTCCGATGCAGTTCTGTAACCCTTTACATAACCGCCGTCATGATCCTCATCCCAGCAGAGTATTATTTCAATATCACGTGTTTCGCCGGTTCTCGCACTTGTGAATTCGGCATCAACCGCACCGTAAGAATACCACTTTCCGTATGCATCGTATCCTTCATCAATAATATAGAAAGGAACTATATTTCCGTCTATGGCAACCCATACGGAATTGTATGCAAGTACAAGGTCACCGTTTTCATCATACTCTACGAGCGAATCATTTCCGAGATCGATATATCCTTCACCGTCATCAAGAAATACTCCGATGTCTGCAAACGCCATTGCGTCATATTGTTCGTCAGTAATCTTTACGATGAAATTTTCTCCCGATTCTCTGAGGATCAGCAGTCCGTCTTCATCAAGATCAAACGTAACGGGTGTTTCAGCCTCTGCAACTTCAGGTACATACCAGTCTTCTGTTGTAAGATCCTCGGAAGTGTCTTCTTCGATATAACCGGTCTGAACCTCGATGGGCTTCATCGATCTGGAGCCCGTACCGCCCGATCTGCTTGAAAGCAGGTTATCAAAGAATCCGTAATAGCTCTTATTGTTCATGCCGAAGCTCTTTAACTGCTTCAATACGCTGTTGTAATAGCTCGGATAATCATAAGGGAAATACATGGCAAGACCATTGGTCCTGTCAATATTTGTCTTCTCGTAAACAACAGCTGATTTAACCGCCGATACCACGTCATCTGCACCGTCAAGTCCGCATTTATTACAGAAATCGATGATATCTATCTGGTCGAAGCTGTTTCCGCCGTAACCCTTTGAATTCTTTCTTGCCTTCGAAAGAGTACGATAATTTCCTGCATATATTTCCTTGCTTCCGTTAGCAAAAAGGGTTGCCATCTTAATATAAATATTTTCAATCTTCTTAAGATCGATAACGCTTAATGATACGTCATCCCTTCCGTTTGAAGCAACAAAATCATCAACAATGATCGCTCCCAGTCTCGTCATCTCTAAGGAAGGATTCTTGCTGAGGGCCTTAAGGAAGCCTGTGTAATGCCAGCCGTATCCGGGCTCTTCTTCTTCGGATGCGATAAGGTAATCGGCACAATCCTTAAGAGAGTATGCAGTCTCGATATTTTGCATAAGACATGCATCAAATCCGACAAAATCAAAATGTACGCCTGAGTTGTTCAATACCTGTGAAATTTCATCCGTTGAAAGTTCACCGGAGAACATTTCGTCCGTTCCGAAGCCTGCAAGTGTTGCTCCGCCGTGATCCCAGAATATAAGTGCATATCTGTCGGCAGGGAAATTGCTGACACCGTATTTGATGAAATCCTTCAGCTCCGAAGTCTCAACCATGCTCTTTTTGGAGCCTGCATCAAGCACCTGGATACCCTTGCCTGTAATCTTATATCTTCCGGCCTTTCCGTTTGACATTACGGAATTCTGCCATTTCTTTGCTCCGCCGGCTTCAAGGATAATATTTACGTTATCATCGACCTTTGCATCGATCATCTCCTGGATATCCATGGTTCCGCATCCGCCGTCGGTTTCAAGGTTTGAGCCGATCATATATACCAATACGGTAAATTTACCTGAACCGGAACTTATATCGCTAAGATCGGCATATTCAAATGATGAACCGCTGCCTGTGTAGTTGTCATTTCCACCGCTGTAGCTTGACTCGCCCCAGCCGTAATCAGAGGAGCTTCCTCCGAAGAATGAATCAAACAGAATGCTCATCAGATCGTCACCGTCTGAACTGCTCGATCCCTGGGAGTAATCGTAATCATCGTCATCATCATAATATCCGGAATCATATCCCGAGTCATCGCCGAATATATCAAGAAGATCGTCCAGCAAGCCCTTATCAGTGCTATTATTATCCGAATAACTGTCCGTATTGCCATAATATCCTGAATCAGGTCCGTTTTCCATACCCTCATCGAGAACATCACATCCCGAAAAAGAGAATAAAACCATAACGACCGACAGAATAACAGCGGCCGTTCTTAAAAACTTATTATTTTTCTTCATAATTATTCTTCAACCTGTTCCTTGAGGTATTCCTCGCCCTTCTTTACCATTTCCTTTTCGTCTGCCTTGTCTTTGGGAGACTTCTTGAATTTGTCGATCACATTGGGTACCATATCGATAACCTTTGAAACAACGTCGGTGCTCTTAACGCTGACAAGCTTGCACTGTCCATCCTTGATAACAAGAACCGAATTGGGAGATATCTTTCCGCCCATTCCTCCGCCTGCGCCGTCGCTGTTCTTTTCCTTTTTGGAGGTTGCGCCCGCAGCTACACCGAAGCTAACGTCTACCAAAGGAAGAAGCATGGTACCGTCATCCAGCTTAATAGTTTCACCGACTACGGTTTTGGTAGAAATGAATGAATCCATTCCCTTAAATAACGAAACCACTGTCTCATTGAAATTGTTGTCTGCCATAACTCTTTTTCTCCTTTTTTAATTTCTGTTACCGTCCCCGTTCGAAACGATAAATAATTTACAGTTTTTTAAATCCACCCACCTTTTTGCGGATGTATTTTATATCCTTATTAAACCAGACCTTTAAGGCCGGTATAACAAGCAATGCCAAAACTATCCTTCCCTTTAAGGATACGTCTGCTTCGAGTTTTTTGTTATCGAAGTCAGGCTCTAATGTAAAGTGATTGCCCCACAAGCAGTAGAAAAGGCATGCACCGGCGGTTATTTTACCTGTGGTTGACGGATCCTCCATACCAAAGGCAACCCTTCCTTCAAGTTTCTTCGGAAGTACTCTCTTTATTATCAGGAACAGCTTATCCTTCGCGTAGCTTATTCCGTTCCTTACACGCTTATCATCCTTCATATCAAGGATATAATCCTTCTTTTTCTTTAGTGATGCAAGCTTATTCTTAATGCCTTCAAATTTATTCTGTATTTTTTCTATAAAAGATAATTTCTCGGGTTCTTCTTTCTCGGTTTTATCTTTATTTTCTTCTTTGTTTTCTTCCTTATTGCTTTCTTTATCTTCTATATCTTTTTCTGTATTGTCTTCCTTGCTTTCTTTATCCCCTTCGGTTTTTACAACCTCGGTGGATTCTTTTTTCTCTTTTTCGTCCTCTGATTTTTCTGTTTTCTCAATTTCCGTTATTTCTTCCGGCTCTTCGTTTTTCTCTTCTTTTTTGCCGTTTTTCTCTGCCTTTAATCGTGCTTTTTCTTCTTTTTTCTTACGCTTTTCTTCCTTCTTTTTTACCGTTTCGGGATCTGTAGAATATATTTTAAAACCGAATAGTCTTGCCGTGATAATGAGTCCGGTACTGTCCATGTCAACCGAAACATGAACTATATGCAAAAGCCACGAAACAACTGCGTTGACTCTTATTTTTAGTTCTTTTACATCTTCTCCGAACTCGTCCTCCGTTTTTTCATCGGACGCTTTTACCTTGTTCATCAAGGCAGCACGTTTTCGCTTACTTACCACTTCCTCATTCATCCGTCCTTCGTAAGGATATTCGCCGCTCGCTTTATAACGTATGGGAACAAATCCGACAAGCAGCACAATAAGCAGTACCAATCCTATCAGTACCGCAAGTATTATTCCTATTATTTTCAATATAGTAAGAATAACCGTAAGCATTGTCTGCTCCTGCCTTTTCTATATCAGAAATCTTCTTTGAAATAACCTTTTATCCCTTCGGGAGTAAGCTCCACTCCCTCTTTAACGAGCTTTGCGATCACTCCGCCCGCAAGCTCCTTCGCTTCCTCTTCTTTACCGGCAACTCCGATGATTTTTACATCGTAGGCCTCTTTTTTGAAATGACGCGCAGGAAAGAAAAGGATATTGTAAATGTCAAACAGATCCTTGCCGTTGGTATTCAGTGTGATAAGATGCGCACCGAATCTGAGCTTATCCGGCTTTTCGAGCTTTTTTTTGATCTTGTTTAATTTCTTTTCCTTTATGCTGTCCGACACGAACAGCCTGCTGCTCCACATGATCATATCAGAACTCCATTGAAAGAATCTTTGATACCGCAGTGTTTTTCTCATGAACATTGCTGCATGCGGATAAAGATTCACGTACATAATTCATTACATCCGCTTTTGAATTGAAAAATACGGGAAGTGTTGAAAGTACAGCCGCCTGTCTTGCGCGGTTAAGCGCCCTGTTTCCGGTCTTAAACGCCTTGTCAAGTTCTTCGGAGAATCTTTCAAATGCCGAATCGACCTCTTTTTCATCGGCGTTCCCGAAGCTGTCCGCCTCAAGCTCGGCATATACGGAACTCGACATCAGTCTTCTCATGCTTTCAAGCTTTACTGCTTCTTCATCGGGTCTGCTTCCGGATTCAAGATAGCTTTCAAGCTTTGCTTCAAGAACCAGTCTCCTTTCGGAAAGCTCCTCAAGGATACCTTCAAGACGTGACAGTATTTTCTCTGCCTCATCGGCATTTGACTTCTCATCCAAGCCTGACGATGCTTCTATCAGTTTTAAAAGGTCCTCTACTTTTTTTCTTCCTTCGTTCCTTATGTTGTCACTAACTCTTCCCAGAACACATATATAGTTGCAGATCGAAGCAAGATCGTTCAAGTAATCATATTCTTCCTGTAAAAGGGATACATCGGCTTTTGTAATATCCTCACCGGCAAATTCCTCATCTCCCTTTAATCCTGAGGTACTGTACAGCATATACATCATGCGCGCAAGTACATCGGAACTAATACCGATATAAATCTTAAGACTGTTTTTCAGTATATCATAAAATCTTACTTTTGTCATCCTTACGGGTAGCTCGTAAACTGCCATCCTTATACGCTCGTTTATCAGGGTGTTGTCATTCACTCCGAATATGCTCCGAAGAACCGCTCTTGCTGCATCGTCATCATCGGCATATTCCGGTTTTTCGTCCGGAACCTCCTTACGGATTTCAACGTAATGCTCCAGCTCCAGCCTATCTATTTTGCGAACAAGGATTTCAACCTTGTTTTTCAGTTCGGCCCTTAATTCTTCAGCCCTGCTTCCCAAGGAGCTCAAGCCTTCGAAATCCTCGAAGCACCCTTTGATAAGTGTCTCAAGGCGGAATCTTATATCGTTCGATCTTTCAAATCCTTTTTCGCCTTCAAGCTCTTTATCACGTTCCTTTAACGAATAGTAATCCATCGCAAGCTCGGTAAAGGCCAGTTCAAAATAGCATTTTTCAAGCTGATCGTTCAAAACCGTTTCCTCCAAAACAAACTATAGAGTTTTTTATACAAGAAGATCTATATATATAGCATTAGGCGTATATTTCAGGAACTCCGGACCTCCGATGATCCCCGAAAAAACGCTTACGAAACCCAGTACTCCGAGACCTATGACCAATACGGCTCCCGCTATCTGATAGGACTCTGTCTTTTTGATCCCTTTCGATACCAAGGTACATACCACGCACATGATAAACAGATATACCAGACTGTACAATATGCCCTTTATATCAGAGAACAGGAATCCGGAAACCAACCCTAAAGGTAAAGTATACACGAAAATTCCCAAAAAGTCCATAACTTCCGAAGGAAGTTTATTTCCGGGCAGTTCTTTTAATCTGTAAGCCACTCCGTTCTCGTATTCCAAGCAGAAGCAGTTGCATGAAACAAACGCCATAAGGCAGAGAAGCATTGCCATCATGCCGGCTATCATCTGCTTGTAGATCATGCCGTTTGTAACTTCTTTTTCCTCTATCTTCTTTGAGGCCACATCCTCGTATTTGATGTCAAACGAGAATTTATATATCGGGTCGTCCTTTATGCTGTCTATATAATCAAAATACTGCTGTTTAGTCATGGTGCTCTTTTCACCAAGACTTGAATAAGCACGGTAGCCCTTGTTAACACAGATATCGTACAGCATCTTTCCGCCCGTTATGTCGCTGAGTATGACGGATATTTTATCATCCTCACCGGAAATAACAGTTACGATTTCGTCAGGGTATCCCATGCGGATTTTCTCTCCGAACCCCTCTTCTATAACGAAAATACAGTTGATAAGACCGTCAAGAAGCTGTTCGTTCATTTCGTCAAGGGTCCCGATACTAACGTACATTGACGGAGTATCCTGCATGCTTGCGGCAAGTGCTTCTGCCTCCGGGCTTTCATCGTTTATGACCAGCCCTACGGGTATTGCACTTCGCTCTTCTCCGGCACTGTCAAGAGAAAGCAAAAGAGCCATCATCACTATTGCGGAAATTATGTAGCAGATTCCTGCCGTCCTTGCCCTTAAGCAGATCTTCAGTCGTAAAACAAATCTGTTCATATCATACCCCCGCTTTAAGAATAAGTTTGATGAACCAATAGGTCGGGGTAAATCTTGCTACCGAGATAACTCCCTCGGGAAGATACATAATGGGGATTATACCGCCTCCTGCTATAGTCATGAACAGTATGAGCATATTTCCGAGAACCATATATCCCGATACGGAATTCATTAATCTGGCTATAAGCATGAAAATAATGCATGATACGGCTATTGCCCCGAAGATGAACAGAATGGCCCTGAACGGAATGTTTAATGCACCGAGCAGAGAAATAAGCCCTACTGCGATAAGCATTATAAAACCGTATACTATAAGGAACGCCATGAAATTTGACGCTATCATCCGTGTCCTGCCGATGCCCGCGGATACAAGCCTGTCGCCGACCTTTCCGAGTTTTTCCTTTAAGGTCTTTAAGCCTGCCAGCAGTCCGGCATAAAGAATAAGCAGTATCATACCTGCATATACATAATAATTTATCAGGGATATTCCTTCAAAGCGCTCTATTGTCTTTCTTTTAAAGAAGGAATCCTTTCCCAGAGCGGTAAAAAGCAGCTCGTATGAAATCTTTACGTTCATGTCATGAACGTCGGAATATTCATATCCTTCCGCCCTCATTATATCAGCCAGTCCCTGACAGTTCATCTCAACTGATGAGATATAATCCGAATATGAATCGGCAAGGTTTGTCAGAAGAACTGCCGAGGTCTTGTCCGTACTGTTGATCCTGCCTTCTATCGGCATATTAATGATGTCCGACAGATTTTCGGTAAAATCCTTGGGGATGACCAGATACATATCAAGCTCACCCTTTTCAAAGCTTTCCTCAAGCTCTTCCCGGGTTCCTCTTATAACATTGAAATATGAGCTGAATACCGGATTCTCGTCAAAATATGTATTAATCAGAGCCGTATATTCCGTCTGATCTTCATCCGCAATTCCGAATTTTACAGCCGGTCCCTTGGTCTCCTTGACACAGAAAATGATTCCTATTGCAGAAAGTCCCAGAAGAGCTATAAGCAGGATGATCATTTTTTTATCACTGAATATCAGCTTAAGATCCTTTGCTAGCATTGTTTTTCATACCCCTGTCAGGTTTTATGCTCATGTGTGTAAAGATGGTCACTGCAGTACTCGTATTCGCCGTTACATTTGCTGCAATATCTGAATTCCAGTCTGTCATCGTCCTTTTCGGTCCTGCCGCATACGGCGCATTTATGGATTGCCTTTGCTTCAGAGGGCCTGTAGATATGGATAACCTTTCCGTTTTCACCTGCAGACGAAGATCTTGCACTGCCCGAAGGTCTGCTCCTCATAGCCTGCTGGAAATGCCTTCTTGCAGGATTCATCGGAGCAAATCCCTTCTTTTTCAAACTGATAAAGAATAACAGGAAATTGAGCATTGAAAATCCTATGGCGATAAGGACCATAAAGCCGTAAATACGCCCGCCTTCAATAAATGCCCTGACAATTTCCACTCCGATAAGTACCGTATAAGCTATGGCAAGATGTTTGCCCTTAGGTCCCATGCAGAATATACCGATCCATACAAGACTTGAAACTAAGGTAATCATTCCGTAATAAGCGCTTACGGTAAATGCCTGCCCGACATCGATCGCAACCGCAAGAAGATATACTATGACAAACCAGCTTATACCTCCTCCTTCGCCAATTCTGAATCCAAAGCGGGTTTCGGGGAAGGTTACGGCAAATGCCATAAACAGCGTAAGATGCAGGTATGACAGATCGATGGGGAAGCTTATTCCGTAACCGACAACGAACTTGGTAAAAATGTAGATTGCCACAACTGCGAGTATATTGAAAAATATTCCGGAAAAATAGTATAAGTTGAACCTGAACGAACCCCACATGCTCTCAAGCATGGTTCCGAACAGGAAGTTGACATACAGCATCAGGAATACCCTGAAAATATTGTTCAGGTCAACCGGCTGTATAATAAATGTAATAAGCCTCCAGACCTGTCCTTCAAGCAGTTTATCTATATCCAGCATCAGCCAGCTGTAATACAGATCACCGTTTATAGCATTAATTATAAATCCGACTGCATAGAGGATTATGACATATTTCATAAGTCCTCTTATGGCATATTTGCCGAATTTTTTCTCCAACTTGTCGATCATTTTCAAATTCTCCGAGTATAACTCTTTTGATTATTTTATGTGTTTAAAAGATCCTTCACTTCGTTCAGGACGATACCAAAGTTAATCCATCGATCTTGGGTGCCACCGTCATAGAATAATTCGTGTAATAGACCACAAATCCTGGCTTTGCACCGTTCGGCTTTTTGACATCCTTGCGCTTAAGATAGTCCACATCGGTTTTTGTATTTTCCTGTGCCTTGGAATAATACGCCGCAAGGGAAGCGGCCTGTTCAAATACTTTATCGGGAAGCTCCCTGCCTTCCGTCTTTACGATAACATGGGATCCGGCATTTTTCTTTGCATGAAACCACCAGTCATTATTTCCGGCCACCTTGAAGGTAAGCTCATCATTCTGGTAATTGTTCTTTCCGACATACAGATGAAATCCGTCCTCGGTTACATAATGCAGAGGCTTTGATTTTTCGCGGTTTCCGGCATTCTTTCCGTTTCCGGAGCCTTTTCTTCCGTTCTTTCTGTTAGTCCCGCCCTTTACGGAATAAATATTCCGGCCCTTTATATAACCGCATTCTATAAGCTCATTCTTGATAACGTCAAGATCATCGGAGCATTCGGCCATTCCTAAAGCAACGCTGACCGATTCAAGATGTTCAAGCTCTTCCTCAGCGGCTTTCAGCTGAACAGATACGGCTTCATAGGTACGCTTCAGCTTTGAATATTTTTCAAAATATTTTTTTGCATTCTCAAGGGGACTTATTGTTTCATCGAGCGGAACCTTTATGTCCTCACCCGTGTAATAGTTGTTTAAAATGCACTCCTTCTGCCCTTCCTCAAGATTGTATCCATATGTGGTCAGCAGTTCTCCGTACAGTTTAAATTTTTCGCGTTTTTCGGTATCCTTCAGCTGTTTTTGCTGTATTTCAAGCTTTTTAGCCGTCCTTTCGATTGCATTTGAAACCACTCTTCTTAGATCAGAGGATTTCTGACGCATGTTGGTTACCGCGTTCTTTTTCGCATAATAATCCTCAAGGCACCGACTTATGCTGTCATAGTCTACGATCGTCATGGCATCGGAATCGCCATACATTGTGAGCTTCAACGCCGAAAATTCAATAGGCTTTAAAACCTCCTGACGATCGGCTGCCATATTGTCCTGCTTACCCTCATAGCATATGCACGGAGAAAATTCCCCGTTTTTGATGATGCTTATCATCTCTAAGAAACGCTTATACAGGTGTATAAGCATATCTCGGGAAATTTCCTTAACATTTACATCAATATCGAAGCCTGCCCTGTAAAGAAGCTCGTTTGCCATAACGGGACTAAACCCGGTAAGGCTCATATATACGGCTTTTCCGAGGCTGTCCGGATATCCGCCTATGGTGCTTACAAATTCCTCCTCCGTAATTAAAAGAGGATTCTTTTTATCCGCCTGCTTCGGTATGAAGTATTCCCTTCCGGGAAGTACCTCTCTTACGGAGCTCAATGCTGCCGAAACATGCTTTATGCTGTCAATGATCTTTGTTTTATCTTCCTCATCCTGACAAAAGATGATATTACTGTGCTTGCCCATTATCTCCACGATCAGTTTCTTGCGGCAAACATCACCCATTTCGTCGAGGTGCTCCAATACTATTACGACCACTCGCTCAAAATCGGGCTGGTATACATCTACAACTCTTGCCGTTCCTATATACTTCCTGAGCAGCATGCAAAAGTTCGGCGCCGTCATGGGTGCTTCCTTTTTTGAAGAACTCAGATATATAAGCGGCAAGCTCGCATCCGCCGATATAAAAAGCAGATACTGATCATAATTCTTTATCGTGATGATAAGCTCGTCCTTTTCGGGCTGCTGGATTTTGAGTATCCTGCCTCCGACAAGCTTTTCCTTCATGTCACGGACTATATTTGCTATTGTAATTCCGTCAAAAGCCATTATTACTTACACCTTATCTTCGGGCATGCCGGTTATTGCAGTGTGATGCCTTCGGATTTTCTTTCATTATAAATAAAATAATACTTATATCCCAGATAGATCAGCATCTCTCGGACCGTATCAAAATCATATGCAAGATGCTCCGCGATATGAGCATCGGAGCCTATGGTTATAAGCTCTCCTCCAAGCTCCCTGTATCTTTTGAGTATTTCTTCTTTGGGATGTGCAAAGCCCAGGCCGTATTTCAACCCCGCGCTGTTTATTTCCAGAGCCTTCCCGTCATCTATTATTTTCTTTAATATGCTGTCTATCCTATCGGAGAAATCGGCCGGGGTATATATCTCCCTCCCGTAAAGCCTCTTTAATGAACCGGAATGACATATCCCTGCCAATCCTTTAGCTTCAGCGCTTCTTAAGCACGCTTCTTCCGAAACATAACGAACAAGATAATCAAGATGACCAACGGTGTCAAACAGACAGCTGTCAGAAACATTTTGATCAATGGCATCAAAATATCTGTCAAGCCCTTCTTCTGCTGTTCTTCCATACCAATACTCCTCCCAGTAAGGATCGATGTTCTCCAGGCAGTGCGTTGAACCTATTATAAAATCAAACGGGTACTTATTAAGCATTTCTTCATAGCCTGAGACCACCTTACTTTTTAGCTCCGTCTCATTTCTTAATCCGATCTCCATTCCTATACGGATATCAAGTCTGTTTCTGTATTTAGCTTTAAGTTCATCCAGCTCTTCAAAATATCCATCAAGGTCAAATGTAAAGTCCCCTCCGGATTTTTTTGAGCACTCCTCGGGGAAATACAGATCCATATGATCCGTAAAGCATATTCCCCTAAGACCTTTTGATATCGCTGTTTCTGCGATGTTTTCAGGTTCTTCCCGAGAATCCGTTGAAAACCTGCTGTGAAGATGAACATCGTATAATATCATAACACTTTTCCTTTATTGCAACCATTAATTATCGATTAAAAAACTATAAAGAACCAAGGCTTCTGAGTTCCGACACGATCCCGGCTATTTTGCCTACGACATACTCCGCTTCTTCCCTGGTATTATATCTGCCTATGCTTATTCTTATCGATGAATCGATCTCTTCGGCACTGAGTCCCATGGCAGTCAAAACATGTGAACGCTCATCGGTCCCCATGCTGCAGGCAGCTCCCGTGGATACACAGATGTGTTCCATATCAAGTCTGAGTGCAAGGGACGTTCCGTTTATTCCTTTAAAGGAAACGTTTATTATCCTGTCACCGGTACCGTTGAAGCTTATGTCGGGAATTGTTTCCAAAAGGGATTGTTTTAAAAAGCTGCCTGTTTCCCTTTCTTTTTTTTCGTTCTCTTTCATTTCCGAAAGAGCGATCTCGCAGGCCTTTCCAAGTCCCACAATTCCCGGAACGTTTTCGGTTCCCGAGCGCAAGCCTCGTTCCTGTCCGCCCCCGTCCATATATGGCTTTATACGGATACCCCTTTTTACGAAAATAAACCCAGTACCTTTCGGTCCGTAGAGCTTATGTCCGCTCACGGTCAAAAAATCCGCTCCCATTTCCTTTACATTGATATCCATATGCCCTGCAGCCTGTACCGCATCGGTATGAAACAGATATCCGTACCGATGAGCTATATCGCAAAGTTCCTTAACCGGCTGAACACTCCCGGTTTCATTGTTTACAAGCATTACAGAAACAATTCCGTTAATGAAGCCTTCGTTAGCTTTAGGGCTGCCGGCCAGTTTTCTTTCAAGTTCCTCCGGGAAAACGTAACCGTCAGTACCCGGCTGCAATAATCCCAAGCGTGCCCCTTTTCCTTCCAGGGCATTAACCGAATTAAGCACGGACTTATGTTCTATAGCTGTAGAATATATGTTCTTTGTACCCGCTCCTGCCAGATCCGTTACGGATTTTATTATCGTATTGTTTCCTTCGGTTCCCGAGGAGGTAAAATAAATCTCGTCGGGTTCGGCATTTATAAGCTGCGCTGCCGATGAACGTGCGGAATTAACCGCCTTTCTTGCTTCATATCCTAAGGAATACTTTCCCGATGGATTTCCGTAGGCTTCCCTCATAAACGGGAGCATGGCCTCAAGAACTCTCTCATCCGTCCGTGTGGTTGCCGCGTTGTCAAAATATATAGTACCGTTCAAATATCAATCCCTCTTTACTCTTTCAAAGGATTCGTCATACATGATAAAAGCATCCCTACCGCTTCCCTTTACGGCATACAGAGCTTTATCCGCACATTCAACCAGTCTTTCGTATGTTGAACCATGATCGGGGAACATTGCAACACCGATACTTGCGGATTTATGTATTACCTTTCCGTTTACCTCAACGGGCTGGCGCAATACTCCGTGAAGCTTCTGTGCCTGCTTTATCTGATCTTCCTTCTTCTGTACGTTGCAAGCAAAAACAACGAATTCATCGCCGCCTATACGTCCGACGATATCACTCGAACGGAAGGATCTTGTGATGGCCTTTACAACCTCGATAATTATGTTATCTCCCACGATGTGACCATAGGTATCGTTAACTTCCTTAAATTTATCAATATCCACAACAAAGAGCATACCGTTCTTGTCGGGATTTTCATCCATGTACCGCTCGATAAATACCTTTGTGTACTCCTTGTTGAGAGCTCCCGTCAAAGGATCCCTCATAGCCTTTGTCTCGAGGCGTGCAAGCTCCTTCTTATGAAGGTCGATGTTGATTATCTTTCCGATTACTTCTTTTATGTTTCCTTCATGATCCCTAACGGGCATTGCTATGATACGGCACCATACATATACACCGTTAACGTTGTTGATACGGAGCTGCTCATCGACGTTTTCACCCTTTGAAATAAGGATTCTGAAAAGCTCGGCAAATTTCTCCGAATCGTCGGGAGCAACGAAGGGGTCGTTCCAATGCTCACCCTTTATAAACTCCTGAATTTTAACGGGTCCCGAATAGAAGGAATTGTAATTTTCCGACATTGAAAACACGTCGTCGGCTATGACGTAGTCAAATATTACGTCGTTTGAAAGCTCGGTAACCAGTCTGTATCTTTCCTCCTGAACGGCTATCTGTTCATTCAGGAGTTTTTCGTTTGTGATATCTACTATCACTACGGAAACTGTGAAAATCTTCTTTCTCTGAAGTGGATTTCCTGAAATGATAACCCATTTAGGACCCCACTTAGTCTGTATTTTCATCTCCTCTTTGATCTTAAAGGAGCTGTCTATCTTTGCGTTTTTAAATGTATCCGAATAAGGCTTCTCGAGCAGATTGTAAAAGCCGTTCGAATAAAGTTCCTTCACTTCCTCGGGTGTATAGCCCAAAAAGGAATAGAAGCCTTTACTTGCATAGGTGATATAGCCGTCGTTTCCGGCTATGAAATCAACTATTCCGGCACCTATCTCGTTTGTAATATGCTGAACCTCAAGGGCTATCTCTGCCGATCTTTCCTGATTTCGCCACATATAGAAAACAAATACGGCGAGCATTAATACAGCCGTGACACTTAACGATATAGTGACTATTACCGGCTTAGGCAGATCCAGGAAGCCTGCTGAAAGAATTAGAGACCCCATATATACCACTCCTCCATATTTATTACAGTTCAAATTTTGACTTAATATCATCATAGCACAAATACTGTCAAGACACAAGAAAAAAAAATAAAAGGTCACCTTTCGTGACCTTTAACGCGTCTAATGGGATTCGAACCCATAGTACAAGCTTCGGAAGCTTGCGTGGTATCCATTCCACTATAGACGCAATATGCCGTGCATATAGCAAAAGTGCCGGGTAAAACCCGGCTTATGCTCTTTCTTAAAGCAATTATGCTTCCTGAGAGATGATTTCTTTCTTGTTATAAGATCCGCATGCCTTGCATACTCTGTGAGGCATCATAAGCGCACCGCACTTGCTGCACTTTACAAGGTTCGGAGCAGTCATCTTCCAATTAGCACGACGGCTGTCTCTTCTTGCCTTAGAAGTTCTGTTTTTCGGGCAAATAGCTCCCATTTCTTACACCTCCTTAAAAATCAACTGGGGAATTTCTTCCTTGATGTTTTCCGTCCAAAATTCGCGCACATAGGCTATTATATCATAGAAATAAAATTTGTCAAATATTTTTTTCGAAAAATTATATAATTGTCATTCTACAATTGTCGTTGTACCTATTGCTGTTCGTCATCCGGATTGTGGAGCATGATGGTCTTATCCTCGCAGGTAACCTTGATCTTGTTGCCCTTAAGTTCAAGCGAATCAAGCATATTTCTCGGTATCTGGATACGTCCTGCCCTGTCAACGATGGAATATTCGTCCTGAGTCTCCTCCTCCATCCAGTTGATCTCCCCTTTTCCGAGATTGCTGTAATGCTCCTTTAAGATCCTCTCGCTGCTTATCTTGCCGTCCCTGATGGCTACAACTCTCGCGACCTTCTTTGACAGCTCGACATCATGGGTAACTATAATAATTGTCTGTCCCATCTCCTGGTTAAGACGCTTAAACAGATCAAATATATAGTCAGCCGTTTTCCTGTCAACGGAACCTGTGGGCTCGTCGGCCAGAAGCAGCTTAGGCTTATTGGCAAGCGCTATGGCAATTGCTATACGCTGCTGTTCACCGCCTGACAGCTGGTTCATACGGCTGAATTTCCTGTGCGACATTCCGACCAGATCCAGGAGTTCAAGAGCTCTCTCCTTCTTGTTTTTCTCGCTGGTCAGATGCATGGGTGTCATTATGTTTTCCATGGCGTTCATAAACGGAAGAAGATTTCTTCCGTTGTTCTGCCATACGAAGCCAACCGTATCACGCTTGTAAATAACCTTTTCCTTCTGTGAAAGCTTAAACAGATTTTTACCATCCACAAAAAGCTTTCCGGCACTCGGCTCATCAAGTCCGCCGAGCATGTTAAGGAATGTCGATTTACCGGAACCGCTGTTACCGATGATGGCTGTAAGCTCACCGCGTTCTACCCTTAGATCAAGTCCCTGAAGAGCAAGTACCTCAAGCTCCGAGGTCTTATATATCTTTACAAGGTTTTCGGCCAAAACCATCGGTGCATTCTCACCTGAAACAAGGTCGTTGTCAGTAGCTTCGTTAGCCATATCGGATGTTATTGCGGACATGGACTCGGCACTGCCTTCAACCGTTTCTTCCGGACCGTTTGGCAGATTCTTTTTATTTTTATCCTTTTTATCGGATTTTCCCATTTCAACCTCCAAATATAAGATCTTGGGATCTTGTATTTACACTTCTTTGTTTACTACGCAGTTAGCCACACAGCCGTCCTCTATGGTATAAACGGTATCTCCGGCATCCATAAGTCCTACGTCATGCGTGGTCATAACTATGGTTACGCCCTCTTCAGCGACAAGCTTTTTAAAAATATTTACAACAGTGATGGCTGTCTGGCTGTCAAGCTCTGCAGTGGGCTCGTCGGCAAACACTACCCTCGGTCTGTGGGCTATCGCTCTCGCTATAGCTACACGTTGCTGTTCACCGCCTGAAAGCTCCTGAGGCATATGGTCGGCACGGTTTTGAAGTCCGACCATCTTTAAGCACTGCTGTACTCTAGCTTTCCTGTCTCCTTCGTAACCAGAAAGGCGAAGACTGAACTCGACGTTCTCATACACCGTCATCATAGGTATAAGCGATACCGACTGGAATACAAAGCCGATGTTCTTACGTCTCAGCTTTTCTCTGCCCGTATCGGACATCGAGGATATCTCCTGCCCGTCAAAGAAGGTCTTGCCGGCTGTGGGAGTATCGAGTGCTCCGATGATATTCATAAGTGTGGTCTTTCCCGAACCTGAAGGGCCTCTTAAAATTGTCAGGCTCTTTTCAGGTATCTTTACGCTAACCTTTTTAAGAACCTTAACCGGCTCACGTCCGGCTATCGGGAAGTCCCTATCTACATTTTCAGTTTCTATTATGTATTTCATAGTAATTAATCCTCACCAAGTTTCAAAGCCTGTGAAATCTTCATGCTGTAAACCTGTCTGATAAGAACTGCAAGACATGCCACAAATACAAGGCCGATTATGATCAGAAGCCTTGCCATATCTGAATTCCTTGTGATAAGTTCCAAAGGAAGCGATCTGTCCGTAGCCGAATATGCTATCTGGATAATGGGCACAAACAGCCTTGAAGAGATCCAGCCTATTACCAGACCGAATACAATGGCAACTACGCCGGTCAATACCTGCTCGTTGATAAGCATATGGATAACTTCGTTCTTTCCCATACCCATAGCTCTGAAAATACCAAAGAGAAGCTCTCTTGAACGTATCGACAGAGTCCAGTAGATCAGATAACCGATACCGCAGATGAGCAGTATTGTTATAAAGCTCATTGTAAGGATTCCGTTGGTGCCCTGGAAGAGTGCCTCACGGCTTATCGCTTCCTTGCTTTCAACCGCATCCACAAATTTGGTAAGCTGTATCTCATTGGTCTTAATGAAATCATATACACCCTCGGTATTTCCGTCCATGTTCAGCCAGAGCTCGTAAGGGAATACTCCGACCTTTTCCTGAACAGCCGAAAGATGTGCAACTACCATGTACTGCTCTTCATTCTTTGAGGTTCCGTCAGCTGCAACGACAACCTTGGTCTTCTGGAAACCGGGCCAGTAATCAAAGAATCCGTATACAATACCGGTTCCGCTTCCGCTTAACAGATCATCCGTAACGCTGTAGCTAATCTGGTCACCGATCTTGACTCCGAGCTTGTCCCTAAAGTTGATCGATACAAGAACGGCATCCGAATTCTTTGAAAGAACATTCAGATACTCCCTGTACTTAAAGGGAAGAAGATTTTTATCAAGCTTTGTGGTCTCGCCAAAATCCTTTGTATTGATTCCGAAAAGTGTTACGGGCTGCTCTTTTTTATCAGTCTTTACTATTGTATTTTCAGACCTGTAAACCTTGGCCATGCTCTTTAAACCGGGAATATCGTTATATTTTCCGGAATCGGGCTCAATGTAGAATACCTCGGTTTCCTGTGAAGGATCATGGGAGGCATATACTCTGCTGTCCCTCCAGAATTCCCTTAAAACTACATCCGCGCCGATATTGTAATCATTGTTCTTTTCAGCATTTGCAAGGATGGTCCTTGCAATTGTGGTATTAAACATACCGAATGCAACGGTAAGCACAAGGAATACCATAATAAATGCCTGTTTGCTGCCGGTACGTATCAGCTGTAGGAATGATGTATAGCTTGCGGGCTTCCAGCCGCGTTTTCCAAGTCTGAATATCAGATTTACAAGCAGTGAGTGTATTCTCAGAGAGAAAAGACCTGCACCGAGAATAAACAGTGAAGAGCTTAAGAAGATCAGGGGGTCAAGGGACTCACCGCTGATAACCTTTATAAGAAGCTCATCCTCACGTGATTTAAATGTATAATAACCGTAAATAGCCACGCCAAGCATGATCACGTCAAGGAAAAGCTTCTGCCACAGGGGCTTCTGCTGTCTTGAACGCTTACGCTTAACGGAAACGATCGATGCGGTCGAACGCTTAAATACGGGAAGCAGCGTCATTATCATGGATACAACGACTGCTATTCCGCCATATATAAGAACGTCCGTTGAATAAGAAACCTTAAGGCTTCTTCTTGAACCGAATTCCAGGAATGCACTTGAGGCACCCAATATCTTACATATAAGTTTTCCAAGCGGAAGTCCCACAATGAAGCTGACAAGGCTTAAGAACATCGACTGAAGGAAATAAAGCCATATGATCTGAAGACGTCCCGCACCTCTTGATTTAAGGATGGCAATCTCGTTCTCTTCCATTTCAAGCATCTGTCTGGAGATCATGAACAGGAACGCACACAACAGAACAATAACCGGAACCTGAAGTATTGCAAGCGTTACGGAAATCTGCTTTTCCTTTATTGCATAGTCCTTCAGAAGCTCGATATAGTCGGGCTCAGCCATATTGCAATAAACACCGTTGTTCTCTTCAAGTGCTTTATCGGTCACTGCGATCACGTTGTCTATCTGCTGGGGCTCAAGCTGTGTATAATCAAGCAATGTGTACCAATGCTCGTTTACGTTGTACTTTATGGTATTGTTGGCCATAAAGCCTTCTTCAAGCACCTTGGGAGAGATGATAAGATGAGCATTGTAATAATCCGGTGATTTTACCCAATAATTATCATTATCATCGGAGTTTGTATAAACACCGACGATCCTTACCTTAACTATTTCCTTCTCGGCATACTTCAAGGATTTAAAAGTAATCTCCTCACCTACGAGAAGGCTGTAATCGACCATCGCGCTCTGACTTACAACCGCTTCAAGATAACCGTCTTCGGAAAGTGATTCGGAGTACATCCTTCCGGAAATTATCTCTGTATGTTGATCGAAATCGGACATGCTGCCGATCATGAGCTTTATCTCGGAGCTTGCCCTGTCATAGAGGGAGGTGGGAGTACCGGCACTTGCCACGAGATTTCTCACGCAGACCTTAAGTACATCCCCGATACCGAACTGCTCTGCAACAGTATTGGCAAAATTACGGATACGCTCGGTATCGCTTTTGCCCGCATGCTTTCTGATAAGGCCTTCTACATCTATTAACATGGGATAAGCATTGTTATCCTTCATGTAGTTTGTAAATTCATCCGTAAGCATCCTGTTCCGGGAAGCTGCCTGATACATAGGATGGCTTACCGCAATGGCTATCAGCAGGATATTACCGATAAGAAGGCTGACGGCCATCCATTTCTTATGCAGGATTTTCTGCAACATTAAGTGAAACATTATTTTTGTACCTTGCCCTTTTATTGATCGAGAATAACTATATCGCCTTCATTAACACCGGATACTATCCAGTTGCGCATGGAATCGGCTCCTCCGATAACAACATAGCGTTTGCTCGAAAAACCGTTCACATATACATTCACGTAACTGCCGTTTTTATCGGATTTTATTGCTGTTTTAGGAACCATAAGCGCATCCTCGACATATATCTTATCGAAACGCACACTGACCTCACGGCCGGGATTGAAAGCCGAAGCATCGCCGTAAACCTCGATCACATCATTCTGAGCCATAAGGTTTACCGAATTGGCCGCACTCTTCAAGGTTATAACCCTACCGGTAAGCTCAACGTTCTTGTTTCCGTTTGACTGTATGATCCTGACCGGCATATTGTAACGGAGAACGTCCGAGCCGCCCTCAACAACGATCCTTACATTAGTGGGATCGTTTATTGTACATAAGGCGGGCCAGTAACCTAAAACTTCATTGGTCCTGAACCTGTTCATATACTGTCCGATAATTCCGTCAACGGGAGCATAGATATACTCTCTTCCTTCAAGACCTTCGATTTCCGTAAGTCTTAAGGTATATTCATCTATACGGTTCTCACGCTTTTCCTTTTCGGTTCTGAACGTATCCAAAAGTCTCTCATATGAAAGTGATGTCAGCTTTCTGTCACGTTCCGATCCTGTTTGAGATGCCTTCTTATACTGATCGAGAAGCAGTGTGGTATCGGCAACATATTCTTCAAGGTTCTTTTTAGCTGCTTCCAGGTTAAGCTCAACCTCTTCCTTTTCGATCTCATCGACCGTTACGCTGATCCTTACCAAAGGATCTCCCTTTTTAACAACATCTCCGGGGCTTACAAGAAATTCCTGAAAATGAACGGTACCTTCACGGATATCATTAAATACCCACTGATTGCTCATAAATTCAAGAGTTGCGGGAATAGCACCGTTTACAAAGAATACACCCTTTTCTACAGTTGCAGTTTTAACGTTCTGCGCTATGCTCTCGTCCAATGCACCGAAATAAAGTACATCATCCTCTGCAGCCGAACCTCCCGTAGTGGGAATGATCGCCAATATAAGAACAAGCGTAAGGCACAGGAGCTTTTTGCAAAAGCCCGATCTCCTATCAGCTCTTAACATAGATTCTCGCTCCTTCCTCAAGACCTTCTACCACCTCGACGTTAGCGTTGTCGGAAAGTCCTAAAACAACCGATTTTCTGATTCTTTCGCCGTCCTTTATCTCGTAAACAAATTCTCCGTTAGAATCGGAATATACGGCATTTTGGGGGATTGCAAGCACATCTGCCCTGAAATTCTTTACGACTATGACGCTTGCATAATCACCTACATAAAACTCTTTATCACCGATATCCTTAAGCTTAAACCTTGAAACAGGTGAAACTCCGTTATTTACGATAACCTTAAGCTCATTCTTTGTATACGGAACATATTCAAGCTCCATTCTCTGTCCACGGACAAGGGCATAACATTGATAGAACTTATTTACATTGGTTTCCGTCATATAATCACATGTTATCATGGGGTCCTCACCGGTTTCCAATGCAACCACGGAGGTTCCCTTTGATACATAGCTGTTTGCTCTTGCTGAGGATACGGCAGCAACAACACTGTCATAAGGAGCCGTTATATAAATATATCCTATATCGGTTTCCTTGAGTTCTGCCAGTCTGTCCTTCTTCTGCTGAAGGTCAAATTCAGCAAGTTCCTTTTTCTGCTTTATCTCGAGCTCTTTTTCGGAAGTATCGCCGCCGTTGAGTTTTGCTATCTCAAGTTCTTTTTCATAATCGGCATAGTCCTTATCCTTCTGTTTTTCGAGTTCCTTTATCTCATCCTCCAAGTCAGTGATGGTCCTGTAATCCTTTCCCATAAGGCCGGCAAGTACGTCACCCTTATATACCTTATCACCGGGATTTACGAATATACCGTAAAGATATCCGTTTTCATCAAATGAGAACTCTTCTATTGCAGGAATGACTGCTCCGTCATGAAGCTCTACCTGGCTTATGTCCATCTTTGTCACGTAGGTTGTCTCTATTTTGGCATTCATAGGTTCCAAAAGTTCAATCTCGTCCTCTTCCGTATCTTCGGAACCGCTGCAGGCACTGAGCACCAGACAGCCTGTAAGAATGAATAAAAGCAAAAACTTTTTAAGCATGTAACGCACCTCTTTACCTTTTATCAGCTTTTACGAAGGATAACCACATCGTCCGCGCTGATTCCTCCGGTTACTTCTACATAGTCGTTTCCGATAAGTCCGATATCGATCTTTCTCATTTCCTTTACGCTTCCGTTTAAGACGTAGGTAAACCAGAAATCATCACCCTCAAAGACACAGGATTTCGGAAGGGACAGAACTCCGTCCGCTTCTCCCTGTACTATGTTAACGGTTCCCCTGGTTCCTACTGTTATCGAATAATCAGGCTGGTCAAGTTCGAAAACGATCTTTGATTTATCAACATCGATAGATGTAACCGTAGCATCATATACATCTCCGACAAGGCTGGTGACTATCTGAACCCTGTCACCTAATTTTACATATTCAACCGCTTTTCTGTCCATGGCCTGGAAGCCGCAAACACTGGCGTTGAGGATCGTAATAACAGTCTCACCTGCTCTGGAAGTGTTTCCTTCAAGGTTATCCTTGATAAATGAAATGTTACCGTCCATTCCGGCATAAAGAGAACCGGCTTCTATCTGCTGTTCGTTGGCCGATATCTTTATCCTGTTGAAATCGTTCTCATCGCTGTAGGTTCTTCTCTTTTCACGAAGCTTCTGAAGCTTTGAAAGGTAACTTTCCTTTGACGAAAGGCTGATACCGGGCGTCTCTATCTTTTTCTCATAGAAGGCTATCATTTCATCGGCCTGTGCCATGAGAAGATCGTTTCTTTCAAGCTGTTCCCTCATCTGCACATTGTCAGATTCAAGGGATTCAACGTCAAGCTTTGCCACCAGATCTCCGACCTTAACCTCATCGCCCTCATTTACATATACATAGGCAACCGTCTTGTCACTCACCGGAAAAGCAAGGTCTTCCTGCATCAGCTGGCTGTATGTACATGAAACAGACTCCGTCTTGATGACATCCCTTTTCTCAAGGTGGGTAAATTCATATGAATTCTCAACCGATTCCCTGACGATGGTTATGCTCCGTGAATCCTCCTCGGCCGGTCCGCAACCTGTAAACAGTACTGCGGACATACAAAGGATCGCCGTTGATTTTATTAGTTTGGAACTTAATTTTTTCATTATATTGCAATCTCCGTTTTTCTAACTAAAAACACACAGATGATATAATATCACATTTCATTTCAACACTCTATACAAAAATTATCGTCAAATTGCCCAAATATTGCTAAAATAAATCGTCTATTTTTGTGCTCATCGCAGATTTCAGAGTGAAGTTATCGTTTCCCTTCTGTAACTTTTCTCTTATATTATCCCGGGTCCTGTCTACTTCCTCTTTAAAGTCCCGTGCAGAAAGCAGACGTGCCCCCTGTCCTCTTATGATTATCTGTTCCAGCCCATCGCTGGTGGCCACCGTAACATCGAAGCGTGAAGCATTTTCATGCGCAAAACGCTCTATGAACCTGTCCGCGGTCTCCGCTTCTTTCGTAAATACGACATTTATGTTTTCAAGCCTCAGATATTCTGTCGGGTGTCCCTGCACTCGATATGCATCATAAACCACAATGATCTCTGTATCATGCATTCCCTTGTAGTTTATAAGTATTTCATTCAGTCTGTCCCGTGCACTGTCAAGATTGTCATCGGCAAGCGTTTTCAGTTCATCCCAGGCGAATATGATATTATAGCCGTCAACAAGGAGATAGGCCGTTTTTTTAGGCATTTCTGTCTTTTGCTTGGTTGGAACGGCAGTAAGCACCGTCTTTTTTCTTCTGAAGGGATTACGGTATTCCTGCTTTTTATTTGCGAAATATGTACGATTGATTATCGAATCGATCTCATCGCCCGATATGGAAGCTCCCGGATCTGCAGATGTGGGTTCTTTCTTTTCGGCAAAATCCTCGTTTTCTTTTTCAATGCTGAAGCCGCTCTTTCCTCCGGTACCGTTGAAGCTAACCTTTAAATCTATATGCTTATACGAATCCACCTCGTTCCATTCGACAGCAAATCCCGCACCGTGTGCACAGAATACCGAGTATGACGGATTTCTCATGTCAGAAACGGCATCATATGCTTTCTTTTCTATAATCTCCTTCTCATTATGGCATTGTCTGTACCCGGCATAGGTGCAGTAAATGTTTCCCAGCCCCTTCGTGTATGCCGTTACATCCATTGAGTATCCCGAAAGCTCCGAAACAGGCGCAGTACCTGTAAGCACTACCATTCCCGTTCCTTCTATCTCCTGATGTCCCGTGATCTTCCCGGATTTCCTGTCAATATCGGTCATGGCTCTTCCGGTGCACTCCTTAGGAAGCTCAAGCGTAAAATCATAATAGGGTTCAAGTATCCTGCCGTAACCTTGTACGGCAGCTTTCATCAGGCCCTGTCTTAACGCCCTGTAGGTTGCCTGCCTGAAATCTCCGCCCTCGGTATGCTTCTGATGTGCCCTTCCGGCTACAAGCGTGATACGGATATCATCTATGGGCGCACCTATCAGGCAGCCTAAATGCTCTTTTTCAAATATATGAGTCATGATAAGACGCTGCCAGTTAAGCTCAAGGTCTTCCCGCAATACGCCCGATTCAAACACTATACCCTTTCCGGGTTCTCCGGGCTCAATAACCAGCTGTACCTCAGCGTAGTGCCTTAAAGGCTCGTAATGTCCCACTCCGAGCACCGGGCCTGTTATGGTCTCCTTATAGATTATGCTGCCCTTATCGAAGCTTACTTCCTCGTTGTATCTGTCCTTCAGTTTGGATTTAAGCACCTCAAGCTGTATCTCACCCATGATGCTTATCTGAAGTTCTTTTGTTTCATCATTCCAATGAACGTTTAACGAAGGTTCCTCCTCTTCAAGCTTTTTGAATACCGGTCTTAGGGTTCTGAGCCTTTCGGGCGGTTCCGCTATCCTGTATGAAAGTACGGGTGTCAGCTTTTTTTCCGGAAGTGGATCCTCATCACCTAACACATCTCCCGACTGCAAGAAAGAAATGCCGGTAATTCCGACAACCATTCCGCTTATTGCAGTATCGGTATTTTCGAATTTCTCCCCGTTATATATTCTTATCTCCGTTATTTTTTCGGAGTATTCCTCACCGTTTTTGGAATAATTTATCTGGTCCCTTGTTTTAAATTCTCCGCCCGTGACCTTTATATATGTTACAAGCTTTCCCGAAGGATCTCTTCCTGTTTTGATGACACGTGCGGAAGGTATCTCACCGTATTCTATTTCCGGCAGAAAGCTTTTCATTGCATTTAGAAGCTGGATAACGCCCTCCTGCTTAAGGGCCGAACCGAATATTACCGGAAAAAGCTTTCGTGAGGTGATAAGCCCGCCAATCTCTTCATCGCTCACATCACCCGTTTCTACAAAGTTCTCAAGAACTTCTTCATCACATAGGGATATTTCTTCATAAACCGAATTTTTTAATGAGGCTTTAGCGTCTTCGTTTAGGAACTCCGTCATGTCAACGCATGAAGAACTGAGCCCCGCTTTCAGCTCTGCCATTACGTCGGAAGCACCTCTGACGTTTCTGTCCATCTTGTTCGCGAAGATGAAAACCGGAATATCGTAAATGCTGAGAAGCTTCCAAAGGGTTCTCGTATGTGCCTGGATTCCTTCAGGGCCGCTTATTACCAGGACCGCTGCGTCAAGAACCGCCAATGTCCTTTCCATTTCGGGTGAAAAATCAACGTGTCCCGGGGTATCGAGCAAAGTAAAAGAGACATCACCGTATTCAAAAACAGCCTGTTTTGAAAATATGGTGATGCCTCTTTCTCTTTCTAAGGCATAAGAATCCAGGAAGGAGTCTTTTTTATCGACCCTTCCCGGCCTTCGTATAGATTTGCATAAATACAGGATTGTATCGGAAAGAGTCGTCTTTCCGGCATCCACATGGGCAAGAATCCCTATAACGAACCTTTTCATTTACTAAAGAAACCCTTCTTTTTCTTCTCGGTGCCGTCTTCAGGTTTCTTTCCCGAATAAGCCTCATCAAATTTCTTCAGGAGATCCTTCTGCTCGGAATTAAGCTTTGTGGGAACCTGAACCACAAGATTAACGTAATGGTCGCCCCTGTATGACTTATCCCTGATTGAAGGAACGCCCTTGCCGCGGAGTCTTATTCTGGTATCGGTCTGGGTTCCGGCCTTAACCTCATATAAAACATCTCCGTCAATTGTGGGGATCCTGACTTCACCGCCGAGCGCTGCCTGTGCAAAGCTCATGTATGCTACGGAATAAATGTTCATTCCCTCACGCTGGAATACAGGATGATCGCTAACGTCAACCTCTACCAAAAGATCGCCGTATGCTCCGCCGTTGATTCCGGGTTCGCCCTTTCCGGCAAGCCTTATGCACTGGCCTGAATCGATGCCTGCAGGTATCGAAACCGAAAGCTTCTTCTTTCTGGAAATATATCCGTTTCCGAGACATGCGGAACACTTTTCCTTTATTATCTTTCCTGCGCCGCGGCACTGAGGACATGCCTGAATGCTCTGTGTCATTCCGAAGAAGGACTGGCGGGTAAATGCCACCTGACCCTTACCGCCGCACTGGCTGCAGGTTTCAACCTTTGATCCGGGCTTAGCTCCCGTACCGTCACAGGTCTCACACTTTTCTTTTAATGTTACGTCAATTTCCTTGTCAACGCCCTTCATAGCCTCATCAAAGGTTATGCGGACTCTCGTTCTGGTGTTGGCTCCGCGCTGGACTCCGCCGCCGGAACGGCTTCCTCCGCCGAAAAGATCTCCGAAAATGCCTCCTAAGCCACCGAAAAGATCTCCGAACATGCTTGAGAAGTCCATGGAACTGAAGTCCATTCCGCCGGCTCCGCCGTTTTCAAACGCCGCATGACCGTACTGGTCGTACTGACGGCGCTTGTCAGGATCACTTAAGACCGCATAGGCTTCTCCGACTTCCTTGAACTTTTCCTCGGCCTCCTTATCGCCCGGGTTTACATCCGGATGATATTTCTTTCCGAGCTGGCGGTAGGCTTTCTTTATTTCATCGGCACTAGCGTCCTTGCTGACGCCCAGCACCTCGTAATAATCTCTCTTGTCTGCCATTTAACGTGCCTTTCTGTTCTTCAAAAATAGGCGAGGGCAGTTTCCTGCCACACGCCCATCATTATAACAATATTCTCAATCTGTATCAAGTAAAAATCAGATTTTTAAGTTATTTTTAAGATATTAAACCTCTTTGAAATCAGCATCTACATAGTCGCCGCCGTCACCGTTGTTGCCGCCGTTGTATCCGCCCTGATTAGGGTTGAAACCGCCCTGGTTAGGATCAAAGCCACCCTGGTTAGGATTGAATCCGCCCATATCGGGTCCGGGACCGCCCTGAGGACCGCCCTGTGCCTGAGCCTTCTCATAAACCTTCTGGAACAATGCCTGTGAATCGGTCATCAGTTTTTCTTTTGCTGCCTTGATATCCTCAACCTCGCCGTCGCTCATAACCTCGGGATTGGTCTTGTTAAGTAAGTCCTTAAGGCGTTCGATGTCTGCCTGTACCTGTGACTTATCGGAATCGCTCAACTGATCTCCTACATCTGCAAGAGCCTTCTCTGTCTGGAATACCATGGAATCAGCTTCGTTCCTGGTATCTACTGCTTCCTTACGCTTCTTGTCCTGTGCCTCGTACTCAGCAGCTTCCTTAACCGCACGCTCGATATCCGACTCGCTCATGGTAGTACCGGAGGTAATGGTGATGTGCTGCTCCTTGCCTGTACCCTTATCCTTAGCCGATACGTTTACGATACCGTTTGCATCGATATCGAATGTAACCTCGATCTGAGGAACGCCACGTCTTGCAGGAAGGATTCCGTCAAGTCTGAACTGTCCAAGTAATTTATTATCCTTAGCAAACTGTCTCTCACCCTGTGTAACACGGATATCAACCGCATTCTGATTATCCTCTGCTGTAGAGAATACCTGGCTGCCACGGGTAGGAATGGTAGTATTTCTCTTGATGATAGGTGTTGCGATACCGCCAAGTGTTTCGATAGCAAGTGTAAGAGGTGTTACATCGAGCAGCTGGATATCACCTGCGCCTGAATCGCCGGCAAGCTTGCCGCCCTGGATGGAAGCACCGATAGCTACGCACTCATCAGGGTTAAGTGTCTTTGAAGGCTCATGTCCGGTCAGCTGACGTACCTTCTCCTGTACTGCGGGAACACGGGTAGATCCACCTACAAGGAGTATCTTTGAAAGATCGCTGGGCTTGATGCCTGCATCACGAAGTGCGTTCTGTACAGGGATAACTGTTCTTTCAATAAGATCTGATACAAGCTCTTCGAACTTAGCTCTTGTTAAGTTCATATCGAAGTGCTTAGGTCCCTCTGCGGTTGCTGTGATGAAAGGAAGGTTGATGTTGGTTGTGGTAGCTGATGAAAGCTCTTTCTTTGCCTTCTCTGCTGCTTCCTTTAATCTCTGAAGTGCCATCTTGTCAAGGCCTAAGTCAACGCCCTCCTGCTTCTTGAACTCATCGATCATATATCTGGTAATTCTCTCATCGAAGTCATCACCACCAAGTCTGTTATCGCCGGCTGTAGCAAGAACTTCGATAACGCCGTCACCGATCTCGATAACCGATACATCGAATGTACCGCCGCCAAGGTCATAAACCATGATCTTCTGCTCATTCTCATTATCAAGTCCGTATGCAAGAGCTGCTGCCGTAGGCTCGTTGATGATACGTTTTACATCAAGACCAGCGATCTTGCCTGCATCCTTGGTTGCCTGACGCTGTGCGTCGTTGAAGTATGCGGGTACTGTGATAACTGCCTGAGTAACAGGCTCGCCTAAGTAGTTCTCTGCATCCTTCTTTAACTTCTGAAGGATCATAGCTGAAATTTCCTGAGGTGAATATTTCTTGTCATCAATGGTAACCTTAAAATCGGTACCCATATGACGCTTGATTGATGAAACTGTCTTATCCGAGTTTGTAACTGCCTGACGCTTTGCTGCATCACCGACAAGTCTCTCACCGTTCTTTGCAAAACCTACTACTGAAGGAGTAGTACGCTGTCCTTCTGTATTTGTAACAACTGTAGGCTTTCCGCCTTCCATAACTGCTACACATGAATTTGTTGTTCCTAAATCGATACCAATAATCTTGCTCATATTATCCTCCTTTTGCCCTATGGGCAATCCATAATTTACACTTTTTACTCTTTGTTACTTTGATCCATGTTTCTGTCACTAGTTGGCAACCTTGACCATGCTGTGACGTATTACCGAATCATTGTACATATAGCCCTTTTGTAACTCTTGTGAAACTGTATTTTCACCGAACTCCTCATTTTCCTCATGCATTACAGCATTATGGAGATTCGGATCGAATTCCTTACCTAATGCCTCTATCTGCTTTACTCCCGCATTCTCTAGGATGGTCATCAACTGCTTATATATCTTTTCCATGCCCTGACCTACTCCAGAGGCTCTGTCCTCTTCGCTCATCGCTGCCAGTCCCAGTTCAAAGCTGTCTATTGCGGGAAGTATCTTTTCAATAATGCTCTTGGCTCCCATCTCAAACATCTGGGATTTTTCTTTGTCGGTACGCTTTCTGAAATTGTCGAACTCTGCGAGGTTTCTGATCAGTCGGTCATTAAGCTCTACTATCTTAGCGTCTTTCTTGTCTCCTTCACCTTTAGCAAAAGTTGCTGTCGGACCGTCATCGGCAGGGAGCTCACTTTCCTGATCTGCTTCTGTGTTTAATGCATCCTCAACGGTTCCTTCAACTTTTTCTGCAGCTTCAACTGTTTCTTCAGCTTTTTCTGCAGCCTCAGCAGTATCGGCAGCCTTTATTTCATTCTCTGCTGTGTCTCCTGCGCTTGCCTCTCCGGCTTTTTCCTTTTCGGCCTCCTCTGCCGCTTTTTTCTTAGCGGCTTCTACGGATTCCTTGAGTAGCCTTTCCTTTAAATCAGCCATCTCATGCTCCTTATTTCCTTTAAACTTTTTATTTTTCTTGCTCATTTCGTGCCTCCCGGTCGATCATCGACCCTTTCCCATCGCTAAGGCTTCTTGTTTTTAAATATGTCATCAAGCTGTCCCATCATATTCTGAAGGGTTCCTACAACTCTTTCATAATCCATACGCTTGGGTCCTATGATCCCGACCTTGCCGTATATGCCTTCCTCTATCTCGTAAGTAGCGGTAACTACCGAGCAATCCTTCATGGAATCAACCTTATTCTCGTCACCTATATAAACCTGTATGCCGCGTTTTTCATCCGGCTGTATATCACCATTTTCAACAAACTGTGTAAGTTCTTCCTTATTCTCCAAGGTCGAAAGGATGTCGAGTGCCTTATTCATATCGGAAAGCTCAGGGTATTTCAGTATGTTTGTCGCACCGCTCGTGTAAACCCTGATGTCGCCCTCTTCCTGAATCGCGGTAGCTATTGCATCAAGTATTTCCGAAACCAGTTCCTGATAGGAGCCTACCTGACTTTTAAGCTTCTGTACCAGACCGATGTTTATCTCTTCTATGTCAAGTCCCTGAAGGAAGGTATTGAGTGCAAGATTAAGCTTAAGTACGTCTTCCTTTACCAGTGCTACGTCCGATCTGAACATTCTGTTCTTTACTATATTGCCTTCAAGTACGATAACGGCAAGTACCTGGTATTCGTCAACATCCGTAAGCTGGATGAACTTTATCTTGCGGCTTCTGTATTTGGGCGTTGTGACCATAGTGGCATAATTGGTGTTGACCGCAAGCATCTTTGCAACCTGCTGCAGGAGGTTTTCCATCCTGTCAGCCTTTTCCAAAAGGTCGTCACGCATGTTGTTTACTTCGTCAACCTTTTCCTGCATTAAGGTATCCACATACAGTCTGTAGCCCTTATCAGTAGGAATACGTCCGGCAGAGGTATGGGGCTGGATAATGTAACCCAGCTCTTCAAGGTCCGCCATCTCGTTTCTTATGGTTGCCGAGCTTAGATTCAGGTCGGTGTATTTTGATATAGTTCTCGAACCGACCGGCTCACCGGTTTCCAGATAGTTCTTAATAACTGCTTGAAGTATCTTTAGTTTTCTGTCATCAAGATCCATATCAAATACCCTCCGTCTCATTTATTAGCACTCAACTTTATAGAGTGCTAACACCCTCTTGCTATAAGATAACACCAAAGTTTATCTTTGTCAACACTTTTTTTCTAAATTTTCAATAAATTTCAAAAAAATAACACCTGCCGATCCCGACAGGTGCGTTTTAACAGTTGTAAGCCTGATATCCGGCTTATTACATATTGTCAATATGCTCGCAAATGGTATTTATCTCTTCCTGTAAACCCTCGATTCCCTCTGCAAGACTCTTTATAGCCTCATTCATATCCTCGACCATTTCAAACAAAAGGTCAACTCTCTCTGTTTCACTAAGATCACGTCTGTAACTGTAGTTTCCCATAATAATCCATCTCCTTTTCCGGTTTTTGCATTAATTATTCTTCACCGTCAATACTTTCAACTATTGCATCGATTTCTTCCTGCATAGTTTCCATAGCTTCCTGAAGGTCCTGGATCAGTTCAAATAAAAGATCAAGTCTCTCTGAATCGTCAAGGTCATGTCTGTAATCGTAATTGCTCATTATACTGTTCTCCTTTTTGTGTATTTAATTAAACAACCAACAAAATCTATTATATTACTTTTGTAAAAAAAATCAACTAACTAAAAGTTAGGTAATAAATTTTTAATGCCTCTCGTCAGTATTTGAAAAGCATTCACAGAATCTTCCGGAAAAAGCGGGAGGTTCGTTACCTATATATAAGTGCGAGATATCACCAAATGACGTTACCCTGAAATATGCCTTTCCTTCTCTTCTTTCTTCCGTACATACCGTTGTAACACTCGTAGGTGCGGCTATAAAGCCCTGCCACAGGAGCATGGTGGGAATATGCAAAAGATAGCTTAAAAGTACACACTCCAGACCGAAATGGCAGAAAAACACTATGGTATCATTATTTGGTTTCTCAGCCTTAAAGTATCTTTCATATCTTATATATCCGAGCTCATTCAAAAGCTTTTCAAACTCTGTAAATATTCTTTTAAGCTCATCTTCCGTTCCGGCATCTTTAAATACCTGATACTCAGTCCATTTGTCAAAGTCATACAATTCATCGAGAGCAGTCCAGTCTTCAGGCATCCAGTCCCAACATATCGATCCCTGTTCAGGTCTGTCAGGTCTTTTGATCCTTGTGGCAAACTCCATTAACCAGTCAAGTGTCACAGGCTTCGGGTATTTTATCCCTTCTGTATCCATTTTGTTAAGACAAGCCTGCATTGTAGCCTGCGCCCTGCCCAACGGTGAGACATAAATCCTGTCTATCTTCATCCTTGATACTCTGTCAGCTAAAAGCTCAGCCTCGCGTTTTCCTTTTTCGGTTAAGGAGTCGTTTATATAATCCGGATCTCCGTGTCTGATTATTATAAGTTTCATTTTCTCATTTTTCCTTCCGTGTACTTTTTTATCCTCAGCTATAACTATAACAGCAGATCGCACAGTACTGAGTTATTTAGGTCCAATCCCTTAGGTGTACACCTTATCCGGTCATCATCTTCTTCAAGCAACCCTGACAGGATATGCTTCCTTATTACCTCTCCGAATCGATCATATATATCTTTCCCAAATCTCTTTGCGAATTCCGATTTTGAAATGCCTTTGCACATCCTTAAGCCCAGTATACAGAATTCCGACATCTGTGAATTAAGATCCAATCGTTCTTCGACCGCCGCTATCCCGATTCCGGAGTTTTCACCGGCATCCTTGCAATTATCGGAGTTCTTCTTATCTGAATAATATCCGATAAATTTTCCTATATCTTCCGTATTTTTAAGCCTTAACATGTCCGTTCCCGAAACCAAGATCTCTTTTTGCGGCATGTTCTTATACAGCAACTGATAATTCCGGTCCGATATATATGACGCTGCTCCAAGTCCTACTCCGATATACTCCTCACCTGTCCAGTATCCGATATTGTGCCTGCATTCATATCCGGGTCTGGCATAATTGGATATTTCATATCTTTCATACCCGTTTTCCTTTAATATCCTTTGGGTTATGTGATATATTTCCCGCTCCGTCTCCTCATTAGGCAGGTTGAGACTTGTAGGATCCTTTTCATATTCGCTGTAAAAAGGTGTTCCCTCTTCCAAGATCAGACTGTAAGCAGAGATATGCTCCGGCTTCAGGGCCGCTACCTTTTTAAGGGTATCCTTCCAATTATCGATAGTTTGCCCGGGTACGGCAGAGATAATGTCGATATTTATGTTATCAAAACCGCATTCCCGTGCTAATCGGAAACTTTCCAAGAACTCTTCGTATGTGTGAATACGCCCGAGCCTCTTTAATATTTCATTTTCTGTTGACTGCAATCCAAAGCTTAAGCGGTTTACGCCGTACTTCCTATATAATAGCAGCTTTTCCTTTGTCACCGTTCCGGGATTGCATTCTATCGTGAACTCCGAAGCAGAGAGCGTATTTAGCAATCGTGAAATTATAATAAGAAGCTTCTCGGTCTGCTCCTTATCGAGGACCGAAGGAGTGCCTCCACCGATGAAGCAGGATGTGAATGCTTCTTCAGCCTCAGATCGGCAACCCGCAGCCGGAGTGTTCTTCAGTTTTCGCCCTGCTCTCTCCAGCTCCCCGCACAATGCATCCACATATCTACAGGAAAGGCTGCGGTGCCTTTCATCAGCATCGCAGCCATATCCGGGAAACGAAAGGAAATCGCAGTAGTTGCATTTTTTTACACAAAACGGTATATGCACATACAATTCCATTATTTAGTTCTCCGCTATTTTTCTAGGGTCGATCAGTCATTTTTGTCATTGCCCTTTGAATAATCGATAAACGAAATGTTCAGATCCACATTTCCGGTAATTCCGGGGATCTTTCCGCTATCAGAATACTGCAGCATCTGGAAATTGTAAGGGAATGTTATCTCACTGTTGTAATAAGCATACCATTTATCATACTTTGTAAGCATTTCAAGATCTATTCCCATTATCATGTACTTGGTATTTGCATAGATCATCGGAGTATAGCCTTCCCTGCCAACCTTATCACAGAAAGCTATACACATGTTAGTCCTCTCTGCCATACTGAGACCGTTTGCTCTTGCGTCATATGTGGTTACACGTTCCGTATCAAAGACAATGGGATAGGTTATGTCATATGCTGCAATGGCATCGAGTACAAAATCCGCCTCCTCTTCGGCTTCTTCCTTTGTTATCGCCTGGGAGAAGAAATAAACTCCGACATCAAGTCCGGCCTCTGTTGCGCCCTTAATGTTATATTCAAAGTATGGATCAAGTTCCAAAGTACCTTCGTTCATACCTCTGTAGCCCAAACGGATAATGACGAATTCAACACCTGAATCAGCAACCTTTTTCCAATCTACACGTCCCTGATATTTGGAAACATCTATACCTCTGACTGATGCCTTAGCTCCGTTCTCGTCGGTATAAACCCAATCCGTCGGGTTCTCGGTATTAAGCCTTTCCCAGTTATATTGGCATTCGGGGATCTTATCATTAATGGCTATATAAAACCTTTCCGAATTGTTTCCGCCTATGGTGACAAATCTCTCAGGTATGGATTCGGCAGGAATAATAACCCCGTTCATCTCCGGATCCTCGACATTGGGCTGGGCAAATGCACCGAACTTAGCATTATTTACTGCCACGGAACCCATTCCGAGAACCAGTTCGCCCTTAAGTTCTCCGAGATAATACTTTCTGCCGAGTTTAACCACGGTAGCCCAGTTGATCCCGTTTTCGTCAAAAATAAGTCTGAATTCGCTGCTTATATCAGCAATCTCCGAATCGGTACTTTCCGATACGAGATATCCCATCTCATTAAATCCGGAATCTGTAAGTCCGTATTTATACTGGGCCTTGCTGGTCACAAGTTCTAATAAAATAGGTGTTTCTGCAAGCCCTGTCTGCTTGTCTGAAAAAGATGCCTTTATCAAGCTTCCTATCTTATCCTTAAGGTCATCCCCGTAATATTCCGAAAGATCCGAAATATCAACAAGCCTAAACCTGGAAGGCATACTGCCAAAGCCTGTATAATCGGTTATAACCGCAAGATTTTTCCCGTTTACGGTACACATGAACGGACAAAGATTATCCATTTCCTGTTCAAGATCATAATCTATGCGTTCAAGGATACGCTTTTCTCCTTTTTCAAGAAGAACTGCTTTCTTGAATCCGTTCTCGCCAACATAATACTCATTCTTATAACAGATTTTAAAATCTCCCTTTTGGAATACCAGATACTCAAGACCCTCAATTTTTTCCACTCCGCAGGAAAAACCGTCCTTCAGTTTTCCGGTGAGTCCTGAAACCGTTCCGGACAGATTTTCCACGTATTTCTCGGTAACGGGTGCAGGTGTAACGGCTTCGGTAACATCAATGTCTCCGGGCTCTTCTTTAGCAGTAAGCTCCTCTATCTGCTTTTCGTAATCGGACTTTACCTTTCCGTATACGATGAACAGCGAAACAAGTACTGCAATGATCGCAAGGAATTCTATGATCGCTATTCCGATCCAGACGCTCTTATACCTGCCGACCTCCTTGGCTTCAGCGGTCGCTTCGGCCTCAGCCTGCTTCTCGTCCTCGCTTTTCTTAAGGGCATCCGCAAGCTTTCCCGCTTCTTCCTTTTTTTGTTCGAGTTCCTTATTCTTTTCTTCTATTTCTTTAAGCAGAACCCCGAGGTAATCCTTGGCAGCCTGAAGCTCATCTTCGCGGACATTCCTGCGTTCCTTGTCCTTCTCGTAAGCTTCCATCAGCTCATCTATTCCGGTGTCCTTTTTATCCTCCATCAATACCCCTCCAAAAAATAGTACATACTACTATATTAATAATACACGATTATATCTCAATGGTCAACAAATACTTTTTTACTTTTTGTTGGAATTTTTTATAATTGTCAAACATTTTGAACAATATATAATATATTTTTATATAATTTATATATTTTTTATAATTTTATGCTTGACTTTTTGAATTTTAGGGTGTATAATTCAGACATAAACAAAAACAACAAAGAAGTAAACAAATAATTTCATTTCTTCCTAAGAAAATATTTGATGGTTTACCAATAACAAAACGAAATTTATGAAAGAGAGGTACGGTCCAATGAAAACCTAAGCCCTATTTCAAGAAATAAAATTAAAGAAACGAGGTACGGTCCAAAGGAAACAGTAGCTTAACTTCAAAACAAAATTTTCAGAAAGAGAGGTACACTCCAAAGGAGACAGTAGCTTAACTTCAGAACAAAAATCTTAAAGAAACGGAGGTACACTCCAAAGGACACAGTAGTTTAATCTTCAAAACAAAATCTTAAAGAAACGGGGTACGGTCCGATGGGATCATAATTTAAATTCAATTTACCGGCACGGGACGCCGGTCTGAACCGAATGATAACTTCTTTTATATTCGGGTTACATTCAAAAATACGCATTAGGCGTAATGAATATAGATTTTTGATATAGATATTAAACTCAGGAGGTTTAAGAGAAAATAAATGTGTTTTGAGACAGTAAAGTAGGGCATCGGATTTGAGCGAATCTCTTATCCGGTGCCCTACTTTTTTGTCTTTTTTTATGTTTTTGATTTACATTTTGCAGGAATGACCTTTTTCTGGAACGAAAGTTTTTGTCATCCTGAGGAACGCAGTGACGAAGGATCTTTTACTTATTAAGTACTTCGTCGATAGCTGCTGCTGCGGTCTTTCCTGCACCCATAGCCAGGATAACAGTTGCTGCGCCTGTTACGGCATCACCGCCTGCATATACATATGCCTTTGATGTAGCACCCTTCTCATCTGCGATAATACAGCCCTTAGCATTTGTTTCAAGACCTTCGGTGGTCTTCTTGATAAGAGGATTGGGTGTCTGACCGATAGCGATAACGGCCGTATCGATATCGAGCACATGCTCGGAACCCTTTACTTCTACAGGTCTTCTTCTTCCACTGGCATCGGGCTCGCCGAGCTCCATGCTGAGTAACTCTACTCCCTTAAGCCATCCGTTCTCATCGCCGATGAACTTAGTGGGATTCTCAAGAAGTTTAAACTGGATGCCCTCTTCTTCTGCGTGCTCCACCTCCTCTTTTCTTGCGGGAAGTTCTTCCTTACCACGTCTGTATACTATATAAACATTCTCGGCACCAAGACGCTTTGCACATCTTGCCGCATCCATAGCAACGTTGCCGCCGCCGAATACTGCTACATTCTTTCCGCAGTAAACAGGTGTATCGTACTCAGGGAACTTATAACCCTTCATAAGATTGATTCTGGTCAGGAACTCGTTTGCGGAATATACTCCGTTAAGAGCCTCACCCTCAATTCTTAAGAACGACGGAAGTCCTGCGCCGGTTCCTACAAATACTGCGTCAAACTGCTCTAAAAGCTCATCAACCATCAAAGTCTTTCCGATAATGGTATTTGTCTCGATCTTTACACCTAGGCTCTTTAACTTATCGATTTCCTTCTGAACAATGTTCTTAGGAAGACGGAACTCAGGGATACCGTACATAAGCACTCCGCCTGCTGTATGGAAGGCTTCAAAAATAGTTACGTCATAGCCCATTTTCACCAGATTGCCTGCTGCGGTAAGTCCGGAAGGACCTGAACCAACTACTGCTACGCTCTTTCCGTTCTTCTTGATCTCTATGGCTTTATCCTTGCCATGCTGCAGATGATAGTCTGCAACAAATCTTTCCACACGGCCGATACCAACGGGCTCACCCTTGATACCTCTTACGCACTTAGACTCACACTGCTTTTCCTGAGGACAAACACGTCCGCATACTGCAGGAAGTGCATTTGTCTCGGTAATCTTCTCGTAAGCTTCTTCAAATTTTCTCTCGGCAACAAGAGCTAAGAACTCAGGAATCTTTACAGCTACGGGACAGCCTGTCATACAAGGTCTGTTCTTGCAGTTAAGGCAACGCTGTGCCTCATCCACTGCCATATCCTCGGTATAGCCTGTAGCAACCTCTAAAAAGTTTTTGTTTCTCACATCCGGTGCCTGTGCGGGCATAGGATTTTTAGTTAATGACATATTAGGCATTGCAGTGCTCCTTTCCTGTTATACGGCATCTTCCCTCTTCACATGATCTTTTCTCGTAGGGTTTGAACATCTGAGAACGCTTAAGTGCTGCATCCCAGTCGATCTTATGTCCGTCAAAGTCAGGTCCGTCAACACATGCAAACTTTGTCTCGCCGCCAACGATAACCCTGCAGCCGCCGCACATACCCGTACCATC
>JAILGF010000132.1 GCA_024696945.1 Lachnospiraceae bacterium | reverse complement strand
CACATCAGATCCATGATAAAATCGTCCTTATCCTTATAAAAGGTATAAAAACCCCCCTGCGCTATACCGGCTTCCTTAGTCAGTTCCCTAATGGATACTCTTCGTATTCCTTCTTCTGCAAGCAGCCTTAATCCTGTTCTTCTTAATTTTTCCTGGACTTCTATTTTTTCACTTTCTGTAAATGCTTTACCCATCTCTTTCACCCAATCCTTCAAATAACTGGTTTGTTTTCATTCTCAGTTTCTGTTAGCAAGCGCTAACAGGCTATGAACATATTATCACGATGTTCATAGCCTGTCAAGTACTATTTATATTTTTTTGTATTCACTGCATAACTATGCTTAAGCATTCATCAATTCGCTTCTAAAAGTTTCCACTTTCCTGCAGTTTGCTGTTCTTTCCATAGCTCCGCGTACCTTCCATTCATATCAAGAAGTTCTTTATGTGTTCCCTCTTCAACTATCCTGCCTTTATCAAGTACTATTATATCATTGGCATTCATTACCGACTGCAGTCGATGCGCTATTACGAGGACTGTTTTATTCTTTACCAGTTCATCTATAGCCTGCTGTATCAATAGTTCATTTTCAGGATCAAGACTGGCGGTAGCTTCATCCAGAAATACGATCGGGGCATCGGAAAGAATGGCTCTTGCTATAGATATACGCTGTTTCTCTCCGCCCGAAAGAGTCGAACCTCCTTCGCCCACCATTGTGTTATAACCGTCAGGTAATGACATTATAAAATCATGGCAGGCTGCTGCTTTTGCCGCTGTGTGTATTTCATCTTCAGTTGCATCCGGTTTTCCTATACGGATGTTCTCGGCTATGGTATCCTTAAACAGATATACATCCTGAAATACCATGCTTATCTTCGAGAGCAGATGCTCCTGAGTCATAGATGTTATCGGTACACCGCCTATACTTATTTCACCCTGCTGTATATCCCAGAATCTGGCAAGCAGTCTAGCTATGGTAGTCTTTCCGGAACCTGATGATCCTACAAGAGCCACGAACTTTCGCTCCGGTATATCAAAACTTATACCCTTAATAACTTCTTCTGTATTATATGAAAAGTGCACATTTTTAAAGGATATATCACTTCTATCAGTAGTTTTAGACGGTTCCGTAACCTCCAGTTCCTTTTCTTCCTTCAGCTTTGCCAGTTTCTCAACACACTGGTTCATCCTGGCCATGCTTATAACAAATACAAAAAGCTGCATTATAGGCTCATACACCTGCAAAGCTGCCAGTAGGCACATAATATAAAAGAACGGGCTTATCTCATCTATAGACAGTAAATATGCTCCCAAACCCATAACAATACTTATCCCTAAGAAAAGTATCGCCCTTCCGTACATAGATACCGCTCCACCGGCTTTTTCCTGGCGTTTCGAGTCATCACGAAGCTTAGCAAAACTCGTTTTTAATCCTTCAAATGCACTTCCTGCACGATTATAAGCCTGCAGAGTTGTAATACCTCCGGCATACTCTATAGTTTCTGCTGCTGTCTGCTGTTGTATGGCTATCAGTTCCGCACTTGTAAGTGCCACTCGCTTATAACTCATGATTGCAAAAGGTATGGCAAGAGGTATCACTATAAACATGGCTAACATCATTTTAACATTGAAAATACTTAGGATCACAATCGCTATAAGAAGCCTTATAACTATTACAGCCCCATTTGCCACTATGCTCGAAGAAAGATTCTCTATCTCTTCATAGTTGCGCATAAGCAGTGTCGAGAGCTCACCTGCGTCATGAGTCGCAAAGAATCCCATCGGTAAAGTTTTCAGTTTATCTCCGAGTCGCAATTTTTCTTCCTGTTGAGCAGATACATGTCCCACACAGATATCAAGATAGCTTTTTCTCCTGACTATAGCATATAAAACAGTCTGAACGGCAAGTATACCCACCAATATCCAGAAGGGCTTCTGCTCATATGCTAAAGAATTATCAAGTACAGGTGCCAAAAAATAATAAACTGCGATCATCAGTATGCTTGACGGTATAGATGCTATAAAACTGTCAAAGAACAACCATGCAATAAATCTGGCATATTTGCCGCTGTCACCGTAAGTGACTATATCTTTCCATCTTTTGAATTTTTCTTTTTTTGTCATATTTTAATCCTTCCATTCACCCAATCGATCACCGGGACGGTTCTTTGATTGATTTTTCGCTTAATGAAAACCCTTGTATCACAAAGGAAAACAGTCCCTTCGTTTTCAATCAGAGAACCGTCCCTCTGATTGATAATACACCTCATCAGTCAGCTAAACGCTGACAGCTTCCCCTCAAGGGGAAGCCTTAGTTCCTCATGGTCCAACTGTCGCGTCTGTCATTGGCGTTTACCATATTTCGGTATAATTCACAGGTTTCCATGAGTTCTTCATGTCTTCCGACTGCCTCAAGCCTTCCGGCATTCATCACAAGAATGTTGTCAGCGTTCTGTATGGTTTTAAGTCTATGGGCTATCATTATGACAGTTTTACCCTTTGAAAGTTTTGAAAATGCATCCTGTATTTTTGCTTCGTTCTCCGCGTCTGCATAGGCTGTAGCCTCATCAAGTACTACGATTGGTGCATTTTTAAGTATAGCTCTGGCTATGGCAATACGCTGTTTTTCTCCTCCCGAAAGGCCGGTACTGTCTGTTACAACCGTTTTATATCCTAAAGGCAATGCCTCTATTGTTTCCGCTATATTCGCAGCCTCAGCTGCAGCCCTGACATCTTCAAATGCAGCCGCCTCGTTTCCCATTCGAATATTATTTTCTATCGTATCATCAAAGACAAACGAATCCTGGAAAACATAAGCTATATTATTCACAAGTTCAGAATGTGTGACCTCTCTGATATCTGTACCGCCTATCTTTATAGAGCCTTCATCTATCTCATAAAAATGCATCAGCAATTGAGTGATTGTCGTCTTACCTCCACCCGACGGACCTACCAGCGCGTTACAGCTGCCTTGTGGTAAGTTAAAACTAACCAAATCACAAACATTAATGCCGCTGCCCGGATAAGCAAACGACACTCCGTTAAATTCAATATCAAATTTGTCTAACTTCTTTCCTTCTCCTATAAGCGTTATCTCCGGCTCTGCTAAAAGATCGTCTATACGTTTTAAACCAACATTTATCTTCGTGCTGTCTATTGAAACATTCATCATGTTTTCAAGCGGTTCTTTAAGTCCCGCACATACTACCAGAAAGAATAATATTTTCGGCAACACCTCTGTATAGCTTGAGGTTCCGTTCAGCATAATTATCGCAGCCGGTAACAGGAACAAGACCTGAGCTCCAAAGAATGCATAATATAAACCCATTCCGTTTGCATTATAGTAAGCTGTATCATGTACAGACTTTGTAAATGCATTCATATCTGTTTTATAACGTTTAAAGGCATTCCTTGTACCACCAAATATCTTTATGACATTCATACCGTGAATATATTCTATGATGGTACCCTCCATTTTTGCTTTACAGTCAGCCATATTTTTCTGATGCTTGGCACCATCGGGCTTTTTGAGTGCCATCGCCAGTATCACAAATGAAATAATGATTGGGATCAAGGATACCAGAGTAAGTCTCCAGTCCGTAATAAACAACAATATTATTGTAAACAACGGTGTAGCTATGGCTGCCGCCACCTCGCACATGCTGTGTGCTATGAATACCTCTATCTGTTCCACATCCTCAAGGAGCAGTTTCTTAATACTTCCTTGAGTATTGGCTGTGTAATATCCCGAGGATATCTTCCCCATCTTCTCCATTAGCTTCATTCTGAGTTCATAGAGTATATCAAATGCAGCACCATGTGACAGCATCGCTGAAGCATATGCACATATACCATACAGCAGAGCACTTGCGGCTGTTATTATCACCAAAGTACTTATGCCTTCAAATGTAAACGTCTCGTCGGAAGCATAACAATTGATAAGCTTTTTTAGGATCAGATATATAGTAAAAAACGGAACTATCTTAAATACACTCGACATTACCGAAAGCATACACGCTGCTGTAAGTCCGCCTTTTTTTGTTCCCGCCAGTTCCATTAGCCTGGCAACGCCCTCTTTTTTCTTCTCTTTCTTATTCTGTTTTTCCAATGCAGATACCTCTTTTTCTCTATATTATTAACCAATCATTCTGAATTATTAACCTGTCATTCTGAGCGAAGCGAAGTACCTTAAAGATCCTTCAGGTTGAAAGCCCTTCAGGATGACGCAGGTAAGATTCCACAATATCTTCATATCTTCACATCTTCAAATACGCAATCAAATAACACCTCAAATAGTTTTTCTTGCGTACGCTCATACCCGCTTTCATGTAGTATCTGACGGCTCTCGGCAACAAGTGCAAGTATTTTGAGCATATTTGAAACAACTGCAACATCAACATCCTCGCGTACATTTTCAAACAGTGAAAACAAGCGTTTAAGCGTTTCACTCTCTTCTTTTAAATCCAACCGTCCTTTATCCGGCATGACTTCCGTAAGCTTCTTTTCATCCTCCGGCGTCAAATACTGATATACACTATCCTGATTGTTAATTATAGCTACAAGTACTTTCTTGCTCTCTTCTACAGTAAGCTTTTCGCGTTCGCCCAACATTTCTTTTACAATCTTCCAGAAACGCATACGGTTAAATTCTATCAGCTGTATCACATAATCTTCTTTAGACATAAAGAAATTATAGAATGTGCTTTTCCCGATACCGGCAGCTGTAGTTATCTTCTCAACAGACATATGTGTCATGCCATATTCTTTTAATAATCCCGGACCCGCAAGGAACATTTTTTCTTTCAGTTTCTCTTTTTCAGTTAGTGAAAACAGTCTTGGTGACATCCTTTTCTCCTTTGCGAACATTATTTAATTCTTTAGCGACTATTATTTATATTTTAGTCGCTTAAAGTAATATAGCATACACTAACCGGTTTGTCAATATCCGATCAGAAAAAATATTGACATGTTAGTCATGAATAACTATAATAAACACAGAATCAAGATGATCACCATAATCAAGGTATTTGGCATCATAGGTTACGGTGACAAAACAGAGTTTCACTCTGACTTCATACTTCAATTAAAAGGAGAGTTTTCAATGTTTTGGGATAAAATATCAGGAATATATGATCTATATCAGATTGTAAATAAAAAGGTAAACGATAAAGCTGCTTATCTTTGTGCACAGCAGATTAAGAAAAACGATATCGTTTTGGAATGTGCCTGCGGTACCGGGATAATGACCAAGGTGATCGCTCCATGCTGCAGGAAGCTTATAGCTACG
>JAILGF010000122.1 GCA_024696945.1 Lachnospiraceae bacterium | reverse complement strand
ATTGCGAGGCATCGATACGGAAGGAAAGACGATCGGACAGTTCTGCTGTAATAACGGTCGGGAGTTGCTGTCATTGGTGAAGAGCGGAAAAGCAGCCAAAGGAACTGGCTTTGATATTGCTGAAAATCAGGTCGCTTTTGCGAATGATAAAGCAAAAGAACTGAACCTGCCCTGTACATTTGAAGCAGTCAATATTTATGATATTGATGATCGTTTTAAGGAACAGTTTGACATCGTGATCATTACGATAGGAGCGCTGTGCTGGTTTGAAGATCTGAATCGCTTTTTTGAGATCGTGGCAAAATGCATGAAGCCCGGAGCTGTAATCGTTCTTAATGAACAGCATCCTTGTACGAATATGCTGGCTACGGAAGGTGATGCGGAGTTTAGTCCTGGACATAGGAAGGAATGTCATTTTTCATACTTTGAGCATGAATGGACCGGAAATGGCGGTATGTATTATATGACGAAGAAGAGCTATCATTCGAAGACATTTACCGATTTTACTCATTCGATGTCAGAAATAATATCCGGAATGTGTAATAATGGAATTGTTGTCACAGGACTTCAGGAGTTTGACCACGATATAAGCGGTGGATTTACAATAATAGATCATAGCGGTTTTCCTCTTTCTATGATCTTGCAGGGGAAAAAGCTTTGATAATAACCGTTTTTTGAGGTACAGAAATGAAAAAGAAAATATTATATATATTGTTGGCATTTATGACCGCATCATTGTGCTCATGCGGGTCAGAGATAAAGAAGGAGGACTATATGGAAGCAAGTAACAGCAGTGAAAAAATAAGTGAGGTAACCGAAAAACCGAGTGAAATAACCGAGAAGGCAAGCGAAATAGCTGAAAAACCTGACGAAATAACGGAAAAGCCAAATGAAGTAACTGAAACAACGGAGGACCTGAGTTCTTTCGCTTCAGGAATTAAAACAGAAGATACCGAGAAAGAATCTGAGACAGAATTTGTCCTTAATGGCGAGATAGAGGAGCGTTGTCCTCAGATATATGAAACAAAAAGAAGCGATGTTTCATATGGAGAGTTCTCCCATGATACCTATTATTCAAACACCTGCCAGATGGAGAGGGGCTATAGCATTCTCCTTCCTGCGGATTATTGCGAGGATAAGAAGTATCCCGTTCTTTACCTTCTGCATGGTATTTTCGGCGACGAATACTCTTTTTCAAATGATAAGAGTAACAAAATAAAGGAAATCATAGGAAACATGGCTGCTGACGGGATTATTGAAGAGACTATTCTGGTGTGTCCCAATATGTATGCAGCATCTGACCCTGATCAGAAACCCGGTTTTGACAGCAAGAGTGTTCTTCCCTATGATAATTTTATCAATGACCTTGTAAATGACCTTATGCCTTATATCGAAAGAAAGTATTCGGTTCTCACCGGTAGAGAAAATACATACCTTGCAGGCTTTTCAATGGGAGGCAGGGAGACCATTTTTATAACCCTTCAAAGACCCGAACTTTTTGGATATGTCTGTGCGATATCCGCAGCACCAGGAATTGTGCCGGCTAAGGATAAATTCATGGTTCATGAAGGGCAGATTTCCGAAGATGAGATGAAGTTTGCAGACGGAACCATAGAACCGAATGTTTTCATCATCTGTTGTGGCACACGTGACTCTGTAGTAGGGCAATTCCCCAAACAGTATCACGAACTACTTGAAACCAACGGGGCCAATAACATCTGGTATGAAATAAATGGTGCCGATCATGATAACAATGCTATCAAGAGTGGACTTTTCAATCTGTTTAAGCAGATAGCATTCGACAAATCCAAATAAATTAGCAAAGAAGAGGCATTGAATGAGTTTTGTATTCGAAAAGGTGGGCGACCAAAAAGAGATATGAAAGAATTTAAGGAATTAATATCCGCAATAAAAAGATTTCATCTTCACAACAGGGGGTATGCCTTTGTCGCATACTTCTTTGGCTTGATCGACATTGCTTTCACCAGCATCATGGCACTGGCCATGAAATATCTTCTTGACAATGCCGTTGCACAGGAAGATGACGCTCTAATGCTGAAAGTGATCCTGTTCATGCTTTCAGGAATCCTTTTGGCGAAATGCAGCGATGTTCTCCGGCGCTACCTGACCGCCGTTTTCTCTTCAAGGACGGTGGCGGACTCACGCCGCCGTTGCTTTATGCACCTTCAGGAGCTTTCTCTTCGGGATTTTTCTGATATGCAGGCGGGGTATCTAATCGGGAGATTTGCTACGGACATGAGTGCGGTTCAGACTCTGACCAGTGTAACGATACCATCATTTGTGACCGGAATCGCGCGGATAGTGATCAACTTTGTCTTAATCTTCATTTTAGATTACCGTCTTGCTTTGATAAGCATCGGTGCTTTACTCTTAAGTGCAGTAGTGCTAATCATCCTGGGAAGAAAATCCCGTGATGCTGTTAAGGAACTAAAGGATCAGGCCGGCCTACTCACCAATATGCTTATGGAGAATGTGAATAATCAGCCTTCCATAAAAGCATTCGACATGCAGGAGGATTCATTAGTCGACTACGAACTTGAAAATAAAAAGCATGAAGAGCTTTCTCTACGCTCAATGTTCATCAATGGATGCCTGACAGTTGCCTCAGGTGGATTGATCGAGGTATTCAGCATTCTGATCGTCTGTCTTGGTGCATTTTGGGTTTTCAATAACACCATGTCAGTCGGTACGCTTGTCTCATTTAACAGTCTGTTCTCAACGTTGAGCTCAGCAGTCTTCGCACTCATTGCGATCATCCCGTCATTTGTGGAATGCAAAGTCTGTATTCATAATCTCGAGTTATTTTTTGCAAAAAAACCGGGCATCACCATTGATCGTAATGCAGTTACAGTACCAGATCCCTTGACGGAGCTGTCCATGGATCACCTTACTTTTGGCTATGATCCTGAAAAACCTATTTTGAAAGATATTATTTTAAAAGTTCCTTCCGGAAAATCTATTGCCATCGTCGGTCCGAGCGGCAGCGGAAAAAGTACGATCGCAAACCTTTTTATGCGTTTTTATGATCCTGATGAAGGAATGGTTATGGCAGACGATACGGATTATAAGCATCTGGATCTGCAATCTCTTCATAAGGCTGTGGGCATCGTTCCTCAGGAGACCGTTTTCTTTAACGATACAATAGCCAATAACTTATTAGCGGCCAGACCAAGTGCCACCGACGATGAAATTGTCGAAGCCGTGAAGGCTGCTGCAGCTGACTTTATTTTGAGCCTGCCCGGAGGATTTTCCTGTCAGATACAGAATGGGGGGAAATCTTTATCCGGCGGACAAAAGCAACGCTTATCCCTTGCAAGAACGCTATTAAGAAACCCACGCTTCCTTATTCTTGACGAAGTAACTGCTTCTCTGGATCCAGCTACCGAGCGAGATGTAAATGATGCAATTATGCAGCTTCCCGGCCGTGGCACCGCCATCATTAATGTCACTCACAGGCTTTCGACCATCTCGGGCTATGACTGCATTTACGTAATTTCTGAAGGACGCATAGTCGAAAGTGGAACTCATGGTTCTCTTATGGCACGTAAGGGAATCTATGCGCAGCTTTTTGAAAAGCAAAGCGGCTTTACGGTTACTGATGACATGTCAAGTGCCACCATTTCACCGGAAAGGCTTTCCAAGATCGATCTTTTCAGCGAGTTCCCCGTAAGCTCCCTGACCGAGCTATGTAAGAGTTTCAATTCAGCCAATTATACTGCCTCAAGCACGATCATTTCCGAAGGAGACAAGGGCGACCTGTTCTATATCATCGTTCGCGGGCGTGTTGAAATTTTGAAGAGAATCGATGACCGGGATACCCGCGTCAAAATTCTTGAAGATGGAGACTTTTTCGGAGAGATTGCTCTTTTATCAAATGTTCCCCGCACTGCTACGGTGCGCACGGTTGAGCCAACCCTCCTTATCACACTAAAGCGCTCACACTTTTTAAGACTCCTAGACTCTGTACCCGGCATGTATGACAAACTCGAAAAAACCATGGGCATCCGTCTTGGAGAACTCACTGAGCTCAGCCGTGGAAAGCAGTCCTAAATAATACATTTGGTAATTATTGATAATACAAATATGTTTATGATAAAATATTTCCACATGGCGAATAATAAAATCTATGGTATAATTTTAGGGAGGAATTTATGAAGAAGGTAGTAGTTTTATGGTCAAGTCCAAATACTGACGGGCTTACGGCCTCGGCAAAGGATCAGATTGCGAAAGGGCTGATCGATGCAGGAACAGAGGTTGAAGAGATACATCTTAACAAATTGCACCTTGAGCACTGCAGAGCATGCGGAAACGGATGGGGCACCTGCAACAAAAACGGCACATGTTTAATTAGTGACTGCTTTTTAAGGAGAAAAGTAGTCTAAAACCATTGAAATTACTGGCTTTTCAATCATAAATATGGTAAAATAAATGCAAAGGAAAACACTGTTTTTATAAAAAAACCTTGCACTTAGGAGAAGCCA
>JAILGF010000115.1 GCA_024696945.1 Lachnospiraceae bacterium | reverse complement strand
AATGCTTCATGCCCTTCAGGGATCCAATGTATCTCATAAACTGCCCCGCAGTAAAATCCTCATACATTCCCTGAAGCTGTGGAGTATAACCCAGAAGCTTTCTATATCCGGATCCCAGTTCCAGAATATCCCTTTCATTATACAAAATGCTTCCCGATGTCCTTTTTATGTTGTCCGTTATAAGATTTAACAATGTAGATTTTCCTGCTCCGTTCGCGCCCAGTATCCCTGTCACACCCTCATCTATCGTCAGGCTCACATTATTAAGAGCGGTGAAGTCACCATATTTTTTTACCAGATTCTCTATTTTTAGCATATCTTCTCCATTTTTCAATCACAGGGACGGTTCTTTCTCCCTCTGATTGATTTTACTCCTCATTCAATGTCCTGAATGTTTCGCTCCATTCACCCTTGCCGCTTAATATATCTGCAATTGCACAACTCTGATAAAACCTGCCGTTAAGTATATATGTACCCATCTCGGCATGGGTGATTTTTTCCTTTTCTTCCGGAGTATCCGGAAATGGTTTGGTATAAACCCTGTAAATAATATCGTTACAGATTTTAAACTCATCCTTTTGCGAAGTCAGATTGCCTGTATTCTGTTCATATGCCAGTTCACCAAGCTTTTCTCCAAAGTTATTCTGTTTTGCAGAATAAACAGTAACCTTCTCCTTCTCAATCGTCACAAAATAATCACCATATACCAGCATATCCTTTTCTACGATTTTGTTTACGCCTGTCTCGCCTACCACTTTTTCATATATCTTTTCAGCATTGCCATCATCCTTTACCCTATATGCAATGATTTTTTTATCATAACGGCTGTTGCCTTTTCGTCCCTCTGCAGATTTATCCTCCGCCAGCTCCGTATAAAACACATTGTTCTTTATGCCAACCATAACTCCATCGTAAGCATTCCAAGGACTTTTCTCAAATACGCCTTTATCAGTATCGTATCTATACCAGCTTATCTTTGCATATCTGTCAGCCATGCCGAAGTACACATAATCTCCCGTTCCTATAATCCAATATGGAAAATCGTCCTTGGTATCGGTCATCTCATATATTTTCTCCGTCTTCCCGGTCTTTATATCTATCCTTGTTATCCCGCCCCCTCGGAAGCTGTCCTTGCCTTTTCCAATTTGTAAGTAATATGGGCAATAAGCATAACCTTTATGAATAATAAGATATTCCCGAGAGTCACCGATATGGATATCCGGTTGGATGATGTATTCGGATCCGGTTTTATTCTCAGCTTCAAACACTGTAGCCACACGGTCTATGGCGGACCCATCCAGAGCAGTTCTATACAGTGCAAACGTACTTATATCGTTATTGTTCTCTTCACCATAAGTATACAGATATCCGTCATATATTTCCTGCCCAAACACCCACAGCTTATTATATGTTGCCACACAATCATCAGTCTGCTGGTGCCTGCATTCCGGTTTATCACATAAATGCACTGCTATTTGGGTCTCCTTGTCAAAGAAGAACATATTCATGAGATTAGTCCTGACTGCAACGTTTTGTCCCTTTTCATTATACACAGTATTGAGCAAACCGATATTGTAATAATATCCAAGTTCTGTCTCCATCACCTTGAATTGCCCATGATTGGCCTGATTATCTTCCGGTAGGTCATATTTTTCGCTTATGTGCTTGTCTATGTTCTTGCCACCATTTTTATCACCGGAAGCATTATTATCCCCATTATTCCCCAAATTGTTATCCACACCTTGTTCAGTGTCGTTACTACCGGAACAGGCGGTAATGCCCATAACGATTATCATTGTCAAAATGAGCATAACCTGCCACCTTTTCTTTATTTTTCCAAGCAATTCCATTCTATTTTCCCTTTCGATTACTGAACTCCCACTATTTCCCTTGCTTTTTCATTACAAATTTTCAATCACTGCCCTCTTCAATCAAATGTACCAGTTCCCATCTTCCTTCTCCATTAAGAATGCTGTCTACATGGCAGGAGTAGTAATAAATATATGAATCTATGATTGCATCCCACTTCTGGGTATAATATAGTTTTCCGCCTGTCATCCTATACCCTTCATAGTAGTTATAATACTTGGCATTATTTTTTCTCTCGTCCCTTTCTGTAACAAACTCATCACCAAAGTCGAATACTCCGATATTTTTACCCCATTCATCTTCCTTTAAGCTATACATCAGGATTCTGTTATTACAGATCAGAAACAGCTGTTCATCATTCACCATTATATTTTTCGAATACCAGCTATTTAATTTAATTTCACTTTTTTTAACATCCGTGACTATGCATTTATCCTTAATCGCATCCAGACTATATTTCCCATACACAAAAATCTTATACCCAACATCGTCATCACTTAGTTCGTTTATAGTCAGATCCCCATTTTCTATACTTTTCTGTTTTTCCTCGTCCTTGATCAAATATCCCAGATCAAAGCCATACTTTTCATTTTCGGCCAAAGGATTGTAATGATACTGATTTTTTTTCAGAGTAATATCATATTTTTCAGCATAAGCCTTATCCCATTCGGTATAATCAACTGATTTTGTTGTAGTATTATATGACATCCAGCCCTCAGCCCTATTATTCCCCCGCAGATACAAATATATTTCATCACCTATGGCATATAGCCTGCTGGGGAATGAATCATTTGCAAGCTGAAGGTTATATACATCTTCTACAGCTCCCGTATCTATGTTCATTCTCTTTAACCCGCCGCTCTTAAAGCCCATCATACCTTCCCCATCACGGAAATAATATGGCAGGTACGCAAATCCCTTATGGATAATAAAATAATAGTCATCATCCAGAACATAGTTTGGTTTATCATAAAGCTTATTATCATTTATCTGCCTGTCTTCATATACCGTTCCAACAATATCTATGCTTGATCCATCCAATGGAACCCTGTACAGGTTAAACTTATATTCCTTATCAATCTGCTCTACCCCATATACATAAATATAATTCTCGTACAATACCGTATTTATCACACGCAGGTTCTTATATGTCGCTACACAGCCTTCATCTCCCAAA
>JAILGF010000113.1 GCA_024696945.1 Lachnospiraceae bacterium | reverse complement strand
TTGAAACGCTTCCTCCGCCAGATTCTGATCACCAAGAATACCATATACTATCCACATAACCAACCGATGGTATTTCTCATATATCTCATTCAGTTTTTCTTTATTATCAGCTGATATTTCCATGTTTTAACATTCCGTATTGTTGATTATTTATCACTCTACTATATAATAACCCTCCACAAGTCAAAAAAGGACAAATAAAAGTTCACAAATTTTTGACTTCATTTTTGTGCGTTTTTGCTAATTTCTTGCATTTATGTTTCATTTATTCATTTTATCCAAATCAATTTCCAAGGCTTCGCTGATAGGAACAATTACTAAGATGGATATTATAACACAAATTACTATTTTGGTTTTCATAAATTACTTCCTTTTAAAATCTGCTTTTTCAGGATCCATCTACCATATACATAGTTTTTATTTCACCATTTTCATCATAATAATACCATTTCCAAACATAATTGATTTCATGTATCTCATTTTCCGGTTTTCCAATATGCTTATATGCTCCGGCTTCTTCCCATTCTTCTTCAGGAACAAGAATTGCAGTTTTGGCACACATCCCGAATTCTTTTACCAAATCGGCGTATTTCTTTTGCTCGATTAATGGATCCGTATCTTTGTCAACATTATCCTCTTGGGATTCCTTATTCTCAATATCCTCTACTTCTCTATCTCGTAGCTGCTCATAGCTTTCATGGTTTAGCTCATTATCAGAAACAACAGTAGTTGTTTCTAATGTTTCCGTGTTTTCACCGGCCTTAATACGATTTACTATAAAACAAATTCCTATCAGCAATACAACAATTACAGAAGCAAATATTATTTCCGTTATCGGTTTTTTAGTATGCATCTATTTTCCTCCTCAGATTTTGTATCTTCTGGCTCCGACACATATCCCCATGCTATGGCAATAAACATATATATATCCATCCTTTATTACCATGTCAACATCGGATGAATCAATTTCAAATTCTTCAGCATCAACTTCATGCCATGGTTTTACCGATTTTATAATCATGCCATCAGGAGCAACAAGATAACACGTAGGATAATCGTCAAATTCTTTGAGAACAAAGTAACCATCTTTTTCCTGCATAACGCTCAGTTCACCTTCGGCATTCTGCGGCTTCCCTACACTAATCACCAATTCAGGCTTCCACGAAGAATCTATTCTGTATATATTCCATCCACCTGTTTCTATATCAGCGATAAACTCGCTATCATCTACAGCATATAGGAACATGCCGTCAGCGCCGATAATCTTTAAGCCCCGTATTTTCATTCCTTTTATTTTTTCAAACTCATCAGAGTCCGGCGTATACTTATATACGGAATACTCTGTCTGCCCATATTTTCTGCTCAGTGCAAAAGTTTCTCCGTTTATTTCATAGAAATAGAATGTCCCATCAATACCTGATGGATCCAGCATTACACTTTTACGGCCCGTCCGGATATCCATTTTTATTATCCTATGGTCATAAGATTCCATTTCTGTTTCATATTTCTTACTGCTTTTGTTATAGAACAGCATATCCTTGTATATGCATGCAGTGTGTGAAAAAAGATCTATAGCAACGTTATTCTTATTCCTGTAAACACATATCCTCTTTTTATCATCAAGACTTACGCAGTACATTTTCTTTTTGCCCCAGAAATACACAACATCATTATCTAAATAAACAATTTCATGTACTCCCTTGGATATCTTCTCTTTGGTCTTTTTTCCCAGCTTCACCCTGTAAAGAGTGCATGTATAGGGCTTTATATAATATAAATATCCATCCTGAATTATCAGATCATTTTCGCTGCTGACCCCTTTCATATACAAGACCGGAGAAGTCCCCGCCGTCATCATCTCATAAGTAAAGTAATATAATGCGTTATCAATGGTATAGTACATTGCTCCATCATATTCCTTCCCGCTAAAGGCTATTGCAGACTGTGTCCTTAGATCAAGTTCAGAAACATACGAATCTTCTGAGGCAAAAACCTCCGCAGAGCTTGAAAATAATACTAAGATACATAGTAATACCGCAACCATCAATATCTGCAGCGTCAATTTTCTACTTATTCTTTTCACACTGTCACCTCTCATTACGAAAGATTGCTTTTAGCTATACTTGCTATTACCTGTAATTATTTATACCATGGCGTGCACTCCAAGTATATAGTGTTATAAGGAAGGAATCGTTTTCCTTCTATAATATATATAACCCTCTTTAAATCCAAAAGGGACAAATAAAGTTGCACAAAATTGCTGATTGATTTTTGTGCAACTATTACAATTTATTCTATTTATATTGGGGTCTGACCCCAAATGTTTTTATCGCTGTTTTACTGCAATTAAGCTGCTTTATTTGCAGTTTATTACGATTTACAGTACATTTTTTTAATGATACCATAATATTACCTTTTAATAAAGAAGATTATGGAGGAGGATTAGAAAAATGACTTGTTTTACCTGTGATACGCTGGTGCCGGATGGTGCAAAGAATTGCCCGAGATGCGGAGCAAAATTGGTTTTGGACGGAACCCAGAACAATGCCATTCCATGGAATAGGGGTGTTATCCAGCCTCGGGATTACGGCGAAGAAAAAAGACAATTTGCTTTAGAAGCAAAGGATTCTATTAGAAAAACTTTCTTTGTACGAATAGGGCAGACGATTATATATACTTGTCTGTTTGTATTAGCCCTGATAACGCTTACATCATCAACATACTTTATCTATGAACATGATTTTATATTTAATGATCTGCCAACAATCTTTTCGGCGCTGAATATTGTCCTTTGGGTTTTGCTCTTAATCCGTTTATCTGATCTGAAGGGATATGAAGAAAGATTTGGCACCGCACTGCGTTATGCAGCTTTAGTAATGCTGTTCTCTCTGGCTTCATTGTTCTTGACGGGCAGTCTTGTCGGATTATTGATAAGTATTGGCGGACTTGTATCCGGGGTGCTCTTTATGTATCATTATTGCGGCTCATTTTCGGATCTGACGGGAATGGTTGATGAAGATATTTCAAGAAAATGGGAACTGATGCTCAGGATTTTTATTGTAGAAACAGTGTTGAGGCTTGGCGGATTGTTGTTTTTATACTTTAGCATTAAAAATGCCGGTTCTGTATATCAGATGCTTTCTGCAGTAAATAACACACTTTTATGGTCGTTTATTTTCGCATTGTTAGAATTGCTTGTAATGATCATAGAAATAATTATCTTCTTGAAAACTATAAAACACTTTGAAAACAGATCCTAAGGTAACAGGATTCTGATACATCAGGACGGTTCTGTATCTCTGCCAAAAACAAAGGAGACACAGAACCATCCCTTCTCTAAGGGCGATTCCATGTCTCCTTTGCTAAATGGAAGCCAAAAAGAAATTATTTAACGTCTTTAATTGAGAAGCTTATTCTTCCCATCTTGTCCTTGCCGAGGCATACACACTTAACCTTGTCGCCTAAGGTCAGGACATCCTCTACATGGTTGATCCTCTCCTTAGCGATCTTGGAGATGTGTACCATGCCTTCCTTGCCGGGTGCGAACTCGATGAATGCACCGAATTCCTTTATAGAAACTACTTTACCTTCGTAGATCTTGCCCTCTTCGAATTCCTCAACAATGATATTGATGAGGCGGATAGCTTCCTGCATCTGAGCGGGATCAGTACCGCATACTGATACAGCACCGTCATCGGTGATATCGATCTTAACGCCTGTAGCATCGATGATCGCATTAATTGTCTTACCGCGCTGTCCGACAACGTCACCGATCTTCTGAGGATCGATCTGGATCTGAACGATCTTAGGAGCGTAAGGGCTAACCTCGGGACGAGGCTCTGCGATTGCCTTCTTCATACAGTTGTCCATGATAAAGAGTCTTGCTTCACGGCAACGTGCGATAGCGCCCTCTACGATGGGACGTGTAAGTCCGTGGATCTTGATATCCATCTGGATGGCTGTGATACCTTCTGTGGTACCTGTTACCTTGAAGTCCATATCTCCGAAGAAGTCCTCTAAGCCCTGGATATCGGTAAGAAGTACGAAATCGTCATCTGTCTCGCCTGTAACAAGACCGCAGCTGATACCTGCTACCATACGCTTGATGGGAACACCTGCTGCCATAAGTGACATACATGATGCACAGGTAGAAGCCATGGATGTTGATCCATTAGACTCAAATGTCTCCGATACGCAGCGGATTGCGTAAGGGAATTCTTCCTCGCTGGGAAGTACGGGGATAAGTGCACGCTCTGCAAGAGCTCCGTGACCGATCTCTCTACGTCCGGGACCACGGCTTACCTTGGTCTCTCCTACTGAGTATGCAGGGAAGTTATAATGATGCATGTAACGCTTGCTTACTTCGTTCTCATCAAGACCGTCAAGCTTCTGCATTTCTGAAAGAGGTGCAAGTGTACATACGTCACAGATCTGTGTCTGTCCACGGGTGAACATCGATGAACCGTGTACTCTGGGGATAATGTCAACCTCTGCTGCTAGGGGTCTGATCTGAGTGATCTCACGGCCGTCGGGACGCTTGTGATCCTTTAAGATCATCTTTCTAACGGTCTTCTTCTCATACTGGTAAATAGCCTCGCCAAGGATTGCAAGCCACTCCTCGTTGTCTGCGAAAGCTTCTGTCAACTTATCTGTGATAGCTGAGATATTTGCCTCACGCTTCTGCTTTTCATCGGTAAATACTGCCTCTTCCATTTCCTCAGGGGGAACGATCTGCTTGATGGCATCGAAGAGTTCTGCGGGGATAGCACAGCTGGTATATTCATGCTTGGGCTTTCCTACTTCTTTAACGATATCGTTGATGAAAGCGATGATGGTCTGGTTAACGTTATGTGCCTTGTAGATGGCCTCGATCATCTTCTCCTCAGGAATCTCGTTTGCGCCTGCTTCGATCATGATAACCTTCTCTGCTGTTGAAGCAACTGTAAGGTTAAGGTCGCCGCTCTTCCACTGCTCCTGTGAAGGGTTGATGATGAATTCGCCGTCGATCATGCCTACCTGGGTCATAGCGCAGGGGCCGTCGAAGGGGATGTCTGAAATAGCGGTTGCGATTGCTGAACCGAGCATACCAACAAGCTCGGGACGGCATGCGGGATCAACTGCCATTACCATGTTGTTAAGGGTTACATCGTTACGATAGTCCTTAGGGAATAAAGGTCTCATAGGACGGTCGATAACACGTGATGTAAGAATTGCGTTCTCACTGGGCTTTCCTTCACGCTTTGTGAAGCCGCCGGGAATCTTTCCTACTGCGTAAAGCTTCTCCTCGAATTCAACACTCAAGGGGAAGAAGTCGATACCGTCTCTGGGCTTCTCTGATGCTGTAGCTGTAGAGAGCACTGTGGTATCTCCGTAACGCATAAATGCAGCACCGTTTGCCTGGGCTGCTACTCTGCCAACGTCAACACTGAGTGTTCTGCCGGCAAGTTCCATTGAAAATGTCTTGTACATTTCTTTCCTCCGTTTTCTTTTGTACGCGCCTAAGATGTTCGAGACATAACCTTACAGGTTTTATTCTCGCAAGCCATCTTTAGGTATTTATAAGTATCACGGGGGCTCCGAAACAACTGAAGGACGCTCTCGTTTCCCAGAACTCCCTTCAGAAGTCTCGGATAAAGCCCCACAAATTTATATTATAGCATATTACTAAAAATATTTCTATACCTTTTTAAAATTTTTCTCTTAAGAAAATAGAAAAAAATTACTTCCATTTTTAGTTGAAATGAATTATAATATATTTGATTAGGCGTCACAAACGTCTTTTCAAAAAACAAGGGAAATGATGTAAGCTTCCGCATTTATACGGAGCCTTACAAAATGGAGAGAACATGGAACAAAACTATCTGATTGCCACGGCATCAACCTGCGACCTTACAAAGGAATACCTGGAGGAACACAAAATCCCATTTATCAAGTATTCCTATACCATCGATGAAAAGGTATATTATGACGATTGCAGCGAGTCCACTCGTCAGGAAGTATATACCCAGATGAGAAACGGCGCAATCCTGACCACTTCCGCAATTAACACCTACGCCTATAGGGAATTCTTTGAAGGTCTTATCAAGGAAACCGGGAAGGATGTTATTTTCCTCGATATGTCAAAGGTACTGTCGGCATCTCATAAATTTGCCGAAGAAGCAATTGAGGAATTAAAGGGAACGTATCCCAATACAAAGATCATCTATGTTGATACGTGCTGCGTATCAGGCGGACTCGGAATGCTCGTAATGAACGTAGTAAAAAATTACGAAGCAGGAATGAGCTTTGAAGATAACTTAAAATGGATCGAAGACAACAAGTTCAAGATTGCACACAGGTTTACGGTTGACAATCTGAATTATTTAAAACGAGGCGGACGTGTTTCCAACTCAGCCGCACTTGTAGGAACACTTCTTAATATAAAGCCAGTTCTTTATGTGCCCAATGACGGATCTCTTATGGTTTCATCCAAGGTCAGGGGCAGAAAGAAGGCTCTAAATACCATAATCGATTCCATTAAGGAAGAGATAGGCAAGCCCGACGGCAAGGAATTCCTTATAAACCATGCGGATTGCCTTGAAGATGCCGAATATGTAAGGGATAAGCTTCTTGAGATGTACCCTTCCATCGGTAAGATCAGCATTCAGGGACTTGGCGTAGTTATAGGTGCACATTGTGGTCCCGGATTGTTTACAATCTTCTATATGACTAAAGAAAGAACTCCGTGACGTACAAAATCTCCCGGGATAATGAATCCCGGGAGATTTTTTGAATAGTAATCCATATTATGATTTTTAAGATTCTTCGCTGCGCTCAGGATGACATTGGAGCTTAGGATGACATCATGGTTATTCAACTACCACATCCGGCTTGCCGGGACGTTCGATAGTGGTCTTGCCGTCCTTACAGGTTACGATGATGGCTGCACGGTCCGCCCTCTCAAGCACCCACTCGGAAGGATTCTCGATAGTAGCGTCGTATATTGCATCCTCAATACTGAATCTGTTGTTATCGAGCTGGATATATACATAATCCCTAAGGCCTGTTTCTTCATTATATACCGCATAGAGACGTTCTGTACCGGACTGCATGATATACACGTCATTTGCAAGCGGAACGAATTCATACAGGGTATATCTGGTTTCATTGGTATCCTGAATAACTTCGGTCTCGTGCATGCAGAGCCTTCCGGTCTCTCCGTCAGCCTTTGCGATGATCTCGGTCTTAGTGTGATGCCTCTTCCAATTTTCATCCGACCATACTCCGTCAAAGGTTATCAGATAGTCGTTATCTGCATTCTTGGTGATCTTTCCGTTTGTGGCATCGTTAATGCTCATGGCTGTTTTAAGGGCTGTATAAAGCTCCTCATCAGTATATGCATTGTCAATCCATGAAACATACATGGTATCCCATACAAGAAACGGAGTTGCTATGTAAAAAATACCGCTCTTGTCTATGGCCTTATCGATGGCTACCTCAGCTGCCTCATAAATCTTGGTCGAATTCTCGAATAAAGTCTTGTAATTTACCGCCTTGGCAGCTTCCTTTGCCGCCTTAATAAACACTATATCTCCGGGGCGGTCATCCACCACGGTTCCTCCTGACACGTAGTTTGGATCGTTCTTTTTCATGTAGTCAAAATATGCAGTCCAAACCGACAGATCTACCGGATCATTAAATTCTTCGTTTTCATCATATTCTTCCGTTGCTATATAATATGGCACGTCCTGTTTGGGCGTTTCCGGGAATTCCGGTGCATTGCTGCCGAATATCTCCTTTGTGATGTCCGCATAGTCGGCAAATGCTAAAACAGAAGACGGAATGGATATGGCAAGAATGGCTACTAATAATATTAATCCAATTTTCTTCATCTATATTAATCTCCTCTAATTATCCTTCTTCTAATTATTCAAATGCATTTTCTAAGATATTTGCCCTGATTTCAAACTTTGCCGTTTTATTCTGTAATGGTGCCCAGATATTTGAATCCCAAACTCTTGCAACCAATCTGGTGCCCTGTTTTTCATCAACATTGATTCCAAAAACGGAATTGAATTTTGCGTTTGCATGGTCAAGGACCATATCAAAGGTTTCGAATTCATTTCCTTCAATGTGAAGCTTTACATCTGTCCAAAGAGCTGCTGCAACAGCTTCCTTAGAATCACCGGTAAAACCAACTGAAGAATTCATACTTGCCTTCTGGGTGCTCGAAGTAATTATCGTGTCCTTGAAGTTAGACATATCCATAGTTGACATCAGCCTGACTTTTCCGCTTCCGTTACCTTCGTTAGAATATACTGTAAGCCTTGCTTCTTTACTTTCTATTACTCTCGATATGTATGACCATCCACTGGTTTCTCCTTTAACAACCTGAACGCCGTTTAATATCAGCGCAGTAGCTTTAGTAAACCAGAATTCTTCAAAAGGTCCGACAGGAAGATCCCATACCCATGTATCAAAGCCCCACATATTATGAGTAAGAACAATGGATGCCGATCCCCTATACTCTCCTGCCGGTGAATACTTCCTGTTTCCATATGACCGCTCTCGTTTTAGAAGGAAGCTGACCTGCCAGAGCTGGAAATTTGATTTTGTGCCAAGGAATGTAAACTCTCTCGTCTTATCGCCATTGACCGTTAATACAAACTCAGCGCGGTCCTTAAAGACATTATCCAGATAATAGTTTAGTCGCCGGTAAAAATCGTCAAGAAATGCCTTACTTGCTTGCGCTGATTCCCAAAGTGGAAGCATTTTTTCATATCGTTTATAAGTATCGTAGCAAAATTTTCCGGCATCCCATACATTCAGGATCGTTTTTACAGGAGGATATTTCTTTACAATATCTTTAGTTATAAATCCTACCATATTCCTTACTATATTGGGTAATGAACCATATTTTTCAGCCAAATACTGATACTGATTCGTGAAAAAAGTTTCCAGATTTTTACCTGTAAATAATGATTCAAATCCACTATTCTTCCAAGTATCGCTAACAAAAATGGCATTTTCTATATTCCCTCGGACAGCAGCAACCGTTACCTCAGCAACATCGCCTCCTAATATACCGGCAATAGTTTGTGCCATATCTCCTCTTATCTGTCTTGCTTCATACTCTGTTTTAGCTATGACGTCCTTTAAATTTTTTTCAGCAAGCTCCAATTGTCCGCTAGTAACATGATTACTTTCCATAAACTTACTGATATACTTGTTTATCTCATTTTCGTCAAAATTTGCTGTACGTGTTATCTTTCCGGGAAAAACATACCCCCCTACTGTAGCATATACCTCATAATCGCGGATATCCATGTATATCCTTCCATAATTAATTCCATCTATCTTGGTCAGAGTTTCTGCCTCTACTCCTAAAGGATTCAGGCAAGCTGTTATGATGGTCGTAGCTAACAGAAATACTATGATTTTACTCGTGATTTTTCTCATCTGCCTGCCTCCTTCATCTTTGCTTCTGCATTCTTAACAGTCTGCTCATTTTCAGGACTTAATGTTCCCATATGTGCCATTGCCAGATATTTTTCAGCCATGTCATAATCCTCTACAGTAACCCAAAATACTACCGCAAGTGTTATTAAGTCCCCCTCGGCATTATCAATCATTAACCCATTGCTGATATAGTACCACATGCTTTCATCATCATTAAGCATTGATGCCGTGAGTGCCGCAACTTTGTACATTTGGGTATCCAAAGGATTGCATCTTACTGCTTCATCTGCATAAACAAGCGCATTTTCATAATCTTCCATCTGGAAGCATACTTCATAAGCAAGTAAAAAGAATTCAGGCATAAACTCATACCCTGTTGTTTCCCAGCCGGTAGGGATAGCAGGATAGATATCGTACAGATAGTTTTCAAAATTAACAAGTTCCTGTCGTAAGGTCTTTAGCTCATCATCTGAAAGATTAACTATTCCCTCAAGCTTCTGGATACCGTCAGGAAAGCTTTGTTCATTAAGTTTGGCCAGCTCATAGAATTCCTTCCCTGCATCCATATTCCCGGCATATACGTTATATAAGCTCTGCATATAGTAAGGGACAGGACAGGTATAGTTGATGGAAACGATGTCCTTCCAGTCGGTATATATGCCCTCTTCAACGTTTATACCGCGTTTTTTGAGAATTTCGTCGATACAGTTTCTTACAGAAGTCACGCAGGAGCCTGCAAAGTGAATGCAGTATTCGCCTGCGATGTTTGCACCTACAGACTTATACTCCACGCCTATGTCCCTGAGTTTTTCGGCATAATCGAAGAACGGCTTATAATCAGCCGGTACGTTTACATGATAGGTTTTAAGCTGATCATATGCCTTTGAGTACTCTTCCAGGCTTGTGGAAAGGGGAATCTCATAGGATTGGATAAGGTCAGGCTTAGCATCCGAAGCATCGGTTGAAGCTGAACCTTGACTGTTTGAACCCTGATTTGATGCGTCCTGTCCTGTTACGGAATTCCCTGTACCGCTCTGGTTTGTACCTGAGGAATTATCCGTATTATTTTCCCCATTAGAATCAGCCGACGGATTTTCCGTCGGCTGGTTGTCTTCTTTTGAACATCCTACAGATAATGTCAGAAGTGACATTATTAGGATAAATGCTAACACCCTTGATAGTTTTTTTCTCATACTTTCTCCTTGCTTTTATTGATATCAATAATCTCCTTTATAGAAGCCGTAATACATTAGTCCTGCTTTTTCGCAATATGCTACATAAGCATCCGTATAGCCGTTAGGATTTGCTTTTTCATAGTAAATCTCTAATCCTTCCCATCCGTTTTCACCGTACCCGTCGCAGTATATATCCGTTCTGTCATCAAGCTTTTTGCTGTATGCGGCCCACTGCTCGGGAGTTACGTTCCTTGAATACATGAAATGATGCTCTGTAGTATATGAATCGTACTCGGTTCCCTCTGTATATTCTCCCCATTTTCCTGTAAAGTCCGAACCGATAAGTTCAAAACCACCATTGGGGAATGCTTCTTCAGCCTTTGATTTATCTATGGCCGGATTCTTTTCAAGGTCGGGATAGGTATTATACATGGTCTTGCCATCATAAATTCCAACAGTTATGGTATAATCCCATGAACGCCAGATAACCTCCACACATAAAACCCATCCGTCATACTCATAAAATGCATGAAAATCGGTATTTGAGTACTCGCTGATCTTCCTTATGTCATCTATTGATTCGGCTTCTATTATGTAACCGTCACCAACGGGCTTCCCCCTGTAGCCGGAATCCCAAAGAAGCTGGGTAATACGTTCAAATTCGCCTTCATCACACTGGCAGTCAGCGTAATATCCGTTCCAGAAACCCATTGTCAGATACTGGCCATCATCCTGTACCTTTGCAAAATCGCATCCCTTGGGTTGGATGTCTATCATACCCATGGCTGCCCATGTCTCTTTGCCGGGCCACTCTGACCATTTGGTGCACTTGGGGAATTTGAAGTAGTCCTTCATTTTCTCCCTGTCTTCGTCACTTATAAGCTGGTCAAAAGCGTTCATCATATCGTCATAGGAGTAATCGCCGTAATCCCCACTATTGTTTGAACCTGAATCTGAACCGGAATTTCCGCTATTTCCTGTATTTCCGTTAAGCAGGCCTTCAAGCCCCTCAAGTCCTTCTATACCGTCAAGTCCTTCAACGTCGGCGCCGTTCAAAAGATCTCCGAAAAGACTTTCAAGACTGTTTCCGCTGTTGCCGTTGCTTCCGCTTCCGGAATTGTCCTTATCGGATTCCTTGTCTGTTTTATCCTCCTTTTCGGTCGTGTCCTCTTTCTGAGTGTCTGAGGAATTGCCTTCATTTCCTATACTCGAAAGTGTATCGGCGATATTGTCTCCCAGGTTGCTGCAGCCCGAAAATACCAATACCAGGACCATGATAAGCGCAACAATAATACTTTTCTTTTTCTTCATACCTGCCTCCTCCATGCTTTATTACCTTTATACTGCTTTAAAAATCAGCTTTGCTGTCTGTAATATTACATCAGCTCTTATAGTTTCCAAGAGATGATGGATTCGTGTCATATTTTGTGATCACCATAACTACTTCGTCGCTTTCGCTCTCGGTTTTTACTATCCTGAACATTATGCCCGTGTTGGGATCGTAGGCGAAGCTGTTCTGTGAGAACCATCCGCTGTCCTGACATACATCACAATCTACACCTGCGATATTCTCGGTACCGGTCTTTTCAAGTGACTGGGATATCGAGAATCTGCTGTTTGCACCAAGTAAGGATACTCCGTCCCGGAAATCCTTGGACATCTGTCCCCATGTAGAAAGGTTGCCGTTGTCATCATAGCCTTCAAAATCATACCAGTCAGCAAGAAGCTCCTGCAGCTTTTCCTCTGTAACTGTACCTTCTTTATTGAACTTGGCATCTTCTGCATATCCGCCGCCATAGTTTGTGGTGCTTGAATACTGATCATATCCACCGACATCGTTTTTGATATATGCGTCTGCGCGGCTATATCCTGCTTCCCCATCCTCTTCAGGATAACTGTATGCATAGAAATAGTTTCCATCCTTGCGGGCATATCTTGCTTTCATAAAACCGTAATCTACTTCGATATCATAATTGTCGGGCAAAATCTCCAATGCATTTGTCGCAGGAATGATCTTGGGCATCGATGCTTCCTGTGCCTTAATGAAATCCTGGCTGTAGCTGTCGGGTGAATGTGTCATCCAGATGGTAACCGTGGTTCCGTTATCTTCGGAATCAACATTTACCATAAGTCCAAGCTGTTTGGAACCGGCCCTCTTAAAATATGTACGCCCGAACAGTGATACATCCGACTGAAAATCGCAATCATCTATAAGCTGCTTGTCAAGGGATGCCTTAAGCTCTTCCGAGGTTGTCTTGGCCTGGCTTATGGTCCACTGATCGCCGTAAATGCTCCACTCCGACCAGGGTTCATAGCTGATGTTGCCATCACAGATGCTTATGCTGTCGGGGCCGCCGATTGCTGAAAGGTATGAAGCGATTTTCTTTTCCATCGAGCTTCTGTCGCTTCCGCCGCTCTGTGAGTCATCCTTGGAATCGCTTTGACTGCTTGTATTGCTGTCACTTGATGAGTTGCTTGATGAACTGTTTGAAGAACTGTCATCCTTTTTTTCGGATGAAGTGCTGCTGCTATTGTTATTTCCGGTGTTAGAGCTTCCGTTGTTTCCGGAAGAACCTGAAGGTTCATTTTCTTTAGAACCGCATGCCACAAGAGCAAGAGATAAAATTAAAACTAAAATAATACTTAGGACCTTTTTCATATTCTTTTCCTCCTCAACTATCTTTTTGTATCCAAAGATACACTTTTCCATTCATAGCTTATCCAAAAAATCCGGATATGTAAATAGGACTTAATGATAATTAAGTCCTATTTTAGTCCTATAATGCCGTATTTTAGGGGCTTGGCGGACTTTTTACCTCAGTGTGCGTTCAGCATCTGTAAAAGCTCATTTTTATTTTTTACGCCAAGCTTTGAGAAGATATTTGAAATATGATTTTTAACCGTAGATTCAGAAATAAAAAGAGTCTGACTGATCTCGGTACGATTTTTGCCCGAAAGGTATTCACGGAGAACGTCTGCCTCACGATCGGTGAGGGATTTCTCCCTGGCAAGGGTATTTATATAATTTTCCAACGTTTCCTGTTCGTTTTTTGCAGGCTTCTCTTCCACTGCCGGAGGAGTTTTTCTTTCCTTCAGAAGCTTCATGGCAGCTTCGCTCTTTTTCCTGTCATTCGCCTTCAGGATAAAGAATGCTGTTCCTGCCAGCAATGCCGCACATATTGCAACTATTGCGACAACAAGGTTCTGTTTGTCGGTATTGGCTTTTGAGCCTTCTGAAGGCGCAGCCGTGTTCTTTGTTTCATTTACTCCCGGATACATCTCAACGACGGTGCCAGCATAGTACCCGTTAGCTATTCTGCCCAATACATCGGGAGGTATTGAAGCGCCGGTCTTATCGGAATTTACCTTGTTGTAATTTTCTCCGTTTTTAAGAGAAACGGTAACCTTCGGATCGACAATACGACATGCTATGAAGTCGATCTTTCCATCCTTTCCCACGGTTGAGCCTTCGTTTTCAAGCATTACGGGATGGAATATTAAGTGTTCGTTATCGTTAGAGGTATTGTTCTCGAATGTACAAAGGCTGAATTCCACAATTCCGGCAGGCAGTCCCACTCCTATCTGGTCGGAGGGATATACCCATACGGCGCCCTCTTCTTCGGCTTTGTTTCCGGAAATAAGACAGTTGGTGACATATACCGGTGTCTGTTCACTGCTCTCAATTACCATTCCTCCGCCGAAGGTGTCCGATGTATTATTGATTATCCTACAGTCGGCTATCGTTGCTTTCGAACCGGAGACCATTATTCCGCCGCCCTTAGGGGCTGAGTTTCCGTCTATGATACAGTTTTTAACCGTAATCTCTGACTTTGCCAGAGCTATTCCGCCTCCGCCCTGCGGGAAGCTGTTCTTTTCCTTAAAGATAACCCTGATGTTATCCTTTACGGTTACGCCTTCAGCGGTTCCTATGACACCGCCCAGCACAACCACACTGGTATATGTCCTGTTTGCAGTAAAGGTACAATCGGACATTTCAAGAGCGGTATTTTTCCCGTTGCACCAGAAAACACCACGCTCACAGGTATTTTCTGTAAACGTGCAGTTCTTCATGGTAAGTTTAGCACGTGTACCGAGATCCTCGTTTCCGTCGGTATATTGAAGATACATGCCTGCACCATATTTAGTACAGTAGTTTTTTATCGTACAGTCTGAAAACTCAAGATCAAGATATCCCTTTGCAGTAAAGCAACCCTTTCCGTCGCGCTTACCATGGAATTCCTCAAAAGAAGGTGCTTCGTTAGGATTTCCCGATGGAGCCTGATAGCAGCCGTCGAAGGTGATGTTTTCAAATGATACCGTGATAAGCTCGCTCTCAACCTCAGGCCCTTCTATAAGGAAAGTGCCTTTTCGTAAAACCGAGCCTTCCGGCTTACCGATAAATTTTACGCTCTGTGTTATACTGATATAGATATCGTTCTCGTCAAAGTCTATATCTCCGACATGGATTACTTCCTGCTTGTCGGAAAGAGCCTTCATCAGCTCCGCACGCGTGGTAATGTAATCTATATTTTCCTCTGCTTTAACATCTGTTGAAAAAACAGACAGCTTCATCATCAGCAAAATGCTTGCAAATATAAGCATTGCCAGTAATATTGTCTTATGTTTTATATCTGTATGTATGTGAAAGTTCATTCGAACCGGTCCTCTCTACTTATCAGATATTTTATGGTGATGCATTTGAAATCATTATGTACCGCCACTTTATGTAATTTTAACATATTTACTAATTTTTCACAATATTAATTCTAATAAAAAAACGCCATATCACTATGACGTTTTTTATAGAGCAGATTATATCCCGCTGATCGAAAGTACCGCAAGTGCGGCTATGAGTGCGGGGATGGAAACTATCACTCCGTTTTTAATGTATGAAGTATATCTGAATGCTACGTGGTTCTTCTTTAAAATATTGCTCCACATGATGGCTGCCAGAGCTCCGACGGGTGTGAGGAGTGCTCCGAGGTTTGAACCGACTATTGCAGCATATACCGCAGGCTGTGTAATAGCAGCGGATGCATTTCCTATTATCGGACAGAAAAGCACGCTCATGGGTATGTTGTTTATCATATTTGCCGTAAAGAATGAGGCTGCACCGTATGAAAATTCGGGCCGGCCGCATTCCAGCAGAGCACTGATACGCGCCGTTACTCCGTATTTGTCCAGTGAAAGCACTATTACGAACATCGAGATGATGAAAGGGATCATCTCCCACGGAACACGCTTCAGGCAGTCCTTAAGCTCGTTACCGTGTGTATGTGAAAGTCCTCTGTAACAAAGATCGAATACAAAGAGTGAACATGCAAACGCAAGTGTGATAAGCCACATCTCAAGTTCGATATATGCCGAGATAACAAGCATTACCGTGCAGAGTGAAAGATGAAGCAGACCTATTCCCAACAGCCTTTTATCGGTAATCTTCTCTTCTGCCTTATTGGGTTTAAGCGGAAGCGCAAGCTTTTTCCTGAATAGGAAATACAAAACCGCAAAAGCTACAAGTCCGGCTGCCAGTGTGGGCAGTGCCATAACCTTGAAGTATTCCATGAAGGTTATGCCGTTTGATGTGGCCAGATATATATTTGTAGGATTTCCGATAATAAACATCATCGACCAGGTGTTTGCGGCAACCAGCTCACAGAACAGGTACGGCGTCGGATCTATTCCCGCGTTCTTTGCAAAATAACATATAAAAGGCGTAAAGGTCAGTATTATAATGTCATTCGAGGTGAATACGGTAAGTACCGATACTATTACGAAGAGGAATACAAACAGTTTTTTCTGGTTGGCCTTTGCCTTCGAAAGCGTAAAGCATGCCATGTATCTGAAGAACCCGACTTCATCAAGGAATACGGAAAGAACCGACATTGAGAAGAAAAGAACGAGTATCTTCAAAGGGTTAACTGCCGTATCTGCCGTAAGGCCTGCAATAACTTCCTTTAACGAAATGCTACGGGTAAGCAGCAGGGCCAGTGCACCTGCCATTACCACCATCCAATATATACTGATATTATGTTTTTTAACGTTCACCGACGGTTTAACAAGTATCGAGGTAAGAAGCCCCGCACATGTAACCGCCGAGATACCGACTGCTGTTTCCACTTTGCGCTCCTGCCAAACATTGATCTTGGGGTACTGTCATCCGATTAACGCACCCAAATTTGATAGTATAATCATCTTATCGCCAACAGTCAAGTATAATTTTAACTTTTATTGACAAAAACTTCATCTTACTATACACTGAAGCTAAGAAAGGTGAGGAAGATTGACAGATTCCTCGGTAAGGAGACTTAAAACATGCGGGTTGGAACAGGTTATGACGTACATAAACTTACAGAAAACAGAAAGCTGATACTTGGAGGAGTTGAGATTCCATACGAGAAGGGCCTTCTCGGGCATTCGGATGCGGATGTCCTGATACATGCCATAATGGATGCCATATTGGGTGCCGCCGCACTCGGTGATATAGGAAAGCATTTCCCAGACAGCGATGATGCATATAAGGGTATTTCGAGCGTTCTTCTGTTAAAGAAGGTTGCCGAACTCATAAAAAAAGAAGGCTATGAAATAGGGAATATAGATTCCACTATCATAGCCCAAAGACCTAAGCTTGCGCCTTACATCCCCACTATGAGGGATAACATTGCCAACGCACTCGGAATCAGTTCTTCGCAGGTGAATGTCAAGGCCACAACCGAGGAAGGGCTCGGCTTCACGGGTGAAGGACTCGGAATTGCATCACAGGCAATATGTCTTCTAGTGTAAAGCGGTATTTTTATTATTTATATGCAGTTTTGAGCGATATCGAGACTTCAGCATATGTTGTCGAGATATAGCTTATCTCGTTATCTATCATTACCGCATAGAACAGCTGGGTTGAATACTCGGGATAATAATCGTACAGGGTTCCGGCCTTTGCCTGAAGCCTTATTTCACAGGTTGTATTGGGCTCTCTGCGGACATTTACGTCGTTGCCCGTAACCTTGATCTTTAAGGCACCCAGCTCACGGATCTTCTTTATTGCATCATTATCCATAAGGATGTACTGTGTCGAAACATAGCCGGTAACATCTCCGGACTTGATCTTAAACCAGTCAGATCCACGCTCTATAACCTTTCCGTATCCGTCTGCGGGAAGTGTCCCTACTACCTTCTTATTCTGCCCCGCACCTTCGCGGACGTTCATCTTGTCATTAATATTGGCTATGATATAGTCAAATTTTGTGTATTCAGGTGCTTCGGGAAGTGTAGGAACAGGTGTGGCATCCTCCGGTGTAGGTGTAGGCTCATCGGTGGGCACCTGAGTGGGCTCAGGCGTAACCTGTTCTGCAATCTTTGTAACCGAGTTCTCTACTTTTTCTTTAGTCTCATTCAGTTGAGCATTTAATGCTTCTTTTATCTCTTCGGATACTGTATCCTCCGGTTCGTTAAGCACCAGGAAGCAGATCCATCCGATTGCTATTATTATCAATATAAAGCCCGTTATCAGGCCGTAGTTTTTTTTCATTTCCTGTCGTCCTTTACAGCAGGCATAATAAACATCGGTAACACGCCTGCCTTTGTCACCGATCCGATTTTTATTTATCCACAGGTGGATCAAATGCACTCAGTTTACGTGCGGTATAATCGTAGGCATATGCTCTCTCGTTAAAGAAATCGAAGAAGAAGCAATAATTTCCGGCGATGTTGAGCCACTTGTAATTGCCTTCGAGGATCTTCACCGTCTCATTTGTGTTCCTGTCCAGCATAAACATTCCGCTGTCATCTCCCATATCGCTGTTATAGAAGATGTATCTGCCGTCCGAAGTTAAATTATACCATGAAACAAGCTTATCTACAATACATTTTCTTTCCTTATCCTCAAAATCGGTAAGATAGAGATTGTATCCGTTATCACATGAAATAAAGTATATACCTTCCTTTGTGGCTATAGGCATATATGCCTTGGTCTCTACAGCAACGGAATTTTTCCCCTCCATGTTGATATAATGGATGTTCTGGTCGCTTAAGGTTCCCGCATAGTAAATACGGTCATCAAATACGGATACGGCCTTTGAATCATCGGTCAAAACCGTTTTCTCATCGGACTCATCTATTCCTACCCTGTGCAGCGTCAGTTTATTGTTTTCTTCCGAAACCTGATAAAAAAGCTTATTATCATAAAGAAGAAGGCAGCCGCTGGATTTCTTGGAAAGCATCTTTAGATTCGATCCGTTCTTCCTTATCCTGAAAACTCCGTTCATGTACAGAGCGAAGGGGTTCTTGTCGGGATTCTGCTTCTTATTGTTTTCTCTGACATAGAAAACATAATTTTCATCAGCATTTATATACCTTGCGTAATCATCGTAGAGTTTTTTGACGTTACCAAGGGACATATCCATTGAATAAAGGGTATAATCATCGTTTGGGTTGCTGAAGTATATTTTCCCGCCGTTCTCGCAGAAAAGTCCGCTGTTATAAAGGTTTCCGGCGGTATTACCTATGGTTCCCGCAGCACTCTTGTAAACCTTTCCCGAAAGATAATTATATACCAGGAAGCCTGCAACGATCAGGATCAGAATAATAATGACGAAAGCAGGACCGAAGGATTTCTTTTTTGCTTTGGTGTTAATGGTCTTAACTTCCTTGTTGGCTTCTTTGTTCATTTCTTTACGGGCTTCTTTCAAAACGTCTTTTCCAGCCATATCGGGTCCTCCTTTCTGTGTTTTATCTTAGTATCAATGATACGGATTGCTCAAAAGTCTCAAGGCCTTTTGACTTTTGTCCTAAGTATCATTATATCAAATTTTAAAAATTACGTCAATCATTAGAAAATGTAAATCTTGACATTGTGGGAATTCATAATTATTATGATTATAATGAAATCTGCAAAGGAGAGGCATACAATTGAGATATCCTGAATTTTTACAGTCTAACGGAAGAATAGGTTTTATCGCACCGTCATTCGGATGTGCTTCTTTAGAACCTTATAAATCGCGATTCAGATCGGCACTGGATTTTTTTGAAGAGCAAGGTTATTCTACAACTGTAGGACCATGTGTTTCCCTTGAAGATGGCTTTGGAAAAAGCACCTCTCCCGAAAAATGCGGTGCTGAGATCAATGATTTCTTCACTAAAGATAAAAGTGATATAATCATTTCCGCAGGCGGTGGCGAAACCATGTGCGAGGATCTGGACTTTGTTGATTTTACCGGTATTGCTTCCGCTAAACCGAAGTGGTTTTTGGGATATTCGGACAATACAAACCTTACCTTTACTCTTCCGACACTCTGCGATACTGCCGCAGTTTACGGTCCCTGCGCTTCCTCTTTCGGCATGAGGCCGGTTCATCCGTATCTGATGGATGCCTTTGATTTCCTGTGTGGAAAGAAAAATGAATTTAAAAACTATGATCTTTGGGAAATAGAAGGTAAAGCAAGTGAAGAAATACCGTTGGCTCCGGTCAATGCTACGGAACCGTTTAAGTTAGAATCGATAGGCGGACAAAATATCAGTTTCTCCGGCAGGATGCTTGGAGGATGCCTAGATATACTGACCGTTCTGTGCGGTACTAAATACGATAAGGTAAAGGAATTTAATGAGCGATATGCCGACGATGGGATCATCTGGTTCCTGGAGTCGTGTGACCTTAATTCCCTTTCAACCGCAAGGAGTCTGTGGCAGCTTGAAAATGCAGGCTGGTTTGAAAAAGTAAAGGGCTTCCTTATCGGACGCCCTATGCATTATAATGAAAATATTATGGGACTTGACTGCCGCGATGCAACAATACGTGCCCTAAAGAAGTTCAACGTTCCTATTATCCTTGATATAGACCTCGGTCACCTTCCGCCTCAAATGCCATTTATTTCCGGAGCAGTAGGCGAAGTAAACGTATCGGGCAACTCTATTTCCGTCAGATATTCATTGGTATGAAAGATTTACCTTTTAGACTTGTTTTCTGAATCCGTAGAATTTGGAGAAGCCGTCCCCTTTTTTGTCACCTTTTTATATATCAGGATACCTATGGCACTGACAACTGCCGTTGCTGCAAAAACTATGATCGCAAAGGTGTATTGCCCGGTTCCTAAAGCATCACCGCCTACAGTCGAAGTGATAATGGATGGGAAACGACATACTGTACAGATAAATATCAGAAGCGGAAGCGATATGTCTGTAAGTCCTCCGTAGTAACACAGAAGATCTTTCGGAGTACCGGGAACCAGGAAAAGTATCAGAAAGATGATTATCTTTCTTTCGGAAGTCTTTAAAAATTTCAGGCTTTCTATCTTTTCCTCATCAAAGTATATTTCAAGTACTGCCCTGCCAAATTTCCTGACCAGAAAGAGCACTGTTATGCTTCCGAGAGATGCTGCAAGCAGACACAACAGAGTTCCGTTTAAGGTTCCGAATACGTATCCCGCCACTATTTCCAGCGGTTCACCGGGAATAAAAGCCACAAGGATCTGGAATATTACCAGCACACAGTACAGAACCGGTCCCCATATTCCCTTAGAATTAACCCATTCACGGAATTTTTGCGGCTCACCGGCCATTTTTATCAGAGGAATACCGACGAAATAGCATAAAGCACCAATTAAAAGAATAGCCAGAATGATAAGCACTCCGGCTATTTTCTTTTTTTGTTTTCGTTTTTTTAATGATTCTTCCTCTGTCAGATCGTTTTGAGTTTCCATTTTAATTTACTTTATGATTATAAATATTTCAGAAGTTCATCTCTAACATCGTCAAGCCTGCTGTCAGAAAGACCGAAATCCATTTTCTTATATGACCATGCTGAACGTCCGATATTATATTTCTTGAATACCGCATTGATATCCTTGTACCACGCAATGGTATCCTCATTCGATGCCAGCTCAATAACTCCGTACTCGCCGCAATACAAAGGCGCATTGTTCTTCTCAGCAGCCTCAATGGCGCTCTCGAACTGCTTCTCAAAATAGTTGCTGTCGATCATATCATCTTCCGAACTCGGAACAAAGAAATCACGAGCCCAATACTCACTTAGCGGAGCACATTTCTCCTTGTACTGCTTATAAGTCATCTTGTAAGGAAGACGAAGATCGCGAGGCATTACATCAATCCAGCCCGCACCCTGATGAGTGAAGATCAAAGGCTCATAGCAATGGAAGTTGTAAATAACATTCTCATCGTAAGGAGGATCAAGATCCTTCACTGCAAAAACATGGTTGTTCCAGTAGCTTCCGACAAGGATCTTGACCTTCGGAGCGACCTTCCTGATACTTTCGATAGTACGCTTAATAATCGCATTCCATGTAGTGATATAGTTTCTGTCGGTAACCTCGTTGAGAAGCTCAAACGCCACTCTTTCGCCTATGTTGCCGTACTTTTCAGCCAGCTTGTCCCACATCTTTACGAAACGGTCCTGATAGGAAACATTCTCAAAGAATCCGTTCTCATTTTCACCCTTATCGAATGAAAATCCATAGGTTTTATGGATATCAAGGATCATGTTGAGACCATATTTGCCACACCATTCGATCGCTTTGTCAAGATATCCAAAGCCTCTTTCTATAAAGTTACCTGCATCATCCACTATTAAATTATAATCCACGGGAACCCTCACATGGTCAAGTCCCCAGTCTTTGATGGTTTTAATGTCGGACTCGGTAATAAAACTGTCGTAATGCTCATAAGTGTGCTTACACTGTGACAGCCAGCCGCCCAGATTCACTCCACGTTTGTAACCTTCCCAATCTCTCATATACTCCTCCTGTTATAATAATTCCGAAACCTGATTCAGGTCGGATAAAATCTTCCATGCTTTCTCTCTCATCTCATCATCGGGCTGAATGATATCCGGCACCATGATAGGCTTCATTCCTGCGGCATGTGCTGCTCTTATCCCGTTAAATGAATCCTCGATCACAATAGTTTCTTCCGGTTTTCCTCCGAGCCGTTCACAGCTCATAAGAAAAATCTCCGGATCGGGCTTGCCCTTCTTGAACATCCCTCCGCCTATGATATCATCGAAAAAGCCGATAAGACCTGTATCGGTCAGCTGCGGCCTAACCCTTTCTACAGGTGTAGATGAGGCTAATCCCAGCTTATAGCCCTTGTTTTTTAAGTCCGCAAGACATTCGGCTGCATAAAACTTTAGCGGCATCCCCTGTTCTTCAACGTATCTGTCAAAGATCTCAAGAGTCTGCTTCCGGAATTCCTCTCCGGTAAGCCCCGGGATCTTAATATACCTGTCAAGCACACTAATAATATTCTTATCCGGCGTACCTATGCATTCCGCAAATGCTGACATAATATCTTCTATCCCGTACCTGTCAGCCAGTTCAATCCAGGCCTTTTTATCTACATTCTCGGAATCAAAAAGGACTCCGTCCATGTCGAATATCACTGTTTTAATACTATCATACATAGATGTGATTTTGTTATCCTTTTCCTAAATTATCTTGTAAATATCAATTATCTTGCGTTGATGGATTATTTATGATACGGTTCACCGCTGATAATGCGGTATGAACGATAAATCTGCTCAAGCAATATTACCCGCATTAATTGATGAGGAAATGTCATATCCGAAAAGCTCAGCTGCATGTCACACTTCTTAAGGACGGCATCCGAAAGTCCAAGCGAGCCACCGATAACGAAACCAATATGACCTATACCTTTATTTCTGATTTCTTCAATCTTTTCCGCCATCCCCTCAGACGTCAGCTTCTTTCCCTTAATTGCCAGAGCTATCACAAAACATCCGTCCTTAAACTTAGAGAGCAACCGTTCGCCCTCCTTCTCCTTGATCTTCTGTTCAATTGCCTCTCCGGCACCATCGGGAGTCTTTTCATCCTGAACCTCTACAATTTCCAAGGTACAGTATCTGGATAATCGCTTGGCATACTCCGCAATCGCATCCGCAAAGAATTTCTCTTTTATTTTTCCCACACAAAATATAGTAATTTTCACGGCTTTCCCTCTGATTGAAGCGTCACGCGGCACTTGCGGATCATCTTGTTTTTGACCTCAAGAATACTGATGGTGTAGTCCCCGTAGCTCACATTCTCCCGCTCCCCATCGGTCGGGATCCTGTCAAGCAGACTTATGATAAGTCCGTTCACGGTATCAAAATTCTCCAGATCGCCCTCCTTGATCTGGATGCCGGTCTCTTCTGCAACCTCGTTCAAAGGAGCCTCTCCGCGCAGGATAAACGAACCGTCCTTCGCCTTGATTATCTGCTGCTCCTCGTTGTCAAATTCATCCTCGATATCCCCGACGATCTCCTCAAGGATATCCTCCATAGCAACCAGTCCCGCAGTCTGTCCGTACTCATCGATAACGATCGCCATATGATTCTTCTTAGCCTGCATCTGGTTAAAAAGCTCGTCTATAGTCATGGTATCCGGTACAAAGAACGGCTTTCTGGCGATATCCTTCAGGGTCTTCTGCTTGTATTCTCCAGAGGCATAGCACTTTGCAACGTCCTTCAGATGAAGAACACCGATTATGTTATCAATATCATCCGTGTAGAGCGGATATCTCGAAAAGGCTTCGCCTGCCATAAATCCCATGGCATCCTCAATATTCATTCCGGAATCAACTCCGACGATCTTAGTACGGTGCGTCATTATATCCTTCGTCTGCTTTTCGTCAAAGGATATGATATTCGAGATCATTTCAGCCTCGTCATCATCAATAACACCCTGCTCCTGGCCTTCATTAACAATGGAAATGATCTCTTCCTCGGTCACGTTCTCCTCGAGGTCCTTCAGCTTTATACCGAAAGGGAGAAGGATCAGCGCACAGCATCCCTCTAAAAGCAGGCTTAAGGGTTTAAGGAGATAAGTGATGAATTTCATGAAACCGAAGGTATTATAGAAAATCTTCTCAGTATTCCTGTTTCCAAGTCTGTCCGGAAGGACATAGGTAAGCAATGTAACAAGGAATATGAGAGCAATAGATAAAAGAACACTTACCGCTATCGGCATAATACGGCTGTCCTGTGCATCAAGGCTTCCCACAATACGTTCTAAGGGGCCCATGCACCACAACATACCGATAACGATCCAGGCAATACCTCGTATCAGCCAACAGGCATTGTAAAAATGATTTTCGTTCTTATCGATAAACTCAAGAGCTTTGGCTGCCTTTTCGTTCGCGCTGCCGTTTTCTGACTCGCTCTCGCTCTTAAGTTCGTTTTCGCTGACATGTTCAAATGCAGATTTTACAAGTGCAACAAGGAAATCAAATATGATAATTAAAACTATGATAAGCGTCGCCGCCCACGGGTTTACGTCCATTTCCGTCCTTTCCGGTTACAGTCAGTTTTGTTCCTTTTTCATAGAAACAGCAAGCTCGTTTAAGTTTTCCACTACCTTCATCATCTCATCCACTGTAGAAGTATTGCGTACGCTGGACTCATAAGTCTCCTTTGCGTGCGCCGTAACCTCTTCCATGATAGCCGAAATATTCTGAACAGCATCCACAATACCTTTATTTGCTTCCGAAAGGCTCTTTACGGATTCAGAAAGACCAGCGGTACTCTTTTCGATATTTGTGGCATCATCCCCTATGATCTGAAGGCTCCTTACAGTTTCCATAGTAGCGTCATGCTGTTTTTGGCTTCCTTCTATGAAAGCCTTTATGGCCTTGTCAACGTCCTGTAGTTTTTCGTCGATGCTTTCGATAAGTTCTTTTATGTCACCGGTAGCAGTCTGTGTCTGGTTTGCAAGATTCGATATTTCTGTGGCCACAACCGAGAAGCCCCTGCCCGACTCACCGGCCCTTGCTGCCTCTATACTTGCATTCAGCGCAAGAAGTGCGGTCTGATCTGCTACATTATTGATAAGGTCGATAATGCCCTGCATCTGCTTTGTTGTATTTTCAAGCTCGGCAAGCTCCTTGGCAGCGTCGCTTGAACACTTATCTGATGCAGCAACCTCCTTCTCAAGGTTCATCATGTTTTTGGTGCCCAGTGCTATTGCCCTTCCGGTCTCCTCCACATTGTCGGAAATGGACTTCGCATGATTTTCAAAATCAATAAGCTTCTGCTGTATTTCCTCGGTCATGATTATCTGTGTCTGAACCGAATCCGAAGTAACGCTTGTACCGGTGCTTACCTCCTCCATTGCGAAGCAGGTTCTGTCCATGGCATCATCGAGTTGTTTCATCTTGGAATTCAGCTGTGAAATACCGACGGTAAGCTCATTCGAAACAGAAAGAACTTTATCGAGCAGCTCTGATGCATGATTCTTTTCGTTTTTTATGCTTTCAAGCTTTTCCTCATTGATATTTCCGCCCAATACTGCAACGAATATATTGAAAATACCGCAAAGCACAAGTAATAACAGCTGTATTTCCATAGTTACGATGTCTTCGCTGGTAAGTCCGTAAAGCAATGCGAAGAATACCACCGAGCCGACATTGATCACATTGTACGTAATCGCGGTAGCTACTGCGAAACGACAGTCAGCATAAGCATTCAAAGCTATCATAATAACCAGAGCATAGGTAAAAACAAGATCGTTGTTTGCTGTGAACAGCATGAAGCCCCACGGCATTGCAAAGCCGAATAGAATGATGTATTTAATGACATCAATACATTTTTTTGACAGATGGAGATATAAGACTACGGTTCCCGGTATCCACAGGCTTGTAAATACCGTGGCAAAGTATGAGATAGCGCGGTTTCCCTTAATTACCTCTATAAGATATGCTGCGGTAATTACCGATATCGTGATTATATAACATGCTATTGCAGCTCTGTTTCTCTGTATAGCCTCTGACATTTTTGTTTTCTTCTTAGGCATCTTGATCTCCTTATCTTTTGCTTTATCATTTCATGACATAGCTGTGTTCCACATCAAAAAGAGCATTACTACAAACACCTAATCATAATTGTATAACAAAATTCATGAAAAATCAAACAATTTTTATGAAAAAGCATATAAAAAGGCATATGCCCGATGTGATCGGAATATACCTTTATAATGCTTTTTCGGTTAAAACCGCTTATCAGTAAATATATCCCTTTGCTTTAAGAAGCTCTGCCATAAGAACTGCTCCGCCTGCAGCACCTCTTAATGTGTTATGAGAAAGGCCTACAAACTTGTACTGATAAAGCTTGTCCTCTCTCAGCCTGCCCATGCATACTGCCATTCCGCCTTCGGTATCACGGTCAAGCTTTGTCTGAGGACGGTTATCCTCTTCAAAGTAGTGGATGAACTGCTTGGGTGCCGAAGGAAGCTCGAGCTCCTGAGGAACACCCTTGAAGTTTGCCCACTTTTCCAAAATCTGCTCTTTGGTGGGTTTCTTATTAAAGTTAACAAATACTGCTGCCATATGTCCGTTTGTTACGGGCACGCGGATGCACTGTGTGGTGATAACGGGGCTTGCCGCCTTAACGATCTGACCGTTCTCGATATGTCCCCAGATCCTCAAAGGCTCCTGCTCAGATTTTTCTTCCTCGCCGCCGATGTAAGGGATAACGTTATCTATCATCTCGGGCCAATCCTTGAAGTTCTTTCCTGCACCGGAGATTGCCTGATAAGTTGTAGCTACAACAGTCTCGGGTTCAAACTCGGAAAGTGCGAAAAGCGCGGGTGTATAGCTCTGGATGGAGCAATTGGGTTTAACCGCAACAAAGCCCTTCTTTGTTCCTAGTCTCTTCTTCTGGTATTCTATAACCTCTACATGCTCGGGGTTAAGCTCCGGAACGATCATGGGAACGTCGGGAGTCCAGCGATGTGCGCTGTTGTTGGAAACTACGGGAACCTCTGCCTTAGCATAAGCTTCCTCTGCAGCTGCAATGGCTTCCTTTGTGCCCTCGTAAGCACTGAATACGAAATCTACCTGAGAAGCTACCTTATCTATCTCATCTACATTTAAAACAATCAAGTTCTTTACTGCCTCAGGCATGGGAGTATCCATCTTCCATCTGTCACCCACTGCCTCTGCATATGTCTTTCCCGCACTTCTGGGGCTGGCTGCTACTGCTGCCACCTCAAACCAGGGATGATTCTCAAGTAACTGGACGAATCTCTGTCCTACCATACCCGTTGCACCGAGTATTCCTGCTTTTAATTTTGCCATAATTCTGTACCTGCCTTTCATTTATCAAAAGTGTTTTTCTGTGGCGTACATTTGTCCGTCTATGAAAATATGCTGATATATTATCACATTCAAAAATAAAATGCAAGTACTTTTTTAAAAAATTTCAACTCTTTTTCTTCTCGCTTTTCTTCTTTTCGTTTTTATGGAAGGAAATTTCCTTTTTTACACCGTCTTTTACTTCGTACAGACAGGTATCCGCACGTTTAAAAAGTATTTCCGAGGTAATACCTGTTTCTCCGAATGCCACACCGACACTGATAGAAACGGTAGGATTGTCCGTTTCATCTTTTTCAGCCAGATACTGGTTGATCTTCTTTACCTTGCTTGCAAGAAGTGATGAAAGTGAAGGATCGCTATGGACCATGATGACGGCCATTTCATCCCCGCCTATACGGCAGACATAATCCTGAGCCCTGAAATTACCGAATATGATATCCGCAACCTTGACCAATATCCTGTCTCCGACATCATGTCCGTATGTGTCATTGATAGTCTTAAACTTATCAATATCTATAAGCAGCAGTGCCGAGGTTTCCAGATCGATATTTTCCATAAGGAAATCATAGCCTCTTCTGTTGTACAGACCGGTAAGCTTGTCATGAGTCGCTTCATATGTAAGCTTTTCCTTGCTCTGAAGATTTGTATGATGCATAAGGTTATAGGTTTTTGCAAGGAAACGTATTTCATATGCACCATGTATAGGAAGATCCTCCTCGTCACGGATAAGATCAACCGAATTCTTGAGAGGCCGGATTACAAGCCTGTAGGTTAAGAAAACCATAAGCAGGAATACTATTATAATGAATACTGTAAGGATATGTTCAATGGCAACCTGCCTGCCCAGCTTCTCAGAATTTATGGTCTGCTTTTCATCCATTTCCTGTTCAAGGTCCTTTAGGCAGTTTTCCATATGAGTGGAAATGACTGCCTTACGGTTACGGTATTCTTCTCCGTGCACCATAAGCCTGGCAAGTTCCTTCAAATCTTCCGAAGAAAGACCTGTATCGGGCGAAAGGAGCTTGACATTCTGTATCTCTTCGGGAAATTCTGTAATGTCGTAGCCATATGCCTCAACAGTAAGCCTTGCAGCATAATACTCCCTTTCCATCAGGCTGACCGATTCTTCCATTGCCGCACTCAGGTCCTTATATGCAGCTGACCTTACATTTCCCTGGGACAATGCCTCCAAAGCATTTTCACGTCTCTTGGTTACGTTTGCTTCTTTAAAATAGTTGTCAAGGTATGATCTGTCTCCGGTGACGGTAAAGCTCTGCATCTGATCAGTCAGATAATCCGAAGCACGCTGAAGATCGTATGAGCTGGTCCTCCACTTCAAGAACTGGTTCGTATAATCGTCCATTTCCTTATAATAGCTGCTTGTGATATTCATTGCGACAAGCAGGCCACCGGAAAGCAATACCGCCACGATAAGCATTATGATATTTGCCTTCCGTAAGGATATACCACGGTTTTTCATAAATAATTATCCTTTCTGAACCGGAAGCCTACCTCATGCCCTTGTCATAAGGGATACCCTCTGCCTTGGGTACTCTTGAATGCCTTGAAGTAAATGCAAGAACAATAAGAGAGATAAGATAAGGCAGCATGTTATAGACACCACCGGGAATATTGAGATTTCTAAGGAATTCAAATCCGCTGTTAACGTTCGACAGGGCTCTGAAAAATCCGAAAAGAAGGGCTGCAATGGCAATCCTCGAGGGCTTCCACTGTCCGAATATCATTACGGCCAATGCCAGGAAACCGAATCCTGCAACGCCCACTTCAAATTTCCACGAGCTTACTCCTGCGGTAACATAGCATATCCCGCCAAGTCCGCCGAGTGCTCCCGAAATAAGCACACCGGCCCAGCGCATCTTATATACATTGATTCCGACTGAATCGGCAGCCTGGGGATGCTCGCCGCAGGCCATAAGCCTAAGACCGAATTTCGTCTTGTAAAGAACTATATAAGCTCCTATAAGAGCAATAACAGCAATTACCATAAAAAGATTGAACTCATATCCGTTTATGAAAAGGAATGCGCTTCTTCCCAGATACAAGATTTCCGACGAAGGCTTTGTTGAATCCTCGGCAAGGTTAATGGCCTTAGCTATTACCGTTGCTGCTGCGGTACCGAGCATGTTCATTGCGGTACCGACAAGCGTCTGATCCGCCTTCAGCTTGATCGCCGCTATGCCCAGCAGGGTCGAATAAAGCACGCCCACAATGATACTTACGAGAAGTACCGCTATAATAATGATAAACGGTGAAGCGTCTGCACCGAGATATTTGAATGTAAGGGCTCCGCCCAGAGCACTCATGACCATGATGCCCTCAAGTCCCAGGTTAATGACACCGGAATGCTCCGCGAAACAGCCGCCGAGAGCTACCAGAGAAAGAACCGTCGCAAAAAGTAAGGTATATTGCAAAAGTATTATCACCATATTCATACTCAGGTACTTCCTTTCTCATCTTTGCCGGCCGCGGCATCCTTTGCCGTTTTCCCGGAATCCGTCTCAGCATTTGCATTGGCACCGACTATATCGGGTTTCTTTGAGAAAATGCCGGATTTGAATAAATACTTGATAAGACCGGTAAAGCTTCACACATAAATGATTATGGCAGATATAAGATCCGATATCTGTGCGCAGTACATGGACAGATCCAGATTTGAACCGCCGTCCGTAATGTGCTGGATAAAATATGACGAGAATATGGCTCCGATGGGATTAAGCCCGCCTAGGAAGGCTGCCGCTATACCGTTAAAGCCCATTGCGGGAACAGAGGTCTGGTTGCAGTCCCACTGTGTAAAGTCTGTAAGGAAAAGGAGTGATGCACCGATGCCTGCGATAAGTCCGCCGATACCGAGTGTAATAACTATATTTCTCTTCTCCGCCATTCCGGCATATTTAGCCGCATTCTTGTTAAAACCGGTAGCTTTAAGCTCGTATCTGGATTTTGTTTTTGAAAGAAGTATCCATACGGCAAAGGCAAAAACAATCGCTATTATTATTCCCAAGCCAACATATTTGTTCCCGTTAAAGAGCTTGTTCAACCCGAGGTTCGGAAGGATCGAGCTTGAATAATCCGTCGAGCTTGCAAGCTCCGGAGTATCCTTTCGTCCGGGGCTTAGATATTTTGACAGGATCATGTTAGTGGTATATAGCGCTATCCAGTTAAGCATGATTCCCGAAATTACTTCATTTACGTTGCAATATGCCTTGAGAAGTCCCGATATGACTCCGAAAAGAGCACCTGCCGCAGCTGCTAAGAACAGGCAGCCTACCCAGTTCCAATGAAGTCCGAATACACCGAACAATGCAGCACATGCACCTGCCACATACTGACGGCAACGCCTATATTGAACAGACCTACCTTATAAGAGAACAGGATTGAGAGAGAACACATGATAAGCGGTGCTGTTTTGACCAGAGTGCTTCCAAGGGATTCTATCTGCTTTTCGCTCCTGTTCCATTTAAAGAAGTTCTGGATGATACGGAGCATGGCCTGCGGTGCACCCTTTGCGTTTATAAATAAGAGAACTATAAAACCTATAAGGAGACCGAGCACAATACAGATAAGTGAGGCTATAAAGGACTGCACTCCTTCATTTTTAAAGAAGCCTTTTTTCTTCATGCTTTAACCTCCTTCTTCTTAGCGCCGGCCATATAAAGGCCAAGCTCTTCCTGGTTCGTTTCCTTGGGATTGAATTCTCCGACTATCTCGCCCTCATACATAACAAGTATCCTGTCGGGAACATCCATTATCATCAAGCTCCAATGACACCAGGAGCACTGCTTTTCCGGCATCCCGCTGGGCCACAAGCTGTTTGTGGATATATTCGATAGCACCGACGTCAAGACCGCGTGTAGGCTGTACTGCAACCAGAAGCTCAGGATTTTTGTCTATTTCCCTAGCGATAATGGCCTTCTGCTGATTACCGCCGGACATGCTTCTCGTAACCGTTTCGGCACCCTGACCGGAACGGACGTCATACTGTTCTATCAGTTTTTCGGCATAGCTTCTGATATTTTTACGTTTTAAGAAGCCTGCCCCATTTGTAAATTCGGGTTCGAAATAACGCTGAAGGACCATATTGTCCTCCAAGGTATAATCTAGTACCAGACCGTGCTTATGCCTGTCCTCGGGTATATGGCTCATACCCGAAGTGCTTCTCTTTCTTATCGAATAACCCGTAATGTCTGTACCCGACAGCTTGATGGTACCGGATACAAGGGGTTCAAGACCGGTAAGTCCGTAAACAAACTCAGTCTGCCCGTTTCCGTCTATACCCGCTATACATACTATCTCACCGGCTCTGACCTTTAAGGATACGTTGTTTACCGCATTTTTCTTGTGCATCTTTGAAGCAACGGTCATATTTTCAACTTCCAGTATAACCTTTCCCGGCTTGGATTCTTTTTTCTCGACATGGAAGTTTACGTTACGTCCTACCATCATTGCGGAAAGCTCCTGCATGGTGGTCTTTGAGGTTTCAACCGTTCCGATATATTTACCCTTTCTTAATACCGTGCACCTGTCCGCAACGTCCATGATCGCCTGCAGCTTATGTGAGATAAAGAGAATGCTCTTGCCTTCCTTTGCAAGGTTCTTCATGATCTGCATCAGTTCATTTATCTCCTGGGGAGTAAGAACTGCGGTGGGCTCGTCGAATATAAGGATCTCGTTATCCCTGTACAGCATTTTTAATATTTCGGTACGTTGCTGCATACCTACGGTAATATCCTCTATTATGGCATCCGGATCGATATTTAAGCCGTACTTTTCAGAAAGAGACAGCACTTTTTTACGGGCTTCAGCCTTCTGGAGAAGTCCGTTTTTAACAGGTTCCACACCAAGTATGATATTGTCAAGTACGGTAAAGCATTCCACCAGCTTAAAGTGCTGATGTACCATTCCTATCCCAAGGGCATTCGCATCATTGGGATCCTTGATCTTAACTTCCTTGCCGTCCTTCTTAATGATTCCTTCCTCAGGCTTATACAACCCGAAAAGAACGCTCATGAGTGTGGATTTTCCGGCACCGTTTTCCCAAGCAGTGCATGGATCTCACCTTTTTTAAGCTGCAGGGTAATATTGTCGTTCGCAATAATTCCCGGGAACCTTTTGGTAATATTCAGCATTTCGATAGCATATTGTGCATCCAAGCCTTCTCCTCCTGATACGTTATAATGAATATAAAACGGGGATAGTCCTCCTTGTCACATATGTATGTGACAAAAAGAACCGTCCCCATTGTCACATCTGAGTCCGCATTCGCACTATCAGATTGTTTAATATTTCCAAGCCATTCAACCTTTGCTGCCGTAGTAACAGGTTCTGTGCTGATGTCGCTTGAAACCTTGATGCTTCCGTCGAACATACCCTTTACGATAGCTTTGTAGTCATCCTTAGTAAAGCTGTCCGAGAACTGGGTTGAGTTCATAGGAATCTGTACATAGTTTGCTTCGGGATCGTCTCCGCTGATAAGTCCTAATGTCTTGATCTGTCCCTTATAGCTATCCCACTTGTTGTTATTGATAATGTCATCAAGTGCGTTGTAGGTTGTGGGATAAAGACCCTTCATAGCTGACGTAACTGTTGTTCCTGCTCCGAACATGCCGTCGATGGTAGCCTTCTGGTCTGTATCAACGCCGATAACCTTTGCTCCGACCTTCTTAGCTGCCTCACCAACCGATGTGAAGATACCGCCGCCGCAAGCAAATACAACCTCTGTGCCTGCACCGTACCAGGTATCCATAGCTGCAGTGATTTCAGCATCACCTGAGAAAGTATTACCGTAAGCATACTTAACGTCAACCGTAATGCCAAGATCCTTAGCTGCCGCATCAACGCCCTGGAGATATCCGTAACCGAATCTCATAACTGCGGGAACTGCCATACCGCCAAGGTATCCGAGCTTCTTGTAGCCAAGCTTAACTGCTGCATAGCCTGCCATATATCCGCAAAGCTCTTCCTGATAAACCGCGCAGTAAACATTGTCTGCATGATAGTAATCCTTTACGTTCCAGTTTGAAGGATTGTAGTCATATGTGCCGCCCTTAGCGGGAACACCTGCCTCAAGGATATCGCCTTCCGCAACATCCAGTGCGATGAACTTAACATCGGGATACTTGCCTGAAGTCTCAACAATTGTGCCACCGAATGAATAACCGGGCATAACGATGATGTTGTAACCCTCATCAATAGCGCTCTCAACTGCTGCAGCACGCTCTGATGTGCTGTCGCCCGAAGGCTTCTTGTAAGTAAACTGTACATTGTTCTTGTCACAGAATGCCTTACATGCTTCATAAGTTGTCTGGTTAAAGCTCTGGTCCGTAATATCACCGTAGTCGGTAACCAGCGCTACTTGTATTCGCTGTTCTTGCTTCCGCCATTTCCGGAACCGCCGTCGCTTGAACCGCAGGCGCAAAGTGACATAGCAAGGCATAATACAAGTACTAAACTACGAACTTTCTTCATTTTCGTCTTCCTCCTTAAATGCCTCAAAAAAAATTATTTTATGGGCTTATTCCCCCCGTTCAGCATATAGGATTATACCACTATATCCTGTATTAATCAAGTTTTTTTACCTTTTTATACGTTTTTTGCTCGATGTTATGGCGTTTTCGGGACATACAAGCAGGCAGAGATGACAGCCGACACATTTGCTTCCGTCCAGCTTAGGCTTACGGTCTTCAAACTTTATGGCCTGATGGCCTCCGTCATTGCATGAAATAACGCATCTTCCGCATCCCAGGCATTTTTCGGGATTAAATTTCGGGAACAGCACGGAACCGCGGTCTAAGACATCCGTGGTGTCGCTTATGGAATCAAGTCCCGCTCCTACGATATCTTTAACAGATTTTATTCCCATCTGTGCCAGATAATAGTTCAGTCCCGATTTTAGGTCATCTATTATGCGGTAACCATACTGCATAACGGCGGTGGTTATCTGGATGGATCCCGAACCCATAAGGATAAACTCCAGAGCGTCCCTCCAGGTCTCGATGCCGCCCATTCCGCTTATGTGAAGTCCCTGTAATTTTTTATTCTGTCCGAGTTCGGATATAAACCTTAGTGCTATGGGTTTTACTGCATTTCCGCTATAGCCGCCGACCGCGGACTGACCTTTTACGGCCGGAGCCGATACGAAGGTTAAGGGATTGACTCCGACAACGCTTTTTATCGTGTTTATGGCTGCAATTCCGTCGGCACCGCCTCTTAAGGCTGCTTCGGCAGCGGGACTCATGGTTGCAACGTTTGGTGTAAGCTTTGCAAGAACAGGTATCTTCGTTCCTCTCTTTGCTGCACGGGTAAATCTTTCAACCAGCTCCGGAACCTGACCTATATCGCTTCCGAGTCCGTCCTCCTGCATGTTCGGGCATGAGAAATTGAGCTCTATGGCATCCGCCCCGTTTTCCTCACAAAGACGGGACAATTCTTCCCACTCGGCTTCGTCCTGTCCCATTATGGACGCAAGGATGAATTTAGTCGGATATTTTTCCTTAAGTCTTCTGAATATCTCCATGTTTTCCGCAACGCTGTGGTCCGAGAGCTGTTCGATATTCTTAAATCCAAGGATGCTGCCGTTATCACCTGTGATGGCAGAAAATCTGGGAGATGCTTCATTTATATCAAATGAACATATTGTCTTAAAGCACGCACCTGCCCAGCCCGCTTCAAAAGCTCTTGCGCACATATCATACGTTGAAGCCACAACGGAAGATGAAAGCAGGAACGGATTCTCCATAGGGACTCCGCAGATATCGCATTTAAGTCTGTCCACGTCCTCCGGCAGTTCTATCTCACAGTCGGGGCGTACTTTTTCGGAAAGGACCGTCATCAGTTCTTTTATATGTACCTGTCCTTTTTTTACACATTCAGCTTCACACGGAGCATCACATGAAGCACATGGGTTTTCCTTAGGAAGCTGCAATGCCGCAACATCCTCATTGTCAAACCAGCAGCTCCTGAGTATTTCTCCCGGCTTTATTTTCGGACAGGCATTCGAGCACGGTGCATCCCCACAAAGCACACATGAGATCATATCCTGTCTTCTTATGTTTTTCTTGAGCGTCATAATATTTAACCTCCTCCGTTAATTTCACAGGTTCTTTTATGAGATTACTTATTCAAAACTCCTTAAATGTTCATCAAGCTGGCTCTGTATATCATCCATCAGTTCATAAATTCCTGCTTCGATCAATTCCTGCTTCATCTTTGGTATTACTACATCCGGATCCGATGTCCCCGTCATAAGATCCGTGGAATAATTGGAATATATGGCATTTACGGTGGCTATGATATCTTCTTTCCTGGTTTTATCATAGACAAAGCCCTTGGTCTTACTCCATATACCATATTCCTTGTAGCCTTCATATACCTTTGTCCACTGATCGGGATCCGATAAAAAGTCCGTGCTTACCGACTCAACCGATGCATTGACAACCTATCCGAAGGGATAAAGGGCAACCTGATATCTGTCCACACCCTCTTTGGTACGGAGCACCGTACCGTTTTCCAGATAATTAAAATGCTCTCCCTCAATGCCGTAAGCAAATATATCCCTGAATTTACGGTCAGTATTCAGTAATTCGATGTACCTGAGGGCAGCTTTTGCATGCTTTTCATCACAGCCGGCACATATGGCGAGCATGGCTCCCTGTTCCGTAGCTCTTGATATATACGGGCCGTCATATATGGAGGTCTTTACGTTAAAGCCCCAGTCTGCCAGATTCGAATATCCGCTGTATCCGCGCCAGGCCACACCGAATCTTACCGGAGTATCCTTCTCAACTCCCGAGCTTTCAAGCGCAGAAGCGTCCGGATGTATATAACCTAAGTTATACCACTTATGGAGCAGCCTGAATCTTTCGATAAGCTCTTCACATTCCCAGATGGGTACAACCTTGGGTGTTTCACTTTTGTACGGAATGGAGCATACCACCCCGACTATACGGTCAAGGAAATTTATAAATCCGGGAATCCCGCCTTTTGTTACCGCTAAAGGATACTTATACGGATAATCCTTCTTATAGGCCTCCAGATAAGGCTCTATATCCTCAAAATTCATGAACTCCGGAATTGTCATGCCTTTTGTGCCTTCAAAATAATCGGAGTTTAATCTGTACATCATCTCGGTACCCATATCCTTTAATGTGGGTACTCCGTATATCCTGTCATTTACCTTGGCGGCATCCCAGTACTCTCCGATTATTTCATACAGCTTGGGCGTTTCCGTCTTTATCAGATCGGTTATATCATAATACAAGCCCTTAGCTGCTGCCGTATCATAGGAATTCAGCCACTCGCAGGTATATATCATGTCATAGTATTCGCCCGAAGCCATTATCAGGTTGATCATTTCCGTGGGCTGGATCTCAAGATCTACAACTATACCCAGTTTTTCTCTGGAATAGTTGTTTGCCGCTTCGATAATCTTTCCTATATCATCCGGCACGGCACTGCCATAAGTCACCCAGCGCAGGTGTATGATACCGTTTCTCTCATCCTTAACGGACTCACAGCCTGCAAGAGCCGATATCATAACCATTAATATGCATATCAGTGCTATACACCTTTTCATATTCCGCATCTCCCATTTAATCAGTAATCTTTATTCCTTCACAGCTCCGATGGTCATACCTGTAACCAAGAATCTTTGGAAGAACGGGAACAGGATCATAATCGGCAATATTGTTACCACAACGAGAGCCATCCGCATAGCGGTACTCGGAAGCTGAACATTGGTCATGCCGGAAAGATTTGCCGCATCCCTTGTCATAGCCTGTATGGTACGTTCTATATTTACAAGCACGTACTGAAGAGGATAAAGCTCCTTATGATTGGAATCTATATAGATCAGCGCGGGATACCAGCTGTTCCAATAAGCAAATATCTGGAACACCGCAACAGTCATAACCACCGGGCGGCATATCGGAAGCACCAGATGTACAAGGCTCTGCATAGGTGAAATGCCTTCCATCTTTCCCGCTTCTATAAGCGCATCCGGTACGCTGGTCCTGAAATAATTTCTGAGTATCATTATATATCAGGTTGAGCACATTCCCGGCAGGATCAAAGCCAGATAAGTGTTTTTAAGATGCAGGATCTGAGTATTTACCATATACGTGGAAACCAGACCGCCGGAAAACAGCATGGGAATCAGCAGATAGACCAGAAGTGCTTTCCTGTGTTTGAATTCCTTTCTTGAAAGCGCATATGCGCACGGACACATAAATATCAGTCCGAGTACGGTACCGCTCACGGTGATTATCAAAGAGTTAAGAACTGCTCTCGGAAGGGTCGTACCCGAGCGGAACAGATATTTAAACGATTCCAGCGAGAACTCCTTCGGCCAGAATCTGTATCCGTATTCGGTAAGACTCTGTTCGGAGGATACGGATGCCATGATAACAAGAAGCACCGGCATAAATGCTAAGATTATGATTATCGAAAAGATGATCAGGGCTATAGCATTGGCCTTTTTGTTATAGGCGCTTACCGTAGGGGTAATGTATTCTTTTGTGGCTTTTGAAGCTGTCATTTTCATAAAACCATCCTAAACGTTTCTTAAAATATCTTATAAAAGAAGCTTTATACAAGAGCGCTGTCATGATCGATCTTCTTGACTATGATATTGGAAATGATCAGCAATACACAGCCAACCGCACTCTGAAGGAACGCCGAAGCTGACGAATAGCTGAAATTGGCATTCAGCATAAGCGACTTATAAACATACACATCCAATGTCTGTGTAACCTCCTGAAGTGCCCCCGAATCCATGGGTACCTGATAAAACAGGCCGAAATCACTGGTCAGCAGGCTGCCGATTCCCAGAATGAACAGTGTTGAAATCGTTGTCTTCAGATGAGGAAGTGTAATGTATTTTACTCTTTGCAGGAAACCCGCTCCGTCAAGAGAGGCGGATTCATACAGTGTCCGGTCAACAGCCGTGATAGAGCAAAGTTAGATAACCATTGCATATCCTGATGATTTCCAGATACCCAGAACTATCAATATAACTCTCCAATACTGAGGAGACTGGTACCATTGTATCTTATCGGCGCCAAAATGCTCGCGTATGCTGTTAAACAGTCCTGTATCTGTTGAAAGGAAACCATATACGCAGTATCCGACAATAACCCATGAAATAAAATAAGGCAGAACAAGGCTCATCTGAACCAGACCTTTGAATTTCTTCTGGTGTACTTCGGATAGGAATATGGCAAGCATTACCGGTATTACAATGCCCGCTACGAGAAAGATCACATTATACAGCAGCGTATTAAGTATGATCGACCTGATCTGTGGATTTCTGAAAATGTAAGAAAAATTCCTAAAGCCCACCCAGGGACTGTTTACGAACAGATTCCTGAACAGCGATTCCCCGGGTACGGGAGTAAATTCTTTGAATGCAAAAACAATGCCAAAAAGAGGCAGATAACAGAATAAGGCATACCATACCACTACAGGTATGGTCATCATATTCAGTTGCCTGCCCTCTTTTCTTGAGGCTTTTGTCAGTGTTCTGTTTTTCATTACCTTATCCTATTGTAGATTAATTATTCACTCAATGTCACTGAATATAACCTCTGACATCCGGTGTGTCTCATTCGGATTTCTTGGAAACGCCTTCACCGTAAATGGTCTTCCAGTCATTCTTCATGGATACGGGGATCCAGCCGAACTGCTCACAGAGACCGTACATCTTTTCAGCCTTGCTTACATTTCCGTTCTCACGCTCGGTATCATCGCAGCAGAGCATAAATGCAAGGCTCGGATACTTGTTATCGGTGGTAACGTACTCGTCCATGCTAGAATCACCGGTGCTGTTTCCGAAGGAAAGAACGGGCTGCATACCGATCTCCTGTACAATAACGGTTACCTTGTTCATCTTGAGGTTCTTAACAATGAACTCACCGCCGAAAACTACCTTATCGTTGTCATCATAAACATAGTTGAGACCGTCGGTATCTCCCTGGTCGGGTGCTACAAGAGTTTCATCTGATCCGATAATACAGTTGTTGGGAACCTTTAACTTGGAATCCTTTACCAGACCTCTTACTATAAATCTGTCGGTACCGCTTACAATATAAACCGTAAAGTCATTTGCATACAGGAACTCAACAATCTGGAGCATGGGCTCATAGAATGCTTCTCCGAGTGTCATTCCGTCGTAGCTGTTCATAGGGGTTTTCTTATATTCTGCAATATAATCATAGAACTCATCGGGTGTGAAGCCCTTGAATGATGATGCTACTGCGGTTCCGTGATTTACGGACATGTTCTCGGGCTCTTTGCCGGTCTCGTTCATGATGAGAACATCGTTTGCAACCTTCTTCTCAAAATCTGAAGCCTTATCCTTATAATCCTCATCCTCTAAAATACGATGAGCTAAAAGCAGATGATCAAAGTAGTTCGGATCAGTCTCGCAGTATAAGGTACCGTCAAGATCGAATACAGCGATACGTCTCTCAACAGGGATGTACTCCTTGCTTCCTTCCTTTGTGATTGCCTGCATGTAAGCAACTATCGCCTGCTTAGCGGGTGCGGTATCTTCCCACAAGGAAAGGATTTCTGCATGAACGCTGTCAGAGTTTTTCTCTGCAGCATTGTTATCTGCACTGTTAACTACGTTTACACTGTTTACTGAGAAGGTAAAATATGTATCGGGATAAGGTTCATCCTCTAAAGTAAAGTGCCACCATTCTTCTACAAGGGGCTTAAATCCATGCTTTACCATTACCTCACGAAGGAGCATACGGTTTGCGTACTGCTCTTCTGTAATATCCGTATAATCGGGATGGCTCAGTTCTCCGAAGTAATCGAAGGTGCCGCCCATATCCACTTCTTTTTCGGTGGTCATGTCAAAAAGTGTAAGGTCTATTGTGCTTCCCCTGCTGTGACCTGAATGCTCTGCTATATAGCCCTGAGGGAAAAGAACGTCCTTTTCCAGCTCGGGGTAGAAATATTCCTTCATACGGGTGTCTTCGGTATCAAGAGCCCAGTTCATGAAATTGGTTACAGCCTTCTGAGGTCTGTATGCATCAAATATCTTAATACGATATCCTTTTTCCTTAAGCTCGTCGCTTACTTCCTTTAACGCAGCAGCGGCTTCCTTTGTAAGGAATGCCAAAGGCTCCTCATATCCGTCTATCCTGTCGCCTACAAAATTATAGGTTGAGTAGTAACGGATCTCAAGTATTGCATCGGGAACAACATCGGTAACAAGAACAAAATCGGAGGAATCATTTGAAAGCTTTACTCCGTCATCTCCGACCGTTACGGAAGGATCAACATTTATAACAGCCTTTTTAGCCTTGCTGAATTTTGAAGCAACGGTTCCTGAGTATGCTTTAACCTTAACGTAATATGTGCCGTTTGCAAGATTGTTTACGGTGAATTTTCTCTTTTTTGTGCCGTCTTCTTCAACCTTACCTATAAAGCTGTATTCCTGAGCTCCCTTCATTTTGGCGTAGATCAGGTAACCTTCCGCATTTGCGGTCTTCTTAATGGTAAGGGTTACCGAATCCCCGTTAACCTTGAGGGAAATCTTGGGTTTTGCGACATTTACGGGATCATTTACATCAATAACAGTAGTTACAGGTGTCTCATCAGCCTTTGCAGCATACGAGCCGATTCCTGAAAGATTAAAGACAAGGACAAATGCAAGTAAACAAACCGTGATCTTGTTGATCGCTTTCTTCATTTTCTGTACCTTCTTTCATTTTTTTATTTACATAATCAATCGGAGAACCGTCCCCAATTAAAAATCAGTTATTCTGGCGGTAGTATTCCTCAAGCTCCGCCCTGCAGCCAATAAAGACCGCTTCCATATTCGGGTCAAAATGTGTACCCATATGTTTTTCCACTTGAACTCTATTCATCTGCATGTCACCCTTTTGTTAACATAAACACATTTTCTCTGACAGGTATTACATCTGATGCCTGACTACCGCATATTCGTCGCCGTTCCTGAAATACGGGCATTGACTTCTGTTGTCGGAAAGGAGCCTTGAATAATCATCCTCATCCATATCCACGGTGCAGTAGTATTCTTCGTATTCTTCGTCATACATATAGTATGCGCATTCATCACAGTTCATCTATTTACCCTTTGTTTATTATTTGATAATACAGATTATTTATTTAAATACTATTCTTACGTAATTCTTATTATCCTTATGGGAATACTTTACGTCGTTCGTCAGTTTCTTTACGATCGTAGCCGAAAGCTCATCGCCGTCTTTGAAAGGATTATATTCCATACCTGAATATTCCATATCCATTATCAGGCTTTCATCCGAATCCGAATACTCCAGCATTATCTTTATAGGATAAAGATTATAATAGGATTCTCCGTAAGGAACAAGATTCTGAGTAACGATCTCTTCAAAGGCAAGCTGAACGTTACGCATCAGCTTGTCGGGAAGCATATTGTCCCTGCTGAACTGTTCGATACGTGAAACAGATCCGATAAAGTCATAGTTGGCATCCTTGATATCAAGAGAGAGCTGTTTCAGTCTCTTGATAAAAATCCTGGTCTTCTCATTCTTCGGATGATTGAATATCTGATCCGGAGATCCGTCCTCACAGATACCGCCGCCGTCCATATAGAAAATACGATTTGATACATCACGTGCAAACTTCATCTCGTGAGTTACGATCATCATGGTCATGCCTTCCTGGGCAAGCTTCCTGATAACCTGGAGAACTTCACCAACCATGGTAGGATCGAGCGCTGACGTAGGCTCATCAAAAAGAATAAGATCGGGCTTCATGGCTATGGCTCTTGCTATAGCCACACGCTGTTTCTGGCCTCCGGAAAGCTCGCTCGGAAGGTTCAGGGCCTTTTCAGCCAGACCTACGCGTTTTAAGAGCTGCATGCCTTCATCGTATGCTTCCTGTTTTGTCTTGCCCAGCAGTCTCATCGGGCCTGCCATAATGTTTTCAATGATATTCAGATTATTAAACAGATTGAAGGACTGGAACACCATTCCCATTTTCTGTCTGACCTTGTTCATTTTGCACTTCGGATCGGTTATTACCTCTCCGTCAAAGGTCACCTTGCCGGAGGTAGGCTGCTCAAGCTGGTTCAGGCAGCGGAGAAGTGTTGATTTTCCTGTTCCCGAAGGACCTATAACCGAGATAACGTCTCCTTTGTTTATCTCTACACTTACATCCTCCAAAGGAGTTACATTGGGATATTCTTTTCTTAAATGTTCTATTTTTATCAAACACTTACCGTTTTTGCTCATCACATCTTCACTCCTTTCACAGTCTTTTTCTTCTGTTTGGGATCAACCACCTTCAAAATCTTTGCCAGGATAATCGAAATGATCCAAGCAAGTATAAAGTAAATGATCGCCGTGGATATAAGCGGGAAGAAAGCCTCAAATGTACGACTTCTGATGATATCGCTCATTTTGGTCAGATCCTGGATCGCTATATAACCGACTATTGAAGTGTTCTTCAAAAGCGAGATTATCTCGCCCCTATACACAGGCAGGAATCTTACTGCTGCCTGAGGGAATATAAACTTGAAGAAGCCCTGATTCTCGGTAAAACCGAGTGCGAGTGCAGCTTCACGCTGTCCCTTGTCAATACTCTCTATACCGGAACGCATGATTTCAGAACCGTACGCACCAAAATTCAGTGAGAAACCGATAACCGCAACCCATATAGCGTCAAAGCTGGATTTACCGAATACTATGTAGTACAGGATCATCAAAAGCACTACCATAGGGGTACCCTGAAGGAGCTTTACATACAGATTGCATATCTTTTCCGCAAGCACGCTGTTTACACGTCTGAACATACAGATCAGGAATGCCAGTATCGAACCGAACAGAACCGTAAGCGCGGTAATGGCACAGGTTGTGCCCACACCTTGCAGTATAAGCTTCCATCTGTCTTCTTTAATAAAGTTCTTTTCAAAGCTTTCCTTAACCGACTCAAAGAATCCGGGCTTTTCTTCGATCCCTTGATCCGAAACAGACGTTGTAACGGCAGATTTGATATCCTCGTTACGGATAACGAGAACCATACCGCCCTTATAGAAGGTATCGCTGAAATCTATACTCTTCTTACGTTCTTCGGTCACGGAAATACTTGAAATACCCATATCATACTTTTCGGAGGTTAACCCCGCAAGCATCGCGGACAGGTTTGTATCCTCGTATTTGATCGAGTAACCGTATTTGCGTGCAAACATTGTTGCCAGTTCAATACCGTAACCCTTGTATTCGCCATTCTCAAAATATGAGAACGGAGGCTTGTTACTGCGGGCTGCCACAAGCAGTTCGCCGTTTTCCCCTGTAAGTCCGCTTGTATCAATACTGAGTGATTCCGCATTTTCATCAAACCACTTATCGATAAGCCTGTCGATCTCACCATTGGCCCACAGTTCGCTCAGCATATCGTTGAACTGTTTTCTGTATATCCTTGAAGTCTCGGTATCCTTTTGGAAGCCTATGCTGTAATCATCTTCTACAAGAACCTTTTTAAGATAATTGATATTGGGTTTCTCGATATTGATCATCCTTGCTACAGGCTCATCTTCAACAAACGCGTCTATTTTTCCCTGTTCTAATGCAAGGATAAGGTCTGAATTGTTTTCGAAATATACATATTTACTGTTCGGGAATTTTTCCAGAGTAACGGGCTCGAAGCTTGAACCGGTCTGGATACCTATGGTCTTTCCGTCATATTCGGTATAATCAGGTTCGCCGGAAGCAGCAGCATCCGAAGTAGCGGCATTTCCTGTACCAATGTCTGCTTTCCTGCACATGAATACATGTCCGCCCTTATAGAATACATCGCCAAAGTACATTGACTTCTTTCTCTCTTCGGTAAGTGAGAAGCTCATTGCACCGACATCATACTTACCGGCAGCTAAGCCCGCTATACCTGCGGAAACGCTTGTTTCTTCAATCTTCAGACTGTAACCATACCTGCGTGCCATCATATAACACAGCTCCATGGCATATCCGGTAAGCTCATTATTATAGTAGTACGAGAAAGGAGGGTTGTCACTCAATATACAGATATACAGCTCTCCGTTTTCACCTGTTAATCCGGTCCTATCAAAGGTTCTCTGATCCTCAGGACCGTCCATCCATTTAGTGATTAACCTGTCAGCTTCTCCGCTGTCCCAGAGTTCCTTCATTATCTCATTAAACTGAGAGGCAAGGATTTCACCCTTTTCGCTTCCCTTGGTAAATCCGAAGCAGTAGTTATCTTCTACTATAACTTCTTTATAGTACCCCAGATTAGGATTCTCCTTGCATGCCATTCTCGCGATAGGCTCATCAATTATAAATCCGTCTATCTTGCCGGTTTCAAGGGCAAGCATCATATCGGTATCATGATCAAAATAGAAGTATTCACTGTTGGGGAATTTCTCTAAAGTAGGCTTTTCAAAAGCTGTTCCTGTCCAGATACCAAGCTTTTTGCCGTCGAATTTCATATAGGAGTCTTTAGTCTCGGTATTGCCCGAAGATGAATTTTCCCCGAATGTGATAACGTCCGCTCCCTGTGCGTCGGCATTCCTGACTATTACCATCATTCCTCCCTTATAGAAGGTATCGGAAAAATTCATGCTCTTCTTACGTTCCTCGGTAACCGAGATACTGTTGGCGGCTATATCATATTTACCGGTGGATATTCCGGTGATCATCGAAGCAGATTTAACTTCTTCAAATTTTAAGGAATAGCCGTATTTTTGAGCAAATCTGGTACAAAGCTCAATGGCATATCCAGTAAGTTCATTGTTATAATAATACGAAAAAGGAGGACAATCGTTAGGTAACGCGATCAAAAGCTCCCCGTTTTCACCGGTGATCCCGCTCTTATCGATCGTTCTTTCACTCTCCGGTCCTTCCATCCACTTGTAGATCATTCTGTCTATTTCGCCCGATGCCCAGAGTTCCTTAAGCATTTCATTAAACTGCTGAAGCTGTTTGTCAGCTTTTTCGGAATCCTTAGGGAAGGCGAAGGAATAATTATCCACTACCACCGGATCCTTGAAGTATGCCAGATCATGGTTGTTTATACACATCATCTTGGCAACCGGCTCATCCTCCATAAATCCGTCGATCTTATCTCCCTGAAGAGCCATCATAAGATCGGTCGATGTATCGAAATACTGATATTCGCTATTAGGGAAGTTATCAATGGTCGGTTGTTCAAAGGAAGAACCTGTCCTGATACCCATTATCCTGCCATTAAAATCTTCCATGGTAATGGTTCCCGAAGAGGTATTGCCGGTACTCGGATTGTCCGTGTCTGATTTTCCCGACAGTACAGTTGCAAGAACGATGCCGGCTATAAGTATAACTATCACTGCTATAATGATATAGTCGGCCTTCTTCAGCTTATTCATTTATCCGTTCCCCTTCATACTCTGCAGTTCTTTTTGTAAATGATCTCAAGCCCCTTCATGGTGAGCCTTCTGTCATATTCATCTATCATATCCGTAGCATTGGCTATAATGGATCCGAGACCGCCGGTGGCAACAACCTTCATTTCCTTCAGCCCTGCCTCTTCCTTTACCTTCTTTATGATATATTCGGTCTGCCCTATGCAGCCGTAAAGAAGACCGGCCTGCATACTGCTTACGGTATCGCTGGTAAGAATGGTCTCCGGAAGCTTCAGTTCTATTTCCGGAAGCTTGGCGGTATCGTTCCAGAGTGCGTTGGCACTTATCCTGATACCGGGTGCCGTGATACCGTACCTAAAGGATCCGTCATCTTCAACAAGATCGTATGTGGTAGCGGTACCATAGTCGATAACCATAACGTTTCCGCCATAAATATGATAAGCAGCTGCCAGATCAACTATTCTGTCGGCTCCGGCTTCTTTTGTATTGGCAAGTCGTATTTTTATCCCCGTCTTTGTACCGGCTCCGACCTCCATCGGGCGGATTCCGGTTACTTTAATGATACCGTTGATCAATGAATGCATGATCGCAGGGACTACGCTTGCAACTATACAGCCGTCTATACTGTCTGCCTGCAGTTGGTTGATCCAGAGCTGCTCTTTTATGGCCGCACTGAATTCATCCGAAGTTCTCGGGAGCTTGGTCGTGATGGCAAAAAACGCCTTAAACTCCCCATTTTCGATAATCGCAAAATTAGTGTTTGTGTTTCCAACATCTACTGCCAATAACATCTTTTTTCCCTTTTAACCCTTCTGATATAGTCTTTCTCTGTAATTGTCCATACATATTATTATATCGGCTTTTGACTGGCAAAGGTTAATATTTCTTCGTAAATTTGCCGAATAAGGAAAGCCCTCCGAGTACCATGCTATGTGCGATCTCATCTCCCGCACGGCCGTCCATTCTCCCTTGAATTCCGTAAGCATTTCAAGGTGCCTCACTATCATGGTATAAACCTCGTCAAAACCCGGTTTTGACGGAATTTGCGCCGCTTCCGGCATAACGGTTCCATCGGTCGGCTTTCTGTTTTTATAGAAGTCCTTTATGTTCTTAAAAATCCATGGGTTTCCCCTGGCTCCGCGGGCTACCATAACTGCATCACAGCCCGTGTATTTGAACATTCTTTCAGCATCCTCAGGTGTAAATATGTCTCCGTTTCCTATAACCGGTATTTTCACCTGCTGCTTTACTGCGGCTATTATGTCCCAATCGGCTTTTCCGCTGTAATACTGCTCTCTGGTCCTGCCGTGAACGGCTATGGCCGAGGCGCCTGCTTCTTCCATGGCTTTGGCAAATTCGGGAGCATTTGCGTCATTAGCAGAGAAGCCTTTGCGGATTTTTACCGTTACCGGTTTTTTTACAGCCTTAACAACCGCACTGACAACTTCCGATGCCAGCTTAGCATTTTTCATCATCGCCGAGCCCTCGCCGTTGTTTACCACCTTCGGTACCGGGCATCCCATATTTATGTCAAAAATATCAAAGTTACGCTCTTCTATCCTCTTGGCTGTTTCAGCCATTATTTCAGGCTCACTGCCAAAAAGCTGGAGAGCCGTAGGACGCTCCCTGTCATCAACTATGAGCATATCCTTGGTGTTTGTGTTATTGTAATGGATTCCTTTGGCGCTCACCATCTCCGTATATATGAGATCTGCCCCCTGTTCCTTGCAGAGAATGCGGAACGGCATATCCGTAACACCTGCCATGGGACCTAATGCAAGGAATCCTACCTCTATGTTTCCTATTTTCATTACCAGTCACTACTCCAGTCGGTGCTACCCGAATCCCAGCTGTCATAGCTGTCATAACTATCATCACTGCTCGAGCTATGGGATTCCTGATAAGATTCATATGCATTACTGTCATAAAAGCTTTCACCCCAGCTTGAATTCCAGCCGTCATCATAATAGTAATCCTTGCCACCGTCATATATAGTGTCTGTTACACTGTTATCTACGCCGTACCAGTCATTGTAGGTATCGTCATAATAATACCAGCTGTTACCGATATGATAGTACATCGTGTCATCATATCTATAGTAACCTGAGGGATGATTTGCGCCCTTCATTAAATAAACGGCAAGAATAATTATCGTAAGCAGTATAATAAATAATGAAAAATTGCGGCCTGACTTGGAACCTTGTACTCTGACTCTCGAATTTCTCGTATTAGAGTAGCTGTTTCTGTTTGCCATGTACGGAGTACTCGATTTGCCATCAGGATATATACCACGATTGTGGCACTCTTCAAGAAGTTTTCCGTAAATCTCATTTACCGCGTGGCGCTCATCCTTGCCTTTATATCTGATAGCTCTGGAACCATCCGCCTTATTTTTATATACTACTACGTCTCCCCGATTGTCCCTGTAGATACCAAACGCTTTGGGCTCCTTAAAGTCTTCACCTATAAAAAAGCGCATACGAGCCAACGGCATACCGCGTTCCGCACAATATTCCTGAAGTTCTTCTATAGTTTGAGGATCCGTAACGATCTTCTCAGTATCTATAACAAAAAGCGGATTGGCTGCCCCACAGTTCGGACAAGTTTGATCCGAGGTCAAAATAGTTGATCCGCAATACTCACATTTACAAGTTGAAGCCATATCATCGTTCCTTTCATCGTACTAATGATACTTTTTTCATTTTTTATTTATAATATATCACATTCTGTTTTATTCCACAACCAAAAATCTTTGTTTGCGATTTACCGCAGAAGGAATATGTGCTATTATTGTTGAAGAAGTTTTATAAGCTAACACTTAACATGATCAGCCTACAGAAATCCCCCAAAATACATTGCATAAGAAAGAACCGATATGATGCAGCCAATGATTATTATTGAAAATAAATATCCTCTTCCGGAAGAAATACGCAGCTGGGCTGCCCTGCATTCAGTACCCGTCTGTGACGGTCAAAAAGACAGCAGTTCCTATAGCTATAAGTATGTGTTTGAATATTCTGATGAGATCACATTGGAAGCTCTTGAGATAGCATATTGTCATGCAGTTGATAAGCCTGCAGTTATAGGTATGACCGAGCGTCTGATAATCCGTGAGATAAGCACGGATGATTTAGATGACTATAGTCGTATTGTCAAGCTATACCCCAATGTTTTAATTGACAGAACCTTATCGGAACTCAGCCCCGAAGAGTTTAAACAAAGACATGAGGCATATATAAAATACAGCTATCACTTCTTAGGGTATGGGATATATGGGATATTTCCGAGGGATACGGAACTCAAGCCGGTTTCCGGCTGCAGTAAGGTATCTAAAATGATCGGTATTGCCGGGATAGACGGTACTGTAACTCCACAGCTTTCCTATGCTCTTTTACCTGAATACCGGGGAATGGGCATAGCTTTCGAAGCATGCGACCGGATTCTGGAATATGCCGAAACCAGTCTTGAATTAAAAAATATCAACTTGTTTATTCATGAGGAAAACACCGCATCGATCCGTTTAGCCGAAAAGCTTAAAAAGAAACATTCCATTATAATACATCATTTGCAAAGAAAATCGTATTGAATTTTAAATCCAAAAGAATTATAACTGTGAATCATAAACGAATATGCTTTGCAGGATGGTGGTTTAGTGAACAGACACAAAACAGGAATGTTAAACATGACAGAGGGAAATCCTACTTCCCTTCTTATAAAATTTTCAATACCTATGCTTATCGGAAATCTTTTCCAACAGCTGTATAATCTCGTCGATTCGGTTATAGTCGGACAGTTCGTAGGCTCCGAGGCCTTGGCGGCCATAGGTGCAACCGGTTCGGCAACCTTCCTTTTCTTTGCTCTTTGCAACGGTATAGGAAACGGCGGCGGTATTATCACGGCACAGAGCTTCGGCAAGGGTGATACGGCAGAGGTTAAATCCAGTATCATAAACACCGCGTTCATTATGCTGGTATTCCCTTTTATCATCGGTATCACCGCATTTATTCTCGCAGGTCCCCTGCTTAGGCTTCTTGAGACCGATGAAGCCATTATGGACAATTCCCTGACCTACATGAGGACCATGTGCATCGGTATAATATTTGTTTCCCTGTATAATTTTGCTTCAGCAATGCTGAGGGCTTTGGGTGATTCAAAGACACCTCTGTATTTTCTCATTTTCTCATGCCTCCTGAATACCGTTCTTGATATCCTGTTCGTTTACGGACTGGATATGAACGTATTCGGGGCGGGCGTTGCAACAGTCATCTCGCAGTTTGTTTCCGGAATAAGCTGTCTGATCTATGCCATAAGAAAGAACGAATATTTTAAGATAAAGCGTGAAGAGATAAAGTATAACCGCGCGATTTCCTTACGGATAATCAAGATAGGCGTTCCGCTTTCACTTCAGTTTTCTCTTATCGCTGTATCCTGTATGGCTCTGCAGAAGGTGGTTAATTCCTACGGAGTTATCGCAACCGCTGCTTTTACGGCTACAAGCAGAATGGAACAGCTGATACACCAGCCTTACCAGACCTTAGGTACCGCTCTTTCAACCTATACCGGACAGAATTTCGGAGCAGGCAAAAACGATAGGGTTGCACTTGGATTTAAGAAGGGCTCAATGATCATGATCGGCTTCTCACTCTTAATGCTTCCTATAATGCAGTTCTTCGGTGAGAATATTATTATGATATTCGTAAGTGATGCTCCGGTTATCGAGCTTGGTGCAAAAGCATTGAGAATTACAAGCTTGTTCTATGTATGCTTAGGCACGATCTATGTTGTCCGCGGAGTCTTAAACGGTCTGGGCGATGCTTTCTTTGCACTTCTTAACGGAATAGTTGAGGTTATAGGCAGATTTACGGTTCCTATTCTTCTTACCGGTCTTGCAGGTTTCGGAGTACTCGGCATCTGGTGGTCCGTCGGAATAGTCTGGACAATGGCAGGTGTATCGGCATTGATAAGATATTTCTCATACAAGAAAAAAACCGGCATGAATCTTTTGGAAGATCATACCGGAAATAAAAAACTGATCGCTACTGTAAGATAAGCGAAAGCTGATTAATAGTTTCATTACTGCACTCGGGTATATCCGCACATCGGAACGGTATCCCGAGTGCTTCGTATTTTGGAATACACAGCTTATGAAACGGAAGAAGCTCTATTTTCTCCAATGTGGGATAATGCCTTGCAAGCTTAACCATGTCGCTTACCTCCCCGGCCGAATCCGTATAGCCGGGAACCACAACATGCCTGATCCACAGAGGAACTGAGCATTTATTAACCATATCAAGAAAATATAAAACTTTTTTAAGACTGCCGCCTGTATATTCACGGTAGTCTTTTTCTGTTGTAAATTTGATATCGCATATGACAAGGTCCGTTACTTTAAGGAGATTGCAGTATTTTGATCCGGTATCTTTAGGAAGGATATCCGGCATCTTTTCTTCCGAAATATCAATATTCTCAGGGAAATTTCCGGAAGTATCAAGACAGGTATGGATCTCATTTTCATGCAGCAGTGTAAACAGCTCCGTTACAAACTCAGCCTGCATAAGAGGCTCTCCGCCGGATACCGTTACTCCTCCGCCGTTTGCAAAATACGGCTTATATCGTAGGATTTTCCTGACCAGCTCCTCTGCTGTATATGAGGTACCCAAACGGTGCCCGTCAGGAGCCGTCGCAAGCCATGTATCGGGGTTATGGCAATACATGCATCTTAACGGACAACCCTGTAAAAAAACACAGAAACGTATCCCCGGGCCATCCACTGCCCCCATGCTCTGGAGGGAGTGTATATAACCGACTTTTTCTTCTCCATTGTTCGTCATTTATACCGCCTCATGGAATGTACGGCTGATAACTTCCTTCTTCTGCTCTAAGGTCAGCTTGTTGAATATAACTGCATATCCCGATACACGGATGGTAAGTGTAGGATACTTCTCGGGGTTGTTCATTGCATCGATCAGAGTCTCACGGTTAAGTACGTTTACGTTGAGGTGATGTGCACCCTGTGCAAAATATCCGTCTAAGATATTGATCAGGTTCTCGTAACGCTCCTCATCAGAATGTCCCAAAGCCTGGGGTACGATGGAGAAGGTGTTGCTGATACCGTCCTTGCAGGTCTTGTACTCTAATTTCGCTACAGAGTTGAGTGATGCAAGCGCGCCGTTCTTATCCCTGCCGTGCATGGGGTTGGCACCGGGTGCAAAAGGCTCGCCGGCACGTCTTCCGTCAGGTGTGTTGCCTGTCTTCTTTCCATACATAACGTTTGAAGTAATGGTAAGGATGGAAAGTGTATGCTCTGCGTTCCTGTAGGTAGGGATCTGCTGTAATTCATGCAGGAAAAGTTCTGTCTGCTCCTTTGCTATCATGTCGACTCTGTCATCATCGTTTCCGTAGCAGGGGAATTCGCCAGTAGTCTCAAAATCCTTGATCAGGCCGTTTTCATCACGGATAACACGTACTTTTGCATACTTGATGGCTGAAAGCGAATCTGCCAGAACAGATAAACCTGCCACGCCAAATGCCATGTAACGGTGTACATTGGTGTCATGGAGTGCCATCTGTGTCTTCTCGTATGCGTATTTGTCATGCATGTAGTGGATCATGTTCATGGCTGTAACATATGTCTTTGCCAGCCACTTGCGGTAATAGCTCATACGCTCCATTACCTTGTCATAATCAAGGTATTCATCCTCATATACGGGCATCTCGGGGCCTACCTGAGTGTCGTATCTCTCATCTTTTCCGCCGTTTAAGCTCATGAGCAGGAGTTTGGCAAGGTTCGCACGTGCTCCGAAGAACTGCATGTCTTTTCCGAGTCTCATAGCCGATACGCAGCATGCGATACCGTAATCGTCACCGTATACAGGACGCATGATATCATCGTTCTCGTACTGGATAGCATGTGTATCGCAGGACACCTTGGCTGCAAAACGCTTGAAATTCTTAGGCAGGTCTTTTGAGTAAAGTACTGTAAGATTGGGCTCTGCAGACGGTCCTAATGTATAAAGTGTATTTAATATTCTGAATGAATTCTTGGTAACT
>JAILGF010000085.1 GCA_024696945.1 Lachnospiraceae bacterium | reverse complement strand
CCCGGAATATCAAGAGAATGATTTTTTAAATTAACCCTTATTAAATCTGCCAGTGCCAGATCATACTTAGGCTTTAATCTACCAATTTTCATCTTTCCTACTTTCTGCCCTTCTCCCCCGAAATATGCCCCAGATCCGTATATATCATCCCGTTCTTTCCTTGGGTTGACTGCATAAGTGAAACCAGTTCTGCATCCGTTGTTCTTAAACCCGAACTTTTAAGCAGATCATCAGGCAGACCATTCTTTAGGACTGCCTTGCGGACAAGCGTGATATGCGGATTAAAGTTCTTCCTGTCAAACGGGATGCCTTTTTCTGCCAGTGCCCTTCGGAGTCTCCGCACATAACTTTCCAATCCGGGATTACGTGCGATAGAAACAAGGACCATTTCCCTATGTACATACACATCCGAAAAACATATCGGTATATATCTAAAAGGGACTTCCTCAATAACATCAAGCACATCGTCCGGCTTCCCATACTCACCGATAAATGCAAGCGTCATATGAAGGTTCTGAGGCTTTGTGAAATTCCCTTCCACACCATTATCCCTTAGCAAAGACTGTAGATTGCAAAGAGATTCCACTGTATTCGCATCAAAGATCAAAGAAATAAACAATCTCATAATTTCTATTTTGACCAGCCCTTTTCCTCTATTTTTAACATATCTTCATCCAGACAATATCTTTTGTCATAACAAGCGGTAGTCGCAGCAAAAACGCTGAGTATTCCATTTTCATAATACATGTCAGAAAAACAAATTATATCATGTGACTCCGGCAGATTAATCGTACTTTCAGCTTTGCCTTTCACAACCAGCCTGTCACTAAACAAAAAATAGGTATTATCATTTATCTGAGACTTTAAAACTGTTTTTGGGGTTCCTTCATCTTTGACCATTATTAATCTCCATACCAGAAAATATTATGGTTCTTCCACAAACAGATCATTAACCTGCCCTATAACTTTAAGCTGCTTTCCAGAACCAAAAGCATTCCCTACCACCTTACCAAGACCTATGTACACATTGTTTACAGGATCAAAGGTGATCGGCTTAAGCTTTGCAGGATCTATCTTACCATCAGTTAATACTTTCTCATCCGCACAGACATTTATTATCTCTCCGACCAAAATACCATCCTCAAAGCTCTTTACCTTACATTCCAAAGCCATAGGCAGCTCAGCTATCAGCGGAGCATCCACAAAATCACTCTTAACAGCATGGAATCCCGCTTTTTCAAACTTGTTAGGCTCTTTATTTGCTGATACTATTCCTACATAATCACACGCCTCTACATAATCCTCAGTAGCCATACTGACAGTAAACGCCTTCTTTACTCTGAGATTTTCGGTAGTCTTATGCTCTGACAGGCTGATGCTGATCTCCTTAAAATCACTGATCATGCCCCAAGCTGCATTCATAGCATTAGGTACACCATTCTCATCATAGGTCCCGATTATCAGCACAGGCATCGGGAACATATCAGGTTTTGCTCCAAAATTTACTCTGCTCATAGTTGTCATTCTCCATAGTATTCTATCTTTTACTGCTTCAGTTCTTCCGCTACTTTCTCCATCCCCATCTTCTTCACCATATCGCCGTAAGACTTGTCATACTGCTGCTGACTGATAGCCCCTGTCTTTAGGAATGAATCCAGTGTCTTCTTCTGCTCCAGGAACAGTGCCTTCTTCTTTTCAAAATCCGTATCCGTCATTTCCCCTTATCTCCCATAAGTGCTTTTATCGGATTCACACCCTTTGCCATAGCATAGATGGAATCTTGCTCACTATCCACATACTCCTTCAAAGACTTTAATTCCGCATCACTGAAACCCTTATTTCGCACAAGACTACATCCCGGCAGGGAATACTCTGCAGACTTATCCCCATCCTGGAACAGAACATATACTGCTTTCTTATCCCCCGTTCTTGTCATGGACGATACACTCATCTTTATCTCACTGTTCATAGGCTATTCCCCTACATACCTTTTCACTACTGTCTGTCAAAATACTTCTTACCCGATGACGGCAGAAAATATGTCCGAATATATCCATCTAAAGAAAGAACAACAAATTCATTGGTTTCCTCGACATAATATACATAATCACCATCTTCTGCCTCGGTCTTAAAAAGAGCCTTGGGATTGTTTATTACATCAGAAGCCGCCTTTTCATATGACTCCTTACTATCAAATCCCATCTCTATACCGTGTTTTTCAAAGTGCTGTTCCAAAAGGTTGTTATTTCTAAAATGATATATGACTTCCTCAACCTTCTCCGCTTCAATCACTACTGTCTTAACGGCACTGTACTTTGAAAACTTATTTCCATTATAGGCTCTTACTTTGATCTTATATGTGCCATTTTGAAGATCACTCAGCTTATATGTCCTTTTAGCCTTACCATTCTTTTTTACGGTCGCAACCTTCTTATACGCTGATTCATCCGGACCCTTAACAAATATATCATAACCTTCCGCATTCTTTGTCTTATTTATGGTAATCGAGACTTCATTATCAGAAACCTTAACCGTAATCTTCGGCTTGGCAGGAGTTTTCTTTGTTGCTGCAGAAACATCTGTATAGCCTAAAAACAAAGAGCAAACAATAAGCACCATCGCACAAGCTAAAAACATAAATCTATTCTTTTTCTTCATCCTATGCCTCTCTTTCACTCCACATACTTCATAGCAGCCACAAATGCCACCGGCGAAAAGTCCTTTGTTTCACCGTTATCAAATTCTACTGTAAAACTTTCCTTGCTTCCGTTTCCGTCAACATCTGCACTAACGATAATACCTTCTCCATATTTCCTGTGACGCACTCTTGCACCAAGCTTTATCTCTGTACAATTACCGGCTGAAGCCTTCTTCATCTGGCTGCCCGGTATGGTATAGGTTCCCATTACCGACTGACTCTGTTTCTTTTTCCGTGATGTTCCGATGACCCCTTCGTTATTAAACGAAATATAATCGCTTTCAGAACTTCCACCTTTGGGCAATCCCCCCATCTCATCAATGAACAGCGACTTCTTATTTGATATCTTAAATACCGAAAGCTCATCCTTTGCCCTTGTTATGGCCACATAGTAGAGCCTGCGTTCTTCCTCAAACATCTTCCGTTCTTCTGCAGATGCTTTCCTGCCATATCCGCCTAATGCTTCACGGCTCGGGAAAGCACCATCAAATACATCCATCAAATATACCCTGCTGTATTCAAGACCTTTTGACGAATGTATGGTCGAAAGAATAAACTTGCACGAATAATCCGGTTCCATATTCGCAAGCATATCCTTTAAATACTCTAACCTGTCAAGGAAACCTGTCAAAGTTTTCTCATTCTCTGCCAATTGCTTTAGGATATACAGCTTATTACGGTCAATGCTGTTACGGTCCAGATACTCACCATATCCAAGTGCTTCTTCCATACGGTAAATAGCCTTTGAGGGAGACTCATTCAACATATTCTTAAGATGCGAGGATAATGACCGGCAGTTTCCTAACACTTTACCATTAAGCCCCGGTATCTCCTCCACTGCATCTGCCACAGTGGTATTGTTCATACTGCTGAGCAGGCACATACGCTCAGCCTGATCCTTCTTCAAGAAAGTCTGGAGCTTAAAATACAGTTTCATAAATATTTCTGTATCATAAGGATT
>JAILGF010000077.1 GCA_024696945.1 Lachnospiraceae bacterium | reverse complement strand
TGATTAGCCATGTAATTACCTCCTGCCACCAGGACACTACATTACTAATAATAACATACAATGATTAATCAGAGTAAATTCCAGATAAAGCTTTTTCAAACGAAATTCCAGTCAAACTGGAATTTAAAATGAAAATTAATTAAAATAAAAAAAATTTGGGAAAAGTGAAACCAAATTTTTTATTTGTTGATTTATATAGTGAGGACCTCAAAAAAAGAGAGGACAAAAGATGTCTGATGATGAGATAATAGAACTGTTAAACAATAAGGATGAGGGAGCTATAACGGCTGTAAAAGGGAAGTACTATAGCTATCTTTACAAGATATCCTATCAGATTGTTGGCAATCATGAGGATGCAGAAGAGTGCCTGAATGATATCTTGCTGGAATTGTGGAATACTTCTTTGAGTATCAATCAGGGAAGCCTGCATGCATTCTTGGTGAAGCTAACAAAAAGAATAAGCATTAATAAAGTAAAAAGTCAAAACCGTCAGAAAAGGATGCCATCAGAAGGCCTGGTGCCATTAGAGGAGATTGAAGAGACTGTCTTTGGTGGGACTACACCGGAAACAGAACTGGATAACAAGCTTCTCGATGATGCCATCAACCGGTTCCTGGGTACACTTTCAAAGGAAAAGCGGAGTTTGTTTGTTGCACGATACTATTACTATGATTCCTTAAAGGATGTTGCTGATTATTGTGGGATCAGTGAAGGGAAGGCAAAAAGCATTCTGTTCCGTATCAGAAAGAAACTAAAAAGCTTTTTGGAAAAGGAGGGTTTTACAATATGAAAAGAGAGGATATGCTGGATTTCATGGGTGGCATAGATAATAAGTATCTGGACGAAGCAGGAGAAATGCGTATGAACAGTGTTGTGGATGCAGCCGGCAGAAGCAAGAGTATAAAAAGGAGGTCAAAGATAATGAGTCTTAAAAAATTTTCGATAGTAGCTGCAGCTTTAGTTTTGGTTGCAGGAATAGGTGTTGGTATAGTGATGTTTACTAAACCAATAAAAGGTGAAGAAGCAGCTAACGAAATAGTTGAAAAGTACACTCCTGATGGAGAGCTGATAGTTCCGAAGGGAACACCTTTGACTGATGAGAATGCCATAATCGTTCCGGAAGAGAAATGGGATGAGACCGGTATCCCGGAAAGAATTAAAGCTAAAGGTGATGGAGGAGAAATAACCAAAATCTGGAAATGGAATTATGAGACGGATGATGGATATGAGACATCTTATAGCGTAGAAACATTAAAAGTATTTGATTAAGAGACATTATTTAAAACCAATAGACACCGTTTGGAATAAGTGCTATACTAAATCCCAAACGGTGTTTTTCTGTCTTGAAAATGAAATTGAGAAAGGAAGGCTTCAGCTAGATGAAAGATAAAGTCAAAAAGCCTTTTAACTGGAAAAAGGAGCTGCTGAGCTGGGGGATAATCTTCGTTATTGCACTCGTGGCAGCGTTTATTATCACAGAGTTTATTATCATGAAGACAAAGGTGATATCAGGTTCTATGATACCTGAACTTGAGATAGGAGATCATGTGATCGGTAACCGCCTGGCCTATATGTTCTCGGAACCTGAACGGGGAGATGTAATCTTTTTCGAGTATCCCAAAAGTTATAAGGAGCTGTATGCCATAGATCCGGAGCTTACTTATTGTATGAATTCAGAACTTGGGGATACTGAACCCAGATATCATGATGAGAGTGAGGTCTATGTTAAACGGATAATAGGGCTTCCGGGTGAAAAGATAGAGATCCGGTCGGGAAGGGTGTATATTAATGACTTTATTGTTCCGTTGAATGAACCATATCTGAAAAACAAGCCGTTAGGTAATTTCGGACCATACTACGTACCTGAGGATTGTTACTTCTGTATGGGTGATAACAGGAATAGTTCTTCCGACTCGAGAGATTGGGATAATACGGTGGATGATCCCGATTCTCCAAACTATGATCCGGATAGGTTCCGGTTCGTTCATAAGGATAAGATATATGCAAAAGCTTTACTGAAGATATACCCAGGTCTACATTGGATAAACCATTGTGAATACGAGACAAGCTAAAAAAGACTATTAACCAGTATGGGACCACTCATCAAAAAGTTGGAAATGAGGTACATGATATGTCGGAGATTATGATCATTGACGATGATGTTTATATAAACAATATGCTGAAAGAAACTCTGTCAGGGGAAGGTTATGAGGTATACGGTGCATATTCCGGGACAGAAGCAGAGCTGATGCTAAAAACCAAAAATCCGGACCTTATACTGCTCGACCTGATGCTTCCGGGGATTACGGGAGAAGAACTGATAACCCGAATTAAGAATATCCCTGTCATAGTCATCAGTGCCAAAGCAGATACGAATGATAAGGTTAACCTGCTTCTGAACGGTGCAGAGGATTATGTAACAAAGCCCTTTGATATGGAGGAACTGCTGGCACGGATAAAGGTCAGGCTAAGGACTCAGGGTACTAAAGATAGATCTGTTTTAAGGGTAAATGAAGTCATACTTTATGCAGACAGGCAGACCGCTGAAATAGAAGGGACAGAGATAAGGCTTACCCGGACAGAAGCAGCTATATTGAAGCTGTTGATGCAGAATCCGCATACTCCGGTCGGGCGTACTGCGATACTTGACAACATAAGCATGGATACGCCTGACTGTACAGACAGGTCTTTAAAGCAGCATATAAGTAATATACGCCATAAGCTGCAGGCTGTGAGTGGGAAAGATTATATCGAAGCAATATATGGTATAGGGTTTAAGTTTAAACCCCAATTCTGACAGATAAGGTAGGGAAAATATGTATGATATATATTGTGATTCTGTTGGCAGTATTTAATATATTTCTTGTTTTAAAGGTTTATGATCTTAGAAGTGCCGCATTAAAAATCGAACAGGGATTTCATAGAATTGTAAATGAGGATACAAATAACGTTATCACGCTAAATACACGGGATGGCAGGATGCGGAACCTTGCCATAAAAATAAATACGGAATTAAAAACACTAAGAAGAGAGAAAAACAGGTATATTCACGGAAATGTCGAGCTTTCCAATGCAATTACCAATATATCTCATGACTTGAGGACTCCGTTAACGGCTATTATAGGCTATCTGGATATGATCCGGAAATCAGATGATAAAGAAAAAATGGAGAGGTATCTTCCGATTATTTCGGAAAGAACGGAAAGCATGAAGCAGCTGACGGAGGAACTGTTTGATTACTCCCTGGATTTTTCAAATATAGGTACGGAAGTAGTGAAAGAGGAAGTAGATATAAACAGAGTACTTGAAGACAGCATAATGGGGTATTATGGAGTCCTGACCGAAAAAAATATAGAACTGAAAGCGGAGATCACTGAAAAAAAGATTGTAAGAATGCTTAACAGAAACTATATGTCCAGAATCTTCAGTAATCTGCTGAATAATGCTGTTAAATACAGTGATGGGGATCTGAAAATAGTTCTGGACGATGAT
>JAILGF010000076.1 GCA_024696945.1 Lachnospiraceae bacterium | reverse complement strand
CTTAAATTCCCTGCCCTCAGACAAATCATTTACGATGACTTTCATGAATACACCGTCAAAGAATACCCACTCACTTTGTCCGATGAGCCACATTATGACGGTATGCACGATGAAGCTCGGGCATATCGCAGCCACAAGCTTTAAAGCAAACCATGAATTTTTCATAGATGCGGCAAAAGACAGTTTTTCTTTTTTCTTCTTACTATTCTCTTTCAACTTTCAATCTCCTAAAACCTGCTTTTTGGAATGTTACTTTAGAGTTTTAGCTCATAATCTATAAGAGTCATATTCCCGTTTATCACTTTTTCTTCACCTACCCGGACAAAACCGCATTTTTCGTACAGATGACAGTTGGCAGGCTCCTGAAGGATAGTATCGAGCTTCCATGTGGTTACCTCGGGGAGCTGTTCAAATGCCTTCTGTATAGCGGCATACCCGATACCTCTGTCCTGGAATTCAGGTAAAACAAAGATCGGACTGATGAATGCCACATTTTTCTCATTCGGATCGTTATGCCCGATATTTATGGCACCGACTCTCGCCCCATCCTTCATGATAAAGTAGTATTTTCTGTTTTCTACGGCAAATCTTCTTTTTACTCTTTCTATCGGCTCTATGGCAGGCGACCCTTCATCATGATATTTTTCGTACAGTGGCATAAAGCTTTTTATCTGCATCTCGTATAGCTCGGGGATCTCTTCTTTGGTCACTTCTCTTAATTTGACTCTTCTTAACAACTCTCTTTTACTTCTGTCCGGTAAGCCAAAATGCTCCTTTATCATAGATGCTACCACATCCGGAGCAAGATGAGTGTTGTCGATCTTTATGTAGTTCTTAAAGGGTACCTCACCGTCATTACTTACCAGGCGGTAGTGTGCATCCTCATATTGCAGTCTGCCGTCCGATATTTCCATATCCCTCTTTGAGGCCTTGTTTTTCAGACGATTTTCAGTTTTATTTCTCTTTAAGCGCTCCTCCTGGTCGGCCACAAGCTCCACATAATATACTGTCCCGCCGGTGGCTTCGAATTTATCGGAAAGGATCTTTACATATTCCCATTCTGACGGGATATCAAATGCCATCATGTATGTAAAGATCATCCCCTGGTAGTCTGTTTTTAAAAACTCATCGAATATCTCATCCCTTAGTTTATTGATAAGTCCACCCTGAAATCCACCAAATATCTCTATGACAGGCTCTATCATCATATGATTGTGAAAAAGCCTGAAATCCGTTATCTTCATCAACTCCTGGCCGACGGTCATCTTCCCAACGGCGCCGCTTCCAAGTATTAGTATTAAATCCATATTTGCTCCTTTTCTTGTATAACACCTCATCCTACGTCGAATGCTTTAGCGTTCGACTCTAACACCTTCCCCTCAAGGGGAAGGCTTATTGATCAGTAAAATCTCTACGATATAGCTTCGACTTAAATTTAGCGCTCTTATCCATTTTTTCGTATTCGTGGTCACCTACATAATGCATGCCGAGCTTTTCCATTACACGACGGCTCTTAAAGTTTTCTTCTGCGAATTCTCCGATGATGGCTTTGACAGGTCTGGTTTTCCGGATTTCTTTAATAATACCTTCCATAGCTTCAACCGCATATCCATGACCCCATTGGTCTGCACGGATGTTATAGCCGATCGTCCACGCATCCTTTTCAGGTACATAAACCAGGCCTCCCTGACCTATGAGTTCACCGGTCTCCTTTAATACAAAACCAAGATCATAGTTGTCAGGATTGTCCAGATCTCTGCTCTCTAAATAGGTCTTAACATCCTCCGCTTTAGTATAAAGGGGATATATCATATATTTATTTACCTTCGGATCGCCGCACCACTTAAAGGCCGCTTCGTAATCATCAGGTACTACAGGTCTTAATATCAATCTTTCTGTTTCTATCGTTACTCTCATATTATTGTCCTCTCTTTCATGTAAGATCCTTCGCTCAATATAAATGAATTGATGACATCAATTAACACATAAAACAGTATTAATTTTGACATCGGCTCTCTGGTTCTTCACCGCTATCTGAAATTCGTCCTCATATATCACTTCGCCGGGAATTTCATCGACTTCCGACTTATATAATTGCACTCCGTACTTTTTTGCCATGGCCCTGTAAAACGTCATCTGTTTATATATATCATTTCCCTTTTCGTTATCCTTAAACCAGGTAATGGCTCCGTCGGGGTTTCCCTGTTCATAATACGGCGGTACCGGAAGCACTTTTTCAAAATGTTCCCTGTTTTTCCAATATTCTTTTATTTCTTCTTCATTCATGATCTTATCATCCACCAGCTTCCACACGGCTGTAAAAATGCCTCTGGGCTGCTTAGTGAGATATGCTATGTCTGCTATATGTATTCTGTAATATTTCATATTGATTTCTCCATATATCCGCAGGTAAAGGGAAAGAAGTCAAATTTCTTTGTCCCGGTATGTACAAATCCAAAGCTTTCGTACCATTTGCGAAGTCTTTGATTTTCTTCCACTATACCTATTTCTATTTTGTTCCTGCCTAATAGTTTCACCTTTTCAAATGCATCTGCCAAAAGTTTTTCACCTATCCTTTGGTGTCGGTATTCAGGTAAAACGGCCAGGTTATTTAGTTCTGCGTTTCCGTTATCAAGTAATGCAAGAGAATAATATCCCACTATCTTACCTTGATGAAGGTATACATACATCGGTCTTTTTTCAACGGTAAACTGATACCATAGTCTTCTTTCATCCGTAGCAAACGCAGTAAATCTCGGGGCGTTTTCCTCTGTGAATCCAAGCTCGTCTGCAACTGTTTTAAAAGATGTACGGATCACATTTACACATTTCGGGATTTCTTCTATTGAAATTTCTCTTATAATATCTGATGACTCTATACTCATAATCTGCCTCCAATAATTCAATCAAATACAATCAACGGTATCAATACTTCATCTGCGGTTACGCTGCCGTGCATGGACTTCCATCGTTCTTCATTAAAATATATAGAAAGATTGCCGGTTGCGATAGCGAGATAATCTCCCAGCATTCCCCTGAATTCCTTATGGGGCTTACCTGTTCCGAAAAGCTTCTTTTCTATAGCTTCTTCCATCGGCATAAGTATGAATTTATCACCGAACAGCTTATTAAACTCTTTTTCAAAGTATTCTTTTTTATCTTCCTTAACGAAAAGATTAAGCACACGGGGCTCTAAGGAAGGCATGCGTACCAGGCAATCACAAAGATCCGGATAATCCTGAAGTACTGCAATTTCATTATCAAGATGTCCGTGATCTGCAGTTACAAATATCAAGGTGTCCTCTAACTCACCTGACAGCTTAGCAACCACATTTTCCATATTGATGAGCGCTTCGTGAACTTCATCCGAACCGCATCCGTGTCGGTGCAAAAGTCCGTCGGGCTCTTTCCAGTATGCATATATACTCTTCTGTCCCGGTTTATCACAAAGTTCTTTTATTTTCCCGCATATCTTTTCAATTCCATCAAGCTCAGGCTCTGTAAAAGGGGCGATCAGATATGCATCTTTTCCAGTCTTCTTAATCTTACTAATTATATTTTCATACGGTGTAACTGTCCACGGAACGTCGTAATCCGCTGCCTGTTCCTCAGTTCCCTGAATCTGATTTGTAAATACCGTAATATTTTTATCAACACTCGGATAATAACATTCCCATCCGAGCCAGCTGTGTTCACAGGGCTGTAAACCTGACATTGCAGAAGTTGTGGCTGCAACAGTGGTTGAAAGAAATACGGACTGGTATATACCGGCTAAATGTGACCTGAATGCTCCATCTTCTTTAAGGTGCCTTTCAAGAATGCTTTTTCCCATGCCGTCCAGCAGAAGAAGAACGATATTCTTATATTCTTTCTCCAGATATTTATCCGCAAGCGGCAATGTATCTCCTGCCGGTTCCGCTCCAAGTTTCTTCAAAATGGAATTTGGAAGATTTGCTATGCAGTTTTTGTAATCAGGCCAAATCAGGTTATTTTTCAATTCGTAGCTCATACTTTTATCCTCCGGTATATAAAAAACCACCTATCCGGAAAAGATAGGTGGTAAGTATAATTATAATGCTATACTCTTATTCTATACTTCTCCGTAACCAAGTTTAAAGCATACGCCTCTAAGACCATACACGTTATTTTCATGAATGGCTTCGGAATAATCGTATGAAGGCTTGGTCACGAATCTGCTCATAATTCTGTTTCCTTTCAAAAATATTGCGTATAGAATACTACTTATGTTTTTAATTGTCAACCACTTTTTTTATAAATTTTTAATTTTCTGCAAATTGTCTGCAAATTTAGCTGCCGGTTGATCGGTAGAATTTTATACCGCGATTAAAGAGCATGACCATGACGAAGAAAACGACAGCTCCGGATAAAGGGGTAATAAACGCTGTCCAGACAGGCCAGCCATATAAGGACTTCCCCAGTATGTATGCTGCAGGTACATGCATCGTGAGTGCAAAAGGTGCCACCACCGAAAACAGGATCTTTAGCGGCTTCGGATAGATATCTATGGGATACTGGCAGGCACTTCTTCCGCCGTAGGTTAAAGCGTTTACAAGCTCAACGGATTTTACGCTGTGTATGCAGAAGATGCATTCTATCATGAAAAGCCCAAGTATGAGCAGACAGCTCATAAGTATGGACTCTGCAAGTACCAGTACCTTAGGTATGCTCCATGAGACATCGGACAGATTGCTGCCCATAACAAGTGACGCCACACCTACCGCTATACAGGTGATACGTCTAGGATCTGTGCCGCTGCAAAGAACCTGTGTAAGTATTCCACGCGGCCTTAGCAGCAGTGAGTCGAGCTGTCCCGATCTCACCATTGAAGGGAAATTGCCGGTGATCCCTCTTCCAAAAAACTCTGTGATATAAAAGGATACCGACATGAGACCGAAAAAGAAAAACAGATTTCCGCCCGACCACTCTTTTAGTGACTCAAAACGATCGATCACAAGTATTACTGCCAGCATCTCTCCGCCTTCCATAACAAGCTGTGCCAGAGTCTGCATAATGAATGAGGCAGGATACTGAAGATGGCTTTTGAGCAGCATTCCCATTGATCTTAAATATAAATGTACTGTATTCACCATCAACCTCCCTGTATGATCATCTTTTTTCTGTTCTGTTCCCAAAACCATACACCGATTAGTATCAATATTAACGCCCATCCGGCCTGGCGCAGAAGGATAAGCGGAGCTTCACTTATCAAATATTCTCCGGAATAGAGCCTTATAGGTGCATCAAGCAGCTGTGCATAAGGCAGCATTGTGATCACCTTCTGCCAACTGTCAGGGAATAAAGTTAACGGGAGCAGGTTACCTGATAACGTAACCATTAAGAGATTAAGAAGACTCTGCATTCCTCTTGAGTCGAGAGTCCGCATAGTAAATGCCATAGTTATATTTTCCAGAGCGCACATACAGAGCAGCCCCAGGAATAATGCAATAAGCCCGCAAAACAATCCGCCTCCGGAAGCGGGGAGCGTGATCCCCCAGCCCTTTGGCAGCAGAAATGTCACTATTATCATGGGAATACCGCGCATAAGGCTTCCCATAAGTTTTTGTGCTGCGACTCTAATGTAATAGAATGTATACATATTTACCGGTCTGCACAGATCATAAGAAATGCTTCCGTTTTTGATCTTGTCATTTAAGTCCGGATCGGTCGCGACCATCATACGGAAAAATGCCTGCTGAAGCCATACGTAGGTTGAAACCTGTTCTATGGGCATAGCCTGCGCTTTGCTTTCATAAAGAGCATGATACAGGGCTACCAGTACTATACCGAAAAACATCTGGCAGACTATACCGCCTATCATTGCACCACGGTATTGCAGTTCCATTTTTATTCTCATCCGAAATACAGAAATGTATGCTCTCATAGATCCATCTCCTTGTACATTGCTGCTATCAGGTGATCGATGTTTTCTGACTCCAATGTCATTTCATTAATAGTTCCCGCACTTTGGAGAAATGCCAGCATATCGGCGGTAGGTATCTCGTTAGGCGAATATGTAAGCCGAAGTTCCCCATTCTTTCTGGTTACCTTTACTCCACGAGGAAAATTCGGTTCATAATCATCCCCGAAACATATGGGTTCAACATCATACTTTACGGTAACATTCCTTACAGTATCATATTTTTCGAGCAGGTCTTTCAGTTTACCGTCAAACAGTTTCTGACCGTGCCCGAGCACCATGACTCTGGAACAGAGTTCCGCTATGTCCTCCATATCATGTGTAGTAAGCATGATCGTGGTACCGTGTTCCTTGTTTTCCCATTTAAGGAAGTCACGTAATGACAGCTTACTCACGGCATCGAGCCCTATGGTAGGTTCATCCAGGAAAAGCAGTTCAGGTCTGTGAAGCAGGGAGCCGCAAAGCTCAGCGCGCATTCTCTGTCCGAGGCTGAGTAACCTTAACGGTGTCCTAAGTAGTTTTTCAAGCTGAAGTGCTTCGACCAGTTCATTAAGTCTTCCCTTATAGTCCTTTTCGGATATCCTGTAAATGTCTTTTAAGAGTGAGTAACTGTCCAGTATAGGCACGTCCCACCATAGCTGGCTGCGTTGTCCGAATACTACACCTATGTGTTTTACGTATTCCTTCCGCTCCTTCCATGGAACCATACCTCCTACCTTTGCCTCTCCGCTTTCCGGAGTAAGTATCCCTGAAAGGATCTTTACCGTTGTGGATTTCCCGGCACCGTTAGGTCCTATGTAACCGACAAGCTCACCCTTTTCAACAACAAAGGAGATCCCCTGCAAAGCTTCGACGATCTCCTTTTCACGGAAAAGTTTACCTTTTTCACGCTTTTTGCGAACGGTAAACGTTTTCCTTAAATTATTAACTTCAATGTAGCTCATATGAATCACCCCCAATGCTCATCATAAGTCGCGCAGGAAGTCCGATTATAGCATTGTGATCCATATCTGTCAAGTACTTTTTTTGATCATGTCAGATACTGGTATAGGCAGCTGTCATCTATGTCAGAAACCTTGGCAAATCCTGTACAGCTCATGATAAACCTTAATTCGTCACTCACTGACTGAAGGAATTTTTCCACACCTGCCACACCCTCTTTTTCAAGAGAAGGAAGCATGGACCTGCCGACTGCCGCCGCATCTGCACCAAGTGCTATAGCCTTATATACATCGGCTCCGCTGCCAATGCCGCAGTCAACTATTATCTTTACGTCTTTTCCTTCAAGCGCTTCCTTTATTTCAGGGAGTACCATCATCGGAGGTACCGCGTAGGGAAGGCGTCCGTGATGGTGGCTGACGATTATAGCCTTTGCACCTATCTCGGCACATTTTACAGCATCATCTGCGCTCAAAACACCCTTTACCACAAAAGGAAGCTTGCTTGACTCAATATAGGAAGCTAGCATATCCGTAGTCTGTACCGCCATTTGCTCACCTATAACAATATCAAGTCCGGTGTTTCCGAAAATATGGTCAATGTCCATACCTATACCAAATGCTCCGACTCTCTCCGCATACTGCATCTGATCCCTCACCTTTCCGTTGTCAGCGTAGGGCTTTACTATACGGACAGTTTTGGCTCCTGTAGCGGCTATCTTCGAAAACATATCATTTTCCATCATTCCGACAAAATTGAGGATGTTTTTATTCTTTGCCGCTACGGAGTATTCCTCGAGTCCTGTAAATTCCCTTCCGTTGTATTTCCCGAGATGAGAAAATGCCGGGGTAAATATGGGCATATCGAAGTTCTCTCCGAAAAACTCGGTCTTGGTATCCGCCACTACGGAATCAATAAGGCGTTCCTTGATAAGGATGCTGTCCATATATTTAGCTGTAATTATGTTTGCATCTGAAAGTCTGGTGTATTCCATAATCTGTATCGTGCCTTGCAGCACTTCCTTTCCATATTTTTTAGGTATATGCAGTATCAGTTCACAACGTGCGTTTTCAAATATTCCATGTACCTGATATATTCCTCATCAGTATTTAAATGTTCCAATATGATAGGCATATCAGGGTCTATCTCATTCATCTTCCGAACATAATACTTAAGTGGAAATTCTCCGCAGCCGGGAGCACATTCTTCAAGCTGAATGGTATATTCCTGCTTTAAATGTACATCCTTTATATGACAGCTCCTGATCCTTTTGCCAAGCAGCCCGGCACATTTATCTACAAACTCTTCCGCATTAAAATACCTGTCAGCTGAATTGGTCATATTTATGATATCCATATGCACAGCAAAACGTTCACGGTTGACTTCTTCTATAAGTCTTAAGTAATCCTCGGGGCCCGTAGGTATCATCCACGGCATCGGCTCCAGTGTAAAATAGGTATTTGTTACCTCTGCTCTGTCTATGATATCCTGTACCATTTTAACTGTTTCAAGTCTTGCTTCCTTCGTGAAGTTCTCCCTATAGGGTCCGTCCCATCGCGGTCCGAAGGCTCCCGCCACATTTACCGCACATCTGGCTCCAAGATAGTCAGCAAGCTTTAACTGAGCTACACAGTAATCCCTCATCCCAGCTCTTTCGTTAGGGTCTGAAGCAAGAGCATTTCTCCATATGCCTACTTCTGCAATCAAAAGATCATGTTCCTCAGCTGCCTTTTTATATGCATCTATCTTTTCCTGCGGTTCATTGCTCTGTACCGGAAATACTACAGCCCTGCATCCGAGCTTCACTTGATTTTCAGCCCATTCCTGAGGGTTATTGTGCATTAACGGTGACGATGTTCCAAGCCTCATTGTGATCTCCTTTTTGCTTACCATAAAAGATTCTTCGGGCTTCGCCCTCAGAATGACAACCGTAACCGATTATTCAACAATCTTACATTAATTAAAGTGTCATTTGTTATTAGAATTATATATCAAGCAGATAAAAGAGAAAAGTCCTAAACCGTTGTATTACAGCATTCTACATTTTAAACCCAATATTTTACATCTAAAAATTCAATCAAAGAACCGTCCCTCTGATTGATTTCATTCATCGGTTTTGATGATCTCCTCGGTATATTTGCGTTCCATGTCATGGCGGATCTTACGGTTTTCAACAGAATCAAATATGATGGAAAAATCATAATCCTCCGGATACAACTCCTCTGCCTTGACATGCAGCTTTACACGCTTATGGTTTATCCATATCTTGCGTCCCGCTATCTGGACACGGAGTACTCCCTTATCATTTTCCGGTTCGCATATTATTCCTATTTTTTTGTCGGGATATACCATGACACTGTCACCGATCCTAAACTCACGGGTAAGCTTAGGCGTATCAGGTTTTCTTATATCTTTTTTGATTTTTCGGTTCTCGGTTTTATTTAGTCCCTGACCATTCCTGAAGTTGTATGATTTTAATGCCGCTTTCCCGTATGCCGCTTCCACCGCTACCCTCAGCATACTCTCAGGCATTCCAAGCCTGTCAGCAATATAGAAAGCACAGCTTTCCCCCGCCTCACCTATTACCATCCTGTATGTGGGCATAAGCGTCTCACGGTCAAATGTCATTCTTGCGTTAATGATATTCTCATGTCTTGCAGCGTAATCCTTAATCTCAGGATAGTGTGTGGTGACAAGGAAATTTGCTCCACTCTTCCAAAGCTCCTCCAATATGGCGGTAGCTATTCCCATACCTTCTGCCGGATCGGTCCCCGAACCAAGTTCATCCATAATGACAAAGCTTTCCCTGTTTACCTTCTGTAATATCTCCAACACATTCTTTATATGGGCCGAAAAGGTTGATAGATTCTCGGAGAGATTCTGTCCGTCACCGATGTCACTTAAGTAGTTTGAATTCATGCAGATATCCGCTTCCCTGCAGGGAACGTGAAGCCCGCACTGGGCCATGTAGCTGTTTAGCATTACCGTTTTTATTGATACGGTTTTACCTCCGGTATTGGGGCCGGTAATAACTATGCCACGGATTACTTCCTTTTCATCATTCGGAGCATTGTTGCTTTCCAAACCGTTCCCTAACTTGAAATTAAGTGGAACATTTATCTTTCTGTCCATCAATGGGTGCCTTGCTTCTTTTAATGTTATCCTTCTCTCCAGATTGATCTTCGGTTCCACACAGTCCAGGTCAATACTAAGTTTTCCTTTGGAAAAGATAAAATCCAGCTTTTCCATCATACTCATATTTTCTTCCATGACCGGTATGGAATCGGATACAAGTGCCGTAAGTGTATAAAGGATCCTATATACCTCGTTTTCCTCTTCTACTCGCAGCAGCTGTAACTCCTCATAGTGCTTTGCAAGCGCTGCCGGTTCCACAAACACGGTATTTCCTGTGGCGGATTTATCTATCACACTTCCGGGAATTCTAAAACGGTATTCCTTTTTCACAGGGACACATACTCTTCCGTTTCTTAATGTATAGAAGGTATCCGCCATGCAATCCTTATTGCTTCTTATAACCTGCTCTGCCTTCTGCTTCACTGCTTCTTCAGCACGTGCTATCTTGATCCTAACATCATACAGTACATTGGTGGCATGGTCGTCCACCGCTTCGTACCTTATCTGCCTGCATATCTCTTCCCTTAAATCCTTTAGTTCATCAAGGTTTTCATCATAGTAAGCCAACGGATTCTCATACATTTTTCCGCGTATGAGGTAATCCTTCAGTCTTTCCACTACCACAAGCACCTTTTCTACACGCTCAAGCTGATATGGTGTAAGGCACGCTCCTTTTCCGGCTTCCATCAATATTTCCCTTATCTCGGTCACATCCTGCAAGGGAGGATTACCCAGGTTTTCTATCATTTTTCTGCTGTTTGTAGTATCTCTCAAGCTTTTGTTAAGCTCTAATTCATCAAAAAATATTGATGTTTCCGTTATTTCCTCTTTGGCGGCGCCTGTTACTGCAAGCTCCGTCCATATTTCTTTTATCCTGTCAAATTCTATCTGTTGCTCTGTATTCATTTCTTTCTCCTGATAACTAATCCCACAAAGGAAAGATACTCTCCGAGCCCACGGTCGAAGTATTTCTTATCCTTTATTCCGTATTCATGGCCTGATTCAAACCAATCCTGCCAAGCTTCATCAAAACAGTCTAAGTCAAAATCAAGCACTACTTCATACTCATCATTATTTCCGAACAGCTCAAGCCACCATTTCCTTGAATGGAAGGTATCAAGGTCGTCTCTGTTACCTTCAAACCAGTCAAGCATGACTTCCGTCTGCTCCTCATTTAGTTCTTCCTTAAGTCCGGGCATGGCAACTACCAGTACACCGTCCTTCTTTAAGAAAGGCAGTATCTTCTCTTCGAAAACTCCCTTTTTAGCTGCAAAATAATGAAATGCATCTATGCTCACGATAGCATCAAAATAATCATGCGCATAAGGAAGGTCGTTCGCATCGGCATGGATCGGGATGATCCGGTCTTCAACATTCCATTTTTTAAAGCTTTCCGCATTCTGTGTGGCTGAAATCCAAAGGTCTGTCGCAAATACATTTACTTTTGCTTCCTTTGCAAGGAACAAGCTGGTAATGCCCATGCCGCATCCCAGATCCATAACACGGCTTCCTTCCTTTAACGGGTATTTCTCAAGCATTTCATCAAGCAGTCTTAGACTGTTCGGTCCCATTAAGTATTCTTTTGAAAAAAAGCTTCTGTATTTTTCACATCTGTTGTCAATATTGTTTTGATTCATATCAGTTTTAATCATTTTATTATTTTCTCCTTTTCTGTAACAAAAAAACCATGGTACCTGTACGCTCAGATATCATGGTCATAGAAGATCAACTATAACTGACCGGCTTTTATGCATAGCACAACAAAAGCCTGCCGTCTTGACAAGGTATATCCATAATATTAAGCGTACTAAAGCAAAGCTAATGACATGTGCCATTAACTTCATGAGCATTCTTTGACCCATAGATCAAATATCTTCATTGCATATTAAGTTCTGCAATGGTTATCTCACCACGCTTAACATAAAATACCTCGTCTTTCTTAATATTTTTCTTACCTTTTTCTTTATAACACAAAATACATATGTTGTCAATCGGTTTCACACCGATGTACGCTAATAAACTGCTCTGTTTTCTCCATTACATCCAGAATTGTATTAAGATCGCTTATAGCATTTCCGCTTTCCAAAGAATGGTTGCAGCCGGGATATACAAATAAAGGGATTCTGCTGATATCTGCCAGTTCTTTTACCTTGCTGATATCCGACCATGGATCATTATCACCAATAAATGCCTCAATATTATCCGCAGCATAGTTGAAGGTAGCTTCAACCGGAGTGTACCAAAGCTGTTTTGCTCCCAGCTTATGTTCAAGATTATATTTCGCAGCAACAACAGTTCCTATGCTTTTTCCGATCAACAGGATTTCATTATACAGAGAGATATCTATCCCTGACAGTTGTTCTGTAGCACAGCTATATGCCCTCAATGCTGCCTCTTTCATAAGCGCAATATTCCCCTGTATTTTCTGCGGCATGTCGTGGTACTCTATATCGATCAATTCGAATCCAAACGCCTTTGCAATCCTGCCGGAATAATACAAAAGAGGCTTATCCTTATGATATCCCATCCCCGGGAATATGATGGCAAGCTTCTTCACCGATCCATTTTTCATAACACTTATTCCTTTCAGTATTCTGTCTTGAATTCCTCTATCCCATACGTTTCCATAAAATTAAGCTTGTCCTCATACGAACGGATAAGCATCACTTCCGTAAAATGACCGTCTTCCTTATTCTTGAAACCGGCAATCTTCTCCCCTGTGCATATGGAGCTTCGGATCACTGCATACTGTTTGTCCGGATCAAACCTTATTTCCGGTTCCCTGCTTCTTTTTCCAAAAAGCATTATATCTACCTCCAGCATCTTTTCTTAACTTAAATCATAAAATTCCATAGTTTCCCTGTTCCGGTATTCATGCTTCTCATAATATCCTATTAACTCCCCCGCATCATTACGCAGAGCCACCATATAAACATCCTTGTTTTCCTTCACATTATAAAATGTATAAACAATGTTATTGTCCTTTGATGCTTTGAACCAATCCAGAACCCTGTTTATGCTCTCTCTTGATTTCTCATTATGGCAATCAAGAAGGCTCTTTCCCATCAGGTCTTTCCCACCCCATTTTTCATAACGTTTTACAGCCACAGGATTCATGTATATAATGGTGTGTTTTAGATCACAGATCACCACTGCTGACCTATCCGCATCAAGTACGCTTTTATATATCTCACTAATATCTTTCATCTTCTGCCTCTCAACTTATTATTTCCATGTATTTCTTTGATCATGTCACAGTTTTCAAAATCCATTCCATTTCAGATAAATTCCGGTTTGGAAAACAGCACCCCTTTTTCAATCAGATAATCAATAAATTTCTTGTAATACTTAGGCACCAGCTCCTCTGTTTCATCATGAGCATGAAGCAGAAGGAAATGGCTGTTTCCTTCTTTAAGCAACGCAGCGCCGTACGCAGGATCCATATTATTTATCCTTTTCCAAACATCATCTTCCGTAAAGCCGGAGCCTTGGCGGATATTGTACTCTGCGAAATCAAAGGTCCATAATGTGTCGATATCTTTATCCAGACCCTTTTCTTTCCACCATGCGTAAGGTAATTGTGTATCCTTAAGTTTATTGAAGCCTTTATCTCTCAAGAATGCTTGAAGAGCATCCTTGTTTGCACCTCCCTTATCTCCATACGGGAAACGGAAAGGCCTATATTTTCTTTCAACACCTGCATCCTTGTATAACCGGTCCAGAACCACCTCATTCTTCTCGATATCTTCCACAGCCTCCTCTACGGATAGCTTAGAAAATGCCGGATGCGAGTAGCTATGATTTCCCAGTATCATGCCGTTCTTAAGTGCATATATCGCATTATCATAATATTTCTCAACGTTTTCTCCAACAGCAAACAGCAAAGCCGTAATCCCATTGGAGTTCAGATAATCAACTATTGCCGGCGTATTGGCTGAAGCCACGTCATCTATTGTAAGTACTGCATTTATCATCCTGTATTTTTCTCCTCGTATTTTGAATTTTTGATTTTTTAATACACATCACTCGGTCCCCATCCTTTTTGAACCTCTTCTATCACTACTTTACGACTCCTTTGGTGGTTCACAAAACTGCATAATAATTTATTCACTTTTTCTTTCAAGCCAACTTGAATTCAAGCGGTTGTCCGTCACGGCTGCTGTTGCAGATCCAGACAAGGAACTTTCCTGCTTCGCTTTCCCATTTTTCTTCCGCAGTCCAGAAGCGCAGCATTTCCTCATTTATAATGAAACCCACTTCCTCTTCTGCACCGGGATCTAAAGAAATCTTTTTAAAATCGGCCAGTTCCCTGACAGGGCGTACACGGCTCGATGTGACATCTCTTATATAAAGCTGAACCGTCACACTCCCTTTCATAGCTCCGGTATTTCTGACGGTTACGTAAGCCGTAATAGTTTCAGAACCTGACATCTTTTGTGCACTCAGCGTCGGATTGATAAATTCAAACAAAGTATAGGACAATCCGTATCCGAAAGGATAGAGTGCACCGTTCTCACAATCAAGATAACTTGATGTGAATGCAGAAGGTCCGGTTTCCGGCCTGGGACGTCCCGTGGGATACATGTCATAATGCAGGGGTTCCTGTCCCACGGTATACGGGAAACTTACGGGCAGTCTTCCGGATGGAGATACCTTACCCAAAAGAACATCCATCACGCCGTGTCCGCCTTCAGTACCCGGCAGCCAGCATATCATCAATGCATCGGAAAGTTCCCGTACTTCATTAAGCTCAAGCGGTCTACCGGTAAATATAAGCGTTACTATCCTTTTCCCTGTTTTTTTGATCTCATTTAAAAGTTTAAGCTGTACAGCCGGGAGCTTAAGGCTCACCTTACTCGTAGCTTCCCCGGATTGGGCAAAGTCTTCTCCAAGACACATGATAACCGTATCGGCCCACTCTGCAGCTTTAACAGCCTCTGCCATGAATTTAGTGTTTTCTACCTCCCAGTTATCTACATGACGTTTACCTCTAGCAGTCATGGTATCCTGGTCCAACATGGTACAGCCTGTAGAAACTTTAATACTTTCCGGATCAAATGCTTCTAAAGCTGCTTCCCATACTGTTACGGTATTTTCGTCCTCTCCGGAAAAAGCCCATGAACTCTGTAGCTTTTTGTTATTGGCATAGGGACCGATAAAAGCATTTTTTTCTTTTCTGAGCGGTAGTGTATTCTCCTTATTTTCAAGAAGCACAAGGCTCGCTGCAACAGCTTCCTTGGCAAGAGCCCTGCTTTCTCCGGTTATCACCGGGCCGGCATCCATATCAATGCCTCTGTACGGATCTTCAAAGAGACCAAGATCATTTTTCATGTTGAGGACTCGCAGAACCGCCTCATCGAGCATCTGCACAGACACTGCTCCTGTGTTTACCAAATCCTCGAGACTGGAGCTGTAGCAGCCCGAACACATATCGATATCCACACCTGCCATCATAGCCTTAAGAGCGGCATCCCGCTGGTCCTCGGCAAACCCATGATTTATCATCTCTCCCACTGCACCCCAGTCGGATATAAGGACTCCCTTAAAACCAAACTCTTCCCTTAATATCTTTTTCATCAGGAACTTGTTTCCGGTCGCAGGAATGCCGTTTATGCTGTTAAACGAAGTCATGACCATTGCCGGATTTTTCTTTATGGCTTCGCCGTATGCGCGAAGATAGTGCTCTCTTAGAGTATGTTCCGAAAGCTCGGTATTGTTGTAATCCCTTCCACCTTCAGCAGCACCATAGGCTGCATAATGCTTTACACATGCGGCTATGTAATTTCTGTCTTTTAAATCATCCCCCTGATATCCTTCGACCATGGCTGTGGCCATACGTGAATTTAAGATTTTGTCTTCACCGGTGGACTCCATAATCCTGCCCCATCTAGCATCTCTGCAAAGATCTGCCATAGGCGAGAACGTAGCATGAACACCGTCAGCTGCTGCCTCCTGTGCCTGCATTTCAGCGCCTTTTCTTACCGTATCCGGATCAAATGTGGCTCCCTGACCTAAAGGGCAAGGTAATACTGTCTTATGTCCGTGTATAACGTCAAGCATGAACATGAGCGGTATATGATGGGGGTGTTCCTTGATATACTTTTCCTGTATCTTTTTAAGTCTTTTGCTGCCCCATATCCCTAAAGTACTTCCGGCAAGTTTTTTTACGTTATCTTTTACCTGGCCCCTTTCGATTCCCGTAATCTCCGCACTAGCCTCATACTCAGACCCCGGAATCTGTACCAGCTGCATTACCTTTTCTTCCGTCGACATATCATTTAATAACGCTTCCAGTGCTTTCTTATCCATATCCCCTCCGTTTTTTATTCCGTTATTTCTATCTGATTACCTTCAATCTCAACAATACAGATTACTCATAAGGCAGTGCCACAAATTCCAAAGACCAGTCTCTGCCAATAACCGATTTCGTTTCTCTATTTATGCCAAAGTATTCAAGCTGTCTCATATCCTCAAAATCAATATTATCCATTGTGATGCCATACTTGGTATAACTTTTCAGATTAAATTTCATTGATATCATAAATATATCGAAACTTAAGAATTGATGATGAATCCTTTTCCTGACCTTCGAGTTCTTCCTTCAATGAATTCCCTTTATCAATTATAAAATAGATAGTCGAACAACCATATTCCGCTGCTTTAGGCATGAAATAATCTGCAACCCATTTCGTATCGAGTGGGTTATCTTCAAAGCCGTCTCTTGTATCAGCCACATATTCACACCCTGCATGTTCCTTAATAACTTCCAAAGCCTTCATAAGAGGTTCTCTGTATCTTTCAAGTTCACAGTATTTTTTCCAATGAACCAGAACAACATTCTTTGAATATATATAAAACACATCTGCCTGTTCAGAAAGATATATGCTCTCGTTCTTTATTTTAAGATCCGTATCGGCCTTAACTTCATCTCGTAGATCTGAAAGCCATTCAGAAAAAGCGACAGCATCCGTTCCATATGTCTTATTAAGCTCAAATTCGTTTTCAGACCATGTGTCAAGCGGAGACTCATTATGCTGAATAACCGCCTCTAGTTTATCAATAGCCTTGTATATCTTTGCTTCAACAGACATTTGCCCTTCCATCTCAGCATAGAGAGACTGTAATTCACATGATACTTCAGCCGGCATTGTTTTAACCCATTCTGCAAGAAATTCATCTTCTGTCTTCCTGTCTAAATCTGTTTTTTTAAAGGTCGGAATATCTCCTGTAAAGCACTCTCCGAGATCATGTATAATACACATACGAACGACTTTATCCATATCGGCATCAGGGAACTCCTTTCGAAGAATCATTGCCATAAGAGACATTCTCCAGCTATGTTCAGCAACACTTTCAATCCTTCTTCCTGATGTTGTACAATGCCTAGGGGTATCTTTAAGTCTTTCTGCCACATGCATAATACCCAAAAATTCTCTCGTCTCCATAGAATCTCCGAATAGCCTCCTCTTTATTCCCATTCATCCCTCTTATCGTTTTGATAAAACCAAATCATCCTCATCTATAATCCTGAAATATAATATAAGCTAATTATAACATAATTCTTGACATAATCAATTAAATAATAACATCAAAAAAGGAACCGATTTCTCGATTCCTCCTAAAACATTATCTCTGTTGTTGACGTTAATTTCATGCCTCCTCACAGTACATATACCACTCTTCCCAGAGCTCCTCAACCATTTTTGCATAATCATCATCGTAGATGTATCTTACATCACCATAACAGGAGCACTTGACTTTTGTACCGTCCTCGGCATGAAAATATAGGGTTCTCTGACCGTAGTCGTACATTTCATGCTTTGTGGTGTATGTTGCATCAGGATTGATCTGCACGGCGTATGAATATAATTTCATAAGATATGTCTTGCTCAGCATACATGCAGGTTCCGTTCCCTTGAGGTACTCTATGACGCTCTCTTCTGACAGATCCTCCAGCTTTCCCGGATTTTTAGAATAATTATATGTATAAACTCTGCCATCACCCATGATGTATATAGCCTGCTTCTGGTATCCCCACGCCATGTTTGAATATACGTCTTCAAAGATTACCTTGTCAGGATCAAGCTCGACGTTAAGCTGCTCCCCTTCATTGTCCGATCCAATGTCCGATTCGTTGACGCCTACGGCCTTCGTCTCGATGGTCACCTGCTTGGTATAGGAAACGAGCTTCTTCTTAAGTGAACCGGAGACGGATCCTTTATCAGTTTCAGTAAAGTACATGAATAAATGTGAGTCATCTATGGCCCTAAACACTCCATACTCGTTACCCAGGTCTGTTATGATCATGTATTTGCCGTTTCCGTCCTTTTTCAGCTTAAAGTACTTGTCAGCGTCCTTTCTATCAATCGAGAAGCCTTCACACATGTAGTCTAGCAGCTGCTTCTTGTACTTTTTCTTTGTAAGGTACTTGCACAATACTTTTGCTTCATCCTCATATTCTGTATCAAGGACCACTGCGATTACGGTTTCATCCTTGGAGGTTGTAAATTCCATATAATTAACAACGGTCTCTTTAGGCGCTTTCCACTTGCTATAGTATGGGACCTCGCAGTTTACCTGTATCCCTCTGATCTCACCGTTGAGGTACATTGTTATAGTTTTCGTCTTGGAACCTGATTTTGCATCCGCTGAAACGGTGAACATACCGACAACCACGCACAAAATGATAATAAATGACAATGCCTTCTTCATAAAATACCTTCCTCTCCATTTTAAGTTACAGTTTTTGTTATAACAGTCATTAGACGAAAGCAGGAAAGGGCCGGTTCCATTTTTTTTACACAGCTTTTGACCAGAATTAATTTTCATTTTAAATTCCAGTTTGACTGGAATTTCGTTTGAAAAAGCTTTATCTGGAATTTACTCTGATTAATCATTGTATGTTATTATTAGTAATGTAGTGTCCTGGTGGCAGGAGGTAATTACATGGCTAATC
>JAILGF010000075.1 GCA_024696945.1 Lachnospiraceae bacterium | reverse complement strand
GTGATTTCTCGGGAACTGTCTTTGTGATCTCCTGGAAATCATATCCTGTCATATTTCTTCTGGAGGGTGTATAGGGGTTATATTTTCTGATTCCCATTTTTATTCTCCTTTTTTATCAGGAAGCTTGCTGCTTCCTATATTTATCCGACTGTCATCAACGCGTTGCGTTAACGACATTAATTAGAACAGATCGATGTCTGCACTGTCAGCTGTAAGCTGAACGATTGCCTTCTTTACTTCAGATCTTCTGCCGACTGTATTTCCTCTGCGGCGAAGCTTTCCGTCAAGGTTCATTGTGTTGACTTTCTCAACCTTTACGTCCTTGAACATCTTCTCAACAGCTTCCTTGATCTGTGACTTGGTAGCATCGGTATTTACTGAAAATGTATACTTCTTATCAGCCTGCATAGCCATGCTTTTCTCTGTTACGATGGGCTTTAAGAGTACGTCATAGTATTTAAGGTCTGCCATTATGCGTACACCTCCTCGATCTGAGCTACAGCATCCTTTGTGATGATCATCTTGTCATACTTAAGGATATCAAAAACGTTAAGTGCGTTTGATGTAACGGTTGTAGCATTGGGAAGGTTTCTTGTTGAAAGGATTACGTTCTCATCCTTCTTGTCAAGTACTACCAAAGCCTTATCTACATTAAGGTTATCAAGAACGTTAACCATCTTCTTTGTCTTGATATCATCAAATGCAAGTGAATCAATTACATAGAACTTGCTCTCAAGTACTCTTGAAGTAAGAGCTGACTTGATTGCGAGAGCCTTCTCCTTGCGGTTCATCTTGAAGGAGTAATCTCTGGGCTTCGGAGCGAATACAACTCCGCCACCCTTCCACTGGGGTGATCTTGTCGAACCCTGTCTTGCGTGACCGGTTCCCTTCTGTCTCCAAGGCTTTCTTCCGCCGCCACGTACTTCTGCACGTGTCTTTGCGCTCTGTGTGCCCTGGCGCTTATTTGCCAGCTGTGATATTACAGCCATATGCATAACATGTGTATTTACATCAACGCCGAATACTTCGTCATTAAGCTCTAATGTGCCAACTTCAGCGCCTTCCATATTGTAAACTTTAACTGTTGCCATTTGAAGTAACCTCCTTTCTTAAAGCGTTTAGTTTGCTTTCTTTACTGTTTCTTTCAGAACGATCAGTGCCTTCTTGGGTCCGGGTACTGCACCCTTTACAAGGATAACGTTTTTCTCTGCATCAATTCTTACTATTTCGAGGTTCTGAACTGTTACCTTTACGTTACCTGTCTGTCCGGGCATGTGCTTTCCCTTGAATACTCTACCGGGAGATGTAGCAGCACCGTTTGAACCTGCATGTCTGTGGTACTTTGAACCATGCTTCATAGGTCCGCGGGATAATCCGTGCCGCTTGATAGCACCCTGGAATCCTTTTCCCTTTGATATTCCCGTAGCATCGATCTTGTCGCCTACTGCGAAAATGTCAACTTTGATTTCCTGTCCTAAAGAATACTCGGAAGCGTTTTCAAACTTAAACTCTCTAAGATATCTTCTGGATGAAACACCTGCTTTTGCGAAGTGTCCCTTCTTGGGCTTGTTTACAAGATTCTCTCTGATCTCGCCGAAGCCAACCTGAACTGCCTCGTAGCCGTCGTTTTCCTTTGTCTTAACCTGGGTTACTACGCAGGAGCCGGCTTCGAGAACTGTGACGGGTGTTAAAACACCGTTCTCGCTGAAGATCTGTGTCATACCGATCTTCTGAGCCAAAATTGCTTTCTTCATGTTTTTCCTCCTTGTTAATCTACAGCGGAATGCATATGCATTCATACTAGATAGTAATCTACAGCGGAACATTCCTTTTTATTAGGTATGTTCATACTAGATGGTTGTACAGGAGTCTGTTTTCCGGGTTGGGTTGCCCCGGTGCGTTTCTTTCCTATATAAACCTGAAAGGATTACTATCAAAGTTTGTAATGTGGGTGATGAAATTATTTCATCTTGATGTCGATATATACACCTGCAGGCATCTCGAGTCTTGATAATGCATCGACTGTCTTAGGGGTAGGTGTGATGATATCGATAAGTCTCTTATGAGTTCTCTGCTCAAACTGCTCTCTTGAATCCTTGTACTTGTGAACAGCACGAAGAATTGTAACAACTTCCTTCTTAGTAGGAAGCGGAACAGGACCGCTGACCTTAGAACCTGTCTTCTTAACAGTCTCAACGATCTTTGCTGCAGATGCATCGATTAACTGATGATCATAAGCCTTAAGTGTGATTCTCATTACCTGATTTGCCATAAAAAAAGTCTCCTCCTTTTCGCACTTTTTGGGAAAGTACAACAAGCGGCGACTGTACACTCACCCGTGTGTTTCATGTCCTTCTCAAATTAAATACCGGGTCCGACCCGGCTGAAAAACAGTGATTTACTCACGGTTTATCTGCTCGCGGCAGAAATTCAATTGTACAGTGACTTGTCGTCAGTTTTGTAAACTTGACATTCGCTCCACGGAAAAACCTGCAGTTTTTACGCTGCAGCAACCTCACGCTTCTACGCTATCAACTCACAGCAGGAAATATACTAACATAGATTTTTTTAAATTGCAAGCATTTTTTAAAAAAATTTTTTTATTTTAATTAATTTTTTACTTGTATTTTTTGTTTTTATGTTATATGATGCTTTTAGGCGATATGCTATATTATAAAGGAGGATTTAAGAAATGGCTTATAAGATCAGTGAAGACTGCATCATGTGTGGCGCATGTGCAGAGGGTTGTCCCGCAGGTGCTATTGCAGAAGGCGATGGCAAGTACGAGATCAATGCAGACGCTTGTGTAGATTGCGGCGCTTGCGCAGAGACCTGTCCCGTAGGTGCACCTCAGCAGGCATAATTAATGCACAAAACTAACAAATAAAAAATCCCTTGGAGAGATCCAAGGGATTTTTTTGTGAAGACTATCGCCAATTAATCTTCAATAATACCGAGACCCTGAAACTTCTTAAGGAGTGTCATAAGATCCGCTGAAGCAGTTTCTTCATCAATATCGTATTCCGCAAGCACCGCATTGAGCAGTTCGCTTTCGGACTTTGGGCTCTGCAGCTGTTCCCATACAAAAGCCGCAAGCTCGTTCAGCATCATAGTACCGTTAAAGCTTTTCATTCTTTCGCCAGTGGGAACAAGCATATATTCACCAACAATATTTCTGAGGATAAAACCATTACATGCTTTCACTTTTCTTTCTCCGTTAATTTCTTTCAAGAAATGCTATTATTTCTTACAGCCGTTCTTTTTACCGGGCTTTTCTTTTCCTTTATCGCCTTTCTTGCCGTCGGACTCGCCCTCTCCATCATCATCGTCGTTGTCATCTTCGATAACCGGCTGCTGTGTAATTGAAGAAATAACAGCAGTAGTAGCTGTCTCATCAAAGTCAAGCTTCTCGATCTTCGGTGCGGTATACTCCTTTTTCATCTTCTTACCTCCTATAAAAAATATTTATTGTTAATCATGTATTATCATACATGTTATAACCTTTAGCATTCCGGTGGAGGAAGCACTCCCCTGCTCACCAGGAACTTTGTTCTTCTGCAATAGTCTTTAGGGTATTCACCCGGTTCTGCGTATTGTGCAAGCTTTGCGGCACAATTATCACAGACTTTTTCGTATGCACATCCTTTACATTCCGTAACTCTCGGCCAGTTGTTTGCAATCCGGTTGATCTCTTTCCAACTTTTTAAGAATCCGTCATCCATCGGAAAGCTCTTCGTCTCCAGTCTGTTGCAGATACGTAAGCTGCCCTTCCAATCCAGCACGAAATTCGATCTTCCGCCGCCGCATTCCAACCCGCATTCTGTGCATGCATTTTTCGGTCCCCCGGGCTCAGGAAGTTCATTCTCGGGAATTTCGCGGATCTTCTTTCCTCTAAGTTCCTTATCAAACCTTAAAATCCGTGCTATAAACTCATCATCAAGCTTTGTCAGTCCGTCAAGACGCCACTCCTCGCCAGGCAGAGTAAATAACGATGTAGATATGATTATATCGTCTGTCAGGCTTCTTGCAAGGCGTATCGTTTCAAAGATATCCTCACCCAGAATAGAGTTCGGAGTAATATTTATGGAAAGAGGAAAACCGTATTCTTTTACCTTTTTCAGATTACTGAGAACCTTATTGAACACTCTGTGTCCCGTAACACGTTCGTATGCATCTTCACTGTTTCCATACAGGGTTACCTGTATCCATGCCGACGGATGTTCCCTAAAGAAATCCAGCCTCTTTTCATCCAGTAACACACCGTTGGTCATCACAGTACTTTGTATCCCAAGGCTTTGAAGGTAAAGATAAAGCTCATCAAATCCCGGATATGTAAGGCACTCGCCTCCGGTAAGTACAGCATCCATCATCCCTGCAGAAAAGGCCTGCTTCATTAGGTCTTTCCACTGTTCTGTAGATAAAAGCTTCTGTCCCCGCAGTCTGTCCCCTGAAAGATGAACATAACACATCTTGCAATCAAGGTTGCATAAGGGTGTTAATTCAAATTGACCGACTAACGGCACTCCCATTTTTCTTGCTTTTGTCTCGATGTAATCCATTACCTTGCTATAACGCTGCTTCGTATTCTGTGAACGCAAGGTATCAAGATATTCGAATGCATTCCGGGGGCCTATCAGTTCTTCCCACGCTACACGTGCCGCTTCCGGATCCATATTGCATCCGAGTTTGTAAAACTTAACATTTTCAATCACTCTTGCATAGAGTTCCAGAGCAAGTACAACTTTATCCGGATCGTTAGATATCTGAACCTGCTTCATTAACAGGTCCATAGCCTCTTTAACGCCGATCGGATTTATCCGGTTCTTTTTAGCCCTCTCTATTTTAACTATTGCTTTGATCGGTACCGAGGTATTGGTACTCAGGTTATGCTTCCCGTTCCAAGGTGTACCGTAAGCCTTCATCTCATCAACGCGGATCATTGGCTTATCGTCGTTGATCATCTGAACCCGAGAACCAAACAGTTCTCTCCAAAGCTTAGCATGAGTGCTCTTTCCTGTTCCGCTCTTTGCGGTAAAGATAATGCCTTGTCCATCCATTGCAAGAGCCGACCCGTGCAGCATAAGCACGTTATATTCTATCAGTTTATCGATTGCCAGGATATGGATTGCGTTATTCTCAAGAAAGCAATCGTCATATTCTTCCTGAGGAAAGCCTTCGGTTTCGTTCAATCGTTTAAACCCGTCCTCGGCAAATGCAATATCCTCATCGGTAGGTTCAATTGTAAAGTATGGCTCTTTCTCAGTAAAGTAGCCTTCAAAAAAAGCTCTGTTTTTTCCATACCTGCATCTGACCTTAAAAGGAATGCCTGCAAGTTCAATGTTAAAATCTTCCACGGGTTCTCCCTGATTTTATATGATAAAGTTGTATAAATCGGTATTTATAAGTGACCATTTTTTAGTATATAGAGAAATTTGATAAATTACAAGCACTCTAACATAATTGTTAGAAAAAACGGATCTCCGTATTGACCGAAGATCCGTTTAATTATTTTGCCAGATTTACAAAGCGCGAGAATTCGAGCTGCGCACCGAGCTTTATGGTGCCGGTGGGACCGTTACGCTGTTTGCCTATAATAATCTCGGCAACGCCTTTTTCCTCGGATTCCTTGTTGTAATATTCGTCCCTGTAGATGAACATTACTACATCGGCATCCTGTTCTATGGCTCCCGACTCTCTCAGGTCCGAAAGCTGAGGTCTCTTGTTGTCCCTCTTCTCTACATCACGTGAGAGCTGCGAAAGTGCAAGCACCGGACATTTTATTTCCCTTGCCAGTGCCTTTAAGGATCTTGATATTTCCGAAATCTCCTGCTGTCTTGATTCCGAAGCACGTCCACCGGCTGTCATAAGCTGAAGATAGTCGATTATTATAAAACCAAGTCCCTTATCCATCTTCAGTTTTCTGCATTTTGACCTCATTTCCCTGACGGATATTCCGGGAGTGTCATCTATTATAAGTGTTGATTCGCCAAGTTCCCTTGCGCTCTGTACGAGCTTTCCCCATTCATCAGGCTTCAGAGTTCCCGTACGGATTGCCTGTGCGTTTACTCTCGAATTCATGGATATAAGACGATTAACCAGCTGTTCCCTTGACATTTCCAAGCTAAAAAAGACGGTAGGAACTCTTTCCTTTAAAATGACATGTTCCGCGATATTTAGAGCCAGTGCCGTCTTTCCCATGGAAGGACGTGCAGCTAAAAGCAGCAAGTCTGATTCATGAAAGCCTGCGGTTTTGTAATCAAGGTCATAATATCCGGTAGGGATTCCGGTAACCGCTCCCTGTTTCTTTGAAGCAGCTTCGATAGTTATCAGGACCTGCATTACCGTATCCTTTATACTGACGTAATCATTGCTTCTGCGCTTCTGGGATATGTCGTATATCAGCTTCTCGCTATTCTCCAATATACTTTCAACGGTCGAACCGTCGTCATAACACTCGTTTGCGATCTCATCGGCTGCCTTTATGAGCTTCCTTAAGGTTGCTTTCTTTGATACGATCTTTGCATAATACTTGATATTCGCCGATGTGGGAACGGATTGTGTCAGACTTCTTAGGTTCTTAATATCTGATTCATCCTCAGGTACTCCGAGTTCCCTCAGTTTATCGCTCAGTGTCAGGATATCCACCGGCAGGCTTTCCTCGTTCATCCTGACTATCGTATCAAAAAGCCTTGCATACCTGGGCTGGTAAAAATCCTCTGGTGAAACCAGCTCCGCAGCAACAGGTATGACTTCGTTGTCATTTATCATTGCCCCGACAACCGCCTGCTCTGCCATAGCATCATTTGGCTGTGTTCTTTTTATAACATTTTCTTCCATGTATCCCCCTGATCGTGTTTCTTCCTATATATAATACTCTGTAAATGAAACACAAGACGGATCTGCTTTCCGGATTTGAAAACAGATTCCGTCCGATTGATTATAGTATAAAGTTTCCGGCTGTTTATCAGGTCAGCTCAACATCCACCTTCAGATCTACTGTAACCTTAGGGTGAAGCTTTACACCTACTTTATATGAGCCCGCACTCTTTATCGGATCGGCAAGAACAAGTTTCTTCTTATCTATTTCAATACCGGTCTGTTCCTGCAAGCCTGATGCGATTTCTTTAGCAGTTATGGAGCCAAAGGTTTTTCCGCCTTCTCCGCCCTTAATAGAGAGCTTTACGTTCTTCTTCTTAAGTTCTTCGCCGAGTACTATGGCTTCCTGATATATCTCCTGCTGTCTCTTCTCTTCTTCTGCCTTCTGTATAGCAAGATCCTTGAGGTTCTTATCGGTAGCCTCGACACCAAGCTTCTTGGGCAAAATAAAGTTTCTGGCATAGCCGTCATTTACCTTAACGACATCACCCTTCTTACCTAATTTATTTACGTCCTGTAATAAAATTACTTGCATTGTGTATGTACCTCTTTCTTTAAAATACCTCATCCCTTCGGGATGGACCTGCGACCTAAGGCATCTTCCCACTGCTTCGTTACCAGTCTCGTTCCCTAACGGGAACGGACATACAGCAAGCTCCTCCTTGGGCCCGCGTCACAAGGTTCCGTCACCTTCGGTGACACCTTATGACATATCAGATTTCATTATTATCTACCATTTCTTTTAATACTTCACGCACTCTCTTCTTTGCTTCTTCCCTGGTACAGCCGGAGAGCTGAGCACCGGCTACACTCATGTGGCCGCCGCCGCCAAGCTTTTCCATAACAACCTGTACATTTACTTCGTCGATCGAACGGGCGCTGATATAGATCTGGTTATTGTATTCGGTGAATACAAAGCTGGCCTTTATTCCGCTTATATCCATCAGCTCATTTGCAACCTGTGCTCCGAGAACTGTGGGCGATCCGACCGATTCGGGTGCACAGTCAGCCAGCACGAAGCCTTCAAGATATACCTCTGATGTGGCAACCGCACGTGCCTTGGCAATATACTCATCCATATCGGTACGGAAGGCTTTTCTGATACGTGTAACATCCGCTCCGCATCTTTTAAGGAAAGCTGCTGCCTCAAATGTTCTGACACCTGTCTTGGTCAGGAAGTTATTTGTATCTATCATGATTCCGGAATACATAGCTTCCGCTTCGACACTCCTCAGTTTAATACCGTCACCGACATATTGGAGCATTTCGGCTACCATCTCACAGGCAGACGAAACATACGGTTCTATATAAGAAAGAACTGCGTCATTTATAGAATCCGAGGTCTGACGGTGATGGTCGAAAAGCACCTTTGTCTTAGCCATATCAAGCAGTTCGGGACACTCCGTATAATTTGCCCTGTTTACGTCCACGATAACAAGAACCGTAGTGTCATCATACATCTGCATGGCCTGATCGGAACTGATGATCATATCGGCATATTCCGCCGAATTCTGGTCAGTCTTGAATCTGTCGACAATTATTGAAATAGAATCGGTTACGTTGTTAAGAATGATAAATGCTTTTTTCCCGAGATCGCGTACAATCCTGTATACACCGACTGCAGCACCGAAAGCATCCGCATCAGGCATAGAATGCCCCATGATGATAACCTTCTCTTTTTCTTCAACGATCTCTCTGAAGGACTGAGCCTTAACTCTGGCTTTAACTCTGGTACTCTTGCCCACAGAGGCGCTCTTTCCGCCGTAATACAGGAAATCGGTTTTATCCTTTATGACTACCTGGTCTCCGCCGCGGCCAAGCGCAAGATCGATGGCTGCGTGGGCTGCTTCATAGCTGTCGGTATAAGAATCTATTCCGGTTCCTATTCCCATACTTATGGTGACTGCCATTTCGTTTCCGATATTGACGTCACGTATTTCATCAAGGATTGAAAATCTTCCGGTTTTCAGTTCCTCAAGGAACTTGTTCTGGAAAACAATAAGGTATTTATCCTTCTCTATCTTTTTAAGCAGTGCTGAATAATCCTGGAAATATTTGTTTATCTTTCTGTCTATCAGAGCGCTTAAGAGGGAACGTCTTACCTCGTCGATGCTCTCCAAAGCCTCTTCATAGTTATCGATATAAAGGAGCGCTACAACTAATTGTCTATCCTTTAAATATTTCTGCAGTTCGAGGATTTCCGTCTCATCATAGAAGAAAACAGAAATCAGAACGTTTTCCTGGCTCTCGACAATGCTCTTTTTTTCTTCATTCCAATCGGCATCATCCACATAAATGTTCTTCAGTTCTGCACGGAATCGCTTTTCATCCAGCGATACATGTACCACAGAAACATCATTATCGACCGGAAGGGTGTTTTTGGTAAGTTCGGTAAATATCTGTCCGATATTTACCTTAAGTCTGATCTTATCCTTACATAGTTCAGTGAATTCATTGTTCGCTGACAATAGTCTTCCGTCGCTGTCAAGGAGCGCATACGGTACTCCCATTTCCTTTATCAGGATCTTCTGTACCTGTCCAAAGTTTGCACCGAACTTTGCCAGCTGCTCGTTAATCTGTCCGCGCTTTAGCAGGACTATTACCACAACTCCTGCAATATACACCAGGACAAATACGGTTACGATCTTTCCTGCGTTAACATCCAAAAAATAAACGTAAACGTTCATTATGATAAGCAGGATGACCATATACAAAGGCCATGCAAGAATAAATCTCATAAATGGCCTGATCTTTTTGTTTTTAAGCATATATACTCCGTAAAATTCTTATCTGCAGTAAAAAAAATGATACGGTTCGAGTAATCCACAACCGTATCACATTATACTAAAATTTTCTTATTTTGTCAAATCACACACGGAGTCTCTGACTATAAGTCTTCCCTTGCATTTCATGGGCTGAATGTCGCTGTTTTCCTTATCGGAATTATTTAATTCCTCGACCAGTGCCTGTGCTGCGCAGTATCCGATCGTGTATAGCGGAAGCTCCAAGGTGGTAAGCTGAGGATAAAGGCTTCGGCTCAGCTCATGGTTATCAAATCCTACTATCGAGATATCCTTTCCTACCTCAAGTCCCATCTCCCTTGCTGCTCCGTATGCTCCCGAAGCCATACGGTCGTTCATGCACCAGAGAGCTGTGATCCCCTTGTCCAAGAGCTGCTTTGCACGCTCATAGCCGCTCTTCATATCCCACTCGCCGTACAGAAGAAGATCGGGGTTAAACAGTAGTCCGGCATTAAACAATGCCTGCTGGCAGCCCTTTATACGGGCTATGGTATGGAAATTGTCGGCAGTACCTGCAATGATGCCTATTTTCTTATGTCCCTTAGAGATGATATATTCTATCACATCCTTAGCACCGGTTTCATCGTCGATTATTATGCTTTTGCTTTCTCTTGCATCGGCATACGCATAAGTATAAACTATCTTGTTATTTATCTTGCTGACAAGCTTCGGTACTTTTTTAAGCATCCTGCAGTGAGCAGCCACATATATAATGCCTTCGACCTTAACCGCATCCATCTGCTGGATGACCGGCTCTAAGATCGAACAGAGGGTATCCTCGTCCTCAATATTTGTATTCTTCAGCTTATGATACATTCTGAGGTTCATTAGGATCGGACGGTACCCCTTCTGCTCAAGGTATTCCAGTATCATCTCCACAATGAAGGGTGAGCTGAACTGGCAAAGATCCTCAACTATAATTCCGATAGTCCCGGACTTGTTGGTCCTCATATTTCTGGCATAATAATTCGGCTGGTAACCTGTCTCCCTTACTGCCTCAAGTACGCGCTGCTTTACCTGATCGCTCATGCTGCTCTTTCCGTTAAGAACATTTGAGACCGTACTCGGAGACACATTACACATTTTTGCTATATCCTTCAAGCTGACCATTTCTCTTACCTTCCTCTCTTACACTACAACCTATCCTTATTCTATTTACATTATGCCTTATTATCCGATCAAAACAACAGAGTATCTTGTAATACATCGGTATTATATTGAAAAATGCAGGATCCCCATTAGATCAAGGGACCCTGCAAAAATGAGGAGTGAAACAAACTTATTTAACTGCGTCCTTTGCTGCCTTCTCAAGTTTAGCTCTCTCTACGTCGAATGCGTAAAGATCCTGGAATCCATATGCGTTAAGGTTGCTAACCATATTATCCCAAAGAGCATCAAATGTAGCATCGTCTTCTGCATAGATCATAAGCCATGAAGAATCCTTGATCTCCTGCTTGCACAGACTACGCTTAGCTTCGATATCAACTGTATCGGAAGGAAGTGTAATAGATACGTTAGGGCTAACAAGGAGCTTGCCGTTCTTCTTCATCCACTCTACAGGCTCAGATGCACCAAATCTTGCAGCCCATTCCTGCTTGGTCTTGCCGCTTGTTGCATCCTTGTAGCTCTGCCAGTATGACTTAGCGTATGACTCACCGGTAAGAGGGTTGGTAGAAATAGCACCAACGATCCACTGGTTGATCTTGTTGTTACCATCATTGTAACCGCCTGAGTAAGGAACACCTGTGATTTCCTTGTTCTCTGCATCTGCACTGTCGTTCTCAGGGATTGACTCATACTTGCCGTTAGCAAGTTTACGATAGTTGAAGCCTTCGATTCCTGCATGCTGGAACTGAAGTGCCTCAGGGCTTGCATACCAGTCAAGGAATTCCATAATTCTGGTGTACTTCTCGCCTTTAACGCCGCTGCCTACACCCCAGATACGTCCGCTTCCGTAGTAAGCGTCTGCATCTGCGTAGTATGTCTGATCCATAACGGGAACGAAGATATAAGCTGTACCGTTGTTAATTCTGTCCTGTGAGTTCCAAGCGCCTACCTGCCAGCTGTACCACATAAGATACATCTGACCTGCACACATCTTACCCCAAACAATATTCCAGTCCTCAGTAGCTGAGTCAGGATCTACAAGGCCCATCTGGTAGCCCTTGTTGAGGAATTTAAGCATCTTGTAGTAAGAACCGTTCTTATCTGTAACGGGGGTAAATGTTCCATCCTTCTGAAGGATAGCTGATTCCTTAATCTTGTCACCATACCAGGTAGTAAGCTGAACTACGTTAGCAATACCGAGCATGTTGTCGTTGTTGTCCCAATCGCCCCAAAGAACGAAAGGATAGCAGTCAAGACCGTCTTCAGTCTGAGGATGCTTGTCTTTCATCTGCTTTAATACATCAAGAAGTCCGTCAAGGTCCTTGATCTCAGGTGCGCCGAGCTCCTGATAAAGGTCCCAACGAAGCATAGGGCTTGAGTAGATAGTATCCTCTGAACGATCCTTAGGTGAAGTATTGGTCATCTCTGTAGGGAAGCCGTATACTTTTCCGGATGTATTTCCGGGGATACCGTTGTTGAATGTCATGATCTGATCATCAAATTCCTTGAGGTACTTGGTGTTGTTGTACTCATTTGTGATATCCTTGATAAGTCCCTGTGCTAAGCAGTCTGTGAACTCATTTTGGTCAAGGATAACGATGTCGCCAAGGTTACCTGCTGATACTCTGGTCTGGTAAATAGCATCACCTGCTACCTGAGGAGCGATGATGTTGAGCTCGATGTTAAATCTCTCTTTAACAACCTGAGCGAACCAACCTGTCTGTGTTCCCTGATAGTTAGCTGCCTTATCGTAGATTTCGATAGTAAGCAGTTCCTTCTGGGATGAAGAATTATCTACTGTTGTAGATGTTCCGGGATCTGTCTGGGTCTGATTGTTATCAGTGTTGTTGGTGTTGTTTGTTGTGTTAGAATCAGTCCCGGGAGTGTTTGTGCTGTTATTATTGTTATCGTTACTTGTACAAGCTGAAAGACAGCCGATCACGAGAACGAGTGACAGCAACAAAGCAATTACTTTTTTCATAAATACCTCCTATAAAATGTGTGTAGCTATTGCTACAGGTTATATGGTAAATAATCGTCAGCCTTTAACCGCTCCGATCATAATACCCTTTGTAAAGTACCTCTGGAAGAACGGATATACCAATATGATAGGTGTGATAACTATTATGGTAACCGTCATACGTACCGAGGTTGTGGTTGCCGATTGGGCAAGTGCCTGCTGTGCGGATGCCGAGCTTCCCACACTGCTTATAGCGGCTTTTAGTGAGCTTGCGGAATTGATGTAATTCCATAGCTTATACTGTAAGGTATGCAGCTTGTCGTCTGTAACAAGAAGCAGTGTATCCTGGAAAGCATTCCACTGGTTTACTGCCGCGAAAACTGCTATAGTAGCAAGAATGGGCTTTATAACCGGTCGTATAATGCTCCAGAAAATCCTTAATGTTCCGGCTCCGTCTATCTCCGCTGCCTCCTGAAGTTCCTTGGGAACACTCTCAACGAAGGTCTTGCACAGTACGATGTAGAACGGCTGAACCATCATGGGCAGTATATATACCCAGAAATTATTGATCAGGCCCAGATTATTCATTGTCAGGTACCAAGGAATAATACCGGCATTAAAGTACATTGTTGCAACGATAAAGCGGTACCAGAGCTTTTTCTTCCACAGAGTCTCTCTGGTAAACATATACCCAAGGAAAGCTGCTGTTATAACTGTGAATATCGTTCCGATAACTGTTCTTAAAAGTGATATCTCAAAAGCATGTAACAGGCCGGGCAATTTCATAACCTGTTTGTAGTTATTAAAATGTACCTCCTGCGGGTAAAACAGTATCTTTCCACGTTGGCTTAAATCATTGCTGCTTATGGTGTTGATAAAAATATAATATACCGGGTATACGCACACAAATGCAAAGAACGAATATACTATATAGGTAATAACACTGATAAGCTTGTCACCAAGACTGGTTTTATATTTTGGTCCTTTACGCTTTGCGGCTAATTTTTCAAGCTGTCTCTCGGACAGTTCTTTTTTCTTCGGAGCATCATCATCGATATGCATGACGGGCTCCTGTATCATATTATTGTCTGCCATAGTATTCTCTCCTAATGTAGAAAACCCTCCACTCCGTTACGGGTTTTCAATTATTTAACTGCTGCGTTACCGGTCTCGGTTTCTTCGAAACCGGACATATCACGCAGACTGACTGCGCGGCTTATTCCATAAGCCGTGCATTAAATAAATCCTTCGCCTCTGATAAGTTTTGACACCTTATTTGTAACTGCAAGAAGTGTCACACTTACCACGCTCTTAAGAATACTGATAGCAGTAGACAATGAATATAGTCCTGTACCGCCAAACGCCAACTGGTAAACATACAGATCCAGAACTCGGATCCTTTCCTTATTGAATGCGTTATAGAACATCAGGTACTGCTCCATTCCGTTTGACAGGAAATTCGCGATGTTCAGCATCAAAAGCACAAAATAGGTAGGAAGGATACTCGGGAGTGTGATATGCCGTATGATCTGCATTCGCGACGCACCGTCGATCCTGGCCGCCTCATTTAATTCTTCATCTATACCGGTAATGGCCGCAATATACATGATAGCTGCCCATCCGGCGTTCTTCCAGGTAAGCCATAGCCACTGGGTAAAATAAACGTGATCCGAAGACTGAAGGAAAAGCTTGGGTTTGTCTAATACTCCTAAACTCTGAAGGATCTGGTTTACGGCACCGGTACTCGAAAGAACCGAAAATGCTACCGAATATACCAATATCCAGCTTATGAAGTTCGGCAGGGTTGTAACAGTCTGTACGAACTTCTTAAAGGGTACACATTTGATCTCATTAAGGAATACCGCAAAGATCATCGGGAACCATGAGAACAGCAAGCTTATACCGCTCATTGCAAAAGTATTTCTGATAACTCCCAGGACTTCCTTAACCTTAACGGGATCATCTATCATGTACTTGAACCACTTAAGTCCCACAAAATTTTTCATTTCCAAAGGAGCCGGCGGTTTATAATCAAAGAAAGCATATATCCAGCCCCATAACGGGTAGTATGAAAATACGGCTACCAGCAGAACAAACGGAAGTATGTAAAGGAATTCTATCTTTCCTTTTCTTTTCTTTTTTAATGCTGATACCGTCAAAAGGTCCATTTCTTTCTTTGCTTTTCCCATGATAAATCCAACCTTTCCGGACAACTTAGACTAAAACGATTTATAACTTTTACTAGCATTTTAAGACTTTTTTTATATTTTGTCAATAGAAATTTTAAAAAACTGCCCTATGAATTATACCCTATCCGATCTTTTTTGTGGATTTTTTATAAGATAAAATACATTTTATTATTTTTGGTACAATTTAATACATTTAAAATATATAACCATTTATTCCTTAAAATATCAACGTTTATGCAAAATTATCACGGTTTTTTCCATGTATTATCTTAACCAAGGGCCTATAAAAGCATATAATCCGCCATTGTAAAGCCCTTTATTACCATTAAACGATTTATTATACGCTGCAGATTAAGTAAATTTTCATCAAGGATTGGCAAAATAAATTTAATTATAACTCCTCCTTGAAAAAAAAACAGAAGTATGCTATGATAATATAGATTATTGTTGGGCTTTTTTGTCTTTGAGGATATATAAATTGAAAAACTTTTCCTACATATTAAAAAATATATCAATGCTCGGACAGCTGGGATTGAACATCATCATCCCGATCATACTCTGCGTCCTCGCCTGCTGGTTTTTGACCAACAACCTCGGAGTCGGTGAATGGGTATTCATCCCCGGTCTTATCCTCGGAATAGGCGGAGCATTTATGTCAGGATACAAATTCTATTTGTCCGAGACAAAGAAGAACAAAAAAGACGACGACAAAAAGAAGGTGTCCTTTAACAAACACCTGTAAAATAAACTCATACCAAATACTTTGGTATCTTATTTAGGAGTTTTAATGAACGAAGAGGTAAAAAGTCCGGAAGTTATGACCGGAGGCGAACCCCAAAAGAAAATATCCCCCGCTCTGAAAAAAGAATTAAAGAATATTTTCCTATATATAATAGTGGGTTTATGTATCATGTTCGGTATATTTTTCCTTATCATGTGCATTTTTCCCGAAATTAAGAACAACGCAGAATTCGAGTATTGGAAAATAGCCCTTGGCGGAATAGGCGGCGGCGGTGTCGCCTTCCTAAATTTCCTTCTGATGGGGCTTACGGTACAGAAGGTTGCTTCAGACACTAACCCCGACAGGGCGCGCAACAGGATGAAGCTCAGTTATACCTACCGTTATCTGATGCAGGTCGCATGGATAGTCATTGCGATACTCGTACCGTGTTTTAATTACATTTCAGGCATAGTACCGCTTCTCTTCCCTTCACTCGGGATCAAGATCGGTTCTATCATATTTAAGAAAAACTAGAAGAAGGAGGTGGAGCAGATAAAAAATGGACATTAACATTGTCGGTCCTAAAGTGTACTGGACCATCGATCTTCCTTTTGAAGTCCCTTTGCTTGGCGGAAAGATTGAAATAAACGAAACCATGCTGATAAGCTGGATCGTAATGCTCATCATAACAGGCTTATGTATTTTCCTTACGCATAACCTGAAGGTTGAGAAGATCAGCAAACGCCAGGCTGTAGCTGAGTGGCTCGTAGAGCTTGCCGACAACTTTACTATCGGTAACATGGGTGAAAAGTTTAAAGGCTTTATCCCCTTCGTCACGGCACTGTTCGCTACAAGTATTTTTTCAAATCTTATCGGTCTCCTGGGGGTAAGAAGCCCTACGGCAGACCTCAATACGGAAGCCGCATGGGCTATAGTGGTCTTTATAATGATCACTCACCAGAAGATCAAGGCGAGCGGATTCGGCGGTTACCTTAAGGGTTATACCGAGCCCATAGCAGTAATGACACCGTTCAACGTACTGTCAGAGCTGGCAACTCCCATAGGTATGGCCTGCCGTCATTTCGGCAACATCCTATCCGGTCTTGTTATCAACTCGCTGATCTATGCAGCCTTGGCTGCCGCAAGTGCCGCTCTGTTCGGACTGCTTCCCGGTGTCATCGGTGATGTTCTCTCGGGGATCCCGTTCTTAGATGTCGGAATACCTGCCGTGCTTTCGGTCTACTTTGACTGGTTCTCCGGCGTAATGCAGGCATTCATCTTCTGCATGCTGACAACGAAATATATTTCGAATGCAGCAGAGGGATGACCCCATATGTCATCCGGAGTGCAACAGCAGGAAGGATTTTAAGATTCTTCGCTTCGCTCAGAATGACAGATAAAGTCAGAATAAGTTATTAAAGAAACAAAACATAAATATCATACGGAGGAAATTTTTATGGATTTCAATGCTTTTCAGGTTCTCGCAAAAGGTATTGCACTTGCAGGCTGTGCAATAGGTGCAGGTCTTGCACTTATCGCAGGTATCGGCCCCGGTATCGGTGAAGGTAACGCCGTATCAAAGGCTCTTGAAGCTATCGGACGTCAGCCCGAATGCAAGAGTGATGTAACTTCTACCATGATCCTTGGTTGTGCTATCGCAGAAACGACGGGTATTTACGGTTTCGTTACCGGTATCCTGCTTATCTTCGTAGCACCCGGACTCTTTATGGGCAAGCTTTGATAATAGGTTGATACAGCTTGCACTTATAAGGAGGTTATAAACTATGAATCCAATGTTCTTAACAGAAACTGCCACACAGGATCTGGTAACGATCAACTGGACCTTAATAGCTCAGATCTGTAACCTTTTTATCCAGATGCTTCTTATCAAGAAGTTTCTCTTTAAGCCCGTAAGGGAAATATTGGCAAAGCGCCAGGCTAAAGCCGATGCCGATATAAGAGAAGCCAAGGAGGCTAAAGAAGAAGCCGCTGCCATCAAAGCCGAATACGAGCAGAACATGCTCGAGGCTAAGGAAAAGGCTAACGAGCTTCTTGCCGCAGCCCAGAAAAATGCCACCGCCAAGAGCGATGAGCTCTTAAAGGCCGCTAATCAGGAAGCCACTGCGATCAGGCAGAAGGCAGAGGCCGATATCGCTCAGGAGAGACGTAAGGCGGTCAACGAACTCAAGGATGAGATCGGAAGCATGGCTATGGAAATAGCAGGAAAGGTTATCGAACGTGAGATCAGTGAAAAAGATCATACCAGGCTTATCGATGAATATATAAGCAATGTTGGCAACGCATAAAGGAGTGTACAGATGACTGAACGTTCCAGAGTATATGGCAGCAGTCTGTACGACCTCGCTGCAGAAGAAAAACTCACGGACTCCATACAGGAGCAGATGCTCGCCATCAAGCAGATATTAAGGGATAATCCCGATTATATACGTCTGCTTTCTGAGCCTTCCATAAAGAAGGCTGAGCGTCTCAGCCTTATAGATAAGGCCTTCGGAGCTTCCTGTGAGAAATATCTGGTCTCCTTCATAAAGCTGCTCTGTGAGCGCGGATTACTCGGCGAATACGAGGGATGCTGCGAGATTTTCACAAAGCGCTACAATGCAGACCACAATATTTCTGAGGCTGTGGTCACCAGTGCCGTAGCACTTACCGACAGCCAGATAAATGCGCTTAAATCCAAGCTTTCCGCAATGAGCGGTAAGAAGATTACCATTACTGCCAAGATTGACCCCAAGGTTCTTGCGGGGATCAAGGTCGAGCTAGACGGAAAACTGCTTGACGGAACCGTATCCGGACGACTTTCCGGAATCAAGAGGAAACTGGATGAGGTTGTGATGTGATAAGGCATGCACCTCATCAGTCTGCTTCGCAGACGTTAGATATATAAACAATTTCAAAAAGGATGGAATGGAATTATGCAATTAAAACCCGAAGAAATATCCCAGGTCATCCGTAGTCAGATAAAGTACTATGAAAACACGATACGCCAGAACGAAACCGGTACCGTACTTAACGTAGGTGACGGTATCGCAAGGGCCAGCGGTCTTATCAACTGCATGGCAGGCGAGCTCTTAGAGTTCGAAGACGGCAGCTTCGGTATGGCCCAGAATCTCGAAGAAAACAGTGTTTCCATCGTATTGTTCGGCTCGGGAGACAGTATCGGTGAAGGACAGACGGTAAAGCGTACGGGTAAGGTCGTATCTGTTCCTGTCGGAGAAGCTATGATAGGGCGTGTCGTTAACGCCTTAGGACAGCCCATAGACGGCGCAGGTCCCATAGCCACCACAGAGTTCAGGGCCATTGAGTCCCCCGCACCCGGTATCTGTGAGCGTCAGTCGGTATTTGAGCCGCTTCAGACCGGTATCAAAGCTATCGACTCCATGATCCCCATCGGACGTGGCCAGCGTGAGCTTATCATCGGCGACCGTCAGACAGGAAAAACCACTATCGCTACCGATACCATTATAAACCAGAAGGGCAAGGACGTTATCTGTATCTATGTAGCCATAGGCCAGAAGCGTTCCACAGTTGCCAACCTTGTTGAAAATCTTCAGAAGAACGGTGCAATGGACTACACCATCATCGTAGCCGCTACCGCTTCCGAGGCAAGCCCCCTGCAGTTCATAGCACCTTATTCGGGCTGCGCTATGGGTGAGTATTTCATGTACAAGGGCAAGCATGTTCTCTGTATATACGATGACTTAAGTAAGCATGCTGTAGCTTACAGAGCACTCTCACTGCTTATCCGTCGTCCACCCGGACGTGAAGCGTACCCCGGAGACGTATTCTATCTCCATTCAAGACTCTTAGAGCGTGCCGCAAAGCTTGATAAAGAACACGGCGGCGGATCGCTTACCGCCCTTCCCGTTATCGAAACTCAGGCAGGCGACGTTTCGGCATACATACCTACCAACGTAATTTCGATCACAGACGGACAGATATTCCTTGAGACCGAGCTTTTCCACTCAGGCGTTATGCCAGCAGTTAACCCCGGTATCTCCGTATCCCGTGTTGGTGGTAATGCACAGATAAAGGCCATGAAGAAGGTTGCCGGTACCTTGAAGCTGGTTTACTCCCAGTACAGAGAGCTCCAGGGCTTCGCACAGTTCGGTTCCGACCTCGATGCTGATACCAAGGCACGTCTCGATCAGGGTGCCCGTATCGTGGAAGTTCTTAAGCAGTCTCAGAACTCTCCCGTTCCTGTTGAAAAGCAGATAGCCATCATCTATGCGGTTATCAAAAACATGCTGACCGAAGTTGAGGTTGAGGATATCAAGGAATACGAAGCCGGTCTTTATACATTCCTTGAGACAAACGCCGACGGTAATTCAGCTATGCAGGCTATAAAAGAGACCGGAAAGCTTGAAGAAGAGACCGAAAACAATCTTAAGTCAGCCCTTGAGGCATATACAAAACAATTTTTAAGCAGTAAATAAATTTTGAAGGAGGAAGCAACATGGCCGGTAGCATGAAGGCAGTAAAGCTGCGCATCAAAAGTGTGCAGAGCACGATGCAGATTACCAAAGCAATGGAACTCGTCGCATCCTCCAAGCTGCGCAGGGCAAAGGAACGTTCGGAGAGATGCCGTCCGTATTTCGATGAACTGTACAGCACCCTGGTAAATATCGCAAACAGCAACACCGATTTTTCATCGATATATGCCAAGGACAATGTAAACGAAAAGGTCTGCTACATAGTAATAGCAGGTGACAGAGGCTTGGCCGGCGGATACAACTCAAACCTCTTTAAGTGCTTTGAAGCCGACGCACAAGGCAAGGAATATTCCGTACTTCCTATCGGCAAGAAAGCTGTTGAGTATTTTAAACATAGGAATGCGGAAATACTTACCGAAGCCTTCGGTGAGATAGCTCCCATAGCCGTTGCAGACAGCTTTGCGATCTCCAATCTTGTATGTGAAGAGTACAAAAAAGGTACGTTTGGCTGTGTTTCACTCGTTTACACTGAATTTATAAATATATTGTCACAGGTTCCGCACGCCGTTGCCACTCTCCCGCTCGCAGATATAAAGCATGGGAAGATCGGCAGTGCTAAAAAAGCAGGCAATTCCAACGCTGCTGAAAGCAGTACGGATAATGCAGGCTCCGGCAGCGGAGTGAAAAATATAATCCTTTATGAGCCCGACAGCACAGAGGTGTTCAATACCATAGTTCCCGAGTACTTAGCGGGAGTTATCTACGGTGCGATATGTGACTCGGTAGCCAGCGAACAGGCTGCCCGCCGTACCGCCATGGATGCCGCAACAAGTAATGCAGAGGAAATGATAGAAAAACTTAACCTCCATTACAACCGTGCACGTCAGGCAAGCATTACCCAGGAGATCACTGAGATCGTCGGTGGTGCCGAGGGACTGTGATCCTCAAAAATTCTTCGGAGCCAATGCTCCCCGGAATAACAGATAATATCCCCGTCAAAAGGCTTCCCCTCGAGGGGAAGCTGTCAGCCGCAGGCTGACTGATGAGGTGTTCAATAAAATCATGAGATAGGAGAACATCAGAATGAGCGACAGACACATTGGCGAAGTTGTACAGGTAACCGGTCCCGTTCTTGATATCAAATTCAAGCCCGACGAATTACCCGCACTTCTTAACGCCATTGAGATCGAAACACAGGGCAGAAAGCTCGTTGCCGAAGTAGCTCAGCAGATAGGTGACAATACCGTACGCTGCATCGCCATGAACTCTACCGATGGTCTGGTAAGAGGCATAGAAGCAGTTGATACAGGCTCATCCATCACCGTTCCCGTTGGTGAGGAATGCTTGGGACGTGTATTTAACCTACTCGGTGAGCCCGTTGACAATCTTCCCGCACCTGTCACCAAAGAGCGCTGGTCCATCCACCGCGCAGCTCCCGCTTACGAGGAGCAGGCTGCCGCTACCGAGATACTTGAAACAGGTATCAAGGTCGTTGACCTTATCTGCCCTTACGCTAAGGGTGGTAAGATCGGTCTTTTCGGCGGTGCCGGAGTTGGTAAAACAGTTCTTATCCAGGAGCTCATCCACAACGTAGCCACAGAGCACGGCGGATACTCCATCTTCACAGGCGTTGGTGAACGTACCCGTGAAGGTAACGATATGTACAACGAAATGAAGGAATCGGGCGTTATCGAGAAGACCGCCTTAGTCTACGGCCAGATGAATGAGCCACCCGGAGCTCGTATGAGGGTTGGTCTTTCTGGACTTACCATGGCTGAATATTTCCGTGACGTAAAGAATCAGGACGTGCTTCTCTTCATTGATAACATTTTCCGTTTCACACAGGCAGGTTCTGAGGTTTCGGCTCTTCTTGGCCGTATGCCTTCAGCCGTAGGTTATCAGCCTACACTGGCTACGGAAATGGGTGCTCTTCAGGAGAGAATCACTTCTACCAGAAAGGGTTCCATCACATCCATCCAGGCAGTATATGTACCTGCGGACGACCTTACAGACCCCGCTCCCGCTACTACGTTCACACACCTTGACGCTACCACCGTTCTTTCGCGTGATATCGCCAGCCAGGGTATCTATCCTGCGGTTGATCCTCTTGATTCAACCAGCCGTATTCTTACTCCTGACATTGTAGGCGCAGAGCATTATGAAATAGCACGTTCGGTACAGCGAGTACTTCAGCGTTATAAGGAGCTCCAGGATATCATCGCCATCATGGGTATGGACGAGCTTTCTGAAGAAGACAAGATGACAGTATCCCGTGCACGTAAGGTACAGCGTTTCCTGTCACAGTCCTTCTCCGTAGCAGAACAGTTCACCGGACTTCCCGGAAAGTATGTTCCGCTCAAAGAAACCCTTAGAGGCTTCAAGATGATCCTCGACGGTGAATGCGACGCATTACCCGAGAGCGCATTCCTGTTTGTCGGAACCATTGATGAAGTATTTGAAAAAGCGAAGAATTAATAAGAGGTATTTTACATGAATACATTCCCTATCCAGATTGCTACACCGGACGGACTCATCTATTCCGGTGAAATAGAAAGAGTTAAGTGCAGAACCGTCACAGGTGACATGGCAGTGCTTGCCGGCCACTGTAATTTCTGCACTGCTCTTGGTATGGGAGAAGCCTACATCCGTCTCGAGGATGGTACGACCAGATATGCTGCCTGCATCGGCGGCATGTTATCCGTTATGGACGGTACCTGTCATCTGCTCGCCACCACCTGGGAATGGAAGGAGGACATAGACGAACAACGTGCCCTCTCTGCTAAGGAAAGAGCTGAAGAACGTCTTAAAAATCCTGACCTTAACGAACGTGATCAGCGCATCGCGGAAGCAAAACTGAAGCGTGCCCTAGTTCGTTTAAGTATAGTAAAATAAAAAAGGAGGGTTTACAAGGAAAATGAAAAGATCATTAAAGAAAGCGATAGCTTTTGTGCTTTCACTGGCACTTGCTGTCCAGATTCTTGTCTTCCAAGCACCTGCGGTATCCGCATTTGCACAGGAACTGTCGGAATTTGACTATCAGGTCTGGGATGAAGGCACATATGTTTACGGTTATTACGGTGACGATGAAGACGTAGTCATCCCGTCCGATGCCGGTATTACCGGTGTTTCCATTTGGAACGGCACTTTCAAAAGTCTTACTGTTCCCGAAGGTGTAACAAGTGTAACCGTCTGTGTAGAATCCATGGAGAAGCTTGTTCTCCCGTCAACAGTTACCAGTCTCTATATTTCTTATGCAACGAACCTCAAAGAGCTCGACATGTCAAAGATTAAAGCTGACGGTGATTACAACTCCTATGAGCTCTCAAATCTTCCCATGCTTGAAGATGTTAAGCTGGGCAAAATAAAGGGATGGCTGAGCATTGCCTCTGCTGATAAGCTGAAGTCGCTCGATGCTTCGGGTACGGAGCTTGAGGATCTTTATCTTTATAACAACAGCAGTTTAAGTTCTGTTAAACTTAATAAGAATCTTGACTATGTATCTCTGGTCGATCTTCCCAAGATTGAAAACGTAGAGATTCCCGAAAATGCAATTCCTTATCTGTCCAATGTCGATTTTGACAAGATAACTATTAAAAATAATAAAAACGGTTATTACATCCAGGACGGAGGTCTCTACCTTGACTACGTTGATTATGTGACCGAAGAGCCCATTAAGTCTCTTGAAGCCATCGATCTTACCAAAAAAACCATTAATGTAGCCGAGGGAACCACTTATATAAGCAACCTCGGTCTTTCCGGAAACTATTACAATACAAGGGAAATAAATCTTCCCGATACCGTAGAGCAGCTCGGATGGTATGCTTTTGACGGCGGCGATAAGATTGAGAAGCTCACACTTTCCAAGAACCTTATCACAATGCAGGGCTACTGCATCGGCGGATTCAATCCCAAAGCAGAGATTGTAATACCCGAAACCGTAAGATATATCGACTTCGATGCTTTTACAGGATTTAAGGGAAAGGTTTCTTTGGAAAAAGAGACCGATTCCTTGTCGGAATATGAAGGCGGTATCTATACTTACGCTGCAGATGAAAACGGAAAGAGATATGAATCGAACATTGCAACCTTAGTATATTATCCCAAGGATAAAACCACCTGCAAATTCAATCCGGACACAGTATTCATTGCACCTAATGTATTCATGGGTTCCAAGATCAAAACCCTTGACATCCCCGAAGGTGTAATGTGGCTTGACCTGAACCTTAAGACATGCAAGAATCTGACTTCTATTTCGATACCTGCAAGCGTAGGTTATATATACAACCCCATGCTGGCTTACGCTCCCGCTCTTAAAAAGGTTACCGTAGATCCTGCCAACGAATTTCTTGCATCTTACAAGAACTGTGTTTATGACAAGGAAATGACAGCCCTTATAGATGTTCCCGGTGCACTGGAGAAGATCGATATTCCCGAAGGAGTTATCTCTCTTAACTATTACACCGTTGCAAAACGTTACTTCTACGATGATAATTATGAAAACGAGACCATTATCAGTCCAGAAGTAATCTTCCCTTCTACTATCGAGGAATTTGATCCCGACTTATCATTCGGTTCCGCAAAGATATATGCCGATACTCCCGTTGCAGAGTACATACAGGCATGTAATGAAGAGTTTAAATATTGGGGCGAGTTATATGATTATGATCCCGTGCTTTATCAGTATACTTTAAGGGATTCCGTAAAAGATCTCTTAAGCATGATCTATGTTACGGATGAGGTTGAATTAAAGAAGGGCAATACAACAGTTATTACTGCAGAGATGCCTGCAGGCTTAAATGCCGTATCGAAGCTCATTTTAGGAAACAATACCGAATGTAAAGTAAGCTTCAAGTCTTCCAAGAAGAAAATTGCTTCGGTAAATTCCAAGACAGGCGAAATAAAAGCCAAGAAGAAGGGTACCTGCACGATTACCGTTACATGTACCATCAAGAACGGAAAGAAATCCACTTCAAAGAAGTTCAAGGTTAAAGTTAAAGTTAAATAATTTCCATTGCTTCCCTCAAGGCAAAGCCACTGCTTAGCCTTGGGGGATAGTTGTCAGAGAAACAAGGAGGTTTATCATGAATACAGAAAATCTTCATTTATACAGACGCAGATTTATCCCCGATGAATTCACAAACCTTACAGACGACAAAATCCTGAAATTTGAGGACAACCTGCTTATTACAAGCTGGAAGACCTTAAATCCCAGGACTGATTTTGCAAGCGGAGTTTCCGCATATTTTATCGATAAAGGCTGGAAGGTCAGCAAATTCCTTGACTGTTCCGGAAACATTAAGTATTGGTATTGTGATATAATCGACTGTATCATTAATGAAGAAGAAAACTCCTTCACCTATGAAGACCTTCTCTTTGACGTAGTTGTATATCCCAACGGGAACATCAAGGTTCTCGACTGCGACGAAGCAGCCGATGCCCGCGAACAGAACCTTATCACCGAAGAACAGCTGTTAAAAGGACTCCGTTCCATGAACGAGCTTCTTACGACCATATACCGTGGCCGTTTTGACAGATTACAGGCTGTGATAGAAAATGTCATTTGTTCATAGCTTTTATAAGGTGATCACATGATATCCCGCCGCCTTCATAAGGCGGTTCATGATCGCCTGACCTAAGCCTCCGTCATTAAATGCCTCGGCGTAAATAAACTCTGCTCCTACTTCATCAAAATATCTTAATGCATCAAACAGACCGGCGGCTATTTCCGCCTCATTTTCGCGCGAACCGATATCCTTTATATATAATGCCCCATTCTCATGAGGCTTCTTTCCCTCTGTTACGTATTTCTTTAAATCTTCATAACTTCCGGCAAGCTCATCACTTGTTAAAATACCTACAGAATATCCGGATCTAAGCTTCTCTTCTGCAGCTTTTCCTATTGCTTTCGATACAGCATCCGTATCCCCTTCGAATATGGTAAGCTCTCCCTTTGGAGCATAATGTCTGTACTTCATTCCGGGAGCCTTTGCAACTATGCTGTCATCCCGCATTCTTTTTAATACCGCCTTATCATACTCGATATCGGGAATTACCTCCCTAAGCATTTCTATAGTAATATAACCCGGTCTTAATATAAGTGCCGGTTCTACAGTCAGGTCGACTATGGTTGATTCCAGACCTATGTCCGAAGAACCTCCGTCAATTATCATGTCGATCCTGCCGTCGAGATCTTCTATAACGTGCTCTGCCTTAGTGGTACTCGGCCGCCCGGATGCGTTTGCACTCGGAGCTGCGATAGGTATGCCTGCCTCCTTTATCAGCCTGTTTGCTATAGGGTGCGAAGGCATGCGGATTGCCACGGTATCAAGCCCTCCCGTCGTTTCCTTCGGTATCCTGTCGGATTTATTTAATATCATGGTAAGCGGCCCCGGCCAGAACCTGTCTGCCAGTACTCTTGCATTTTGAGGTACAGCCTCCACCAATGGCAGTATCTCATCAAAGCAGGAAATATGCACTATCAGCGGATTATCCGAAGGTCTTCCCTTTGCCGCATAAATTCTTGCCGATGCAGTGCTGTCGTATGCGTTTCCGCCAAGTCCGTATACCGTTTCGGTAGGGAAAGCCACAAGCTTTCCGTTCCTCAGCAGCTCAGCTGCCTCTTTAAAATCAGAAGATGCCATGTTAGTGGCATCTATCTTTTGAATTATTGTTTTCATTTTTATTACCAAGCTTCACATTTGCTCCAAAGTCACAAGGTTCCGTCAGCCTTTGGCTGAAATCTTATGACAAGGGATGATATTATAGTTTATGACAACTTCGAGATTCTTCTCACATGATTTGCTCCGTTGGAAAACGGAGTATCAAGGAACGTGTCAACAATCTTTAATGCAAGTCCGTCAGCAACTACTCTTGCACCCATAGCCAGAACATTTGCATCATTGTGCTGGCGTGTAGCCTCGGCGCTGAAGCAGTCACCGCAGAGTGCTGCTCTTATTTCCCTATGCCTGTTTGCTGCGATGGAAATACCTATTCCCGTACCGCAGATAAGGATGCCCTTGTCTGCCTCTCCCTTTATAATGGCCTGGCTGACCTCCTCCGCAAAATCGGGGTAGTCGCAGGATGCCTCGGTGTATGTACCGTAATCCTTAAACTCCTCTCCTCTTTCCTTCAGATGTGCCATAACCACCTGTTTTAATGCATATCCTGCATGATCGCTTCCAACTGCTATCATTGTCATATTCCTTTCCGCAGGCATTACAAATTTTTATTCCTATCGGTGATATGCCTGCCTCTTCATCGATGAGAAGTATATCAGATTTTTTCTGCACAGTCAATTCGAATTTGCAACCCAGCCTTCAAATTCTTCCACCGGCATGGGCTTGGCGAAATGATACCCTTGGAACAGTCGGCAGCCCATATCCGAAAGCATCCTGTACTGCTCAACGGTCTCCACTCCCTCAGTAAGAGAGATTATGCCCAGATCCGAATTCATATTTATAATGTTGTGAAGGATTTTAGCCGCTCTGTCATTTTCCTGTGACTGGTTAAGGAATCCCATGTCTATTTTTATGATATCTACAGGCATATCCTTAAGCATATTCAGTGATGAGTAACCGCTTCCGAAATCGTCTATTTCCACAATGAATCCCGACTCCCTGAACTCATTCAGTATCTTCATCCTGTATCTGTTGTCATCAATCATTACGGATTCAGTGATCTCTATCCGCAGTCTGCTGTGATCTACTCCGTATTTATCGGTATAATTCTTAATAACCGAAACCACGTCCATGAAGTAGAAATCCTTCGGAGATATATTAATAGAGATAAACAGGTCCTTCCCCTCTTCCTTCCATTTTGCAAGTATCTCACAGGCACTTCTCCACATGTACCTATCTACTTCAGCTATCATACCGTTCTTCTCAAAGACCGGAACAAACTTTGCGGGTGAAAGGAAACCGAGCTGAGGATGTATCCACCTGACAAGTGCCTCCGCCCCCACCGGCTTTCCGTCGGTATTTACAATCGGCTGGAGATAAGGAACTATCTGCCGTTCCTCTATCGCTTCGCTCAGCTGCGATGAAATGTGCTGATCCCACAATACCTGATTCCTCATGGCCTCATCATAATATGAAAGGAATATCTGATAGTCGTTCTTTATTGTATTGACCGCCATCCTCGCCCTGTCAAACATAAGCGATACATCTATTGTCTTATCAGGTATGAAATAAATACCTATATGGATGAGCACCGTATGATCGACTTTCCCGTCGCTTACCTTAAAATGTCCCAAAGCGCTCTCTATCTCGGCGTCATCAAAGCTGTCGGCAGGAATGCACATTCCAAAGGTATCACCCACCATGCGTCCATATACACATCCTTCGGGAGCTATCTCACGTATCTTATCTGCAATAACCTTTAAGCAGTGATCACCGAATGCCGTACCGAAAATATCATTTATCAGTTTGAAATTATTGACATTGGCATATACTGCAACATAATGCGTGTCATTATCGGATTTAAGCAGCTCCTCCGTCTTTTTAAGAAAATAATCCTTTGTATAAAGATCGGTAAGGCTGTCATGAGTTGCATTGTGCATTTCCTTCTGTAAGGTCAGGTGCTCCTCGGTATTGTCCCGGATGCTTAAAAAAGATCCGGCATCCTTCTTATCAGAATAGGGTATAGCATGCTTTTCGATAACATAATATCTGGTCTCTTCATCCGTTTTAAGTGTCTTGTTTGAAGTCCACTCATTCTTTTCAAGATCAAGTTCTCCGAAAAGCTCGGTCAGCTTAACCTCAGCCTTTGAATAATCCTCCTCCGAAATAGCTGCAAGTTCAGTTCCGGGTCTGTTTGCCCAGATGCACAGCCCGTTATTATCAAAGAAATACAATGCTTCGGGCAATTCCGAGGTCATGTTTGCAAGCATACTGTCCAAAAGACGCATCGGACGGTAAAAAAGTGCAAAGTAATATACGAGCAATCCGATAACAACAAAGCCTATCATTGAACGGTCTATCGGCGTCCCGGAAAATATATAAAATGTTTCCCAGACTCCGCCTACAACCAACGATAAAAATATAACCGAATACCGTTCCCTGTTTATACGGATCGATCTGATCATTTTTATAAAGAAAACTCCCAAAACAAAGAAGAAAACTCCGTAATCAAGTATACGATGGTACAGCTGTCCGGTGAAAGGAACCAGCTTATAGTAGGTTTCGTTTTCAACTATGAGCGGTTCGGTATCGAAGGCCTGTCTCAGGTAAGGGTTTAAAGCATACTGTAAAACATCTATCGCAAAAAGCGAATAAACAATATACTTTACGGTTTTATTATGCCATGAGATCCTGCAATAGCTAAAGGTCAGCCTCAGCAGAGAATAAACCATAACATCCATTCCGAGGAAGTATACATAATACCCCACTTCAGCAACATATCTGTTCTGTGTGCAGACAATAATAAGGTTTCCTGTAACCGGAGGAAGAAGCGAGCACACAAAAAAGGCAACAGCCCCACCTATGGCTTTGCTCCTTCTCTGCTGCATAGCCGTTATGGTACAGACTGTCAGGATTATACAGAGTATTGAAAATATGATCGCATATTCTACTCTCATTTTCCTGCCTTCTCCCTATCTTACGATATTACAAAACTGCAAATATCTGCCCACCTGATTATTTTTGGGCATAGATTCTCACCATATATATCGGCATTTTTAGAAATAACCTTAACCCAACGCTATTTCCGCTCTTTTCTTCTGGCCATCTTGTCCTTATACATCTCCTCATCGGCAAGCCTCATAAGCTCCTCCAGATTAAGATTTTCGTTTATAAGGCCGCATCTGCCTCCTACGCTGGCGCTTATTACAAAAGGCTTTGCAGCCAGTTCCCTGCTCTTTTTAAAGGTGGCATCAAAACGCTGTCTTACAATATCAGCCGTAAACGCTGTCTCCTGTTCGGTGATAATGGCACTCACGAACTCGTCTCCGCCGTATCTCGCACATATCCCGTTTCTTACGGCGAAATTCTTTATGGCTGCCGCCAAAGTCTTTAAAGCAAAATCGCCCTCGTTATGCCCGTAGGTATCGTTTATCTGCTTTAAACCGTCCATATCTATAGAAAAGAAGGTTAGATACTTTCCGTTATTGTCCGGAGAATTAACCAGCTTGTACAGTTCATCGTAAAAGCCCCTCCGGTTATAGAGCTCCGTCAGATAATCAAGAACCGAAACACGTTCCATTTCCTTATTTATAAGCCGAAGCTTATCGTTCAGCTGTATCAGCTTCCGGTTCTTTAAAACCGCACTAATGGCAGTGGATAAAAACAGACCGAATTCCTCGCAGCGTCTCAGACATCTCTCATCAACGTTTCTGAATCCCTCCAGAACATACCCGTAAAGTGCCGACTGTGTCTGTACGAGTCTTACCATGAACATATCGTAATTCTTATCTTTTCTGAATATCTCCTTCATATCCGGCATGATGATCTCTTCCTTAAAAGGAGTCGGATCCTCGATATTTTTAAAATCCTGGAACCGCATCATAGTAACGCAGGAATCCTCCGGAACGTATGCTACCGTACTTCCGTCATTATCCGAACCGGCCACAAACTGCTCATAAATAGCAACAAAATACAGATTCTGGGACCAAAGGCCTACACAATCAGCCAAGAACGGAGTCATGTCCGACAGCCTTTTCATTTCGTTTGAATAAAGCAGCAGCTTATTCAACGCCATCATATGCCATTTTCTGTCATTCAGCGACAATGCAAGGCTTCCAAGTGTATCTATGGTCTGTTTGTCATCGTTTTTCCCGCAGCCGCAGGACTGGTTGACCTTTACCCTGTAATGTACATGGTAAGTACTGTCGGTATCGACCGGTTCACCCTTCTCCAGTTTTTCCATGATATCAAAAATAAGCAGTATCTCGCTTTCATTATCCGGCTCGACTGTTGAAATTGACGGATAGTTGATCTTACCGCTGCCTATACCGTCAAATCCTGTAACCAAAACGTCCTCGGGAACCCTCAAGCCCTCTTCCCTGAGTGTTGCGCAGCATGCAATGGCCATTGAATCATTGGCACATACTATTGCATCCGGTACTCCGCTTTCCTCCAGGAACTGACGTGTGGCGTTCCTTGCGGGAATATCCCAGAACTCTCCGTATTTCAGCCTTTTTTCCTCAAAAGGTATCCCATTTTCTTCGAGTACCTCCTTATAGGCCCTTATCCTGTCCTCCGAGAATTCATTATCCTTTATTCCGGCGATCATATCGACCTTGCGGCATCCGTGGTGTTCCACCACATGTTTTACTATATTCTTAAAGCCCTCTCCGAACTCCTGGGATATATTTATCAGACCGTCAATATGACGTTCCAGTGCAAATGCCGGTACGCCCATGACCTTTACCGTCTTTTTGATAAAGTCGACCATTATATCGCTTTTTATAGTCTCACCCATAACAATAACGGCCGCACAGTCCAGATGCTCCATCAGCTCCATCAGCTTCTTTTCGCGCATTATGTCTTCCTCTACGTTCATCGAATCAATAGAGAAATTAAATGCCATGGCTACATACCCCTTATCCAGGCATATCCTGTTAAGCTCACTTATAAAACTGTACTCCTTCTCTTCATGGAGCCAAACGCCGCAAACAGCGATAACTTTACGATATTCAACCATAATCATTCCTCATAACGGGGAATCCCCCAAACGATAATAACGGTAAAAGGCTACGTTTATAATATATCATACTCCGTGTATTTCCGCAACTTTCATTCTCTGGCATACCAAAAGACAAAAATTTTATAAAAAAATATAAAAAACTACTTGACATTCAACTGTAATAGGTGTATATATAACACATAAACAGTTAACTGAGTAATAGGAGGTGTTTCTTTGAAAATATCCCAAACAAACGGAATTCCAATTTATAAACAGATCGCAGACTCGTTCCGGACGGATATACTTGCCGGGAAATTTAAGCAGGGTGAATTCCTTCCCTCCATAAGAGAGCTTGCAAAGGACTTAAGGATAAGCGTAATTACGACCATGAAGGCTTACGAACAGCTCGAAGCCGAGGGATTGGTCACCGCTTCGCAGGGCAAAGGCTTCTACGTGAACGCCCAGGACTCCGAAATGCTCCGCGAACAGCATTTAAGGAAAGTGGAAGATTCGCTGGTCAGCGCCATAGATGCAGCCAAGATTGCAGGCATGAGCAACGAAGAACTGCTGGCTACACTTAAGACACTGCTGAGTATGGAAGTATAATATAAAAAGGATGACAAAACAAAAAAGGAGATCATCATGGATCAGAACAATGTAATCGAAGCAAGGAACATAATCAAGAAATTCAAGAACTTTACCCTTGACATACCGGAATTCAAGCTGCCCAAGGGCTTTGCAACAGCTCTTATCGGAGAAAACGGCGCAGGAAAAACCACCCTGCTCAATATCCTGACAGGCATCCGCTTAGACTATGAAGGAAACATCAACTACTTCGGAAAATATAGCGAAAAGGATCTTGACAGCAATCCTGATGTAAAAGAACGTATAGGTTATACCGGTACCGACAACTACTATCTTCCAAGCTGGACAGTCGGTCAGATAGAAGATATCTCCTCTCTCATCTTTGACAGATTCGATCATGATAAGTTTAAGCGTCTCTGCAATGACCTGGCTATCTTTGGTCCGGCAGACTTTGACAAGCATAAAAAAGTTCAGGCTCTTTCAGACGGTACCAAGACCAAGCTCATGTTGGCAGGAGTACTGGCAAGGGATACCGACCTTCTCATAATGGACGAGCCTGCATCCCCTCTTGATCCCCTGATGCGCGATAAGCTCTGTGAGCTCATCCGTGAATACATTAACTCGGGAGAAAACAAGAGCGTATTCTTCTCCACCCACAACATCTCAGATATGGAAAATGTCACAGATTACGCCATTATCATGGAGCAGGGTAAGATCGTAGAGCAGGGTTTTGTAGAGGATCTCAAAGAAAAATACATTGTTGTAAAGGGAGAGAAAGAGGATATCGAAAAAGTACGTCCCATTCTCTACACCATGTCACAGTCCAATTACGGTTTTGAAGGTATGTGCCTCTCAGAAAATCTCGACAAGCTTGCAGGTCTCGATATAGTGACTGAGACACCTTCACTTTTCAAGATCAGTGTTGCTGTAATGAAAAAGAACTCACTTATCAAATAAGAAAGGGTACGTAAAATGAAAAAAACACCTTATTTAGCCTTTACGTCCCTAGGCTACCGTATTCTTCATTGTGTAATATGTCTCGGATTTATGGTGCTGGGCTTTCTGGCAGATGTTTATATGGGTTCCGTCTGGGTTGTTATAATCTCAGCCGGCATGCCTCTGGTATTGGTTTTCCTTGATTACTTCGCATTTTCGGGAACCAGTTCAAGAAAACAAAAGAGCATGCAGTTCATTAAATCTTCATCCAAGGGGTTGAACCTTTTTAAAACCGCTGTTAAGACAGACCTTTGGATAAAGCAGGGATGCATAGTACTGGCATACTTGGGATATCTCCTGGCAGAGATTATCTACTATATAGACAGTGAAACATTTTTCGATTCAATTCTTCTGCTGCTTATATATATCCCGATATCAGGGCTTACCACAAACCTCACCCTGATCATCTCCAGAAGGATCGTGCTCACTATAGCGGTTCAGATAGCTGTATGTTATATCTGTTCCATGTTCTCCACCATACTTCTTGTAATCTACAGCTTTTTATTGCCTGAACATATAAGCAGCTTTGCAATCGCTGCACTTATATCATTCGCAATAATCGAAGCAATAAACATTGTTGTCGGAATTATTTTATACAAGGATTGTGTTAAAGGTTACACTTCAAGCTTCTCGGATACCTGATCGGATCTTATAAAAAGGAGATAAAATCCATATGAAAGACTTAGTTAAATATATAAAAATGATGCGATATGCCCTTCAGTTTAAGATGATACTTGTTCTGGCTGTGCTATTTTTCATATTTGGTATACTTTTTGAGGTCATAGGTTTTAGCGACAGCGGTTCATCATATTCACTTGCTGCACTTTATCTTGCACTGACAGGAATGTATTTCTATCAGCTGGTATTTTCCACCACCGTTTCAAAGATGGTACAGACTTCACCTATGAAGAAAAAGCTCCAGGTAACAGGTCCCATTTTGATCACATTCATCACCAGCTTTATAGTTTTCGCAATATATGTGGCCATAAGGCTGATAAAGGTCACTCCCGAATTTTTGGAGGCTAATAATGTACCATACCCTAGGGCTTACAGCACTATACTTTTTATGGCAGTCTGGTTATTCATCTTTTTCATATATATGGCATTTTCTTATAGGTCATATATATTATCCATCGTATTTATAGCCCTTACCGTAATCGGTATCCTGGGATTCAGCGCCAGAACCGAAATATTCATAAGAATAAGCGAAAATCTGATCGGTGCCGATAACAGCCCTCTGCTGCTGATAATAGTATCCTTAGCTATTTTGATCGTTGGAGCTATCATCGGATATATCATAAGCCTGCTGTTATACAAAAAACCTATCAGTGACATGGCAGTGCGTTATGCACTCCGTCAGGCATCCAAATAATCGATCAGAGGGACGGTTCTCCGATTGATTCGGCAGATTATCACAATGTTCGATATATTAACCCTCATAGAAAAAAGCTCCTTCATCAAGGAGCTTTTTTCTTTATGAACTATTCCCAATCTATCTCTGCCATCGAATAAAGCTTTTGCTGTACCTTAATATCGATTATGGTATCAACGAAAAGACGCTTTCCGTACTTGTTCTCAACAGCCTCGATAAATGCTGCAGATTCACTGTATCCGAGATTGTTTGCCATAACGCTCATAAAATTATCATACTCTGCCTGACTGACTGTCAGATCGAAATTATAAGCGACAACCGCATCGACTATCCTTCTGCGGACACCGTATTCATCGATCCTTGTATCTGTACCCATGATCTTTGAAATGGAATCCATCGGTAATCCTGCTGCCTTCAGGATATCCATGAGAGCCGATCCGTAGGAACTCTTAAATGCTTTATCATAGGTTCTTGCAGCCTCAAGAGCTTCGCTATCGCAAGCGTTTAGATCCACAGTTAGAACAACTGCATCCATAAGCTTAGCCATTATATCCTCGCTCTCGGGCTTATACTGCTCTGTCTGTGACTCGTATTCCTCGCGGGCTTTATCAATAAGCTCCTGCTCTAAAGCTTCAACAGACTCGTAACCTAGCTGTCCCACAATGAACTCTTCTGTCCACTCAGGCATCTTAACCTTTGTGATATCCTTAACCGTTATCCTGAAGGTTCCGGTATAACCTGCAAAAGCTCCGAACCGATCATCAAGCGTAAGCTCTAAGTCGATCGTCTGACCTTTCTTTATACCGACAAGCTTGTCATCAATCCCTGCGCCATAATCATAATTTCCGAGCGTGGTCTTCTGATCGTAGTAAGTGTAACTGTCAATAACCGAAGAACCGATAAGAGGAGCAACGTCAAACACGATCTTGTCTCCCATCTCAATGAACTCGCCGTCCTCTGCAGGCCGTTCAAAGCTCCTGTCTGCATGCTGTGCAAGGAATTTAACCTTTTCATCCTCTATATCGGGATTAAATTCATCCGGTCTGTCAAAATAGTCATAAACCTTAAAGGTCAGATTTCCGGCTGCGGCCGTGAGAGGCACATCCTTTAGGTTATCCCAGGAATAAAGATAGATTCCTTCGTTCTCCTTTGCTTTTTCGCTCAGTGACGAATAATCGTACGGAGGTTCAATCCCAAGGAACTTTCTCAGTCTGTCCTTAACCACCGAATTTCCGGCGCTTATAAGTCCACTGTTGACCATGGTCTTAAGTCCGGGAACATCCATCTGTTTAAGGCCCAGCGTGTTCTGCATGAATTCTGCAAGGAAGTTGTTGAGACCCTCATCATTTATCTTATCAACGTTATCAAGAATGGGCTTTAGCAGTGCACCAAGATCAATATAATCCGAATCCGGAAGCTCCATTATGTCTATAACGTTATCCTCTGAGGTATCCAGAAGATCCTTGTGCCCGCTTGAGAAGCTGTTCTTTAAATAAATGCTTGCCAGTTCTCCGTCGCTTCCGTTAAGCACCGCCTCAAGATCGATCTCACTTGTACCGGAAGACATATCGGTAAAGCTTCCCTTTGCTGTCAGAACATAACTGCTTCCGCCCTTTACCACTGCTTCTATCATCGCTCCGGGTTTAACTGTGGCATCAAAAGTACACTTTCCGTCTGATTTCTCGGTATTGCATATGATACTTGCAAGCTTCATGCCGTTAAGGGTAACGTCTATTCCGTACTGTGCCTTGTTCTCGTTTTCTTTTTCAACAGCTTTCAGACAATCGATCTTCACCTTGGTCTCATTGTATGAAACCTTGATCGCTCCGCCTTGGATATCCCCCTTCGCATCAACATAGAAGCTTAAATCCGCTGAAAGATTGGCTTCCTCCATCTTCTTGTAAAGATCGTCCTTCAGCTCTGTTATTTTCTTCTTTATGTTCAGCAGATCCGAAACGTTGATCTTGTCAAGACCTTCTATTCCCGAAAGATCCATTCCCGAAAGATCGGGGATAAGGGTAAGAATGTTGATCTCAAGCTCATTAACATATGCCTTTACAAGATCTATACACTCCTGCTTTGAAAGCTTGCACGAAAGAACATTAAGTTCCTTCTCCATCCCATTGACAGTAACTTTTACATCCTTCGCAAGCTCGGCACTTTCAACCTTGTCATACGCTATATGGATAAGCCTGTCGATTTCGTCCTTGTCGAACTTATTCTTTAGGGTTTCAAACTGCTGCTTTAATTTATCGGGGTCAATATTATCACCGAATTTTTTCTCTATCGCGTCGATCTGCTCCGAATATTGATCAAGTACTGCCGAAAGATCAACAACCTCTTTTCTGTAGCTTGGGATAGATGCATATATCTTTCGATCCTTGATATTTGCCATTCCCGCTACTTCCAGCAGATCCACGTTCTTATAAAACGGTATGAGATACAATGATAGATTTTTATTTTTGTCTACGGAAACCGTATACTTTGCGCCTACATCCTTAAACCCCGCAAATGACTGTGCAAGGAACAGTCTTCCCAAGGTCGCATCCAAAGTAACCTTAAGGCTTCCGTTTGCGGTCCACTCTTCGGGAATTTCCACGTTACCGGCTTTCTCCTTATGCTCGACAAACGAATTCTCAACCTTCTCAATATTCCTGTCCATAACGTACCTGAAATATCCGGTATCGTCCTTCGTCATCAGCGCCCACTTATTCAGTACATACTCCTTCTGTGTGGAATAAACGTAGGCAAAAAATGCTCCTGCAAGCACGATTATCGCCAGTATCACTATAAGGGCAATCTTTAAACCCTTGTGGCTCTTCTTCTGTTTGCCCTTCCCTGACTCAGCTGCCGGCTTTTGGACCGCCTCAGGCTTTTGCACTGTCTCTGCCACAGGCGTTTCCGCTTGGGTCACCACAGTCTCAGCTGCCTGATTTGTATTTATATTTTCATTTTCCATATTTCAAGACCTCTCCGGTTGATTTTTTTTCATTATAAACTATCGTTTTCCAAAATGCAATCAATTCTTATACAGGGTACACTTCCCTACTCTTTCACTCCGTCTTTCTCATAACGGGGTTTCCTTCATGGTCATATAACGTCCAGCTTCCGGGCAATGCATAGCCTTCGGGATATCCGTCCGCTCGGACCTCTACCTTTCTTCCCTTCTCATCAAACAGATATCTGTTGCCCTCATCATCATAATAGACCGGCTTTCCTTCACGGTCTGTATCGGCCTCCTCCGAAACCTCGTCGGAAAGGATTATCCTGCTGCCGTCCTCGCCTATAAACAGCAGCCTTCCTGACAGTCCCGTACCGGCATCCTCTCCTGCATATGTTCCGCCATCTTCCGTTCCGTTTCCGTTAAAGACATACATATTTTCATCCGCTTCCGGCTCGTCCGTTTCACCCTTCTCCTCAGGTGTCCTGTTGTCGGTATACGGCGTAAAGTCCTTGTCCTGAAGTCCCTTATGTATCTCCGTCATATATGCCTGCCAGATATAGCCGGGATACGTATTTCCCATAAGTTCCTTCATTTCCCTCGGATAATCGTATCCAACCCAGACAGCGGTGGTATAGTATTTTGTAAATCCGACAAACCAGCCGTCACGCTGATTCTCTGTGGTTCCCGTTTTGCCTGCACTTGTAATGCCCTCTATGGCAAGCCTTCTGCCGGTTCCCGAGGTCATAACCGTTTTCAGCACGTCAGTCATCATCCTCGAAGCATTTGCCTCGTAGGTCCTTACCCTATCATTCTCATTTCCGTATCCGCCAGCAACGGTCTCACCGTCCGCATCCGAAATTCTCATAATGCAGGTGGGCTCTCTGTATATGCCGTCATTGCATATGGTCGCATAGGCTCCTGCCATCTCCAGTGCCGTAGTCCCGTAAGTAAGTCCTCCAAGAGACGCTGCCGGAACATAGTCGCTCTGTACCAGATGACCAAACCCCATTCTCTTTAAATACAAAAGCCCGATCTTGGGAGTAAGCTCCTCAAACAGCTTCCATGCGATCGTATTCTTTGAAACCGAGACCGCATACCTTATGTCGATCTCGCCCGAATAAACTCCGCCGGAATTGCGCGGTCCCCCTTCAAACTTCTCGTCCAGAACCTTTGTATCGGGATAATATCCCCTCTCAAAAGCGGGAGTATAAACCACCAATGGCTTAATGGAGCTTCCCGGCTGTCTCGGGCTCTGGAACGCACGGTTTAATGTATAACCCTCAGATTCCTGTTCACGTCCTCCTATTATGGCGGTCACATATCCGGTGTCATTATCTATACAAACGGCACTTGCCTGAAGGGCATAAATGCCGTTCTCCTGCTTCTCGTCAAATTCAGCTAAGCCTTCATCCACTGCCTGCTGCAACAGTTCCTGCTTTTCGGGATTCAGTGACGTATAGATACGATATCCTTTGGTATATAGGCTTCTCTTAACCCTATAGTATTCCTCCTCATATAAGTCCTCATACTCATCCTTATCCCTGTCTGAGGTAAAATCATTCCTTAAAACAAAGCCCTCCTGCTTCATCAGCATCCTTACCGCACAATAATAGGTGAATGTTTCCGCATAATTCTTTTTCTCGCGGCTGCTCCGGTTAAGGGTTATTGTTTCGGAAATTGCTTTTTCGTACTCGTCCTTGGAAATGTACCCGTTCTCCCTCATCTGTTTTAAGACGGAATCCCTGCGGAGCATTGTATTGTCAAATCTTTTCACCGGATTGTAATCCGAGGGACTGTTCGGTATACCGCACAAGAAAGCCGCTTCCGATAACGACAGTTCTCCTGCGGGCTTTCCGAAATATCCGTACGAAGCCGCCTGTATCCCGTAATAACCGTTCGCAAAATATATATTGTTAAGATAAAACTCCAGGATCTCTGATTTTGTATATTTCTTCTCCAGGTTGGCGGCCAGGAATATCTCCTTTACCTTTCTTTCAACCGTCTTCTCATTTGAAAGATAAATGGTCCTTGCCAGCTGCTGCGTTATTGTGCTTCCGCCCTGTCTTATCTCTCCCTCGTTATCAAGATAAGCCTTAGCGGCACGGATTATTGCATAAACATCATAACCCGCATGTTCAAAAAACTTCCTGTCCTCCGTAGCAAGGAGGGAATCAATACAGTACTTTGGAATGGCCTCATACGAAAGATAATAAACATCCTTCTCGCCCTTAAGCACCGACATCACGCTTCCGTCAGAAAAATAGCAGATAGAGGTCTCACTCGCCCTGAAATCATCCCTTTTCGAATTTGCAGCTATTTTCTGAGCTTCCTTCTTCAGTTCCAGTATTCTTTTCCCGTATTTATTGTAGAAGATTACTCCGAGCACAAGGACAGCAGCCAAAATAACCAACAGCAAAATAAGAAGGCTCTTTCTTATGATCCTTCCTACTTTACTCCTTTTTTTCTTTTCGGGTTTCTGCTTGGGCATCTCGTATCCCTTCCCTGTTGGATTATCTGTACAGCTTTATAATAACATAAAAAGCCCCATGATAAAAGCATAAGTTGCATTATCATAGGACTTTTCGGTTTTGTTAAATGTCCTGCATCAAGCGGGATTCTTTGCCAAGAAATCGTTGATCTCAGCCATAAGCTCGTCCACATTAAGACCGTGAACCATAGCTGCGTCCTCAATGGACTCTGCCTGTGAAGCGGGGCATCCTAAGCAATGCATACCTGCACTCATAAGGATCGGAGCAACATCCGGAGCCTGCTTTAAGAGCTCACCGATAGTAATATCTTTTGTAATCATTTTTTCTTCCTGCCTTTCTTTTTTAGGTCTCCACTATAATACACGAAAGCTGGGGATATGTCAAATAAATAAAAAATGAAATTTACTTGTATCGGCTTCTTATCACTTAACTACAATATCATTTTCCCAATCACCATCTTGTATATAATTATTATGCAGATCTAATTCTTTAATCTTATTGCCGCTACAGTATAACCAGGATAATTCTTTATTTTTACTGGTATTCAATTCCGTAAGCTCATTATATCCGCAATCCAATCCCGTCAATTCAGTATTCTTAGTAAGATCAAGCTCTTTAAGCCTGTTATATGAGCAATTCAATACGCCAAGATTTTTATTCTTGCTAATATCCAATTTAGTTAATTCATTATTTCTACAGAACAGATCACACAGATCAGTATTTCGGCTGACATCTATAGAAGATAGTTTATTAACTGAACAGTTCAAAACTTGTAAACCAACTATTGCACTAACATCTACATCTGTAAGCTGGTTCTTACTACAATCAAGTAGTGTAAGCCCTTTACATAATTTTATAGATTCCATACTGTTATCCATGCAAGCAAGTTCGGTCAGTGACTTACTACTGCTGACATCCAATCTGACAATCTGATTGTAAGAACAATCTAATATTTCGAGAACCGGATTGTTACTTATATCTATTGTTGTCAGTTTATTGTCTGCACAGTTTAAATCCATCAACGCTGTATTTTTACTAATATCTATATCTGAAAGCTGATTTCCGTAGCAATTCAGTTCTTTTAGAGATCCGGACTTTTTCAAATTCAGTACCTGTAACTGATTAAGGGAACAATCCAATTTATTAAGATTACTACTGTTTAGATCTAACGCTGATAATGCATTTTCTGAACAGTTTAACTCTTCCAGAACAGTGTTAGTACCGAAGTCAAGTTCCGATAATTTATTTTCGGAACAGTTCAGATAAATCAGCTTCAAATTCCTGCTCAGATCAAGTTTTGACAATTCATTCTGTTGGCAGTTCAGATCGGTTATCATAGTATTATTGCTCAGATCGAGTTCTGAAAGCTTATTACCGGAACAATCCAAGGAGGTCAGGTCCGTATTTTTGCTGACGTCAAGGACCTTTAAATTGTTTCCGTTACAGATAAAACTCTGCAATGCAGTATTATTACCGAGGTTCAATTCTGAAAGCTGCAGATCTGACAGTGTAAGTGATACTATATTATTACTCTCCGGCAAGTTTACTGTCTTAATTTTTACATTTTTGATAGAGACTTTTTCCAAAGAGGAATCACCGATTAACTTAATCTGTTTAAGAGAAGCATTCTTATTATAATAACCGTATGAACCTCCATAATTAGTAAGCGACAGTTCTTTTAGATTAGAACATCCGCTAATATCAATACTGCTGTTTTTTTCATTAATACGTATAGTCAGTTTTTCAAGTGTTTTAATATTGCTGAGATCGATTTTCTTTATAGTGGCATTAGTAATAGACAGAGTCCTAAGATTTTTGAATAATTCTATCCCCTTAAATCTGTTCTTCTTACTTATACTGTCATAATCATAGTACCCACCCGAAAAAGAAATATTTTCAACCGAATTCATTTCCTTCTCGCTTAGCCAGCCATCTTCATTTTTGTCAAATTCTTCGCTGATATAATCCCTAAACTCCTCATAAGGGAAATTCTTTTTATTGATCTTAATCTTCTTTTTATTTTCGGCATTAGCATCTTTCCGAACACTTTCAACTTCCTTAATCTTAAAAGAGCTCATATCTATCAGGATGGCGGGTCTTACAGCGTATCCGTATCCGATTTTAAAATGTTCTTTAAAATTAGAAAACGTAATCGTTCCATTCTCTCTGACAATATTAAGAAACTGTTCCTCCATCCAAAGATCCCTGAGCATCCATTCAATGGCTTCATCACCATCTTCCGTCCGGTAATCAGAAATGCCCGCGCCACTATATCGATGATCCCTGTTAAACTCTTTCTGAAGTATGGCGTAAGCAGTATACGAACATCTGCGGTTTATATCTTCAAGAGTTCTTTCCTTGGCGAATCCATAGGATTTACTTGTAAGATCCTTGGAAGAAAGCAGGAAAACATTATCTTTTGTAGTTTTCGTTTCTTTCTTTCTCCATTCAAAATCCACAGTAGTTTTAATGGTATTCGTTTTTACTAGCTTCTTCTCTCCCTTAGTAAATGCCTCATCATAAAAAACATTGTTCAGGAAATCACGGATCGAGCAGCTAGCCCAAGTGGTAAAGCATTTGTCAGTCTCATCCTCCCCGTAATATTCTCGTACATGGAAAGGGAGATAATCAAGCGCATATTTACTTAGTACCAACATCTCATTCTTATCCTTAGAAAGGACGATCCATTCAATAGGCTCTTTCCCATTCGAAAGATCTCCGTCCTGCTCGTAAGCACCAAAAGTAATGACCTCTCCGATCTTGGTTTTAGAGAAATCATACTTGACCTCGCCCCTTTCAGAGATTGCAGGAGCCTTAACAGTAACCGTCTTCTTTTCACTTTTTACGTTATCCTCATAATATGTGTCTTCAGGCTCCATAGCCTCAACATAAAAAGTGTACTTACCTTTTGTAAGTCCGTTCATCGTATAGACAGTCTTTCCGGAATCTGCTTTTACCTTTGCGATAATAAGTGAAATATCCTTATCTTTATTATCAAGATAAGGAGAATATGCATTCTCCCTACCGCATAATACAATATTATAGTATTCAGCTCCGGGATATTCCTCGATGGTAAACTTTAAATCCAGCCCGTCATTCACGGTTTTGACGCTGAACTCAACCTTTTTCTTTTTTGAAGCAGCATTCACCGGACTATAATCCATGTTTAAAACACCTATGACCATTAATACTGATAAAAACAGACATATAAGCCTTTTTGCTTTCATTATATCAGCCCTCCGACTAAAAAGGATATTCCCCACCTTCGCTAAAAGGTGGGGGATATCTTCATTTTGCTATATTATTTTTCATCACTCATTACGTCATTCAGATCAAAATCTTCCGACATGAGCACTGACAACTCTGCATTCGGTTCAGCTACCAGCCTCTTTGACTGGTTAAGTATCGCCTCTTCTATCTTATTCCTTGCAAGTCTGCCGTTGCCTGCATCCGCAGCCCTCACCATCTGAACTGCATTGAAATATGTTGTAAGTGCAGGATCAGCGCCTTCATCGATAGTATAACCCTTTGATTTGGCTATTGACTTAGCGATCTTTAAAAGTTCCTCTCCGGTATAATCCGGGAAGTTGATGACATTCGGGAAACGTGACTTAAGTCCCGAGTTACTCGTCAAGAATTCCTGCATCTCGTTGGAATAACCGGCAAGGATAACTATCAGGTTCTCCCTGTTATCCTCGATTCCCTTAACCAGAGTATCGATAGCCTCTAAGCCAAAGCTGTCATCCTTACCCCTGTATAAGCTGTACGCCTCATCAATAAAGAGCACGCCGCCTATAGCGGAAGAAATAACCTGGTTTGTAAGAGGTGCCGTATGTCCTACATAACGTCCCACAAGGTCAGCTCTTGATACTTCAACGAGCTGTCCTCCGGTAAGGACTCCGATAGCCTTCAGATACTTGCTTATGATCCTTGCAATAGTCGTTTTTCCTGTTCCTGGACTTCCGGTAAAGATCATGTGCTTGCTGACCTCACTGGTCTTCAAGCCCTCTTCCTGCCTGCGCTTCTGAACTTTATAATACTCTTCGAGGCTGAATACGTATTCCTTAACCTTTGCAAGACCGACAATGGCATCCATTTCCTTCTTGATCTCTTCAATCTCGCCACGGAATCCTTCGGGAAGAAGTGCCGACAGATCGATCAGTTCCTCGTCGTATTTTGCATTAATCCTTCCCTCTGCCACACCAAGCTTTAATGCTGCATCCTTAGGATAATCACCTTCAAGCTTTGCCTGTGCGAGCGCCTGTAATACGGAATCATAAAAATCCTGTACCCCACGTAAGCCTGCCTGACGCTCTGACCTCGAAACGCTGTAGTCCAAGAAGCCTTCATCAAAGTCAAGCTTAAAGAAGAAACGATTAGCAGCCTTGTTCTTTAAGTCTTCCAGCTCACCTTCAGCTATCTTTCTGATGGCGATAGCCTCAAGCTCTTTTGTTGTACATACATCCCCAAGTGCATTGATGAACGGAGCGCCCATGATGCCTGCGCATTTATCAAGAGTCTTTTCGGTAATGAAGATCAGATACTTTCCGTTGGCGGTGAATGCGCTCACGGCTTCGCTTGCAAGTGAATTCTGTACGTTTACAAGCTGACCCTTCTGGAATATATAGCGCTCTGAAAGCTGGAATCTTCCGTCGATCACAAGCGAGGAAATATGTGAAAGGAATGACGGATGACAGTTCTCAAAATTCTCAAACAGAACAATCCTCGAATTACATGAGAGTGCCGAGAAAATATCCTGAAGGAAAAGCTTCTCCATGGAAGCGTCGGTATATAAGCCAAGATCAAGCACACGGATATCCGAATTGCGAAGAATTCCACGCTTGTTCAGTTCTTTTGCTATCTCAGTCAATGCAAAATGCTTACCGGTATCCTTTTTCCCGGTAAGAAGGATTGTATTTAGCGCCTTGGGATTCTCGGGAGGCATTACGAGCGGACGTTTAAAAGCTATAACAAGCTTCTTTACGAACTCCTCCTGCCCGAAAACCGTTTTATTTATCTCATCGGCAAGACCGTTAAATTTCTCAAGGTTTACTTCTCTTGTGGATGCCAGTTCCTCTTCTGTCTTTGCGGCCTGCTGGGTTCCGGGTTGTGCAGTCCCGTAAGCATTGTCAGTAGCATAAGTCCCCTGAAGACCTGCGCCGGTCTGACCATTACCTTCTACCGCACCCAGATTACCCTGACCCGAAGCTCCTCCGGAAACACCTGTACTGTTCTGGCCTGAAGGAATACCGAAATCGTTCATCCAGGAATTATCCTGCTGAGGCTCGATTCCAAAATCCTCTTTCAGGGTATTTGTATAACTGTCCAGAGCCTTATTAAGCTTCTCCTGGTTTTCCATAAGCTGCTGGCGAACGGCATCATTCTTGGCTTCGGCCTCTTTCTTTCTCTTGCTGTCAGCCTCAATAAAAGAACTAAGCTCCTGATTGGCCTTCCTGTACATACTGGTAAGGTCTGCCATACTTGTAGTAGAAGGCATTCCGCGACCGGTAAGCTTAGCCAGGTTGTCCATCAGAGTACCGCCGTTTTTCTTCTGCATCTTTCTGGCTCTGTCTATTTCATCTGCGGTATAATTCCTGCTCCCCGAGCCGCTGCTCATAAAATCGTCTTTCATTTCAATCCCCTGTATTTTTCTTTTTATCCTTCAGATATGTAAGCGTAATGTTTCCAAGGCAGAGCTCCAGTTTTCTCACATCTCCTTCAAACCGCATTTTACCACTCTCGATACAGCTTCTCATGGTACATTTCTTATAGCATATGTCCGAAAGCACTTTTGCGGTAGTAGTGATAAGTCCGTCTCTGTCATAATAATCATAAGGCTCGATAACACACTGTCTGTCGGCCACCTCAAAGTAAAAAATCCCTTCACCCTCGCCCGTGACATTCACCTGAAAGGCGATATGCTCATAGATGTTCCTGGCATCGGCATATTCAAACACTTTTCTAACCATTTCAACAATCTGTTCATATGTCATAATGCCACCTCCCTTGAAAATGATATATTTCTCCAAGCATATTGTAGCATACATTTCTGAAAATTTCAAATTCTTTTTATCTTATTGCAGAATAATGGCGGAAATGTTATAATTCTTATGTTAAAAATATTTTTCAGGAGCAATCATGGAATCAACATTAAGAAGAACCTGGGCCGAGATAGATCTCGACGCTTTAAAATTCAATTACAGGACAATAAAGAAAAAAATAGGTGAAAACGTAAAATTCTTAGGTGTGGTAAAGGCCGACGCATACGGACACGGAGCGGTTCATGTGGCTAAAACCCTTGAAAAAGAAGGAGCAGGGTATCTTGCCGTCAGCAGCATAGATGAGGCTATGGAACTCCGTCTGAATGACATAAAAATGCCCATTCTTATATTAGGCCATACTCCAAAGGAGCAGGTTGACAGACTGATAGAATACAACATTACGCAGGCTGTTACCTGTAAAGCCAAAGCAGTCGAATATTCCGAAGAAGCCGTATGTCTCGGTAAAACCTTGAAGATACATATCAAGGTTGATACAGGCATGTCAAGGCTCGGATACCTTTGTAATGGTGACTTCTTTGAAACCGGAATAAACGGTATCCTCGAAGCCATCAATATGCTGGGACTCGATGCAGAAGGCATATTTACACACTTTGCAGTATCCGACGAGCCCGGTGAGGAGTGCAGGAAATATACCGAGCATCAGTTCAAGCTCTTTACAGATGTAATTAACCATGTTGAATACATGTCCGGTAAGAAATTCAAACTTAAGCATTGTGCAAACACCGGCGCGGTTTCGGAATATCCTGAAACTTATTTAGATATGGTGCGTCCGGGACTTCTTCTTTACGGATACGGAGAATTCGCTATCAAAATGGGACTAAAGCCCGTTATGTCACTAAAAACCGTGATCAGTACCATAAAAACATACCCTGCGGGCACTGCCATCAGCTACGGGGGAATATTCGTAACTGACAGAACAACCCGTGTCGGAGTGCTTCCTTACGGTTATGCGGACGGATTTTTCAGGTCTCTGTCAAATAAATGCACGCTTATGACAACAGCAGGTCCCGCAAAGCAGCTCGGAAAAATCTGCATGGATATGTGCATGATCGATGTTTCAAATATGCAGGGCGTGGGAGTCGGTTCCGAGATAGAGATTTTCGGTTCAAAGAATCCCATCGAAAAGCTGGCCGAGATAGCCGGGACCATTCCTTACGAACTGACCTGTGCTGTAAGCAAGCGTGTTCCAAGAAGTTATTATGAAGATGGGAAACTCATAGACAGAGAGTTGCTGCTAAGGATGTAATCTGTCGAATGTGCGAAGCACTTCGACGCGGCGACAAATATGCGAAGCATATTTGTTGGAACATAACAAAAAACCTGCCATACGGCAGGTATAATTTTTTAGATTAAAGCGCGTTTATCTTTGCAGTATTGAGCTTGATTCCGGGGCCCATCGAAGAAGCAATGGTAGCACTCTTAATGTACTGACCCTTTGCAGCTGCGGGCTTTGCCTTGATCAATGCTCCGATGAGTGTGCTAAGGTTCTCAGAAAGCTGTTCCTCTGTGAAGCTCTTCTTTCCGATAGGGCAGTGAACGATATTTGTCTTGTCAAGACGATACTCGATCTTACCTGCTTTAATATCCTTAACTGCATTAGCTACATCCATGGTAACTGTTCCTGCCTTAGGGTTGGGCATTAAGCCCTTAGGTCCGAGAACACGTCCTAAACGTCCAACAACACCCATCATGTCAGGTGTAGCAACAACTACATCAAACTCAAACCAACCGTCATTCTGAATCTTAGGAATAAGCTCGTCTCCGCCTACGTAATCAGCACCTGCTGCCTCAGCCTCCTGAACCTTGGGACCCTTTGCGAATACAAGAACTCTAACCTTCTTGCCGGTTCCGTGAGGAAGTACAACTGCGCCACGGATCTGCTGATCTGCATGACGTCCGTCAAGACCCATACGGAAATGAGCTTCAATTGTCTCATCGAATTTTGCTACTGCTGTTTTCTTTACAAGGGCACATGCATCATTTACATCATACTGTGCTGTCTTATCTATAAGCTTAATTGCTTCGTTATATTTCTTTCCTCTTTTCATTATTATCCTCCATGTGGTAATATCGGACTTTTCGTCCTTCCACTTCTTAGTAGTGTTTTATTTAATTAATCCTCAACTACGATTCCCATGCTTCTTGCGGTACCTGCGATCATGCTGGTAGCTGCTTCAATGCTTGCTGCATTAAGATCGGGCATCTTCTTCTCAGCTATCTTCTGAACTTCCGAACGCTTGATGGTAGCAACCTTATTCTTGTTAGGCTGACCTGAAGCTGTCTTTAAGTTGCATGCCTTCTTCAAAAGCACTGCTGCGGGAGGAGTCTTTGTAATGAAGCTGAAGCTTCTGTCTGCATATACAGTGATGACAACGGGGATGATAAGATCGCCCTGATCTGCTGTCCTTGCATTAAACTCCTTAGTAAACTGAACAATGTTAACACCATGCTGGCCAAGTGCGGGACCTACAGGAGGTGCCGGTGTTGCCTTTCCAGCCGGAATCTGTAATTTGATATAACCTGTAACTTTCTTTGCCATTTTAATCCTCGATTCTGCGTAACATACGCTAATAAATTAATTTACATTTCCGATCTGACATCCGTGAAACCGATTTCAACGGGTGTCTCTCTGCCAAATACATCAATGCTGATCGTAACGGTCTGTTTGCTCTCGTTGATCGATCTGACGATTCCCTGATAATTCTCCCAGGCACCTGACATAACGGTCACTGTATCACCAACTTCGAAATCAAGCATGATCTCTTCATCGGCAACACCCATAGCCTTCATCTCAGCCTCAGTCAAAGGAACGGGCTTTGATCCGGGTCCTACGAAACCGGTAACGCCTCTGGTGTTTCGAACAACGTACCAAGTATCATCATTCATAACCATGTTTAAGAGCACATATCCGGGAAACATCTTCTTCTGTACGGACTTACGAACGCCGTTCTTAATCTCGACAACGTTCTGAAGCGGTACCGAAACCTCAAGTATCTGATCCTGAAGTCCTCTGTTCTCGATAGTTTTCTCGATGTTGGCTTTTACTTTGTTCTCATACCCTGAATAGGTATGAACTACATACCAGTTAGCTTCTGCCATACTTCAAACTCCAATCTGTCTAAGATCCTAAACTTAAAGTGTTCTTCCCAAAAGCTCTCCAAGACCAAACTTGATAGCTGCATCAACCAATGCGATAATAGCACCCAAAATGACAGAAATAACAACTACGGCAGCTGATTCCTTTGCAAGCGTGGTCTTATCAGGCCAAGCAATCTTCTTGAACTCTGCCTTAACTCCCTTGAAAAATGAACCTTTCTTCTTGGAAGTATCTGCTGCATCACTCATAGTGTACCTTCCTTTCTGTTATTTGGTTTCCTTGTGCATCGTATGCTTCTTACAGAATCTGCAATACTTCTTTGTCTCCATCCTGTCCGGATGATTCTTTTTTTCTTTCGTCATGTTGTAATTACGCTGCTTGCATTCTGTACATGCCAATGTAATTTTTACTCGCACAACTTCCACCTCCTAAATTTAATCTCACGAACAATGTGGTATTTTGCCCGCGGTGTGTTTTGCGACATCAAAAAAAGAACTGAGTCGCCAGCCTTTATAATCTATCATGAATTGCAAGCGTTGTCAAGTTCTTTTTTTTAATTTTTTCTGAATTCCTTTTTAATCATCCTTCATTTCAGCTTTTATAATAGTTTTCACATTCTTTTCAGCCTGTTTTCTCGGAATCATTATCATATGTCCGCACCCACAGCACTTAAGCCTGAAATCTATTCCAACTCTCAGCACATCCCATTCACTTGATCCGCAAGGATGCGGCTTCTTCATTTTTAGTCTATCACCTACATATATATCCATAAATACAGCCTGCCTCTATTGTAGAAATCCTTCGGATTCCTATGATTTTCCGCTTTACTCGTACCATCCAGCTCAATTCTCTGGGATTAATTCATATTAAGCCAAAAATCCACGGTTTGAACCGGCAGTCATATCCGCCTCATTCAAGGTTCCCTTACCGTATGTAAGCCCCGCAACTATCTGCTGGGTATTCTCCATAACGGCACCGGACTCATCCTGTGCTGAAATCTCCGTAAATGAAGCACCGAGCTTTGCCATGACATTTCTGGCTGAGTCCAGCCCTTTGTCCGTTCCTGAAACATCACTTGCAACCAATACCCTTTGGACGTACTCATAGAGTCTTAAAAGCTCCATTGCTATAGGATAATTATAATCAAGTGCGCTCATAAGTTCACTCAAAAACCTTTGGGCAGACTTAAGTTCGGTTCTGTACTCCGGGATATCGCCGGTCTCAAGCTTTTTGCAGGCTTCATCTATATATTCAACAATAATATCAAATGTCACGGCCACAAGCTGCGTCTTATTAGCCTGACTCACACGCCTTGCAAAATCCTTCTGCTTTTCCTTATTCATTATTCCTTCTCCTGTCTCTATTCTCATCAGCCGTTAAGTAAGCTCAAGATTGTCTGCGGTCTTTCATTAGCCTGAGCTAAAATAGATGTACCGGCCTGCTGAAGAACGTTCTGCTGTGTGAAGTTTGTCATTTCTTCAGCCATATCGGCGTCGAATATTCTCGACATTGCCTCGGTCATGTTAAGAGCTGCCGTATCAACATTCTCAATGGTATGCTCAAGTCTGTTCTGATAAGCACCGAGTCTTGCCCTGATGGAAGAAACCATGGTAACCGCTTTGTCAAATAATGAGATAGCTGTCTCGGCGCCCTCGTGGCTCATAACATTGGCATACTTTATTCCAAGAGTTTCAGAATCTATCTTTGGCAACTTAACCTCAATATTCTGTCCCTCATTTGCACCGACTTGGATAAACATTGAACCTGCATCAAGAACAGTAGTATTTATCTTCGTTCCAGTTGTTCCTGGTTTCACTGTTTCGGGTTCCACACGCAGTTTCATTTCAAACCCGTTCGGAGCTTTCACCGTAACATATTTTCCATCCGTAGATGCGATAGCATCCTTAAAGTCACTGTTATCGGAATTATCTATGATAACCTGGACATCCTTACCGGCATTTGGAGTACCTGCATCTGAAGAAGCTGAAACAGGGAGTCCCAATGCACCTCTCAGATCGTCATCATCACATTTGATGTTGATCTTCTGTTTTGCTCCGTATGCCCTTGTTATATACTCTCCCGTATCCTTATTATAATCTATTTTCAGCAGATCGCATTTTTCAAAAATACTCTTTGCGCAGTCCTCCATAGTATCATTCTCGTCAATCTCTATAGAAATATCATTAATGGTAAGAGTTCCCGAATAACCTATCTTGCCCGTTCCTGAAAGCACTGCCCCGGTTACCTTAGCCTGCTCGGGATCTGCTGTAACCGTCATCTTGTACCCTTTATTCGGATTTGAAGCCTGAACGGTATCCGAGCTATATAACAGTTCAACCTTTGTATTATCGGTATATGCATTATTATCCAGATCTCCGTTAAGAAGATTCTTGGTATTGAATTCGGTAGATTCCGAAATACGATCTACTTCATCTAACAAGGCATCTATCTCCTTCTGGATAGCAGCCTTGTCATCCACAGTATTAACATCATTTGCTGCCTGAACCGAAAGCTCCCTGCATCTCTGAAGAATAGACGTAACCTCATTCAATGCACCCTCTGCTGTCTGGATAACGGAAATACCGTCCGATCCGTTCATCGACGCACGCTCTAGTCCGGCAATCTGTGTTTTTAATTTTCTCGAAATAGCCATACCTGCCGCATCATCCGAAGCTCTGTTAATCTTGTAGCCCGAAGAAAGCCTCTCCATAGCCTTGTCAAGGGAATTACCGGTCCTTCTCATATTTACATTTGTCTGTAAAGCCGAAATATTGTGATTTATTCTCATATGCTCCTCCAATCCTAAGCCTGTCTACTATTACCCGGCACAGTGTCGGTCGACACGTATGTACCGTTATACTATCCTTTATCAAAACGCCGAAAGGATTGCCTTCGCTACGGTAAACAGCTTATCCCTGTTATCTGCAGCCTCTTCCCTGTTGGTATTCTCTTTTCTCGCCTGTGCCAGATAGGAAACATACTGCTCGCTGCTCCTGCTTCCGGCCACTATATTTATATTATCGGCATTTATACCTGAATTTTCAAGTGCCGACTTAATATTTTCCACATATCCGTCAAAGGCAGCCGAACGTTCTCTGCCGTTTCTTCCGGCCGTTCCCCCAACAGTTATGCTCTCATCCTGCGCAGTGTTTTCAGAAATATAGAGGTTTCCCCTTGAAACAGCCGGACCGTTATATCTCTGGTCCATCATCACCAGATTCAGATCTGCCTGGAGATTATAACCCTGTTTCTGTATCTCAACGGATATCGTTCCGGCATTCCCTTCATTTCTGATAACAGTCAGGTTAACCGTCTTTGTCTCTTTGCCATCACTGACATTCATTCTGTAATGTCCCTTGCCTGCCATGGCCTTGAGCATTTCGATTCTCTCAACCCTACCGTTTAGCTCTGCTGCCGCCTGTGCAGTTATCGCAGTTTTAAAGGCCTGTCCGGTAAGAGTATTTGCCATTCTCGTCTTAATGCCTAAAAGCTCATCGAATCTCGATCCGCTGAGAAGGCCGTCATTCAGCTCATCTGCCGTAACGGAGATCGACGAATCCTCCTTGTTCCCGCCCGACAGTATATCTTCTGCCGCTTTCCTGTTATTGAAGCTGTCCTTTATTCCAAAGCTGTTAAGGAATGCAGAGGCAGGAGTATTTGCCGTCATGGTCTTTACTATTTCCTGCGCTTTTACGACCGATGCCTCTATATCTGCAGTCCCGGTCGAAGTGCCGTTAAGCCCCTGCTGTCCGTTAAACAACCCGTCATGCAATTCTTCTATTGTAACATCAGGATAATTCTTTCCCGAAAGAGCCCTGTCCCATCTTGAAGGATCCGTAACTCCCAGCGAATCCTGTACAAGCCCTCTCTGATAATTAAACGCATTGTTTATCTGATCCGTAATGGAGTTGGTGTAATGCGAAGAACTGATTCCGGTATTATCGTCTGCTGCCAGATCGACACCCGTAACCCTGGTCCTTGCCTCCGTCATAAGATTTCCGAAGGTAAGCTCCCTTCCTGAATTTAACAGACTTCCGATGGCCGCGCCGTCATCCTTTTCTACATTATACAATAACCTGTAAATCCCGATATATGCATTTCTCTCGTTTGCGGTTATCGAACCCGTTTCTTCCATCCTTACCAGGAATTCACTGTATTTCTGCTCCAAGGAATTCCCCTGCTCATTTAATATGGAAGAAACCTTTGCATCCAGCTCATCTATCGTGCTTTCCAAAGGATTGATTCCGTCCCTTATCATGGTCATAACAACGGGCGGAGTCATTCTTTCGATAAGACCGGTAACCTTCGCATCATAAAACTTGATCTCTTCGATATTCTCAGCGGTTATTTCCATGCTGTTATAACCAAGTATCCTCACTGCCCTGCGGTTTCCTTCGGTAAGCTCAAGTCCGTTTGATGAAAGAAGACTGTCAACGCTCCCGGTAAAAGCTTTCTTGATAGAATCCCCAAGGTCGCGTCTTACTTCTGTAGAGGAGCTCTCGTATGATGAAAGAGCCATCTGCATCGAAGAAGGATTTACGCTTATCGAGCCATCGGTTCCGCTTACGGTTTCCCTGATAAGCAGTTCTCCGCTTGAAGACAGTTCGGCAAGTGTCACGGTATGTCTTATGCTGAACGTGGCCTTGTAAAAATCAAGAGGAGAATTACTGATGTTGTCAAGGCATTTTTCGGTTTCAAGAGCCATGTCGGCGGCTTCTTCCGCAGAAATCTCCGAGATTCCCTTCGTATCCGCTCCCACTTCATTATACAGATCTGAATAAAATCCTTTTTGCAGTGTCCTTAATCCCTCGGACACATTCATCAGGCTGTCGGAAAGGATATCTATCCCGTTAGCCATCAAACGTCTTCCCGCTTCAACATTAAGACTTATCCTTACCTCTTCAAGTCTTATCCTTACATTTACTTCCTCGGCTGAAAGCTCTGATGAAACTCCTTTTTGAGCAAACCCGTCAATATTTTCCTGTGCCTCAACCAGCTCACGCACTGTCACGGTTTCTTCGGTAGCACCTTCAATAAATGAAAGCTTAATTGCTTCGTTTCCTACATTGGACAGCTTTCCGATCAGTTCTTCCGTTTCTTTTTCAATCGCTACGGTTGCTTCATTTAGTCTGGCTATAACAGCACCATCCTTAGCACTGTTGCCATCCTGCATTGAGCGGACAGCAGCCTTGAAAAGCTCGCTTTCACTCACTCCGTTTGCATTGTATGCATCAAGTTCTTCTTTATAAAGAATATTATCTACAGTAACCGGAAGGTCATGTTCCACAAGCCACCTTGCGTTTTTTAAACCCTGTTCGGTGTCTGTACCGGCTTCGCTAACGATCTCCATGGCTTTTTCCTTAAGGTTTTCCCATGAAGCCTCATCCAGTGCATTCTGCCTCATCTCACCGCTGTGAGAAGCTTTATATATGTTATCTATAGTAGGTTCCAGGTTGTTTTTTATAAGATAGCTCTCAGAAGAATCCGAAAGCTTTCCGGTACTCAGTGCAACCTCGGCTGCACTTTTAACCTCTGCTATATTTTCCTCCGTTACGGGAATATCAGCCTCATACAGCATCTTTGCAATAAGCTTTTCAGAACCCGAATCAGCCTTTGCAAGAAATGCCATTCTGTCTACTGACTCCCTGTATTCCTGTTGCTTTTCAACATTTTCGGCGAGCGTGCTCTCGTGGAACTCACGGTTATCCTTGATACGCTCTATAGCCCTTTCAAGTCTTTCCTTACCGAATTTCTCTAACGACATACCCTCTTCACCGAGAGCCTCGTAATCATCTCCCGTCAGGTTTTTTACAAGTTCCTTGTCATTATTTACTGGTACACTAACGGAATTAAGCAGTTTCTCTGCGAATCCTTCCTTTTCGGTCATCCCTTTTGCTTCATTAAATGTATAGGTATTTCCCGTAACCCTTTTACCCTCAAGGGTCTTGATAAAACCGGCGGCGCCCTTGCCCTCACCTATAGATGAAGTCCTGTTTTTATTATTAAAAAACGCACCGTCCACTGAGGATAGATCATCATTTACCCTCAGTCCGGTGCTGTTTGTATTCTGTATATTGTTAATAAGATCATTTATACGCATGCTATTCTCCGTTCAAGCCGACGGATTTCCTTCAAGGCCCAAGCGATATCCTTCCCCTTCTTAAAGCCCATACGGAACGTCCCTGTGTTTCCCGTCGAATATATGTATTGCATCCATGCACTATATATTTCGGTATATAATTGCAAAAACTTAATAACAATTTGTAAGTTTTGTTTTCTTTAACAATTCCACCTTAAAGAGCATTCGGATCTGCAGCAATGACATTTCTCAAGCAGTAAAAAAAGAGCCGGCAATAAACCGGCTCATTTCAATATCAAAAATCAATACTATTAAATATTCTCCAAAACCTGTTCAACCTCTGACGGATTGGCAACCTTCAGTATTACCACAGGTCCCTCTTCGGTAGGCAGTGTATACATATATTCAATGCTCGAGATATTACCCTCAAGCTTACAGAGCATATCGTGAAGGAAACCGATACGGTCATCTGCTTTGACTGCTAAAACATCAGTAATGCTTACGGGGAAGCCTGCTTCTCTCAGCTTAGCCTTAGCAAGGTCCGGATCCGAAACGATAAGCCTCAGCATGCCGTATTCTGTGGTATCTGCCAGAGAAAGAGTTTTGATATTGATCCCACTGTCTTTTAAAACCTGGGTTATATCCTTCATTCTTCCTTCTTTATTTTCTACAAAAACCGATAATTGTTTTAAGATCATGTTGTTACCTCCGATACATTTATATTCGTTACGTTAATCATAATTTACGCTTATCGATTACACGCTTAGCCTTGCCTTCGCTCCTCTCCAAGGTCTTCGGCTCAACAAGCTTAACCTTGGGCTGGATAAGAAGTGCCTGCTGGAGTACATGTGTGATCTTCTTGGTAAGGTTCTCGAGTTCCTTGATCTCATCGGAGAAGAACTTCTCGTCAACCTCAACCAGAACCTCCAAGGTATCCAGGTTATTTACACGATCGACTATCATCAGGTAATTAGGACTTACCTCACCCATTTCAAGAAGAGCAGCCTCAACCTGTGAAGGGAACACATTTACGCCGCGGATAATGAGCATATCATCCGAACGTCCCACAAATCTGGAAAGTCTTGCAGTCGTACGTCCGCATTCGCACTTTCCGTGGTTGATGCTTGTAAGGTCCTTTGTCCTATATCTGATAAGAGGAAGTGCTTCCTTGGTAAGAGTCGTGAATACCAATTCTCCGATCTCGCCGTCTCCGATGGGAGTAAGCGTTTCAGCAGAAATGATCTCAGGAAGGAAATGGTCCTCGTTGATATGAAGTCCCTTGTGATATACACAGTCACCTGCAACACCGGGGCCCATGATCTCGCTGAGTCCGTAGATATCGTGAGCTTTAATGTGCAGACGGGATTCGATCTGGTTCCTCATCTCCTCGGTCCAGGGCTCTGCGCCGCATACTGCAGATTTAAGCTGAAGCTCATCCAAGATTCCCTGCTCCTCTATGGATTCGGTCAGATACATAAGATATGAAGGAGTACACATAATGGAAGTAACGCCAAGGTCCTTCATCATGGTAAGCTGTTTCTTTGTATTTCCTGTAGAAAGCGGAACAACGGTAGCTCCGACATTTTCAACACCGTAATGAGCTCCGAGTCCTCCGGTAAACAATCCGTATCCGTAAGAAACCTGAACCGTATCGTTCTTTCCTACGCCTGCCATGGCAAGTACTCTTGATACACACTCGGACCAGACTTCAATATCACGTCTGGTATAACCTACAACGGTTGCCTTTCCTGTTGTACCTGAAGAAGCATGTATTCTGACAACCTCAGACCTCGGAACTGCAAAAAGACCACAGGGATATGTATTTCTAAGATCGTCCTTTGTTGTAAAAGGAAGCTTTGTTATATCTTCAATACCGGTAATATCGCCCGGTTCCAGACCTGCTGCCTGCATCTTCTTCCGATAGTACTCCACATTGTGGTAAACATAATTTACCTGCTTCACAAGCCTTGTGCTCTGGAGATGGTTCATCTCATCACGGCTCATGCATTCCTTGGTTTCATTCCAGATCATGGAAATATCCTTTCGTCGATCAAAGGGACGGTCCCTGATTGATTTTTTATTTTTGAAAATCGATCAGAGAACCGTCCCTCTGATCGATCCATTTATTTTTATACACCAAAATAGTAAAGTTGTCAAACTATTTTTACAGAGAATATCCTACTTCAAAAGCCTGCTTATTGATATCTATGGTCTTAGGAGGCACAGTATTTTCAATAACCTCGAGCCAATCCTCCTTTTTAAAGTCCATATGCTTTGCTGCCATACCGAGGACAATAATATTAAATGTCCTGGAATTTCCGAGCTTCAAAGCCTCTTCCATGGCATTGACCTTTAATACCTTATACTTCTTCTCAAGTCCCTCGATAATCCCTTCGGGATACTTTGCGGCACCGATTACCACAGGCATGGGATCGATCCTCTGATCGTTTACTACCAGAACTCCGTCCTTCTTTAGGAAATGTGCATACCTTAAAGCCTCGAGCCTCTCAAATGCTATAAGGACATCAGCCTGTCCTTCCTCAACTATAGGTTCGTTAACCTTCTCACCGTAACGGACAAAAGTAACAACACTTCCGCCTCTCTGAGCCATTCCGTGAACCTCACTGAGCTTAACATCATACCCGGCCTTTATCGTAATACCTCCGAGAATACGGCTGGTAAGAAGCGTTCCCTGTCCGCCGACACCGACTATCATGATATTTTTCGTTTCCATATATATCTCCTTATCTCAAAATCGCTCCAAATTTACACTGCCCCTCGCACAGACCGCAGCCGTTACACATAGTAGCATTGATGGAAACTGTGCCGTCCTCAGCCTTTGTGATAGCGGGACATGCGGGCTTCATGCACATATAGCAGCGCTTACATTTGTCAGTATCGATATGGAACGCGGGCTTCGGCTTATTTGACTTAAGAAGAGCACAAGGAGCTTGAACGATAATAACCGAAACAGCATCTCTTGCCACCTCTTCCTTAATGGCCTTCTCAAGTTCCTTTGTATCAAACGCATTAACGATCCTTGTATTCTCAATTCCGATACCGTCATGGCAAAGCTTGTAAATATCGATGGCAGGAACGATCTCGCCCTTAAGAGTCTTACCTGTTGCGGCATGGTCCTGATGTCCTGTCATACCGGTCGTTGAATTGTCGAGGATAAGAACCGTACCGGTACCCTGGTTATAGAACATGTTCATAAGAGAGTTAACACCGGTATGCATAAATGTCGAATCACCGATAACTGCTACCCAGTCCTTGATATAGTCCTTGCCCTTAGCCTTCTCCATTCCGTGAAGCGTGGAGATGGAAGAACCCATACAAACAGTGGTCTCAACCACGTTCAAAGGAGCAACGGCACCGAGGGTATAACAGCCGATATCGCCTGCTGCATGAATCTTTAACTTGTTTAAAGTAAAGAAAGTACTTCTGTGAGGGCAGCCCGGGCAAAGGATAGGAGGTCTTACGGGAACATCAGCCTTGGCCTCAATGTCAAGTTCCTGTCCCAAAATAGCTTTTTTCAGCATATTTGTGCTGTATTCGCCCTGGATGGTAAGTATTTCCTTACCCGTACACTCAACGCCCCATGACTTAACCTGCTCTTCAATAATGGGATCAAGTTCTTCTATAATATAAAGCTTGTCAACCTTCTTTGCAAAGTCAATGATCATCTGCTTAGGAAGCGGATTTACGCAACCCAGCTTCAGAACAGAAGCATTGGGAAGTGCTTCCTTAACATACTGATAAGGGATACCGGAAGTAATAACACCTATCTTGGTATCGTTCATCTCTATCCTGTTGATGGGGAAATCGGCACCGTCTATAGCCATCTGCTTTTCACGTGCCTCTACAACAGGGTGGCGCTTAATGGCATTTCCGGGCATCATAACATTCTTTGCGGCATTCTTAACATAAGGGATATCAATGGGCTCGCATCTGTCCTCGAGCTCAACCAGTCCCTGTGAATGAGCAATACGTGTGGTAGTCCTGAACATAACGGGAGTATCGTACTTCTCGCTTATATCATATGCAAACTTGATGAATTCCTTAGCTTCTGCACTGTCAGAAGGCTCGATGACCGGGATATGTGCTGCACGTGCAACGGCACGTGAATCCTGCTCGTTCTGTGAGCTGTACATTCCGGGATCGTCCGCCGCCACGATAACAAGACCGCCGGTAACACCTATGTAGCTTACGGTATACAAAGGGTCCGAAGCCACGTTTACGCCGACATGCTTCATTGAAGCAAGTGACCTTACGCCTGCAAGCGAAGCTCCGATTGCAACTTCCATAGCCACCTTCTCATTGGGTGACCACTCACAATAGATTTCATCATACTTTACAATATTCTCGCTGATTTCGGTGCTGGGAGTACCGGGATATGCGGCCGAAACCTTAACGCCTGCTTCATAAGCACCGCGTGCGATGGCCTCGTTTCCCAACATCAGTTTCTTTTCTGCCATGTAAGATAACCTCCGATTCATTTTAACTAAAAATCCATTATATCACCTTGACAATCAGTGTCAAGGAAATTCTCATTTACTTAAGATACTCTTTACGCGCATCACCAATACTTCGGGAATAAAGGGCTTCTTTATGAAATCGACCGCTCCGAGTTCAACTCCCCTTTTCTCCGATTCCGCATTCTCATCTGCCGTTAAGAACGCTACCGGAATATCCGCAATGTCCTCATCCATGGCCTTAAGCTTCTCCATGGTTTCAAAACCGTCCATCCCCGGCATTTTTATATCGAGAAGTATAAGATCGGGTTTGTTATTCTTAAGGAATTCCAGAAGCGCTTCTCCCGACCTCAGCGCAGTTACGCGGATATTGTATTTGCTTAAGATATGTCCCGCAAGCTTCAGGTTGGAGCTGTCATCATCAACAACCGCAACTCTCGGTGGTTCATTGTCCTCGGTAACCGGGTTCTCATCAAACTTTACAAAATCATACTCATATGTAATGGAAAGGCTTCCTTCCTTCTGTTCGTTCCAGGAATTGATAATATTTCCTATAACCTGAAGAACAGCTCCTTCCTTGATATCGGTAAGGAAAACAAAGACCTGATTCTTGCGGTACTGCATAACGATATCGCTCTTCCGTAGGTGGTCCATCACATGAGTAAGGAACATATCGCAGGTCTCATCAAAGTTTCCGCCCACATTTCCCTCAGACAGTGTGATAAGAAGCTTGCACGCCTTTTTGCGATATCTCATTATGTATCTTATTAGGAACCGGTAAACATATATAAAGGATTCCCTGTCAAGCTGCAGCGCACGGTCCGGTATATTTCTTTCCGAAAGGATCATGCTGATGGTTTTCAGGTTCATGATCACCTCGTCCTCGTATTCGGATTCCGCGCTGTAAACGGCGCAGCCGTGCTTTCCGTTCTGCTTAACATTATAAAGTGCCTTGTCTGCCGCCTTAAAGAGCTCCTCATAATCGGAATTCTTTCCGGAAATAAATGCCGCGCCCATTGACACTCCGAGCGGAATGGTCATATCCTGCCCCATGAGCTGCTTTGCTTTTTCCGTCATGCTGGAATTGAGCCTTTCTGTCAGAGGTTTCAGGTCATCCTCACTGTCAATTTCCGGTGAAAACGCCAGGAACTCATCCCCTCCGATCCTTCCGATCACACAGTCTTCGGAAAAACATTTTCTTAAAATATCGGCAAAGCTCTTCAGTACCTCATCACCCATCGAATGCCCGTAAATATCGTTTACAAGCTTAAAGCTGTCAAGGTCTATTATCATAAGGTATCCCGACATCCTGCCGCAGATACCCGTCATTTTATCTTTTGTGGCCGTCTTGTTCAGAAGCCCGGTCAGCTGATCTATAGTGGCCTCTTCCTGGAATTTAAGAATCTGTTCCTGTTTTCCTATGATATTATCTATTCTCTTAACAAGTATTTCCGGATCAAAGGGCTTTCTCACATAATCGGATACTCCCACCTCAAAACCGCGCATCTCGGTGCTGACATCTTCATCCGCGGTAAGGAAGATGACCGGTATCTCGTTAATATTCAGTTCTTTTTCGAGTGCCCTGAGTTTTCTTAAAGTCTCGAAGCCGTCCATGTCCGGCATCTTTATATCAAGCAGGATAATATCAGGTATATTTCCTTTGATATAATCAAGAAGGGCATACCCTGAAGTCATGGCTGTAACTCTTTTATTATGCTTGCTAAGAATACGTCCGGCCATTTTTAAGTTCGTGGAATCATCATCAACAACAACGATCCAATCCGCCATCTCCTTTTCCTCCTTGAAAAAATCTGCAGTAATAATTAATATATCATAAATCTTGCCAAAAGGCTATTTCTTTTTTCAGTAATTTAAGACTACCTTTTTGCCTTCATGTTCTATCAGGTTTACCTTGGCATCAAAAACATCTTCGATTATCTCTTTCGATACAATGCTGCTGTCCCCGGAATACAGGATCCTTCCGTTCTTTAAGAAGAAGAACCTGTCCCCTACGGCAAGAGCCTGATTAATGTCATGAAGTGAAGTAAGTATCCCTATCCCTTTTTCCTTTGCGACCCTTCCGGCTTCCTTCAGGATAAGCTGCTCATTTGCGATATCAAGATTTCCTGTAGGTTCATCGAATATCATGAATTCAGGCTCCTGTACAAGAGCTCTCGCTATAGCAGTTTTCTGTCTTTCGCCTCCCGAAAGCTCTTCAACATTCCTCGATGCCAGGTGCTCCATGCCCATCTCCTTTAGCATTTCGGCAGTCTTTTCCTCGTCGCTGCTGCCGGAACGGAGTCCGAAATAAGGCATCCTTCCCATAAGCACGGTATCAAATACGCTTAAAGATCCAAACTCGGCATTTTGCGGAACATACGAAATATGCTTTGCTCTTTCATTCCCTTTGATCTTCAGGAGATCTTTCCCTTTAAAAAGAATATTCCCCGAAGCCGGTTTCACAAGTCCCAATATATTTTTAAACAATGTGGTTTTGCCCGAGCCGTTTTTCCCGAGCAATACCCCAATCTCTCCTTTATCAAGTTCAAGGTTCACGCCGTCAAGCACAAGGGGGCTTCTCTTGGAATAACCGAAGCGCAAGTCCTTTATCTCAAGTATCATGCCCTGTCCCCCTTCCTAAAGAGGATTATTATCAAGAAGAAGGGTGCTCCCAGCAGCGAAGTGATCGCACCCACGGGAAGCGCGGAACCGTTCCCCATGCTCCTTGAAACGGTATCGGCAAGCAAGAGCAGTATACTGCCTGCGAACACACATGCCGGGATCGTAAACCGATGATCCTGTCCCAGGAACTTCTTAACAACATGCGGGCAGATGATCCCGACAAATCCGATGATCCCCAGATATGATACACATACCGCGGTAATAACGGAGGCCAAAAGCATGGAAACAAACCTTAACCGGTTTACGTTCACACCCATGCCGGATGCAGCTGCGTCTCCTGAAAGAAGGGCATTGAATTTCCAGCTCATCAAGATGAAAAAAACAATTCCTACAGCCACTGTTACCGCCATTATAATATCCGTTTTGTAAGTAGCTCTTCCCAGATCTCCGAAGGTCCATATAACCGCTGCGGACAATCCCACATCCGTGGCATAGAACTGAAGTATGGTCGTTGCGGCAGTCCATATCGAGCCTATGGCGATCCCGGCCAATACCACCACTCCGGGTCTAAACGAACGGAGCCTGCATAGCCCTAAAATAAGAATTATGGAAAGCGTTGAAAAGACAAAAGCCATAAAAGAAGTAGCATACGGATTGGCTCCGACGGAAAAGCTGTTTAAATTATTCCCGGTAGAAAGGAACCCTCCCGCAAAAGCGATTATCGAAAGATTGGCTCCGAATACAGCCGCATTAGATACGCCCAGCGTAGCCGGACTTGCCATCGGATTGTTAAGGTTAGTCTGCATGATAAGCCCCGAAACCGACAGACCCGCACCGGCTATTATCGCCGCAAGCACTCTCGGGATACGGATATTCCTTATTATCCGCACCGAAGCAGGACTGCCCGTTCCCAAAAGAGCATCAATACAGTCCGAAAATGACATATGCGAAGAACCCACAAACAGGCAGATAAAACCCAGGACAATAACGAGAACAAAAAGTATCGTTACGGCCATGAGTTTTTTTCTTTTGGATTTTAAGACAGCCTGTATATTTTCCATAAAATCTTTAAAATCGGTCAACCCCTCTCAGCATCCTTTGTAAGAATGCCGAAGGTACCCGGACCGCAGTTCACCGCGATAACGGGAGAAGCCTTTTTAAAATAGATGGCTTCGAATTTAACCTTACTTTCAATCCTTTCCCTGATCCACTCCATATCCTGTTTTGACAGGCCTACATATGTAACGAATGCGATCTTCTTATCTATCCTTGAAGGAGATTTCAAAACCGTATCGATATATTTCTTCCATGCTCTCTCGCGGGATCCTAAATAAAATCCGTTGACACCCATCTTTCCCTTTTTAAGTCCCAATACAGGTCTCGCCATTAAAGCTTTAGCTATGTTTGCAGTCTTCGCGCTCACCTGGCCTGCACGGGCTAGGAAATCAAGATTGTCAACAATAAAGTCGGAATGAACCTTGTTCTTAATCCCTTCAATACTCTCAATTATCTCATCGGCCCCTTTTCCTTTTTCGGCCAATCTGCATGCTTCAATGACCAATAATCCCTGGGCTGACGAAAGATGTTTGGAATCGATAACCGTAACGTTGTCAAACGCTTTTGCGGCTTCCTTAGCCGCATTACAGCCACTGTTTACCAGTTCGCTTGAGATCGAAATGTGTATTATATTATTTGCCACCGAGAGCTGTTTTGCAAAAAAGCTTTCTATGTCCGAAACCTCCGGGGGCTTTGTCGTAACCTTTTTGGAATGATCCGACATATAATCGAGAAGTCCGTTTGTTTCTATCTCTTCACCGTCAAGGAAATTTCCTTCCGCAGTACATACAAGATGCGGAAGAACGGCGATCTGATACTTGTCTGTTATCTCTTTCGGAAGATCTGCCACGCTTTCGGTAGTGATAGCCACATGCTTCTTCTTTTTGTCGTTCTTCATCCAGGATATAGTTTCTTCCAGTATCTGTCTGTCATTTCCGGTAACAAACGTCATATCCTTTGGAAGTATCCTGTAAAGCTCACGCTCAAGCTCATCACCCGTAACAGGCTTAGAAAGATATCCGTCAAAGCCCTCCTCGGCATACAGATCACGGTTATCGGAGCCCGCATTTGCCGTAAGAGCTATAACCTTTGACTCCTTACACAGTCCGCCTGTCTGGGCCCTTAATGCCTTAAAGCACTCGATACCGTCCATTTCAGGCATAAGATGATCCATGAATATTACATGATAGAAGGTGTTTAGCGTCTTCTTTAAAGCTTCCTCACCAGATGCTGCAGTATCCACGTGCACCCTTGTCTCTCTGAGCAGTTTCGAAATAACCAGAAGATTTGAAGCATTGTCATCAACGACCAGCACCCTTGCATCCGGAGCCTCAAACCTCTTTGAATGCGTAAGGTATCTTCTTGAAGGTGCCTGGCTCTCGATATGAATTTCCCCGATAAGCTTATCGCCCGCTGTCTTCTGAGGTATTTCGATTATAAATGTCGAGCCTTTCGTATATACGCTGTTTATGGTAATCTTGCCTTCCATCAGGTCGACAAACTGCTTAACAATGGAAAGGCCTAGTCCCGTTCCCTCGATATGGCGGTTTCTTTCCTCATCCACACGTTTAAAAGCGGTAAACAGGAACGGAATATTTTCCTTCTTGATTCCTATTCCTGTATCCGTCACGGTATAAATGATGTTTACGGTGCCTTCTTTTACGGTATTGCATTCAATGGAAAGGTAAACGCTTCCTTCCTTGGTATATTTGATAGCATTGTTTAAAACATTGATAAGTATCTGCTTGATCCTTACCTCGTCACCGAACAGTTCGTCCGGAATATCCGGAGAAACATTGACCTTAAACTCCAAGCCTTTTTCCTTTGCCTTAAGCCAGAGCATTCCCACTATCTCAGAAAGCATATCCCCAGGATGATAATTGACCGGAGTCAGCTGCATCTGTCCCGACGCAAATTTCGACATGTCCAGGATATCATTTATAAGACTTAAGAGCAGCTTACTTGCGGACTGGATATTGACCGCATCCTCCGCAACCTCTTCGGATATCTTCTCCCTGAGTATCATCTCATTTAAGCCGATGATGGTATTTATGGGAGTACGTATCTCATGGCTCATGCTCGAGAAAAAGCTGTTCTGGGCCCTGTTCAGCGACTCGATCTCAGCCTTCTGCTTTTTTGAACGCTGAACCTCTTTTTCATATATCCTGTTCCATATGCTTATAACAAGGCTCAATGCAAGTCCTATAAGCATCATGGCTATAAAAGAATAGACATGCGCCATTTGTTCCGTATTCGGATAGATGAGCTCCGGGTGCTTCAGATCAATGGTCCAGAGAACCTTCAGTTCAACCCAGTAAAGAAGCAGGAATATTATCTTGGCCTTTTTACCCAGACACAGATTAATAAAGATTATACCGAACAGGAACCATAGAGGTCCGTCCCCGTTCAGTCCGCCGCCGAACAGAAACGTTAAGGGAACATATCCGAAACAGATGCCGATGCATATGACGATCGAACCTATTTTGATCTTATTATATTTCAGGGAAAGACTCATTGCTACCGTAAGCGCAGCAATTCCGCCCGCAAGTGCAATGATCGAAACCAGCTCCGCGCCGGTAATGATGAGCTCAATAAGGGAAATAATCCAGGATATTAAGGTAATCGTCATAACGAGAGTAAACAGACGTTCCTTAAGATCTATTTCGTTATCGAACAAATACTCTTTCAGCTTTTTGAGCGTCATAAATCCCGTACCTTACCCTTTCTTAATAGTTTTAAGCGCCCTTATCCTTCCAGCACTCTTCTTATACCGTCCGTAATGCTTGTATAATCCTCCATGAGACGTGCATGATTTGCGTCTATAAATCCGGAATCGCCTTCCTTCGCGGCCATCTCCAGGGATCTTGCCTGTTCCGAAAGTCCCATTATACCGAGCATCTTCGAGGTGCTCTTTAAAGCATGGACCGCTATCGTATAGTTTTTAAGATCCCCTTCTTTGTAAAATTTCTCAAGGTTCACTTTCTTTTCCGTTGAATCATTTATATATTCGGTAAGCACAGACTTATAAAATTCCTCATCGTCCATGCAATACTTAAGCCCGGTTTCAACCTCGATCCCAAGATTTTCCATAGCTTCCCTGAATCCTTCGATCTTTATGGGTTGCGAAGTCTCAGTCTCCTCGCTTTCGGGTTCAAAGATCTCAAATATCCCCGATCCGCTTCCGGTATCTTCTTCCTGTTGGTTCTCATTTTCCGGAACATTTTCTTCGCCGCCCGCATTCGGATACTCATAGGTTATCATGGCTTGAGGAAGAACCTTCTTTATAACTCTTTCAAGTTCAACGATCTCAATGGGCTTGCTGACAAATCCGTCAAAGCCCTCCGAAAGGAACATCTCCTTAGCGGTGCTTACCGCATTTGCCGTAAGCGCCACGATGGGGATATAGCTTCTCATCTTTGCTCTTTCAACGTTTATCCTCTTCATGGCCTCAACGCCGTCCATTCCCGGCATCATATGATCCATGAATATAATGTCATAATCCTTTTCGCGGCAAAGGTCTATAGCTTCCTGTCCCGAAATCGCCGAAGTAACTATCATTCCGTAACGTGTGAAAATATTTCTTGCAACGGTCAGGTTCATAGGCTCGTCATCAACAACCAATGCCCTCACGCCCCTGCAGAACATGGTTGCCTCTGCGTTTCTGTCATCATTGGGATCACTGTTCAGAACAGTAACAACCGGGAAGCAGTAGAATGGCTTCTCCATGATCCTTGCCTTTGAATTTGCCGGCAGCCTGAAATCGCTTCCCGCAACCACAACAATAACCATGTTCGAAGAAATATTCTCAAGATAATCCTTGGCTGCGGTATATTCCTCTTCTGCGACAAACAGATGGGTAAGCCTTACGGTATCCATAAGCTTTTTAAGGTTCTCGACATTATCCACACGGTGCATCTGAACACCGAGCCCGCTTACGATATTCCTTACCATAATGTTGTAATACTCGCGTACAACAGGATTCTCAAACTTGTCGAAATGCAGATAAGCACCAAGGCATAAGGACTCTCGGTGATTTACGGACATACAGCTCTCCGGATCGGTAACCTTCTGCGGGATACTGACCTTAACCGTCGTTCCCACATTGGGAGTACTGTTGACCATCATAAAGCCTCCCAAGGAAGCCACGAAGCCGTTAACGATCGACATGCCTATTCCGAGGCCTCCGCCCTGTCTCGAGCGTCCCGAATCCGCCTGATAGAACCTGTCGTTTATACGTTCGACCTCTTCCTCAGTCATACCTATACCGGTATCTGTAACCTCGATCAGAAGATTGATACCGTAGGTTTCCTTTTCCATGGAGATACGTACGTAAACACCGCCGCTCCTGGTATATTTGAGTCCGTTCAGCAAAAGATGATGAAGTATCTTTCTGAGCTTGCTTACATCGGAATTAAGAACCGAAGGAATGGCAGGTTCTACGTCGATAATAAGCTCTATGTTCTCGGGCTTATACGGTCTTAACTCCGAAACCAGATCGTTAAGCACGGAGGAAAGCATATAATCCTCATAATTATTGGTAAGCTGTTTTCTGTCTATCTCCGAGTAATCAAGGATATCCCCTATCTGCTCGGCAACACGCCTTCCGGCATCCTTTACCGCTTTCAGGTTTGTAAGCTTCTTCTCATCGGTCTCTTCGTCGATACATATGCCGGTAAGACCTATTACGGCATTTACGGGAGTACGGATTTCGTGGGAAACATTTGCAAGGAAATCGTTCAGTCTGTTGGTTGCGTCGGTAAGATTTTCAATCTCATTTTTTGAACGGTTGAGAACAAAGGTCCACTTGTCGATTATAACCCTCGCTATGCAGCTTACAGCAGTTATAACCGCAAAATGAAGGATAGCTCGGCTGATGATAAGGCTGTCGAACTCTGTACCCTCAGACCAGAGCAGTCCAAGTCCGTAACCAAGAGTTACATAGTAAACGATCTGCAGGCATGTAATAAGATTCTTCATACCCGTCATTGTATAAAGAATAATGACAACAGACATTACCGCAACGGTATCAAAAACACTTGTGGAATGACTGCCGTAGAAAAAGAACGTAAACATAGTCAGTCCGGAATAGATCCACAGACGGCTTTTATCGTTAAGAGCCTGGTGAAAATGCAAAAACCAGCTCAAAACCACTCCGCCGGCAATAGCAAAAAGAGGCCATTTCTCCCAGTTCATGAGAAGTGACTCCGCGATAAGTATTATCGAAAAAATGGAATATGTTAAAAGTATCGTCAAATGAGCTGCCTGAAAAAGCTCATTACTATCTTCCTTAATGTTCTTCATAGCATATACCTTCCCAATTTTCAGTATAACAAAAAGAGGGCTAAAAGGCAATAAAAAAAGTGCTCCGAAGAACACTTTTTATAAAAAATTATGGCTCACTTTCTTTTCTCTTCTCGTAATCCTCAAGTGCCGATTTTATTGCTTCCTCAGTTTCCGGCTCGCCATCACTCTTCGTCTCGGGCATAGGTACATTTTCAACATCCGTTGCCAAATCCGGCTCAGATACGGTTTGAAACTCAGATACATCTTGAGACTCAGATATAGTTTGAGACTTAGCCTGAGCCTGCGCCATCCTCTGCTCATAGTCGGAACCGGTCATGGGCTTAGCATAATAGTAGCCCTGGATCATATCGCAGCCCTGCTTTGCAAGGAAATCAACCTGTTCCTTCACCTCAACGCCCTCTGCAACGGTACGCATGTTAAGAGCCTTTGCAAGTCTTATTGCCTCGGAAACAACTATCTCGCCCCTGTTGCCCTCGCTCTCACCTCTGAAGAAATCTGCATCGAGTTTCAGGACATCCAGCGGCATATCCTTTAACGAATTAAGCGATGAATAGCCTGCACCGAAATCATCCATCGATACGGCGAAACCATAGCTTTTCAGCTTCTCAATGGTATTTATCATCGCCTTCTTGTCGTCAAAGAAAGCACTTTCGGTAAGCTCTATCTCTATAAGGCCCCTCGGTGCGCCTTCCTTATCAACCGCATCCCTTATCTGTTCCGCAAGGTCCTCCTCAATAAAGTGAGCCCTTGAAACATTTACGGATACCGGCACGCACTTATATCCCAGATCCATCCACCTCTTCTGATCCCTGGCAACATGGGTTATCATATAGTGGTCGATCTCGGTGATAAAACCGTTCTTCTCAAATATCGGGATAAATCTTCCCGGAGTAACAAATCCGTAATCCGGCGACTGCCACCTTATAAGGGCCTCTGCGCCTCTCAGCTCATCGTTGGAAGGATTGTACTTTGGCTGGTAATATACTACAAACTCTTCATTTTCAAGAGCCGGCTTCTGCTTCTCATTTACGATATCGATCCACTTCTGCTCTTCGATAAGCTTATCATCAAAGAAAGCTATTGCCGAATCATCACTGCTCTCAAGAGTCGCGGTAGCTGCACAAGCATTATTATAGACTTTCTCGATGTCAATAGATTGCCTGTCAAGATATGTCCCGTACGGATTCTGCGTTGCCGGAAGAGTCGCTATTCCTATATGGAACGCCAATTTATGGTGATTGTCTATCGATTCCAGCTGTTTAAGCAAACGCTTAACCTTCTTCTTCAAGAACTCATCGCTCGAATACTTAATGATCGATGCAAAGGATGCCATTCCGTAATGGGCGCTTGCCTCGTCCTTTAAGGTATACTTCATGATCGTCCTGTTTATGGCCTGCAAAACCTCTTCTCCCTCTTCCACAGAATGGCATACACAGAAGGTATTGTATTTTACGAGCACTATATTCAGTACAGCGTAATTAAGCTTATTGTATTTCTTCTTATGTAAAAGTTCTTCACCCTTTATGGTAAACCACATCCAGTTGTGGCCTTTGGTTTCCAGATCGGTAAAGAAAACCCTCATCAGCTTTCTGTGATTAATAAAGCGTTTGATGATCCTTATAAATACGGCTATGAAAAGGAAACATGCCAATATCGCCAGAGCGAGCAGACAGACAAGAATGATAAGGATATCGGAGCTTTTTATCTCATAGGATGCCTTCCCGTATAAACAGCCATATCCGTCACCAAGCTCAACTCTTATCCAGAAATAAAACGGAACTGTAACTTTATCCTTTTTCTTATCCGAATTAAAGACAGAAAGTGCTCCTTCCTTCTTAAGCTTCTTGTATGTTTCAATATAATCGAACTCAAGGTTTCCGTACGAATCGGCTTCAAGTGCCGTTTCATTCATGTCATAATACAGGCGGATCTTGTCTTTCTCATCCACAAGTATGTCGACATCTTCGTCATCATCTTCCTCTTCTACTTCTTCCTTTAGGTATTCACGTACGGTGGCCTCCAGGGATTTTGCTTCTTTTGCAAAAGATCCCATAGTATCCTTACCTTTAAAAAGTACAGTTTGTTCGTTCTTTTTGGTTTTACCGTTTTCATCCGTTTCTTCAAAGTATTCAACTATTTTGTAATCTCTGCCTTCTTTATCCAGAAGAGCACCGACCTGGGATATAGTCACAATTTTTCCCTGTATGGGATTGTTAAGCACCGAGTCGGAATAAAGATCTGCCATATACTTTATCCGGTAATATTCCTCTTCCATCTTTGAATCGCAAAGTGATGAGACAACCGAATTGATAAGGATGATCGCACAGATCACCAGGACTGTGTACGTCACGATCAATCCTATTATTGAAGGTAGTATATGCTTTTTCTTTATTAAGCGATAATTCTCATTCTTATTTATCTTTTTTCCTTTATTCATTTCATACCCATCCTTGGATCAGATTAGTTAAAGAGGCTGCGGGCTCTGTCGAGCCTAAACCCCGGATACTTTTCCTTAAATACCTTCTCGTTTGCCAGCGCATCCGTATAATATCTTAATCCCAGTTCAAAGCATATCTTGTCAAATACCTCCGGCAGACGCTCCATATCCGCAGACATATCTTTCGGAGCCGTATCGGAATATCCTCTGACAAGCTCGTATGCTTTATCCTTGTTCAATTTTCCGTTCTCTATGCAGCATGACCGTACGCAATCCGCAACATCCTCAAGAGGATAACCCGGCATAACGGTATCGAAATCGATAAAACCGATCACCTTTCCGTCACCGAATAATATATTTGCCAGCTTTGCATCCCCGTGTATAACGGAAACTCTGCCCTGTTTGACGTTAAGCATCTTGTCTATCCCGGCCTCGATCTTCTCCTCTATGTAAGTATCACGGTTCTCCTTATACATATCCGGGCTTTGCAATACCTTTAAATAGGTATCGTAATAATAGGAAAGATCATGCAGGTGAGGATATACGGCCTTCGGAGTTTCCGGAAGCCTGCTGAATATCGTATGCATCCGGGCAAGTCCCTGCCCACAGGAATATAATATATTTTTCTCAACGGGAGCAGACAGTATATCACCTGATATAAAACTGTACAGTCTCCAATAAGAGCCCGTTTCATCGGTATAAAAATATTTCCCGTCAGAATTCTTCATCCAGACGGGATAACGCCAGCCCGAATCATCGCACAGAGGTGAGTATAATCCGTAATTATACAGGCAGGCTTCGATATTCATGGTGCTTTTTACACGCTGCATGACATACTTCCCGTTCTCGGCACGGATCAGGAAGGTGTCGTTTATATGACCGTCACCCAGAGGTGCGGAGGATAATATCCTGCTATTAACAAATTTATTAAAAATCGTCTCAAGATGCATATCTAACACCTCACCTCTGTCATATCATGCAATAACTGTCATCCAAGTTTACTGTGCCACTCAAATTCGGGATGCCTTGAATAATATTCCGCCTTTATTTCATACATCCTTGCATCCGCTTTCTGCATTGCCTTTCTGATGTCACTTATATCATCACTGTGGCATGCGCCGACAGCAAAGTGGGCTCTGTCCTTACGTTCGGAATTGGCGATCAGGACCTCGTTAAATTTTTTAAATTCTTCCATCGTGATATCCGGGGTAATTGTCATGAACTCATCTCCGCCCACACGGTAGATCTCTGTCTTCTCAGTCCCCAGTTCCTTAAGTGTCGATGCAACATCCTTAAGAAGATTGTCTCCTGCAAGATGCCCCTTAGTATCATTGACTGTTTTCAGTCCGTTTACGTCAATAAAGAAAAGTCCGAAGGGTTTCTTTATCTCATTTTTCCCGTAAATATCATCGCTTATCCTATTGTTCATTGCATTACGGTTGAAAACACCGGTGAGCAGGTCTGTCGAACTCATTACCTTAAGCATTCTGTTATTCAGTTCATTTGCAATCTCCGCAGACAGGATAAAAGCGGTAAGGCTCAGCGTCTCCTTTATCATAAAAGCCTTTTCGGGATCAAAATTTCCCGCCCAGATGTAGCCGATTGTCTTATTTTTTGAGCGCAGAGGGAATATAACAAGAGTTTTAACATTATCACCTTTCAGGTTATCTATCCACTCCGGAGAAACCTTTCTGGCCTCTTCCATTTCCCTCTCGTTTGTGAACATAAAGCAATTGCTCTTATTCATCAGTTTCGGCCAAGTCTCGACCACTTTACCGAAACGTTCGGACTGGTATGCTCCGGTAGGCAGTTGGTTCGGGTCATCCCCGTAATCCTCCGAAAGCATTGAATACTTCCTTTTTTCAAAATCCGTAAGAAGGATACTGCACCTTCTTGCCCCGCACTGTTCCCGGATATCCTTAACGACCAGCTTCATTGATTGCAGGAAATCACTGGCTTCGCGAAGCTTAAGGCATGTTTTCACAACATTGTATGCCGTTTCCGGAGATATATCGGTCAGTTTGTCTATGTTTGCATTCGGATTCATCTCATAGGAGAACAGAAGTAGCTTCTTATCGGGATCGTCGGATTCAAGCGGAGTCAGATATACCTCCATCCAGGCGTTATAAAGCTCTATTTCAAAGTATGTATGTATCGGTCTGTCAGTGGCGGCGCAGTTTTCACACAGTGCCTCAAAATTTACGGCCTTCGGAATGTATCTTGTATAAGGAACATTCGTGGCAAAATCCTCTATGTCCTTTACCACGGTACGTTTATACGCATCATTTGCATCAACAACGTAATACCTTTCGTCACCCTCTTCCTTAAGGTTTACCGACATGATACAGGTAATACGTCTGAAAGCAGATAAAAATCCTTTGTAATCCATAGTCCTTCTCCGTATAAATAAAATCTGAATTATCTGACCGGTTCAATATCCCACTTCTGTACTCCGTTAGCTCCTTCACTGCACAGAAGTGCTCCCTGTTCTCCCCTTACAGTCAGAAGGCGTCCGCTGTCATAAGGAGTCTGAATGGAGTAGCTTCCGTCAGAGTTATCGATGATCCTCCAGCTCTGAGCATCGACATAGCCGGTATATATCCATAGGCTTATCGAATTATCCTCAATATCCCATGCGTTGCCAAGGTCGATCAGTTTATCCGGCATTTCAACCGGAGTAAATACAAATCTGCCGTTGTCCGTATATTTGATGTTCCAAACACAGGGCTCATCCGAAAGGAACAGTCTGGGCTCCTCTTCCCTGCCTGAAAGATAACCCTTTCCTTCAGAGGATTTTATGGTAAATCTGCCGAGCTTAAAGACATTGCGTTTGATCAGAGGCCACATCTTGGGATACATGCCGACATACTTAACAGAGTCTCCATCGTTATAGGGTAATTTGCCGGTGAGAACAAGCTTGTAGAATTCAAAAAAGTCATAATCGTTTTCACCGTTTATATACTCCTGATATCCCGGAAATTCTTCGGGACCCATATATGCATGGGTATTAGGATATTCTATCCCAAGAAGAGTTCCCATATATTCGAGCTGGTGCATCCATTCATGAACTGCAAGTGAAGTTGCATACAATGAGGGGATCTCGGGATCTTCCAACGGGAATGTTCCTTCTGCGGGCAGCTGAAGATCAAAGGTCGAGTAGCCCATGTCAGAGTTCATGCCTGCCGTACATAATCCCAGTATGGCATAATTGATACTGAAGCCTTCCTTTCCTTCATTCCTGCTGTAGTTTTCGTCTCCCGCGGTCTGAATGGTCGTAAGCACCGTGTCAAATTCACCGCTTTCGTTATACTTGTCTATCATCGGCTGTGCAGTTTCCTGTGCCATATAGAGCCAGTCATATCCGTAATACATTGTTAAAGGAGTTTCATCATCTATAAAGTGCAGATCGACTGTAATATCCAGATTATGATCCGTAATGCTTTCGAGTGATTTCTCGTAATTAAGAGCAACCGCCTGAATATACATCCTGTCGGAATCCGTCATCCTAAAATCCAGATCTCCGTATGTGACATGTGTATATCCAAGCCACAGAACATTGTATTTCACAGGCTCTGCCAGATGGGAATAATCCCCGGCGTTGTACTGCTCGATTGCTTCCTGCACCATTCTGTCCGCGTCCTTTACGGCAGCCGTAAAAAACGACAGCTTTTCTTCTACGGGTGCGGTCACTGTTTCTGTTACTTTAATTTCAGGCGTTTCTGTAATCTCAGAAGTATCGGTTGTGTCCGATGTTTTAGCCGTTTCCTCTGTCTTCGTGGTTTCCGGCGTTTTAGCTGTTTCCGGTTCATCCTTTCCGCACGCACTGAAGATCAATGCGCACGCAAGCAGAATACATAACAATCTGATAATACTTCCGTTTTTCATAATAATAAAAACTCCTTCTATATCTCTTTTTTATTTTTTTCTACTCTAACTTTACTATTATAGCAAAAATCCCGTATATTTTCAAATACTAAGTGTATTTTTATTCCATAAAAACGATACTATTGAAAAAAATCCCGAAATGTAGTAGAATGTAATCCTCTGAGCGCAATGCTCCGAAACAAAAAGAGAGGATATTTATAAAATGAAAAAAAAGCTATCGATATTGATCATCGCAGTAATGATCATCTCGCTTGCGGGATGCAGCAGTCCAAAGACTGAACCGGATACTACCCCCACAGCCGCTCCGATCACCGAGGCTCCGACAAATACTCCGGAAGTTACCTCGGAAGTTACCCCTACCGAAACCGAACCTACGGCTACACCTACGGAAGTTCCCACAGCGACTCCCACTGAAGCTCCCGACCCGCTCGAAGGGCAATACCTAAAGGACCTTTTTGCTGCTCATGGCATGAAAGTCGGCACCTGCCTCAACACACAGATGCTCGACCGTGCAGGCACAAAAAAGCTCCTTACAAATCATTTTAACAGCGTAACAATGGAAAATTCCATGAAGCCCGACTATCTCTTCAACAAAAAGAAGAGCCAGGAGACCGGCGAGCTCGTTGTCGAGTTCAACAGCGACGCTCTGAAAATGATGAAATTTGCCCAGGAAAATAACTTCTCCATGAGAGGCCACACTCTTGTATGGTACAGCCAGACTCCCGAGTGGATCTTCCATGAGGATTTTGACCAGAATAAGGGCTTTGTCGATCGTGAAACCATGCTTGCACGTCTGGAAGGTTATATCAGGGATGTTTTCAAGACTCTTGAAGACCTTGGATATATCGATCTCTTCTACGCATACGATGTCATAAACGAAGCCTGGATGGAGAACGGCACAAAGCGTCAGAACCGCTGGACACAGATAATCGGTGACGACTATATGTGGTATGCGTTCTATTATGCAGATAAATATGCTCCCGAAACCATAGATCTTTATTACAATGACTATAACGAGCAGTTCAAAACACAGACCTTGTTTGATTTCGTAAATACCCTTGTGGATGAAGACGGCAGATATCTTATAGACGGTATCGGCCTGCAGGCTCACCTTTACACCTCCGACAGCCTCGATCAGTATTTTAAAACGGTCGATAAGCTCGGAGAAACCGGACTCAAGCTCCAGCTTACCGAGCTTGATGTATGCCTTGGAAAATATCAGGCTCCCAAACCCGGAACCGAGGAGAACCTGAAAAAGCAGGGACAGTTCTATTATGAGCTCATCAACGGATTATTCGAAAGAGTCGATGCCGGAACCATTAATATGGACGCTCTTACCTTCTGGGGTATCAGTGACAATATGTCTTGGAGAAAGGAATACAAGCCCCTTCTGTTTGATGCGATCAGCAATCCGAAATATGCCCTTTACGGAGTCTTCCAGCTGAAGGACTATGCAGGATTTGACTGATAAAGGCTTCTAAAAAAATATACCGCGTGTCTTTACGGATATGCTGCTTTGGCAACGTTCCGTACAGGTACGCGGTATTTTATTCCTCTGCCGCCACCGGTTCCGGCGGATACGGCATTCCACTTGCAACAATGATCTTTATCTGTGATCTTATCACGGATAGCCTGGCGGATACCTCTGCCATTTCGGCTTCATAAGCAGCCTCTGCATTCTTAATTACCTGTTTTGCTTCAGAAATAGCCGCTTCAGAAGCCTCCATGATAGCCCTTTGTTCTCTTTTTGCCCTGAATCTGAAAAAAAAGAGCGTTGACAATGTAGCTTCGGCTACCTTCTTCTTAATGGAATTCTCCGTAATCTTATCATTGGCGGCTTTTACGATTTTATTTCTCTTTGAGATGATGTCCCTTTCCATCTCGTTCTTTTTTTCTTCAAAACGTTTTTGAAGTTCGTTTTCTCTTTCTGCATCAATGACACTGCAGCTTATCTCCCACAATGCATATGCCTGCTCATATCGTTTAGCATCCTCTGCTTTTACCTTTTGTGAAGTGCTCTTCCGTCTTCCGATAATATTCAAGTCCCTCAGGTATGCCGCCAGCGTCTTTCCGTATAGCGCCTTTGAACTTTTCTCCAGCTTTTTCAGCTGCACGGAGTATTCCTGATTATCGGCATATATCTGAACCAAGGATGCGGCTTTTTCTTTCGAATATTTCTCGTCCAGAAACATCAGCAGCTGCAATCCTTCATCCTTGTCGATGCTGTTCTTATTCTTTTTATTCAGGTCTGTTTTATCCGCCACCATGAAATTTCGTCCTCAATTTACTACATCAATATTACTGTGTTTCCGTTCCTATACTGTCCGCTTCCATTTCAGTTAAGGCATACCGGGCGATCAGATCGGGATCACTGCTAGGATCGGTCCATTCGGCTATGCGTTCCTTAGGTAGGATCAACGGCATCCTGTCATGGATAAATCTGATATTTTCGCCGGGTTCTCTTGTAAGGATCACAAAATAAGGATATCCGTTTTCTATACGGTAAAGACCGCACAGCCATGTTACGGTATATCCTTTAGGCTGTATAAGGTATTTTTTTCCGGTCTTGGTCCGTCCCATAGGGTCTGTAAGGTGTTCCCATTCATAATAATAGGATGCGGGGATAATGCAGCGATGCCTGGCCCAGTCCTCACTGAAAGTCGGTTTTGTTTTAGCCGTCTCAGACCTTGCATTGATCAGCAAGGTAGTTTTCCCCGGAACAGTGTAGCCCCACTTCATGGCAAAAACAGAGGGCCTGCCTGACGGAGCCGGTGCTATGACCGGCGCTACATCGGTCGGCTTTATCTCCCCCTCCGTTTTCATGGGATTAACCGCCAACATGAATTTTTCAGCAGTCTTTGTGGAAAGAGCTGTAGCAATTATATCTTCAAGTTCTTCGTTTGTCCGGTCGATAACATAACGGCAGCACATATTTATATTCTTTCTCTTTCGCAGTTAATAGTTTAGAAGATCAGGCTTTAAGCTCCTCGATCTTCCCGGTATCCTTTTTGTAAACATATACCTTATCCGTAAGTATATCTTCAACCGATGTCTGAGATTGGAATATCTCCCTGTTGGAAGCCATAATATTTTCAAGACTCATGAACTTTTGTATTTTATCAACAGGCATAGCCGTAGCCAGATGGCAGTTTGTAATTGTTATATAGAAATCTCCTATACGGTCTGCCAGATCCGAAAGATAATCATCCAAAAGAAGCACACTGCTTCCGCCAAGGCTGTCTTCAACCGACAGAGCATATATAGGCGGTTCGTCTTTAGACTCCTGTGGATCGGTTTCGCCGGATGCTTCTGCCAAAAGTACCGGAGTTATAGGCTTGAGCCCGCTGACAGAATCATTATACAGTATTTCTTCATCAACACCCAGCTTACTCCTCTGCTCGTTTGTGATGATCGCTCTGCAACTGTCCAATGCAATACAATACGTAACGGCGAAATCCAAAAACGGCCTGTGCGGAACGTCCTTCAAAAGTTCCGAATAACACTCCCGTCTGATGAGCCAGGGACGGATAAACTCCTTTATCTCATCATATCCTTTCATACTTACGAGAGAATCAATTTTTATTATATCGGCCGGGACCTTTTCTCTGAACAGATCGATAAAGTACTGTGCGTAATACTCCGGCTCAAGGAACTCGTCATCCTTTTTCGGCAGAAATTCAAACCAGATCGTGGGTTTTAAAAAAGTCGAAGGATCGGCTATATATCTGAATCCATAATCTACCCATCCGTCATCCGTAAATTTCTCGCAGACATGGGCATAATATCCCTTATTCATGATTTCCTGAACTATCTCAAATACCAATTGTTTGGCTTGTGCATTGTACTTCATAATCTACCTCGTATTTAATATGACTGATCGCGATGCTGACTAGATAAAAAACATAACATAAATCAAGGGATATTTCAAGAAGATTTTGATCCTTATTTCTGTTGAAAAAAAGAATTATTGATGTTATAATCTTTAAGAAGAAAGAGGCCGAGACCGTTCCTATCCCATTTGGATGGGAATGGTTTTTGTAACTAGAAGGAGAGATAAGACATATGGAAAAATTCAGTGAGATCCGGTATTACAGACCGGATATCGAAGATTTAAAAAAGACATTTCAGCAGGCTACGCAGAAAGTGACAAACGCTGAAAGCTATGAAGAAGTCCGAGAAGCCTATTTTGAGGTGCAGGAAAAAAATGAGGAAGCTGCCACTCTTTATTCTATCGCCCATGTACGTAATACTATGAACACAACGGATGAATATTACGATGGCGAGATCAGCTGGCTCCGGGAGGAGATGGCTAAAATGACCGCAGTAAACAATGAGTGGGTAAAGGCTTTGACCAAGTCGCGGTTTAGGACAGACTTTGAAAATGAGTTCGGAAAACAGCTCTTCCGTTTACTGGATGCAGCCCTTCTGACAGAGGATGAGCGGATTGTTCCGGAAATGATACGGGAAGGTGAAGTTTGTCAGGATTATCGAAAAACCGCAGCGCAGGCTTCGATTGAATTCATGGGAGAAAAATGCAATTTCTACGGATTGCTGAAGCATATGGAAAGCACTGACCGTCAGGAACGGCGTGATGCCTTCCGGGCATGGGCACAGTTGTATGAAGATATCAGTCCGCAGTTGGACGCGCAATTTACGGAATTGGTCAGTCTGCGTGATACCATGGCCCATAAAATGGGCTTTAAGACATACACGGAAATGGCATACCTCTTAAGAGGCCGTTTCGACTATTCACAGGAAGATGCCGCTCGTTTCAGGGAGCAGATCAAAGAAATCGTAACGCCTGCAGTTGCAAAGGTCCGTGAAAGACAACGTATCCATTTGGGAGTAGATAAATTCCATTATTATGATGAGCATCTGAAGTTTCCGGAAGGAAATGCACTTCCCATCGGTTCAACAGAGGAACTGATCGGCAAAGCACAGAAGATGTATCGTGAGATGAGTCCCGAGTCCGGCGAGTTCTTCGATTTTATGAAAGAGTATGAGCTCTTTGACCTTGAGACACGCCCCGGAAAGCATATGGGCGGATATATGACCCGGTTTTCTTCATACAAGGCTCCGTTTATTTTCTCGAACTTCAACGGTACGGATGCCGACGTGGATGTGCTGACCCATGAGGCCGGTCATGCTTTTCAGGGTTACCTGAGCATGCGGAGCATTCCGATAGCCGACCTATGCGGATCTACATCGGAGATCAATGAGATACATTCTATGTCCATGGAGCATTTTGCATATCCGTGGATGGACTTGTTCTTCGGCGAAAACGCAGAAAAATACCGCACAGCCCATCTGATCGGCGCACTGTGCACTATTCCGTATCTGGTAAGCGTTGATGAGTTTCAGCATAGAGTCTATGCAGAGCCGGGGATGAGTGCAAAAGATCGACGGACGGTTTGGCGGGAGATTGAGAAAAAGTATATGCCTTGGCGTGACTATGACGGAAACACTTTCCTGGAGGAAGGTGGATTCTGGATGCAGAAACAGCATATCTTTCTTTATCCGTTTTATTATATCGACTACGCTTTGGCTCAAGTTTGTGCATTCCAATATTACGGCCGGATGAAGGAAAACAGGGAAGCCGCTTGGAAGGATTATCTGTGCCTATGCAGAGCCGGCGGTACCAAAGGATATTTTGAACTGCTGCAGACAGGCAACCTGCTAAATCCGTTCAAAGAAGGTACAGTTGAAAAGTCGGTAGACCATGTTGTAAAGGAAATCCTGGACCGTTACTGATTAATTATGCTGTTCACAAAATCCAAAAGATCATAAGACCCTTTCGGCATGAGGATACCGAATTTACCGTCCGTAAAAGGTTCATTGATACTTACAATCGTAACAGGAAACATTCAACATTCAGTATATCACCGTAATGTTGTAAATGCTACACTCAGATATAAAGTTGTAGCAAAATAATGGATTACAAAGAACCGTATCTATATAAAAAGACGTTCCCACCCCAATAGGGCAGGAACGTTTTTCATTTAAAATTTTAACCTGTATATTTCATTTCTCGCAAGCACATACAGATAATTTCCATATGTTTCTATATCGACAAAATGGTTCATCTGATAAGGAGCATATAACTGTTTGCAGGTTTTAAACCCATCCGAAGAATAGTAAACACACCACTCATAAAAGAAAGCGCTGATACCCTTCTTTGTATTGGTACAGGTAGGACCATAACTTTCATCTAAAGCAAACGGGAGCTCTATCTTGCTGATCTTACCTTTGCTGTTCATTGAATATGCCTGCTTACGGGACAAAGGAATAAATATCAGCCCCTTATATGAAATCTCACCTTTTTTATTTTTCTTTGCCGTTACAATATTGGAATAAATAGCAAGATCGTAGACATCAAAGTAGTCACCCGGTGAAACACTTTCACCCAGAGGGAATGTAAAAGTATACCTTGTATCGGTTCCGCTTATACCGCTTATACCGTACAGATTATCGGTATCATTCCAAGCTATTGTATAAAATTTCTCATATTCCCCTTCCATCAGATGAATGCTGTCGTGTTTCTCAACAAGATCCCATTGTATGTATGTGTATTTTCTTTTTACGCTCTCATTAATGAGTGAACCGATATCGGAGACATATTCATATACCGTATTGGTTTTATGTTTCTTTAATTCCTCTTTATCGTTAGGATCCACATAAATAGAATATTCGTAATCATGCTGTAAAGAAATCAGTAACCGAAGTTTGCTGTTCTCAACTATCGTATAAAGGTATGTGTATACTCGATCATCAAAAATCTCCGGATCATATTCCAAATATTCTTCAAATAAAACCTGTTGCATATCCTTCATTTCAAGATTTGTACCGTAATAACCTATCGGATCCCTTGTTCTAATAAATTCATCATAGTAGTTATACCGGATTCCGGGATGAATATAACTGCACTCAAACATATAAAAGAACAGCCCCTGGGCTTTATAAAGCTTTGGATTTTCTCTGAAATCCAGATTACTGACCTCTTTTAACGGATAATCCTTGGTACACATATAGTGGAATTTATAACTTTTGAAATCCTTGGTTTCTGCCACATAGTAATTTAAGTAATCACAAGTATAATCACAATCATCGGGGTTTCCGTAGTAACCATAAGCGTCTTCGTCCCTATGGAATTCCTCAAAGCAGATATAGAATACATCATCATACTGTGTTATTTGATAGCATTTGATCGTTGTATCCTTTTCTATCGGCAGTTCTTTTCTTATTTTTTTCTCAAGATCCGATCTGTAAAATTTCTTTCCGTTCTTGCTGTAAAGAATCTGAAACCGATCATCTATTTTACACAGCCAGCCGAAATATTTATCCGATCTTGCACTACCTACAGTTTCATTTATCTCAAAACCAAACTCCTGAACGTCGTATTCCTTATCAATAAAATCAACCTCGGTTACTATCTTCTTTGATCCTGCCGATACGTTATACCCGTTAAAAGAAGCAATCCATAATACCGATGCCGACAATAATAGGATTGTACAATACAAAAGTTTCCCAATAATGTTTTTATTCTCCTTCATCATAATAAACCCCTTTCCTCCAAATTCAAAAAAATAGTTTTGATTACGGTTCCGCAATAAGGATTGCGCTTGAGCGTGGACCTATGACAATTCCTGAAGGGTCGGCAAGTTTCTCCCCGCATCCGGATCCTGCAGAAAAACCGTAAGCCTCAAAAGCAAGCCTCCATATATACCCGTTGGGCACGATCGGCAGCTCAAATCTATGCTCGTCCCAGTGCGCGTTCACAGCTATATATATGAAGCAATCATGCTCTGTATTATATTTTAAATGATCCTCCGCATACATATACGCAAAACAGAGACCCGGTTTTGTTTCGTCTATCTGCCAAGCTTTCGTGCCATGGAACGAAAGCTCAGGATACCCGGTACCGTTATATCCGTAATCAAAGGATTTCGTCATAAGCATCGGATGAGCTTTTCTAAATGAAATCAGCTTCCTGATATATCCGAACAACTCCTTATTCTTTTTCAGATACGTCCAGTTGAGCCATGAAATCTCATTATCCTGGCAATATGCATTGTTGTTACCCCATTGTGTATTTGCAAATTCGTCGCCCGAAAGCAACATCGGTATCCCGCGGCTGGTCAAAAGTATTGTCATCAGATTCTTCATCTGCCTAAAACGAAGAGCCTTTATCCCCGCATCATCCGTTTCCCCCTCAATGCCACAGTTCCAACTGTAATTGTCATTACTGCCGTCCGCGTTACCTTCCCCATTTGCTTCATTATGCTTGTAATTATAGGATACTAGGTCATAAAGTGTAAACCCATCGTGGCAGGTTACAAAATTTACGGAAGCTTCCGCTCCCCTGTTGCCGTACATATCATAGGAACCCCGTATCCTTCTGTACAACTCGGGAGCATACTCTTCTTCACCCTTAATGAATCGTCTTAAGACATCCCGATATTTCCCGTTCCACTCGGCCCAGCGTCCGAACGCCGGGAATCTTCCGACCTGATAAAGTCCTCCCGCATCCCAAGCCTCTGCGATCAGCACGCTTTTTCCAAGCACCGCGTCATGCGCTATGCTGTCAAGAAGCGGAGGATTTATCATAGGCATTCCGTTCTCGTCCCGGGAAAGGATCGACGCAAGGTCAAATCTGAAACCATCCACGTGATAAGCGGATACCCAGTATCTTAAGCATTCAAGAACGACATTTCTGACCACAGGATTATTGCAGTTCATCGTATTCCCGCATCCGCTGAAATTATAATAATGTCCGTCGGGTGTAAGAAGGTAGTAGGTCCTGTTATCTATACCCCGGTATGAAATACAGGGCCCTTTTTCGTTCCCTTCGGCCGTATGGTTAAAGACCACGTCAAGTATAACCTCAATACCGTTATTATGCAGCGTTTTAACCATATGCTTCAGTTCATCGGCTTCCATACCGAACTGTGCGGCAGCGGCATATCCGGCTTTCGGTGCAAAAAAATCCACCGTCGAATATCCCCAGTAATTATAAAGCTGTTTTCCGTCCACAACACGGGCATTTTCAAATTCATCAAATTCAAAAATCGGCATCAGTTCGATACAATTTACGCCAAGTTCTTTTAAATACGGTATTTTCTCCGTGATCCCGGTATATGTCCCTTTAAACCTTACATTGCTGCTGTCATGCTCGGTAAACGACCTTACATGCATTTCGTAAATAATAAGTTCATTCTGAGGAATCTCTAAAGGCTTGTCACCCTCCCAATCAAAATCCTCTCGTATAAACTGTCCGCGGTGCTGATACTGCTTTGAAGCATCGGGTTCCTTTCCCCAGATGGTCCTTCCCGATACTGACTTTGCATATGGGTCCAGCAAGACTTTATTCCTGTCAAAGCACAGACCTTTCTCGGGAGCATATTCTCCGTCAAAACGGTAACCGTACTCCGTTGTTTCGGTCTGAATGCCGAAAACCATCATAGAATATACATTCCCTATACGGAATTCATTCGGGAACGGTATTTCCACATACGGTTCATCCTGACCATGGTGGTACAGCACAAGCGTACACCCGGTTGCTTCTTTCGAAAAGATGCTGAAATTCACACCTCCGTCGATAATAGTCGCACCGAACGGGAAAACCCTTCCTGCACAATACTCAAGGTCACCTATTTTATTTGTTGGGAAAGTGTCTATAAGTCTCATGTTCTCCGTACTTTACCGGTCATTTTGTAATAACGGTCTTTATCCTCATACATTTTCTTATCCGCCAGCGCCTGCAGTGAATTTATATCTCCGTCAAAATGCTCTGTAAAAGCAAGTCCCATAGAGGTGCTGACCTTTATTCCTGCCAGGAATTCCTTAACGAGCTGCATATCGCTTTCAATTTCCTTTTCACCAAAATCCTGCAGGACTACAAGGAACTCATCTCCGCCCACGCGGAATACGCATTCAACTCCAAACTCGTTTGCAAGAGCATGAGCAGTTTCTATGATAAGACGGTCACCCGCTTCGTGGCCTTCATTGTCATTCACCTGTTTAAGCCCGTTCACATCCGCAAGGATAATCCCTACCGAGCCGCCACGGGCAAACATTGTCTTTATTTTACGCTCGTAGGCATTTCTGTTCATAACACCCGTAAGCTGGTCGCTGAAAGACATTTTCGTCAGGAATAAACTTTCCTCTTTTTCGCTGTATACACAGTTGTGACGGGTGTTGAACCCGTTGTATATAGCTACCATCATATCATAACAGGTATCATATCCGCAGGCGGAGCAGTTAATTTCCCTCGAATGTGCATCTTCCTTGTGCATGGAGCAGAATATCGCTTCCGCTTCTTCATTTGTGGGATAAGATATCGTACAGGATCCGCTCCTATCACTAAACTCGGTAATATAATCATTGATATCGAGATCTGCGAACTGCCTGTTCAGGTTTTCAAGCCGCTGTTCGCATGATAGCTCCGGTGACCACGGGGAATCCGGTGCTGACTTTTTACTGTTCGCCCTTATGCTGTTGATCTCCGAAAAACTTTTATACTCAAGATCCTCACTTTTGTTTTTTGCAGTTCCTTCAAGACATCCTTCGCGGCAGTTCAAGGCATCATAAAGCATAAAAGGATGATTTTCCCCCATCAGTTTATTAACATTTCTCTGAAAACGCTGATACAGATATGTTTTTCCCGATACCACGCGGACCGGAACATCGTCTCCGAGGAACCACTTAACATTGTCCGCAAGTCCTCCGGGTGCAGGGTAAAAAGATCCAAGTCCTGCATCGAGTCCTTCAAACCTCTCTTCGTTACCCAGATCATGTTCATTCACATACTCGATAAGTTTCGGGAACGTGACATTATACTGAACAAGTTCAGGGTACTTTTCCATTTCCTCATGCTTTGCAATGCACGGTCCGATAAATGCAAATTTATCCGTTATACCGAGCTTTTTTCTAAAGTACTGCGCTGCGCACATCAGCGGGCTTTTTATCGGCATCAGACGCGGTATGAGCTGTGGTATCCAATGTTCTACATACGAAACAACAACAGGGCATGAGGTGGATATCCTACCTGAATATCCCTTTTCATTTATCATCTTCAGATATCCCCATGTACATATGTCCGCACCGAGTGACACTGGTAATAAGCGCTTTGCTCCTTTAGATTTCAGAGCTCCGAGGACCTTTTTGTATTCCTTCGGATATTTAGCCTCAAAAGCCGGAGCAATAAGAAGAGATATCTGTTCACCTTTTTCAAGATCAGAAAAGAAGCGTTCTGTATCATCATGATATCTTCTCGCATCATGCCTGCAGACATCTATACATGCGCCGCAATTGATGCAGCGTTCGGGATTAATATAGATAGCACTGTGGTCAGGTCTGTTGTGCGATATGCTGGCTCCGTAGGAGCTGCAGATACGGACACATTTATTACATCCTATACAGTTATCGTTTGTATATATAAGCCCGTTATACATTTCATTTTCCTCCAGAAACGAAATCATATCCGTTTTAGTACCTGTTATGTACCTTCTCGGCAAAGCACATCATGTCCTTTACTTCTATAACGGTCCCATCATCAAGCACTGCCTTGCCGGACATTTTACCGAACACCTGATGCTGATCGGATACAAGCAGCTTGAAGTCTATGCAAGCAGCTCTGTCCAGCACCGGAACAAATTCCATCTCGAACCTTCCGTCAGATGAAGTAAATGTCCATTTATCCATGATATTCCCTTCAGGAATATGGAACTCTACATCATCAAGCTTATGCACCTTCCCCTCATAGAAGATTACATTTTCGGTTGCGGCACTTGTATTTCCGAAGCCATATCCGATATTGAAACCGAATCTTTTTCCGTCGATATCCGCATTACCCGAACCCCAAAGCCAGGTATTGTCATAAGTCCAAACTCCGCGTCCCCAGTCAAGAGTACCGAAATCGGTTGCAGGATCAAACTCATACCTTTTTCCGTCAAACTCCATGTAACCGCTTGCACGCATTGTATTTATCTTCTGGTTGTAGTAGAATGCATGCTTCTTATCCCACGGTGTCGCTATAACCATCGATTCCATATCCGGCTGCTCAAGAGTTATATCGCATTTGAATGTTTTACCATCCTTGAATCTGTCAAACCTGCACCTGATCCGCCTTTTTCCGTTACCGGCATCGAATTGCATATGCAGACGTTTGTCATGGTATTTTGTAACTCCCGACGAAGAATCTGACGGAAGCCCTATCCTTCCCATAGGGAATGCATTGAGAACAGTCTCGGTATGTTCCCAAGAAAATTCACCGAACTCAAGGAGAGAGACCGACTGTAAACCTATATATCCGTCATCCGATATGGTAAATGCAACTGCAAATCCTTTCCCCATAACGATGTAATAATCCCATTCCTTGATCCTGAATTTCGGAGCCTTTATCATCTTTCTGTCATATTCCTGAATAAGACTTCTTGACCAGCCGGGTTCCGTAAGCTCCCCGTTACCGTCGAGAAGCAGATGTCTTTCCGTTACCTCGTGATTCCTTCCCATAAAGTCCTCCTATTGCCAGTTTTTCCACACTTCAGGCTTATACCCGACTGTCGATTGTTTTCCGTTTCTAACTACCGGTGTTTTTATAACGGTAGGATTCTCAAGTATCTTTTCAAGCTTATCTTCTTCCGAAAGGTATTTTATAAGTGTTACAGTATCCTTTTCTTTTCCGTCCCAGGCAACCATCTCCTCAATGCCTCCGTTCGACTGGGCAACCGAAAGGAATTCGCCTTTACTCATTCCCTTTTCTTTCATATCAATAAACTGATACTTTATCCCACGTTCTTTAAAGAAACGTTCCGCCTTCTTTGTATCATTACATTTCTTTGTTCCAAATATCTGTATATTCATATTACACCCATTTCATAATCTCAGTACCATTTGTTTATCTTATCATCTTTACCACTTCAATATCTGCCGGCAACCAGTCAACAGAATCCAGTTCATCCATCTTTAACCATTTTGCTGCTTCATGCTCTTTAAGAATTAGACTACCGGATTCTATTGTACATCGGAAACATCTCATCGAAAGATAAAATGTAGGATAATCATATTCTACCGTACCGATATATTCCTCAACATTAATATCAGTATCTAACTCTTCTTTAATTTCCCTGACTATTGCATCTTCGGGTGTTTCTTTCGGTTCCACTTTCCCTCCGGGGAACTCCCATCCGTCTTTATAATCCCCATAACCACGCTGTGTTGCAAATATCTTTTCAACACCGTTTTCGTTTTTGTAAATAACCGCTGCAACTACATTTACATATTTTTTTATATTACCTTCAGCGTTAAAGCAAACCTTTTTTCCTTCAACTATACCCTGCTTAGAAATATCTGCCTCTGACAATTCAACATACCTTATCGGCTCAGGTTCAGACTCCGGAGAAAGATCTCTAAGTTTTAATAATGCCATCGGTTCTTTTCTTCCGGTATCTTCGCATCCATAGTCTGCCTCGGTAATCTGTTCTACTACATATACTTTCATTCTAATCCTTCAACTTTTTAATTCTTTAATAACTTTGAAAATTCAAGAGCCTTCCCTACATCCCCGTCCACCTTAAGTTTACCGGTTGTAAATGCTATAACAGGATTAAGCTTACCATCAAGGAGTTTGTTGAAATCTGCCATTTTCATTGTTACTGCACAGTTTCTGTCATTATACTCATATGGCTCAACATTAACCTTTCCATCTTTTACTTCAACATAAAAGACGCCTCCGTCAGGCTCAGTGATATTTACTTGTACTGCAAGAAAATCAGTACCGCTGATATCCGTTTCTGATGCTATTTTTCGTACCTTGCTTAATAATTCGTCAAAAGTCATTTTTTTAGCCTCCATTAATAGATAAAGCTCTTATTTTTAAGTGTTATTGCTCTGTCAAATTTCTTCCATCCCCATGCTTTTCAAATATTCATAAGTACCATTATAATACTCCGGAAGACGTGTACTATCCTCCCAAAATCCACTGGCTGTTTTATGGGCATTACCTTCAGGTACACATATAACCATTCCTGCTCTTGCACGAGTAAGCAAAACTCTATATGCATTCAGCATGTATTTCATTTGTTCCTGTTTGCTCTCACTTTCAGCCTTTAACTCACTCCATTCTGTACTTCTATTAAATCTATAATAATGCCATTTACCATTTTCATATCGCATGTCAGCATCCCACAGCAAACAAGTATAATCTAATTCCAATCCCTGAACCTGAATCTCGGTTGCGGCATCCTCTAAATAATTTGATGACCTTGTATCTGCCTTATCATCAAGAAACCAATGAACAGCATTTTCATCATCTGATACAAGTACATGCACTCCAAGTGGTTTATATCTGGCGGACTCTTTTGTAATCAGAACTCCTGTTCTTTCAGTCCCTCTAACTTTTTCATGCAACCATCTCCTAGCTTTTTCCATATCTCTTGTAAGTACTATGGGATAGTTTTTCTTTATTTCTGAATATAATATTTTTGCACTTTCATCAACATCGAGAATAGCATGGACAAATGCAGAAAGCTTTTCCGCTCTATATGAACGTAATGATACTCCTAAATGCAAATTCTTTGAGTATGTAACATTATTATTTTCTGCTAACAACTCATCAACTTTACCCTCTGCATATTCCGGCTCGGATAACTGGGGAGAAATGTAAATTTTCCAATGAGAAAATTTTTCATTTAAGGCTTTAATCCATTCGGTAATACCCGCTTCGCCGGTGTTTATCTCCTGCCCTCCTCCAACAAGACATACTATAGTTGCCCAGTCCTCACGCTGGTCAAGAGACCATATCAGGAATGCTGCTTCTGACATAGGGAAGTTAGGTACCTTTAATTTATTGCCATAAGTTCCGCCTCTCTTTAAATAATTAGCAAGTCTGCTATGTGTCCATGAACGTTGAGCCTCATCAAATATGGCAACATGCTCAACCTCGCCATATCCGGCTCCTGTACTTTTAACTGCTTTTTGGGGATCAATTTCAAGCACTCCATTTTCAACAGGGTTCTTGATTTTTGCAAGCATATTGTCTCGATATCGATGTATGATTTGGATAAATTTACCAACTTCTCGTCTTGAATCAGATAGTTTCTTATTTTCTCCCCTGTCTTTGCATTTCTTGAAATTATCTCTTGCAAGAGCCTCATTAAGAACTGCTACTAAGGGGCCATTTCCTGACAAATAAACAGCACCTTCATCTTCAATAGGGGTATCCGACCCCTGATATGTCTGTTTTACCGCTACATCAAGCCCTACCAATGTTTTTCCAGCCCCAGGAACTCCGGTTACAAAACAAATACTCTTTTCTCTATTCATTTTACTTTTTTGAATAACTTGTAAAATATAAGAAATGGTATTATCTGTAGTTACCTGATCCGCTTCATGTCGTGTAATATCTTCTACCGAATGACTTTCATACAAAGTTCTTGCAGCCTCTATGATTGTAGGCGTCGGTGCATATGGACTTATAATCCAATCGGGATTGATTGAAGGTTCATTAGGATACATCTGCACTAATTCTGTCAGTATCTCTGATATACCTTTTACTCCTGTCATTAATGGGTTAACAACTCTATCATCATATACCGAAGGCTGAATTAATTTTGTGCAACTATTATATTCTGTAGCTATAAGTATAGGTACAATCAAATTGGCTTGACTATATTTATGAAAATTTTTCAAATCCAAAGCATAATCAAGAACCTGATCTACATCAGGTTCCAAAATTTTTGACTCACCAATTTTAAATTCCAAACAAAAAATAATACCCCTTAACAATAATATCACATCAATTCTTTTACCCAAGCGAGGGATATCATACTCAAATACTATTTTCCCACCAGAGTCTTTCCAAGGAATTAACTTCTCCTGAAGTATTTCAATTTCATTTTTCCATGCTTCCCTTGTTGTAGTAAGTGCAGAACCATGGTATTTATCATTTATTATCCCAAATATTGAATTCGGATCTTCATTAAGAAATGACGCAATATCGCTTTCATATAGACATCTTGGGCTTTTCGCCATATCTCTAGTTCCTTTCAATTTAAGGTTTCTTAATATACACTGTTAAGCATATTTCTTAAGCTCTACTTACAAATCAAGATTTATAAATGTTTTCTATACTAATACTTAATCTTGGTTTGTAAATATTTGGAAAAGCTTAAGCCACTCACAGTATCAGTGAGTTTTTCACGTGAAATTTTAATGTCCAAAAGATCAGGTTTATCTTTACGAACTTTCAACCCCATATTAGATTTATTATCATCATCAAAGGTATTTGCTGGAACAGATAATATAACCAGTTCTGAATTGGCAGTATCATTTAAAATAACATTCCAATCACTTTCAAGTACTTTTATTCTTGGATTAATCCAAAAATAACCTTTATCAGGACGAAGTACAGCATAGCTTGTGTTTTTTGATGCTAATTTTACGCCATTTTCTGAAGCATACTTTATAGCTTCGGTTTTGGTCCTTTTACCCAAAGAAAGTTTAACATTAACACTGGTTACATCTATCAACCCTTTATGCGTACTCTTCTTATCTTCATTAAATACATTAATTCCAATAAGCTGCATCACAAATAATGCTTCTTCTAAGTATTGATCAAGAATAACTTTTCTAAATTTATCTACCTTTGGCGGATTTCCCTTTTTCTTATTATCACAGTCAAGTCTTTCTATTGCAAAAGCCTTATCTATCAATACATACTCAATATAGTCAATATCAGAATGATTTAAACTGTCATCAGTTGTTGTAAGAATAACTGCATTTTGCCACCATTCTTTACCTAACAAATGCTGCGATAACCGCTTTGCAAGATCTGATGCTTGTCCCACATAAACCATGTCATCTGACAACAAAAGATAAACCCCAAATTTACTGCAAGCTCCATTTTTAAGCAAATCTGCAACAGATTCCCGAGGGGAGGAATACAATTCTCCGGAATTCCAACTTGAATCCTGAATACTTATGACTCCATTAAGATTTCCATCATACAACAATAAATTTATAGTTTTTGCCTTAAGACCCAATCTATCACCTCTATTTTTTTCATTTGAATATACACACAGTATAAAAAAGTTTTTTTAATATCATTCACAATATTCTTTTAGTAAGTCTCTGTATTTTTTTGAAGCCTTTTCAATTTTCTTTATAATCTTCTCTTCATCGGAATCAACAACTCCGTCATCTTTGACTGCTGCACCCCTGAGAAGTTTTAAAAAATTATCGACCTCAAGTACCTGGTTCTTTATCTGTACTTTCATGTATGGATTAATGTTTTTCATATTCCTATGCCTTTATCAACTGCCGTCATCGTATACTCCATAGTTTATGATTTCAAGCTCACCCGTCCCGGAAAGCTTTTTCACTCTATAGATATTCACCATCTCGGCCTTGTTTACTTGAATTTCTTAAAGAAACGCTCCATTCCTTCATCAGGCCAAGCCTTTTCCATTCCGTCATATGTGTAAAATACCGTACCATCCTTAGAACACTCGATAATTGTAGGAATAAAGTAGTCGCGTCCGTCCAGTATGGAAACATAAAATACTCCCGCTCTCCGTATGCTTGTTTTCCATCACTTTACTGTTATGTTTACAGTCAAAAATATTATAACATTTTTAAGGTTTTGATTCAATGTTTTTTTGAGTCTGACTTTAGGCTTTTTTACGGCTCTGTCGGAGTGATTTGTGGCATTTTGTCGGAGTGATTTGCGGTAAAAAAGGAGCTTCCCGGCTTTAAACTGCCCGGAAAGCTCCTTCGCATCAATTATTGTTTTTCACTGATTTATAATCTCTTCTTCCAGATATTTCTCAATCTCAGGTTTCATACGGCTGCCTTCACCGTTTACAAGAACAAAACTCTGAAGCACACATTCTTCGATATTATAGGTGATATATACCGTAGCTATATGTCCTTCGTACTCACATAAATACCGGATGATGGGATAACCCTTTGCTGTATCTCCTATATACTCGGCCGAGTCAGCCAGATATTCTGCCGAGTCATCGAAATTCATGGAGGACATCCTTATTTTGGCAAAAAGCATATCTTTCCAATATGCAAAAACGCTCTCATAATTTTGGGTATCCCGGCTGTCAAGCAATAATATGCATTCCGACATATCTTCATAATCAAGAAGAGATTCCGTTACCCAGCATTCCATTGTCGTAACCCAGGTCATAGCCTCTTCCGAGTAGCTTTCTCTTGAGTTCCACCAGTAGTTACGCGTTTCTTTACTCGTGCCGTAACTGGCGATATACCATTGCTCCTCTGCAGGAAGTGTTATCGGGCATGGTTTGTCATAAAGTAACTCGTAAGCTTCCCAATAAAGTATGTCATACTCGTCGGCACTTATCGTATGGCTTTCGCCTTCCGGCACTGTCACGGTTACCGTACATTTATATGTTTTTCCGTTATAGGTAGCATAGATTTTTGTCTTACCCTTGCCTACCGCGGTTACTTTTCCTTTCTTTGTGACCAGGGCTACGTTAACGCTTCCTGACGCCCACTGCACTTCTGTGCTCTTTACACCTTTGAGTTTTAATTTGAATGACTCGCGCAGTTCCAAAGTGATCTTCTTCTTATTGAGTTTTATCTTGGATCTGGCCGATACAGGAACTATACCGACTACGGTAACCAGCATTACCGCTAACAGTAAGCATGATAATATCTTCTTCATTTTCTCCCTCCTTTGAAACGGTTATCAGATATCGGTAATAAAAGGTGTAAGAAGTATTATTATCATGCATACCGGACACACATACCGCAGCATCACCGAAAGGAGCGTACGGCTGCGGAACTTTCCGGCACTCACGAGTACTTCTTCTTCGACATACGTCGGTTTTGTCACCCACCCTATAAGCGTACAGGTGAGAAGTGCAACTACCGGCATCATAATGTTATTGCTCATGAAATCAAACAGGTCAAGGAATTGCATTCCAACGATGGTCACAGCTTCCCATGCACTGTATCCGAGTACGGAAAGCATTCCGAGTAAAAAGCAGGCAGCCAGTGTTATAAGGCTTGCCTTTATACGCCGTATTCCGAACTTTTCCATGATGATGGACACCACTGTCTCCATGAGCGATATGGAGGATGTAAGTGCTGCCAATGCAACGAGAATAAAGAAAACCGTTCCCAATATCTGTCCGCCCGCCATGGATTTAAATACGTTAGGCAGCGTGATGAACATGAGTCCGGGGCCTTTGTTGAGGGCCTCGGCGTTACCTCCGGAGAATACAAATACCGCGGGAACTATAATGAGTCCGGCAAGTACTGCGATTCCTGTGTCAAATACTTCTATCTGTCTTACACATTGTTCGAGGTTATCCTGCTTTCGCATGTATGAGCCGTAGGTCACCATGATTCCCATGGCTATGGACATTGAGTAGAAAAGCTGTCCCATTGCGGCCGCTACCGTTTTCATCAGCTTGCCGAATGAAAAATCTTCGAAATTCGGAAGGAGGTAATATTTAAGTCCTTCGCCCGCTCCGTCCAGTGTAAGTGTATATATGGCGATGCCTATGGTGATCAATACAAGCACCGGCATCATGAATTTGCTGATCCTCTCGATTCCTTTTTCTACTCCGAGCATTACTACCACTGCGGTCACTACAAGGAATATGATAAAGAATACCGTAGGCTGTGCCGATGAACCGATGAACTCTGAGAAGAAAGAACCGTCACCTGCCGCATCGTTTCCGTTTCCGGTCATAAATGTAAACAGGTACTTCAGCACCCATCCGCCTATTACACAGTAATACGGGGTTATGATGACCGGTACCAGTGCTGCCAGCCAGCCCAGGAATGAGAACTTCTTATTGATGGTGCTGTAGGCTCCGATAACGCTCTTGCCGGTACGTCTACCGATGGCTATTTCGGTAAGCAAAAGCGCAAATCCGAAGGTCACCGCCAGTATAATGTAGATCAGCAGGAACAGTCCTCCGCCGTATTTTGCCGCAAGATACGGAAATCTCCAGATATTTCCGAGTCCTACCGCAGATCCTGCCGCAGCCAGGATAAACCCTATCTTCGATCCGAATTTTCCGTTTTCTCGGTTATCTGTTTTTGCTTGGTTTTGTGATGACATTTGTTTATCCGTCCTTGATCATTAGTCTTTGACCATATTAACATTTTTCGGTCGAAAAATCAAGCAAGCATAGTCCATGATCACTTCTTCCTTACGCATACCCTGAACAGCCTTTTCTCCAGCTTATATCTGGTCATAATCTCTTCGTTCAGGTATTCTATTTCAAAGTCTTTGAAGAAATATCTGATGTCTTCCTCGTTAAAGAATCTCTTTATGGTCTTTCCTTCCATCTCGAATACGTGGTGCTCTATCTCCTTCCCCTGCCCTGCTCCGTGAAGCACATCATTTACAGAGTTTACACGCAGTATCAGATGTCCGCCTGGTATCAGTATTCTTCGGATGTCGGCCAAAATGTTCCGGGTATCCGTTTCTTTAAAGTAATGCAGGCACAAGTCGGCTATAACTACCTCAAAGGCCTCATCCTCAAAGGGAAGACCGTCAAGCATGTTAAAGCACTTGGCATCATATACCTCCGGAAAGTTTTTAGCGATATTTAGGATCGCACTCGGGGACTGATCACAGGATATAACCTTTTTGCCCTTATTTATCAGATACAGGGTATCATTGCCGCTGCCGCATCCCAGATCCAGTATCGGCTTCCTGCAGCCCGTTATAATATCGTCAAATTTATCCAGCCAGTCATCTGTCTTTATGTTTGCTCTGTCGTATTCCTTATGTATCCCGTCCCAGTATTCCAATGACTTTTCCCTGTATATTTGGTCCATTGTTCTCTCCCATTACAGTAATGATAGATTTATCTTTCTTCCCTTACGGTAAGCCTGCTGTTACTGCCGAAATTAATTATTTCCTTTCCTACAGCTGCAAGGTAGTAATTTCCTCCGAGCAGCCCCTCTGCAAGCGCCGATATTCCTTTATCGGAAACTTTCTCGCCCTTCATGTTTTCGTTCAGCCATTCCTGCATCATCTTTTTTCCGAGTTCCTCTGTAGCCTGTTCATCTTCTTTTGAGTACTGTGTACCGATACAGCCGTTCCCGGCAAAAGCCAGAACAAAACATAATAAAAATAATACTATTACTTTGTTTTTCATATGCCGCCTCTATTTTATTTCTTATTTTAATGCATAATAATACTAACATTATATGCATGCGTTGTAAATATTAACCTTACTAATATTTATCCATGGAGGACGTTTATCGTCAACAAAAACATCCTGTATAATATTAATTAATATATAAAAATGTCATCCTGAGCGTATGCGAAGGATCTTAACAATCTTAGTTTCAAAAGATCCTTCGTTTCACTCAGGATGACATATTGGGGATTATGTTATTTCTGAGATTTTGTATCGTCTGTACCGGAATCACCTACTTCCGCTCCGCCGAAAAACTGCTTGTTAGCGCTCGGTGTTATATTGTCTCCGTCCTGCACTTCATCTCCGGGTTTTAACGTACCTGATTTAGCCTCTTTTTTGCCCGATTCGACAGCGGTATTTGTATTTTCTGTCGATCCTTTTTTGTCACCTCCGCATGCGGTAAGTGATAGCATAAGTATCAGCGCTGCGATAAATACCTTGCTTTTCCTGAAACTCTTTTTCATAATACACCTCCTAAAACTCCACAAACTTATATGTTTTTTGTGTTTCCGAGGATTAGACGCAGGTGAAATATGATCGGTTCCATATTTTTTTACCAACCGCAGAACCCAATTAATTTTCATTTTAAATTCCAGTTTGACTGGAATTTCGTTTGAAAAAGCTTTATCTGGAATTTACTCTGATTAATCATTGTATGTTATTATTAGTAATGTAGTGTCCTGGTGGCAGGAGGTAATTACATGGCTAATCA
>JAILGF010000070.1 GCA_024696945.1 Lachnospiraceae bacterium | reverse complement strand
TATGGTATCGCCCTTTCTTAAGTTATTGATAAACAGTTCTATCGTGTTGAGCGGATGTTCAACCATAAGATGTACATCCAGAGGCTTATTCGCGAGTTTTCTTATACAGCACATATCATTCAGAGACATGGCGAAATTATGGACATATCTTCCGTCCATGATATCTATGTGAAAAGAATCTATCCCACCATCTTCAAGCATCCTGACCTCTTCACCAAGATTACTGTAATCAGCGCACATCATCGATGCCATAAGTTCATAATCCATAACCACTTCTCCTTATCCTCTATAATCCGATAGCATAACCGGTTTCCCCTGCATCACAAAAGCAGGCACATACGGCGAAGGGCTACCGTAATACGCATCGTAATACGAAGCCTCTTCATCAGTCTTAGATGCATCTATACTAATCACTTCATAGCCATGCCTCATAGCCTTATCAAAGACCTCTTTGGCAAGCTCCCTATCTACAACGTCCCACTGCTTCCTGTCATCAGGATACAGCGCGATACTTACGCTAATCTTCCCTTCATATTCATCGAATACACCAAGCTTATCCGTCATAGATTCGACAAGTACATCCTTCTTCTCCGCAAGCTCATTGAGGCCGATACAATACAGAATCCTCTTCGTCCCGCCAGTATCCTCCCTATCACACGGATTAGTCACATGTATCTTCGAATCCCATATCTGTGTGAGATCCTCGCCTGCCAAAGCATTTAGCGCACTGATGTAGTGATTCTTGATGTTCTTAGACTGAACGATCACCTCATCCGCATATATAACCCCCGGCGCGGCCGCATAGTGCTTCAGATTATACAGATCCACTATATCCTTCTCACCGAACTCCGACGTCTTCGCAATCGGTATATAGACTATCTTCTGCGCGTAAGCCTGCATATTCCTTGCATAGAACTCAGGCGGCACCGTAAGAAGCGGATTAGCGCCATCATATGGATTCTGTATATATACCACATCCGGACAGTGAACTGACATATCATAGCTCTTCCAATCAGTATAAGCTATATCCTTCGGATAGTCCTCAAACCCGATAGAAGCCTCTATCTCCCCATCACTCGAAGTTATGTTTCCAAGAACTGACTTTCTCATAACAGGAAGCGGTATGACATATACATCCGTATCATCTCTACTCACAAAGTCCGCATATGTCTCGCCAAATGCTTTCCAATCCCTTGCACTAAGTGGCAAGAACACAACTTCTTTTCGCTCAATGATACTATCTGTCACGCACTTAGAAACATTATCAAGAGCTATCCTGCTAAGAGACAGATCATCCTTATCGCTGCCTTCTGCGATTTCCTGATACTCCTGAAAGAGCGCATCGCAATACTCCTGAAGCGCAGAGGTTACACTTACAGTACACACTCTATCCACGCCCTTCACGTCCTCTACAAGTGTTCCAAAGTCTGCAGCTAGCTGCTGCGAATCAGATATCACCTGTACCAGGTCTTCCATCGTACCACCATGAAGAATAGCTGTAGCCTCATCAAGCATAGAACCTAACGCACTAAGGCACTCCATCGATGTCTCCTTCAAAGATCGGCTCTTATCGATTTTTTTCCTCTCAAGCATAGAAGCGTTAAAAGAAAAGCTCTGAAAAGTCTCTCCCGACAGAGCCTCCATCTCCCTTTTTTGCGCTTCGAAGAAAGGATAGTCGTGCCCCGTCCATACCTTACGTATCTCACAGTAATTACCGTATCTCGAAGCTAACAGCCTGTTATAAGCCGCAGGAACAGGAATAGTCGTATCCTCAAAAGGAAGCCTTACTATGCTCTCATAGAATTCCTTCTTCTCAGCCGCACCAAAACCCGACTTCAAAACCCATGGGAATATCTGCCCTACAGACTTAGCCTGATGTGGCTTAACCTCTGACATAACTCTTTCGGCAAGCTTATACAAAGCTACAGACACTTCCCGCTTTTGATCAATCGCAGGAAAGCTCACGCCATACTTTATCTTAATCTCATCGATATGCATCGCGGCAGACTGACTATCTAACGCTCCACTTGTGATGCCATCAGCAACCGCAAGGATATTCATGATCTCCTTATCGCGCTTCTTTTCCTTCTCCTCATCGACATACAGATAATCCTTGATAAATATATCAACACCGACAAGCCAAGGAAAATTATCATGACTATCAAGATAATCAACATCAAAACACATCCTGGAATTATTGACAACTCTGGCAAGAAAAAGCCAATGATTCTCTTTGCGTTCATAATCATGTATCACATATCCATCAGGAAGAAGAGAATCCGCAACACTCCTGAACTTCTCATAATCATCTCTCAGCATACAGATATCAAGATCATCATCCCAAGGCACAAAACCACCATGCCTTACGGCACCCAGGAAAGTCCCCCAGTCAGCAAAGTACTTAATATCATGTTCTTCACATATACGGTCGATAACAGAAAGCACGTCAAGCTCCGCCCCCCATCCCTGTTTGATGGCGGTCGGAATATAGAATCCATTTCTGACCTCGTCCTTAAAAAAGCTGATGGAATGCCCCATTGTCCTCCCAATACCTCCGTATCTCCAGATATATAAATTATAGCATAAAAGAGGACTTTATGGAATCACAAAAGCAATATCACAATTGCTTTTCAGAACTTATCATTACCACCAAAAAGGTGGGTACAATTGGGCAAAGACTATGTTAAAATAATAACATAAGATATCTTAGAAAGGAGTGATTCTCATGAAAAACAAAAACATAATTGGAATAATCGTAGGAGCCTTTGCAGCCTGCATCCTGATCACTATCTTAGGTGCGGCCGCTATTCTTAACGCAGGCAAGGACAAGAACGATGACGACAAGAGCGAGAACGGAGCCAAAGCATTTGTCGCCACGCGTGATGATATGGAAGTTGTATCGAATGAGACCAACGGACGCGTTACCCAAAGACTTGCCGTCATGAAAGTCGAAGAAGCCATCAAGCCTCTGAGCCAGCTTGTCACACTGGAATATTCTTACAAGAATGCGGGCAATTACAAAAAATCCACTGGTAAGGGCATATTCAAAGATATAACAACTGACGAGTTTGTGTACACATACAGAGGAACCATCAAGGCCGGCATCGACTTTTCGAAGATTGAGATCACTGTGGAAGACGAAAATCGGAAGATTAATCTCAAGCTTCCCGTGCCTGAGATCATATCTCATGAGATAGATCTCAACAGCTTCAAAACATATAACGTAAAGGACTCAGTTTTCACATCCATAAGTCCTAAGAACGTTACCAACCAACTTGAAACCCTCAAACAAAAGGATAGCAAAGAGTTCTTAGAAGAGGAAAAGAACCTTGAAAATGTAACTGCCAACGCCAAGACACTTATCAAGAACTTCCTCGAGTCATCAGTTATCGCCGAAGGATATGAAGTAGTGTTTGAGTAAACCATATGTGATTATAAGAAAATGCAGTTGAGTCATAATGATTCAACTGCATTTTGTATTCAAGCCATCAATCCTTCAGACACCCTATAGGGATTACGTAAACCCCATCATCTCTCTTATATCCATACTCTGTAGCTGTTATAACCAGTTTCAGATCTGGCAGCCTTAATGGCACTTGTTTCTCTATCGCGATATGTTTTTCCCATTGATTACCACCTCTGAGATCATTATACACGACTTTACACATTTGTGCACTTTTATTTTACACTTTTGCGCTGTTTTATTTAACACATTTGTGCAAGTCACTCAACAAAGTACTGAAACATCTCGTACTTAAGCCTGCACCCCTCGTATATATCCTCAGGCAAGAGTGCCCTCGCAACAAGCTTCACATCCTCAGTTTCTACATCTGTCCTTCGGAGATTCGCATAGTCTCCGTCGATGCTGACTACTTCATAATACCATGTTTCCATATGTGTTTTCACCTCCCAAACTGATCACTGCCCTCAAAAGAATCTAGCAGAAAATGCATCTTATCAATCCTCTTGTTTATGTGCCAGTGACCACAGAACCAAGCCTTATACTTAAGCTTCTCCTCTATCACATCGAGCCAACGCTCTGTACTTTCATCAACAGTACTCTGATCGATACCTCCAAGGAAGGTTTCTCTTGGTTCATACTTATACGGACAGGTGTGAGAAAGCACTATATCCACCTGCTTTGACTCTATCTGACTCTCAACATAAGCCTTGATCTCATCCGATGGCTGTTCATCAGCAAACCACTGCGCGCCATGCATAAGCCGATAATACTTATCTACACTGTAAGCCCCACCTATAACCAGATGTCGCAAAGAATCAAGCTCATATATCTCTCCATCCTTCGCAAACAGAAGGTTCGGAAACTCTTCCTCATACCATACTAGACCACCGTTCCAGCTCTTTTGAACATACGATGGTATTCCAGAAGGCCTCGCCTCATGATTGCCATGTATACATAGAATAACCGGTCCTAATCTGTTAAGCTCTGCCTTGCAGTAATCATCTCGTTCATCGAGATAATAATTAGCTCCGACATCACCTAGTATAACTATAATATCCTCTTTAGTAAGACGCAGCCTCTCACTGAACTTGACCACATTCCTTGGGTCTCCATGAATATCCCCTGTGTAAAAAACCATATGCCTCCTTTTTGGCTAATTTATGCCTCTAACAGCCAATCAGCTAAATCGACAATTTTTATACCTTCGTATTGGTATTCATCATTTCTTGTACGTGCGATAAGCATTTTAGGATATGCATCTTTTATCTGCAAAAGTGGTGATTTCAGTGCTTGCAAGTTTCCATGAATATCCGAAAACACCGCGATTCTCATGATCATTCTCCTCCCCGTAAGTTACCACATGTAATTAGTAAGGCCAAAAACACAATACTCATACACGCATATCCGACAGCCGCAGGAATACCGACAATAATAAATGTGTTAAAAATATCCATCTCTGACATATCAGGATCAATGTCCATCCCCATTTCGAAGCTGTCCAGATCCTGTTTCCATTCATCCGAGGATAGCACAGCGACATACTGCTTATCCGTGTTTTTCAATTCTTCCTTTTTGATCTCTTTCAAAGTTTCTTCTATCAGATAAAACATATAAGCTGATCCTCCATAAAACTGTGATTTCATCTTCAAGGTCGATCCAATATCCGACCGATAAAATCAAGAACACATTTTTCTTTCTCCGGCGGGTCCATTGTCTCGAATTCTGTTGAATGAACAGTCGCTGACAAACCGTATAGCAGCTGACCTGCCAGTATTCCGACCGGCCGGTTATCATTAGCTTGCCACTTTTCCAGGAGCGATTCTATTGCAGGCTTTAATGCCATTAGAGTTCCTACATGCATTGAAGACTGGATCGTCCAATGTATGTTACCCTTTAGCATATTAAAGCTTTCCATGGACTGTTCATAAAGAGGCATTATAGTTTTCACAAAGTCTTCGCGGGTCTCACATGCCTCCAGAGCCTCTTCGAACTTAACGCGGTACTCCAGGAAAAACCTCTCAACAACCGTATCAAACAACATATCCTTTGACTTGAAATAATGGTAAAACATACCAATCTCACCGCCAACTTCATTCATGATCATACGTACCGAAGTTGCCTCATATCCATGCTCGAAGAATAGCTGCATAGCCGTATGGATTATCTCATCTCTTTTACCGCCTGTCAGAACCGCTTTTCTCGCCATTTGTCTTCTCCTCTATCCATTCAGCTATCGTATCAAGCGCAAGGCCCATATTACCAATCTGGCAATGATGATCTGCATGCTCAGCTTCAGTAAAGAGCCTTCCCGTAACACTCCTTGCATTTACCAAAGCATCGATCTGTTCCTGATAATACACAGTATACAGGTCCCCTGCACCTGCAAGCACTAGCGTATCCTGTGTTATCAATTTTGAAATATCTCTTGTATTATACACCCTGATATGATTGAAATACTCGCATGGCGTATGAATATTTTCATAAATTGAATACCCCTGCAATAAAAGCCACTTAGTAAAGTATTTTTCATCAAACTTTTTGTCAAGCCATTTCCAAAGGATATTCTTCGGATGATGCGTCAGGTAGTCGAATATTCTGCCGAAGCTCCCCATTTTACTGAGGATCGCGCCATAAAAATCATAAATAAGATCAAACATAACAAGTCTCGAGATTCTCCTATCATAAGCTGCTGCTCTGGTTGCCAGATATCCGCCAAGTGAAATACCGATAAGCGTCACATCTTTTAATCCAAAATGATCCAAAACCGCTCCTGTACAGTGTTCCCACTCCGGAGTCATTCTCACATCATGGTGCATAAGAACCTCGCCCTGTCCGGGGCCCTCAAAGAAGTATACGTTATAATTCCTATCTGTATAGTATGACAGCATGACCAGGAAATCCTGTGAAATACTGTCATAACCGCCATGGATCACTATAGTTCCCTTTGGATTCTCGCATGTTGAGTAATATACAGGCAGTTCACATTCGTCAAAAGGTATTCTTTCAAGCTTAAGATTTTGATAACTGCTGAAATAATAGTCATTATAAAGCTCTACGCACTTGTCATACAGCAGATGCTTAAGGCTGTTACCGTCCGCATCCTTCTCATCGCTTAGCGTATAAAACTGAGCAGCCCTGTAACATGTAGCAGCCTTTAAGGTTTCTTTTGCCTTCTCGGCCTCTTCTCCCATTTCCCTGAAAAGAGATATCCATTTCTCAAATCCATCGATCTTCCCGGCAATGGCCATCAGTTCATCCCGAGAAAAGGCGCCATAGGTATAGAACCTGTTAAGCTGAAAATTAAGCCCTTCATCCTCGTGAAACTTGTAATATCCTACATTAAATGCAATGTTGTTCTTCATTATCTTTACGCTCTCCATAAACCGAATATCGTTCTGTTTATTTCATTATGCATCAGTATCTGACATTTGTCAACAATAAACCGAATATCGTTCTGTTTTTGAGTAAAATAACAATATATTCTGTTTCAAAATGGGGGTTAACATCATTTTACGTCTATTAACATCTATATCCTCTTTGGATTCCTCAATAAAACCCACAGCATTATAAATCATGTACGAAGGCAGGCTACCTGAGTATAAAGATTGGGCTTTTAATGGGGAGAACTTTTCTAGTTGACTAGAACCCTGTCCCCCAATTGCCCCCCTTTTGGTTCTTTTTTTCCAAAAAACACTATGATATCATTATACTCGGGCAGTCCGGAACGAAGGAATGAAAAAGACAATGATAAACGCGTAGAGTTGCCTGACTATCCGGAACGAGCATTGGAAGAGGGATTGGTTAATGCTCTTATCCACAGAAGCTATCTTCAGACAGGAGCTCACAGTCAGGTGGATATTTATGATGACAGGCTTGTCATCACTAATCCCGGAGGAATGTTTGATGGTTCAGAGGTTCAGTTGCTGGATATAAGACATGTACCGTCAAAACTGCGAAATCCGATTCTTGCAGATGTTTTTGGTAGAATGCGGCTTATGGAGCGAAGGGGAAGTGGATTTAAGAAAATTCTTGATGCGTATGAGGCAGAGGAACGATATAAGGAAGAACTAAAGCCAGTGTTTTATACGGATGGTTATAATTTTTTCCTTACGCTTTGGAATCTGAACTATGCTTATGATAAAGCGCAAAATAAAGCGCAGATTAAAGCGCAAAATAAAGCGCAGAAAAGCCAGATGACTGACCGTGAATATATATTGCTGCTTCTTAAAGAAAATCCGTCATTAACGCAGGTTGAGTTGTCAGAAATGATGGATAAGTCCAGAAGAACAGTGCAAATGTTGATGAAGGAATTGCTGGACGAGGGTGTGATAGAAAGAATCGGATCTAAGAAGAAAGGTTCATGGCTTGTGAAATAGTGGGCATACCCAAAAGGTACGCCCTTATTATTGGGGCTTATAGCTTTGTTATTAATGACAGGGCAGCAGTATTTTTTGCTCTTTAGGGTGGATCTGCTGCCTGTCTGATGCAGTTTTAAAGGGTATGCCCTGGGGGTATTATATACTTTTTAGGGTGTCGGCTTCTTAACCCTTTACCTAAAGTCAAAAAACAAAAAGGGGGTTATCTTTCCTGCTTGTGTCCTACGATAAATTATAAAGCTTTTTTATGGGTAGGGTACACGGTAGGTTACAAAAACTTGAAAACCCTTGAAAATACAAGGCTTTGAGAATGTCTAATTATGTTACCCTTAAATAATCCAAATATATTTAATATGAATCTCAAAGTCCTTGAAATTAGGTTAAAAGCCGGTTTCAAGGGCTTTTATATTTTTTTAAAAAGAAATCTTGCTTTTTTAAACACATTTCGGCTAAAATATGATTGAATCGTATTTTAGCCGGAGGAGATTGCAGGTGCGTTTAAAGTTCTGGATAAGGCAACAGTTCCGCGAGGAACCGGAGCCATCCTCTGTATGAGGGAAGAATTGTCAGCCATTGACAGCAATACTTTGATCGTTCCTGTCTGGATGATTTAAGCTAAGGGGACGGAGTCAGTACGCTGATGTATAGTTTTATCCTTGACATCTCCCCGTAAAAATGAGATAATAAACCATGCCGCTACCGGGAGCAGATGTCTTTTACGGTCAGTTTACCGGCGGTTTAAGAGGAGGATATATAAATGGAAATCAAAACCGGTCTTACATTTCAGATGAAAAACGTTCTTGCCTTCAGAGGTAAGGTTACTCAGGAAACTCTTAACGAAAAAAGGAAAGAAATGGAAAGCCTTATAAAGGAGTTTAATGCTAAGCCTGTGCATCCCGCAGTTACCACCACTTACGGTGTAGAGCAGACTGCAAATGGTCCCGTCATGGATATGGAGGTTCTTATCCCTCTTGATAAGGATGTATCACATGAGATAGTAGTAAAGCAGCTGACTGAATACAGATTTAAGCCCCAGTTCTTACTTACCAATGCCCTTCAGGTACACCATGAGGCAAAAGACGGTAAGCTCGAGGACAGCATCAAGGAGCTGTATAAGTACGTACAGGTTCATAACCTTAAGCCCCTTACCAACGGCTACAATATAGCATTCAACGATCCCGACGATCCCAACGAGCTTATCGTTGACATCATGGTCGGCATTGACCCTAACATTCTTTGATTACTTAAGGTGTCCTTTGGGACACCTTTTTTATT